>CALFUL010000017.1 GCA_937929935.1 uncultured Flavobacteriaceae bacterium | reverse complement strand
TTTAAAAATACAGTAATAAAAAATGTTAGTACAGGTAGTAACTTAGCAGCCATACATATTGGCATATTGGGTTATGGCAATGTTTCATTTGCAAATATGGGTGGATATCATTTTGAAAACGTATTGATTGATTATGACGGTATTGATGCTTCTTTAGAATTATTTGGCCCAAGTCACGATAATTGGAACCTTAGAAATATGACCGGGGAAATAAAAGTTCGTTCTCCTCAAGGAATTCGTTTTGAAGATAACCTCGACAAATTAGCCAATACAAATTCAGCTTCGGTATCACTTCTAATTATAGAAAATTAAACTATAAATCAAATAATTTTCATTAGTCATGATTGGGAATTAAAGTTCTTTGATTTGAAGATTTAATAATCTTGTTGAATATTGAGATTCTTGATAATTAGATTTTCGCTATTAATAATTCTATTTATTAACTACTTTTGAAAGATAGTATAGCGTAGGCTGAAAATTGAAATGTTCAACGAAATCAAAATTCAATATTGAAAGACTTAAAAAGAATTGAAAATTTAATTTCCTTTTTCTTCTTTTGTGGATTACTACTCAGTTTGGGCTTTGTATATTTTGCTCAAGAAAGACTATTCTATTCAATAGATGGAAGCGTTGCATCATTGGGTGCAGCAGGATTTATTAGGATTTTTGCTGTTATATCGACCTTTCTAGCCGTTTTTCTTTCTTTATTTATTGCTAAATCAAAATATCATTATTCAATACAATTTGCATTTTATACTCTTATAATTACAATCTCACTAAATTATTTCATAAGTGGTGCTAGTTTAGACAATTTTTCTGAACTTATGAGTACAAGAGGCATTGGAACTTGGTTCTGTATGGGGTTGATTTTTGTAAGTTATAATGAGAAAATATTTGTCAAATTTAAAAAATTTACTTTTCTCTGTATAGTTATTATCGCCTTGCTAACTTTATATAATTTAGTTGATTATGGCGTTGGTCGTTGGCGAGGCGAATCTTTAAGTAAATATAGAATTTACGCTACTAACATGGTCTGGATAGCACCCTATGTCTTCTTAATCCTAAAAGGTAATAAAAAGTTAATATGGTTAAGACTTTTAGCTATTGGTATGGGTATCATACTTGCGTTAATTACACAAACAAGGTCTTTTTTGATTATGTATTTCTTAACCCTAGTATTTGATTTTTATCATACCGAGAAAAAGGCAGTTTATTCTTTAATGATTGTAGTTGCTTCGTTGGGCATGGCATATTTGGTTTTAAATACTGAAATGCTCGGCAATGCCCTTGAACTCCTGATAAATAGAGGAACCAATGACACTAGAACGGGGCAACTCAAAGTATTTATTAGTCAATTAGACTTTTTTGAACTTATTACAGGCAAAGGTCATTTTGCTACCTACGGATTTGGATTAGATGAATCAAGTGCCGTTGATAACCAATGGCTTTATATATTTTGGTGGGGTGGTTTGATACCTCTGATTTGTTTTTTTTATTTAACCACATTAATTCCTCTTAAATTAATGTTTCTGAAAAAATTGACCTATGAAACTAAAGTTGAATGTTTTGTACTTATTTTATGGTCATTAGCCTTGCTAGGCTTAGCAATTTATTCAACAGTAAAAATAGATTTATTCTTTTTTGTAATATGTGTGATTTTAGGTCGTTTGCATTACAAGTACTCTAATAGAATTAATTAATGCTTTCGACATCTCAAAAAAAAATTATTGCAATGTACGGCTCAAGTTTAGTTGGCGTTGTTTTAGGTTTTTTGGTAAGTATTTTTAATTCAAGAGTTTTAGGTGCTGAGAAATTCGGCGATTTCAAGTTTATAGAAACCGTTGCGAGATTCATTGCCAGCATAGTTTCTGTTGGGTTATTTATTTCGTTAACAAGACTTGTTGCTATAAATAAAAACCCAGATAAAGAAAGGCGTTTGGTGGGCCTTTTTGTTATTATTTTTATGATTACCTCGGCCATTGGCCTTGTCATCTTTTTAATTTTTTCGTATTTCGAACCTTACTTTTTTGAAAATAATTTAGATAAAAACATTAGAAGGAGTCTGTTCATTGTAATGGTGTTAATAGGCAATTTAGCCTTGATACAAATTTTAAAAGGTTTACATAAAATATATTTATTGGCAATTTTAGGTGTACTACCTTTTACATGTTATCTCGTAGTCTCTTATTATTACAATAGTGTTCAACCTTTAGACTTGGACTCTGTATTACTACTTTACTACGGGATTCAGTTTATATTTTTAACAATTTCAATATTCTTACAGAAGCCAAAATTTAATATCAAAAAACAATTATTTAAAGAACTTTTAGAAGAGAATAGTTTCAATGGTAAACCAATTTATTATGGAAGTTTGGCTGGTGTTGCAACTACACATATCGCAGGATTAAGTATTTCTTATTATTTAGAAAATACGCAAGTTGGTTTTTTTATGTTAAGCTTAACAGTCTGTAGTCCTTTATTGACAGTGCCTTCTGTTCTAGGCACCATTTATTTCAAAAAATTTGTTGATATAAATACCATTCCTAAAAAGGTTATTCAATTAAGTGTAGCAGGAACAATTTTAGCACTTGTTATATTTTATATTTTTATTGAAAAAGTGGTTACAACTTTTTATAGTTCAGAATATTTACCTGTAGTGGATATATCTAAATTTTTAATTTTGGGTTTTATATTTCACGGTTTTGGTGATCTAATTAATCGTTTTCTAGGGGCAAAAGGTCAGGGCAAATCATTGAGAAATGCTGCATACCTTGTAGGAATAATTAACGTTTTAGGATACACTTTTTTGATTAAATATTTTGACATTACGGGTGCCATTGTGACTAAAATTGTTGCTAGTTGTTCTTATCTTATTGCGATGTATTATTATTATAGAATACACATAAGAAAAGAGGCTAAATTAAAAAATTAGAATTACTTTAAAAATCAATGTCTCTTTTAATTATTTCAGTAAATTGTTCTGCCCCAATATTTGATAGGTGGGTTTTGTCTTTCCAATACTCGAATGAAGAATCTGTTGCAAAAACATCAGAATAATCTATATAAGTAATTCCCTTTTTATTTAGAATCTGAAGTAACAATTCGTTATCTTCTTTACACTTATTATTTAAAACAGGTGAAGTAAAAGCAAACAATGATTTATTATTTTCTTCACAAAAAACAACTATTTCGTCAAGTAGTTTGTTATAAATTTCATTTGATTTCAAGACTTTATCACATGACTCAATTTCATTCTGTTCTAATATTTTTTTAAAAATTTCTTGTTGATTTTCTGAAACATAAATTGGGTCAAAACCCGAATAGTTTTGATAATTATAATTAGGCTTAAAGTAATTTTTTAGAATTCCCAAAAGCATACCGTTATAATTTAAAGTCCAGTAAAAATTTTGCAAACTATTGTTTTGATTTAACGCATCAATTTGAGAAGTAATGATATCATTGCGATTATACTTTGTTTTTAAAACCTTGATATCCTTGCCTTCATAATATGTCGAAAAAAAGTTTTGAGGATCAATATGAAGTAAAATAGTTTGTTTTTTACCAAGCGGAAGAGTTTTGATTAGGGTAGCGGCGTAAGCTAGTTTAGAGCCATCCATACCCATATTATAACCATTTTCACCCATAACTGCAGGGTCAATATTGTGATTGGCTCTAGAACTACCGTAAATAACGAAATCTAATTCATCTTTCTCTTTTAAATATTGATTGAGTTTACCCATACTTTGACCGGTCAGCACCTTATCACTGACCGTATTAAGCGCATAAAAAACTAGCTTATCTGCGACAAATGAAATGATTAAAAATAACCCGATAACTTTGAGAACATACAAAAACGATTCTTTAGTCATAATTTAAAATTGAAAATAAATAAAGTTGTTAGAGGTAGAATAAAAAAGTGAGATTATTAGAACTAATACCGTTGAAAAAAGAACAATTTCAAGAGGTTTGAAAGTTTTGCCTAAATGTTCGAGGGCCTTTTTTTTCTTGAATAAAAACAAATCAAAACTAATTCCTAATGCTAAAAGTAAAAAAGAATTTACCAAAACGTTAATGTCACCAATAAACGGCATATTAAAATCAAAGGCAAATATCTCGCGAACTGCATATAAAGCTGATTCCAAGCTTGGAGCCCTGAAAAATATCCATGCAATGAGCACCACAAAAAAGGTAATCACATAACCCAAAGGTGCAAACCCTCTTATTTTGGCCATGTATTTTTCTGAATTTAAATACTTTTCAATACTTAAAACTACACCATGAATACCCCCCCAAATTATAAAATTAAAAGAACTACCATGCCATAAACCCCCAAGCAGCATTGTTAGTAATAAATTTCTATACGTGATTTTAATACCTTTTCGATTTCCTCCTAATGAGATATATAAATAATCACGCAACCAAAAGGATAATGACATATGCCATTTTCGCCAAAATTCCGTTAATGATTTAGAAAAATAGGGTAAGTTAAAATTCTGATGGAATTTAAACCCAAGCAATTTGGCCGTACCTATTGCAATATCTGAGTAACCAGAAAAGTCATAATAAATTTGAAATGCGTAAAAGAAAGTAGCCAAAGCAATGGTACTAGAATTATGAACTTCAAGATTTTGATACACTGAATCAACATAAATACCTAAAGTATCAGCAATTACAATTTTTCTAAATAAGCCGGTTAATATTTGAACAATCCCAGCATTGAACCATTCTTTATTAAAAATACGTTTCTTTTCAATTTGAGGTAAAAGATTAGCGGCTCGTTCAATAGGCCCTGCTACTAATTGCGGAAAAAAGGCAATGTAGGTAAAGAATGAAATAATACTTTTGGTAGGCTCAAACTCTTTTCTATAAATATCAAGGGTATAACTAAGTGTTTGAAAAGTGTAAAAACTAATACCTACAGGTAAAATAATATTTAAGGTCAAATCATTGGGTTGCCAACCAAAGAGGTTCATCATATCAGAAAAAGATTCTACAAAAAAATTATAGTATTTGAAAATCGAAAGAAACCCCAAATTGGCAATCAAACTGACCATCAACCATGCCTTTCTGTCTTTTTGATGGGTAGCTGCATGAATTTTTGCTCCAGCTGTAAAATCAATAATTGAACTTAAAATAATTAAAGAAAGAAATCGCCAATCCCACCAGCCATAGAAAATATAACTAGAAATTAAAAGCAAAATATTTTGCACTTTTAAATTTCTGTTAATCCCCCAATAAAGTATAAAAACAATTAAAAAAAAAACTGAAAATTCAATTGAATTAAAAAGCATCTTAAAATACTATTTGTTGCTATTATTAATTTGAAGTAGGGTTAAATTAAAAAATACACTCTGATTTTAGTCAATTAACCATTAGTAACTAACTAATAACATTATACTTTAGTATTTTTTTATCTATTAATTTTATGGAAATCTCTTCAAAAAATTTATGCTATCATTAATTCTAATCCGATTATTTTATGATCAAAATTATTGTTTTAGTTTAAAGTTAAAAAATAGTAGGGTATTTCGTGCTAAACTGCATTAATAAAAATATTGATGCTTTTTTTTACCTTGCACCCAATATTTTTGAACTAAATCTGTTTAACTATTGAGATAAAAAATAGCTTCTGTACATTAAGTAAAGATAGTAGGCTATCTCAAAGATTTAAAACAACGTAAACCAACTTTTAATGTTTAAAAATAAAACACTACTTATTACTGGTGGTACTGGTTCTTTTGGTAACGCCGTATTAAACCGTTTTTTAGAAACAGATATCAAAGAAATTCGCATTTTTTCACGTGATGAAAAAAAGCAAGATGATATGCGTAATAGTTTGAAAAACGAAAAAATCAAATTTTATATTGGCGATGTACGTGATATTAACAGCATATCTAGAGCCATGCAAGGTGTTGATTATGTTTTTCACGCTGCGGCTTTGAAGCAAGTACCTTCTTGTGAATTTTTTCCGATTGAAGCAGCCAAGACCAATGTCTTTGGCACCCAAAATACAATTGATGCGGCTGTAGCCAATAAGGTAAAACGCATTATTTGTTTAAGTACTGATAAAGCAGCCTACCCAATTAATGCCATGGGTATTAGCAAGGCCTTGATGGAAAAAGTGGCCGTTGCCGCTTCACGAAATATACCTGAAGACAAGACCATTGTATGTTTAACACGTTATGGTAATGTGATGGCATCAAGAGGTTCTGTGATTCCGTTATTTGTAAAACAAATTAAAGAAAAAACACCGCTTACGGTTACTGATCCAAACATGACACGTTTTTTAATGTCTTTAGAAGATGCGGTTGATTTGGTACTTTTTGCTTTTAAAAATGGAAACCAAGGCGATTTATTTGTCAACAAAGCACCGGCAAGTACTATTGGTGATTTAGCTGAAGCTGTAAAAGATATTTACAAGGCTGATAATGAAATCAAAGTTATTGGTACACGTCACGGAGAAAAATTATACGAAACCCTTTGTACTCGAGAAGAAATGCAAAAGGCAGAAGATATGGGCGAATTTTATAGAATTCCGGCTGATAATAGAGATTTGAATTACAGCAGATATTTCTCAGAAGGAGAAACAGATATCAGCAAGATTGAAGATTATCATTCGCACAATACCACTCAGTTAAGCCATGATGAATTGAAGCAAACGCTTTTAGGCCTTGATTACATTAAGGAGAATCTAGACTGATCCTGAATTAAATTCAGAACGAATCAGAGTAATTTTAGGGTATGAATAATAGTATCGAAATCCATTTATTTAGCGTGATGTCAGTTCGAGTGAAATTCGACAGAATTTTGTATCGAGAACTATTTAAAGTGCTACTTCTCGATACCAGCCAGACTTGGGCAGGCAAATTTTTCTCATTGTATTCGATAAATTCACTCGAAGAGACAAGTTTTATTAAAACAAATTAATGGTGTATCATAAGCTCATTGAAGGAAAATCATTCAAAGATGAACGCGGAAAATTGAATTTTCTCAATGATTTCTCTATGGATGACATTGTACGATTTTATGAAATACATCCCGCCAATACCGATATCATTCGTGCCTGGCAAGGGCATCAGCAAGAAAAAAAGTGGTTTTACTGTACGGCAGGAAGCTTTATAGTGAATCTGATCAAAATAGATGATTTTGAGCATCCATCTACATCCTTAGTAGCAGAACGTTTTGAACTTTCAGCGAATCGGGCTGCAGTTTTAGAAATTTCAGGTGGCTATGCCACAGGCTTTAAAGCCAATCAAGTAGATTCAAAATTGATGGTGTTTTCAAATTTTGATTTAGACCAATCAAAAGATGATGATTATCGATATGATACAGACTATTTTGATGTGAAGTGGGATTAAGTGTTAAGTGTTAAGTGTTATAAATTAGAGAAAAGAAAATAGAGCCAAGACGAAAAAAGCAAAAACTTTGGACTTAGGACTTTGTACTAATGAAAAATTAAATAATGATTAGAGTAGGAATTACAGGTCAGGCAGGTTTTATGGGCTATCATTTATACACCACTTTATCACTAGATGAAGGTGTTGAATTAATCCCTTTTGAACGTTCATTTTTTGAAAATACAGCGGCTTTAGAAAGTTTTGTATCAAAATGCGATACCATAGTTCATTTAGCAGCTATGAACCGTCATGAAGATGCAAACGTTATTTACCAAACTAATTTGGGCTTGGTTGATAAACTCATTGCTGCATGTGTGAATACCCAATCAAAACCGCATATTATCTTTTCTTCTTCGTCTCAAGAAAATCGTGACAACCTTTACGGAAAATCTAAAAAAGAAGGCAAAGAAAAGTTTATAGCATGGGCTGATACACATCACGCTAAATTTACTTCACTTACAGTACCTAATGTATTTGGTCCGTTTGGTAAACCTAATTACAATTCAGTAGTGGCCACCTTTTGCCATAAGGTCGCTCATAATGAAGAGCCGACCATACTTAATGATGGCGAGGTTGGACTTATCTATATTAATGAATTAGTGCAGGTTTTTGTTGCAGCTATAAAAAACACCAATCAAACCAAAAAAGTAGGGCAACATAGTTTTGAAGTAAACATTGAACCCACAAGTACTCAAAAAGTTTCGCGAATTTTAGCCTTGCTAAACCGATATAAAAAAGATTATATGGGTAATGGCATCTTTCCTAGTTTAGACGACCCCTTTGAAAAGGCCTTGTTTAACACTTTTAGATGTTATGTACCCCAAGAACACTACCCTGTTAAATTTACAAAGCATACCGATCCAAGAGGTAGTTTTGTTGAAATAGCCCGAACGCAAACTAGCGGACAATTTTCATTTTCTACCACAGTGCCTGGCATTACAAGAGGTAATCACTTTCACACAAGAAAAGCAGAACGCTTTGCAGTGATTAGTGGTAAAGCACGTATTCAATTGCGTAAAATTGGCACCAATGAAGTCATTGATTATTTTCTTGATGGCAATGAACCAGCTTATGTTGATATGCCCATATGGTATACGCATAACATTAAAAACGTAGGCGATGAAGAGCTAATCACTTTGTTTTGGATCAACGAACCGTATAACCCTGAAGATGCTGACACTTATTTTGAAGATGTATGATGTAAGGTGTTAAGTGTTAAGTGTTAAGTGTTAAGTGTTAAAAATTAATAACTTGAAACTAGAAACCTAAAATTAGAATACTAATAAATTTAAAACTGTCACACTGAGCGGAGTCGAAGTGTTGAACTAGAATCGAAAAAAAAGAGTTTATTAGTTGATGAGTTTATTAGTTTAAGACCTATTAACCAATAACGTTTAAACTATAGCGAATGGCTTAAAGCGTAAAGTGCATAGCCCAAAGAGTTAATCAGTATATAAGTTTTAGACCCAATACCGAACATGAAACAAATAACCAATATCGCTTAACAATTAACCAATAACTATTAACGTTTAACAAATACGATTAAAAATTAACCATTAAAATTGGACCATTGAAAAAACTAAAAGTACTAACCGTAGTAGGCACGAGACCTGAAATTATTAGATTGGCATGTGTTTTAAATGCACTAGATGCAAATCAAGCCATTGAACACACTTTAGTTCATACTGGTCAAAATTATGATTATGAACTCAATGAAATCTTTTTTGAAGATTTAGGTATTCGTAAACCTGATCATTTCTTAAATGCCGCAGGTAAAAATGCCACCGAGACGGTGGGTAAGATTTTAATCAGTATAGATCCTCTTTTAGAAAAAATTAATCCAGATGCATTTTTAGTACTGGGTGACACGAACTCTTGTTTGTGTGCCATACCCGCGAAGAAAAGAAAAATTCCGGTATTTCATATGGAAGCAGGTAACCGTTGTTTTGACCAACGTGTACCTGAAGAAACCAATCGTAAAATTGTAGATCATGTGGCTGATGTCAACTTAACCTATAGTGATATCGCAAGAGAATATCTTTTAAGAGAAGGTTTGCCAGCAGATCGAATCATTAAGACAGGTAGCCCCATGTTTGAGGTGCTGCAACAATTTATTCCTAAAATTGAAAAATCTGAGGTTCTCAAAAAATTGAAGCTTGAAAAAGAGAAATACTTTGTTGTTTCTTCGCATCGTGAAGAAAATATAAGTAGTGAAAAGAACTTTGAGGGCTTAATTACTTCTTTGAATCAAATTGCAGAGAAATATGATTTTCCTGTGATTGTTTCAACACATCCTAGAACACGAAATATGTTGAATGCGAAGCAAATGAAAACGCATAAAAACATTCAGTTTTTAAAACCTTTAGGTTTTACTGATTACAATGCATTACAATACAATTCTTTTGCTGTTTTATCAGATAGTGGTACCATTTCAGAAGAGTCATCAATCTTGAATTTTAGAGCACTAAACATTCGTGAGGCTCACGAACGCCCAGAAGCAATGGAAGAAGCTTCTGTAATGATGACGGGTATGAACCCTGAAAGAATCATGCAAGCATTAGCTGCCTTAGAAGTGCAAAAAAGAAACCCAGAGCGTAACTTCAGACAAGTAGCTGATTATTCAATGCCTAATGTCAGTGAGAAAGTAGTACGTATTATCTTATCATACGTTGATTATATCAATCGCGTAGTTTGGTCAAAAAATAGTTAATTTCTATGGCTTCGCACACCTATTATATTTACAGTAATATTGATTTTTCTAAAAAAAGTGCGTCGCAAACAAGAATGCTATATTATGCGAAGGCCCTAGCAAACGAAATTGACTCAGTATATATTCTGAGTTGCAGTAATAATAAAATACTTCAAAAAAATTTTACTGAAATACATAACAATATATTTATTCAAACGAATGTCAATATTATTTCTGGTCCAATAAATAGTTTAGTTTTTTTAAGTAAAATGTATTCTTTTTCTAAGCATAGAAAGGGCAAAAAAACTTTTCTTCTTTATCCGTATCCATTACTTTTTCTTGAGATCTTTTCAATTCTATATTTAAAATTTTTTTTAGGAAATTCTGTTTACATTGAATTCAATGAAATTAGAAAATATTCATCCTCATTTCATTCAAAAATTAGTTTCAAAAAAATAAAGTATTCAATTAAGAAAATTTCTTTTATATCAGCATTTACCCTAATTGAACCATTGCTTTACTTTTTCGATGGACTAGTATGTATTTCTACAAATATTGAAAAATATGGAAGGAAATATAACAAGAATACGTTAAGAATACCTATTCTAACCGATTCTCAATTACCATTTCAAAAAACTACAAAAACGTATAAAACGTCAAATAGATTTAATATTGGCTTTTCAGGTTCAATTGCTCCAAGTAAGGAAAACTTAAGGGATTTTATTGAGGTGCTGGATAGTATTATTAATGAGGGACATAAAATAAGTTTCAACCTCTGTGGCAATATAGCCAAGGAATATAAAACAGAATTGTCAGATAAAATCAAAGAGAAAAGTTATTTAAAATATTATGGCAATTTAAGTAATATAGAATTATCTAATTTTTTGTCACAGCAAGATTTACTTGTTATTCCGAGAGGTTTTACCAAACAAAACAATTTTGGCTTTTCTACAAAACTATCTGACTATTTAAATCATAAAAAAATAATTTTGGTAACTGATATAAGCGATAATGCCTTGTTTATTAAAAATATGATAAATGGTTTTATTGTTCCACCAAATGATAATCAAAGTATGAGAAACATGCTGGTTCACATAATTTCAAATTATGATGAATTCAATGAAAAAATGATAGAAAATTTAACAGAAACTTCTGAAAAAAGTTTTAACTACACTATTTACGAAAAAAGCCTTGTGAAATTTTTAAAAAATTAAAATATCATGATGTAAGTCATTACCAATTGTGATATTGTATTGATTTAAAATTCAACTATTTTAGTAAATTTTGACAATAATACAGGTAATTTTCGTTGTTGTTAGTAGTGAAATATTTTGTTTGATAATTGCTCTCAAACTTTATTAAATTTTAAGTTTTAGGTTGCTAGTTTAAAATTTTCAACTATTTACCAGTTAAACCAAGATGAAATTTATGTCCTATGCTTTTTAATTCCATCGATTTTGCGCTTTTTTTACCCACAGTATTTTTACTTTACTGGTTCGTTTTTAACAAAAGCCTTAAGCTTCAAAATGTATTACTTGTAGCATCAAGTTATCTTTTTTATGGGTGGTGGGATTGGCGTTTTTTATCACTAATTCTTTTTAGTTCAGTTGTCGATTATTTTATAGGTAGAAAATTACAAGACACTGAAAAGGCATCTAAAAGAAAATATTTATTATGGGTAAGTATTATTGTAAATCTTGGCTTTTTAGGATTCTTCAAATATTATAACTTTTTCTTAGATAATTTTTTAACTGCATTCTCTTTCTTTGGCAATGATATTAAGGCTAATTCACTAAACATTATACTGCCAGTTGGTATTAGTTTTTATACGTTTCAAACCTTAAGCTATACCATTGATGTTTATAGGCGAAAACTAAAACCAACTAAAGATTTTATAGCATTTTCTGCTTTTGTTAGCTTTTTTCCACAGCTAGTGGCAGGTCCTATCGAAAGGGCTACCCACCTACTCCCTCAATTTTACTCGAAACGCAAATTTGATTCCACAAAGGCCGTAAACGGATTAAGGCAAATTTTATGGGGGCTGTTCAAAAAAGTTGTCATAGCAGATAATTGTGCACAATTTGCAAATGAAATTTTCAACAATAGCAATGATTATTCAGGAAGTTCTTTACTCTTAGGAGCAGTATTTTTCTCATTTCAAATTTATGGTGATTTTTCAGGGTACTCTGATATTGCAATTGGCACTTCTCGTTTATTTGGTTTTGATTTAATGAAGAATTTTAATTTTCCTTATTTCTCCAGAGATATAGCTGAATTTTGGAGACGCTGGCATATTTCTCTTTCAACCTGGTTTAGAGATTACTTATACATTCCTCTAGGTGGAAGTAGAGGAGGAACTTCAATGAAAATTCGAAATACTTTTATCATTTTTATAGTGAGTGGATTTTGGCATGGCGCAAATTGGACCTTTATAATTTGGGGCGCATTAAATGCAATCTACTTTTTACCCTTACTGTTAACATCAAATAATAGAAGTAATCTTGATATTGTAGCGCAAGGAGGTTTTTTTCCGAATATTAAAGAAACCTTTCAAATGGTATCTACCTTCTTTCTCACTGTAATTGCCTGGGTATTTTTTAGAGCTGATAATGTTTCACATGCTTTCTCGTATATTTCTGAAATCTTTTCTTTTTCAATTTTCAGTATACCAGAATTTGATAGTATGGGTAATCCCATGGTTACGCTATTACTTATAGCAGTCTTTTTAGTAATTGAATGGCTTGGTCGAAGAGATGAATTCGCAATTTCAGATTTTGTGACAAAATGGCCAAGAATACTTAGGTGGTTATTTTACTATGCAATTCTCTTTTCAATAGTAAGTTTAGGCGGTAAAGAGCAAGCATTTATATACTTTCAATTTTAGATTTTACTTTGATGAAACAATTTTTAAAAAAATCAATTCTCTTTCTAGTTCTACTTGGTGTCCTGGCCGAAGTAGTAATTCGTTTCTTTCATTTAGTTCCAGATATTCCTGAAAGATATATTGATAAAAATAAAATACAACGATACAAACCCGGGCAAACAGGATACTATACAAAAGCTAAAAAACCTTGGAGTGTCAATAAATATGGTTGGCTGGGTGTTGCAGAATCTTCAAATGAACCTACTCTTTCAATAATTGGTGACTCTTATATAGAAAATTTGATGAACCCTTTTGAATGTAATCAAGCAAATGTTTTAAAACCTTTACTACCCGAATATTCATTTTTCGAAGCTGGTAGATCAGGTGTTACATTTATCGAAGCCATGGAAATTTCAAAAATGCTTGAGGATGAAATTAAACCAGAGTATCAAATTTTATATTTAAGTACTAATGATTTTACAGAAACAATTTCAGAAATCAATAAATACTCTGATCGAGTTCAATTTTCAACAAAATCCAATAAAATTATTACAAGCAAACTAAAATCTCCTGGACTTAAAAAAATATTATACAATTTTAAATTGGCATATTACCTTTATTTAAAATACCCAATATTCATTAATAAGCAAAATAAAGGAATAATAGAAATAGATGATAAAGCCGTATCAAAACAGCGTCGTATTCAATACGCTCAATTATTTAATTACTGCGCAGAGAATTATAATCTTCAGAATATGATTTTTGCTTTTCATCCTGATATAGATCAAGAAATAACCGAACTAACTGCCAAACATGATATAAAAATGATTCTTTTAGAAACTAAAGATGATAAAAAATGGGAGATTGGCGAGCATGACAAGCATTGGTCATGTTATGGTCATATGCAAGTGGGTAATCAAATAGCTAATTACATTAATAATAACCTTAATTAATCTTTGACCTAGCCTAATAATGAGAATATTAATCCTATTACTTAATGATAAACTTGGGGGTGCTGAACAGTACTTGAAAATGGTGGGTCAGTTCCACAAAAATAATGATGTTCAAGTATTATTTTTAAAAAATACCCTTAGTGGTCAATGGGATGACACTACTAATAATATAACCAAAGTTTTTCTTAATAGTCGCTTTCAGCTAATTAGTATATTCAAACTTGTTGGATATTTTCTTAAACACAACAATAATTTCGATTATTCTTTTACTTCGCACGTATCTATAAATGCTATTTTAGGCATTCTTGTAAAACTACGCTTGGTTAAAACTAAATACTTTATTGCTAGAGAATCAACTTCAATATTCGCCCGTTTTTCTGGAACAAAACTTTTCATTTACAAATTAGCATATTATCTAGGGTACGGAAAAATTGACCTCTTAATTTGTCAATCTAATTATATGAAAGAACAACTTTTTGATGGTTTGCCAAAAAAGCTAAGAAAACTAAACATAAAGGTAATACCAAACCCAGTCGATCTAAATTTAATTAGAGAAAAAGAAACGGCAAAACCAGACATTTTACTGACAAATAATTATATCGTTTCGGCGGGTAGGTTGATTAGGGAAAAAGGGTACGATGTATTAATCGAAGCATTTTCTGTTGTCAGTAATGAACACCCAAAAATGAAGCTATTAATATTAGGTGAAGGTAGCGAGCGAAGAAATTTGGAAAGTTTAATTGAAAAATTAAATCTAAATGATAAAGTGATATTGCAAGGTTTTGTTTCAAATGTATATCCCATTTTTAAAAATGCCAATCTATGTATTGTTTCGTCCAGAATTGAAGGTTTTCCAAATGTTTTATTACAAATGATGTCGCAAAATGGGAGTATAGTATCTACACTGTGTGCAGGAGGAATTGAAGATTTACCTAAAATCACAAAAATCCCTACAAATGACGTAAAAGCTATGTCGAATGCAATTTCAAAACACTTAAATATAGGTGACTTTGGAATTAATAAATCAATTTTTGAAGAATATTTAGATAAGCGAAGTATCGCACATTTTATGAAAAAGGTACACGCCCATCTCGACAATAAAATTTTAAATACTACTGATTAGCTAGCTTAGTGAAAATATAAGATCAAATGAAAAAACTTATTCGCTTAACCACTATACCATATTCATTGACGAGTTTATTAAAAGGTCAATTAAAATATATGTCGAAATTCTATGACGTAAGTGCTATTTCTTCATCTTCTGACGGTTATTTAGAAAAATTTGGAAAAGAAGATGGTATAAAAACCATTGCGGTTGAAATGACTAGAAAAATTACGCTGTTCAAAGATTTAAGTGCAGCCTTTAAAATGTTTCTGGTTTTTAGAAAGGAAAAACCTTATATAGTGCACACCCATACACCTAAAGCAGGAACTGTAGGTATGTTAGCAGCGTACCTAGCAGGAGTTCCGCACAGATTACATACTATAGCAGGACTTCCTTTAGTTGAGGTTAAAGGGCCGAAACGGGTTTTATTGAATTTTGTCGAGAAAATCACATATCACTGTGCTACCAAAATATACCCGAATTCTTATGGCCTGCAAGAAATTATTCTTGAAAATAATTTTACTTCGTCATCAAAACTCAAGGTAATTGGTAATGGCAGTTCTAATGGTATAGACACAAGTCATTATGATTCAAGTTTATTTGACCGAGAGAAACAAAATCAAATTAAAAAATCTTTAAACATTGAAGAGGACGATTTTGTTTTCATATTTGTGGGTAGATTAGTTAAAGATAAAGGTGTTAATGAACTTATAATGGCATTTGATAAGTTTTCTAAAGCTTACCAGAATGTAAAATTACTTCTTGTTGGTCCGTACGAAAGACATTTAGACCCTTTAGAAGAGGTTACAGAAAATATTATTGATCAACACCCTTCTATAATTAAAGCAGGACTCCAAAAAGATGTCCGTCCTTATTATGCAATTGCTAAGGCTTTAGTT
The DNA here is from genome assembly GCA_937929935.1 of uncultured Flavobacteriaceae bacterium. Taxonomy (GTDB): domain Bacteria; phylum Bacteroidota; class Bacteroidia; order Flavobacteriales; family Flavobacteriaceae; genus Maribacter_C. The sequence continues at coordinate 105,516 of CALFUL010000017.1, read as the reverse complement.
TTTCCTAGCTACCGTGAAGGTTTTCCTAATGCGGTTATGGAGGCTGGTGCTATGGGTTTACCAGCTATTGTAACAAATATTAACGGATGCAATGAAATTATAACTAATGATGAAAATGGTATCATTGTTCCAACAAAGAGTGTTTCGGTATTGTTAAATGCAATGCAAGAACTGTATCAAAATGAAAGTAAATATAAAAATCTTGCTACAAAAGCCAGAGTGATGATAACTTCTCGATTTGAGCGAGAATTTATTTGGAAGGCGTTGCTCGAAGAATATCAAAAATTATAATTTATATTACTATTAATAAAACTCTAGTTTGATACCCTTTATGGGTTTAAAATAAATTTAAAATGTATATCACATTTTTTAAAAGAATATTTGATTTTTTGATTGCCTTGTTAGTTCTTTTATTGGCGAGTCCGGTTTTTCTTTTGACCTATATCATCTTGAGTATTTCTAACAAAGGCAAGCCATTTTTTACTCAAAAAAGACCTGGTCAGCATGAAAAAATATTTAAGATTATAAAATTCAAATCAATGAATGACAAGAAAGATTCAAAAGGTAATTTATTACCCGATGCTGAACGTTTAACTTCATTCGGAAAATTTGTTAGAAAAACCTCTCTAGATGAGTTACCGCAGCTATTAAATGTTTTAAAAGGTGATATGAGTCTTATTGGTCCGAGACCTTTGTTAGTGTCTTATTTACCTTTATACTCTGAAGAACAACGTAAAAGACATGATGTGAAACCTGGTATTACAGGTTGGGCACAAGTCAATGGCCGTAATGCTATTTCTTGGGAAAAGAAATTTGAATTTGACATTTGGTATGTTCAAAATTGTTCATTCATGGTAGATGTAAAAATATTTTTTATGACCCTTTCAAAGGTATTCAAAGGTTCAGATATTTCTTCTGACACCCACGTTACAATGGAAGTCTTTAAAGGCAGCAAAAACCAAAATAATTAAACAACTGTGTAAGGCAGTGAACCAAATAAAAAAGAATGGTCACATTTATAATTCCTGTAAAAAGTGAAAAAGTCTCAGGCTCTTGGGCTGATTTTTCTAAGTTGTTTGAAAGAACCTTAAAGTCAGTAACCAATCAAACCTCACAAAACTTTAAGGTGGTGGTAGTTTGTCATGAAAAACCAATAACTGATTTTGAGCACCCCAATGTTGAATACATTTATGTTGATTTTGCAGTACCCGCTTTGAAAACCGCACCTAAAGAAAAACATGACGGTTTAAAAGAAGAAGACAAAAGCAATAAAATACTAGCAGGAGTAGCTCATGCAGAAAACCATAATTCAGATTATTTTATGGTGGTTGATGCTGATGATTGTATTTCGAATAAAGTAGTAGCACATATTGAAACTAATAAAAGTAAAAACAAAGTGGGTTGGTACATTAACAAAGGGTACTTTTATAGAGAAGGCGACAAAATAATTTCTTTAAATAGAGACAATTTCAATACGCTTTGCGGTACGTGTATTATTGTGAAACCCAGCTATATGAAACACATTTTTCAACAAGCGCCGCACTTGTTATATGTGCATCAAACTACCAGTTTTGATGATGGTACTGCTTTAGAACCCTTACCCTTTCCGGGAGCCGTCTATAGCATGGCGAACGGAGAAAATCATTATATGTCTGGCAATCAAATGAAAAGTTTGAACTCGAGAAACTGGTTGAGCATCGAAACCTTAAAAAGTATTGTTCGAAAATTAAAAAGATACAGGGTTAAAAAATTAAGTTCCAAAATCATTAATGAATTTGGAATTTATCGTCTTAATTAGTGCTGAAAATTGGCACTTCACTAAATGAGTTTCATGCCATAATTTTAGATTAAACGATTAAAAAATGCTTTTAAGTATTGTAGTACCAACATACAATGTTGAAAAATATTTAGCGAATTGCCTTGAGAGCCTAGTAAAGCAAAATATTGCTTTTGATACTTATGAAATCATAATTATCAATGATGGCTCAACTGATGAAAGTGCAAGAATAGCGGAGCTATATAAAAACACGTACAATACTATTCGTGTTATTCATCAAGAAAATGCCGGACTGAGTGCTGCCAGAAATGCTGGTATTTCAGCTGCAAAGGGAAAATACATTTACTTCATTGACTCTGATGACTATATTGCTACAAACACCTTAAAACTGGTATTAGACACCCTAGAGACACATGATTTAGACATGCTAGGGCTTGACATCATTGAAACGGCATCGCTTGACGTAACAGCATCAAAAAACGCTTCTGAATTAAATAGTAAAGATGCGAAAGTTACTGATGGTGTAACTTACATTGCCCATAACAACTATTTGAACAATGCATGGTGGTATGTGATTAGGCTAGCGTTTTTAAAAGAAACGCAATTGATTTTTCCAGAAGGTAGGTTAGTTGAGGATGCAAATTTTACAGCAAAATTAATAGTTGCCGCAAATAAATTTGGTTGGTTACCTCTTGACTTTTATAGATATTTCATGCGCCCCAACTCTATCATGAGAAAGAAAAATACCAGTCATGTAAGGCGATTGGTGGGTGACTATGCGAAAAATGTTTTTGAATTCAATGAGCAATTAGAACAATTAGGGCATAGAAATTCAAATCCAGAACTAGAACGATGTATACAACGTATTGAAACTCGAAAAAATTCTTTTGTGTTTTTTATGTTGGTCAAAAGTTTAAGAAACGGTTTGCCTAAAGATGAGTTAAAAAAAACTATTTCTAAATTCAAACAAACGGGTAGTTATCCAGTAACAAATTTTATTGGAGAAGATTATAATAATTTGAGTTACAAAATTTTGTTACCCCTTATCAACAATGAAAAGATGTATTTTAAAGTACTAAAACTCTTTTCGTTTAAACTATTGAACTAAAGAAAACAAATCAACAACTTTTACGTTTATTTTAGGAACCTACTGTATTTTTATCTGAATAATTCATGTTATCTATTTATTCATTTAAGAATTAAACGTTTGTTTGAATAGAATTATTTAGATTTGATATCTTTAATTAGATTTTATAGCCCTTTAAGGGTTTTCTAATTTAAGAACCAAACAATAGTTTTTCCCCCACCAGTATTAGATACAAACAAATAACCATTAAAAATTAAAGCTTACTATGAACATTTTGATTTCTTCGGCTGGTAGAAGAGTTTCTTTAGTGCGAGCCTTTCAAAAAGAACTACAAAATGCCTCCAAAAAGTCTAAGGTATATGCCGCTGACTCTGAACCTGAACTCTCTGCAGCCTGTCATGTGGCTGATGGTTTTTTTGGTGTTCCTAGAGTTGGTCATGCAAATTACCTTGCCACTTTAGTAAAATCGTGCAAAGCAAGAAAGATCACGCTCATCATACCCACCATTGATACTGAATTAGAACTACTCGCTGAAAATAAAGGCTTATTGGCTGAGTATGGTATAACCGTTTTAATCTCTTCAATGGACTTAATAAGAATATGCCGAGACAAAAGAAAAACACATACATTTTTTATTGAAAGAAAAATTAAGGTAGCAAAAGAATACACTAAAAAAGATTTTAAACTACCTCTTTTCATTAAGCCTTATGATGGCAGTAGAAGTGTTGATACCTATGTGATTAAATCAAAAGAAGATTTAACTGATTATCATTTTCAAAATGAGAAATTGATGTTTCTTGAGTATCTGGATCATGATATCTATGAAGAATACACATGTGATTTATACTACGGCAAAGATTACCAGCTAAAAACCGTTGTACCCAGAAAAAGGTTAGAAGTTAGAGACGGAGAAGTATATAAAGCTTTAACATCAAATAATGCCCTTGTTAAATATATCATTAAACGCTTAGGTAAAATTGATGGAGCTGTAGGCTGTTTGACCCTTCAGTTTTTTATGAATAAAAAAAATACAAAAGATGTTTACGCCATAGAGATTAATCCGCGTTTTGGTGGTGGTTACCCCCTATCGTATCTCGCTGGTGCTAACTTTCCGAAATGGATCATTGATGAGTATTTGTTAAACAAAACAATACCTGAAAGTTTTGATGTTTGGGAAGATGAATTACTCATGATTCGTTATGACGACGAAATTCTAGTACATGGATATAAAGGTTGATAAACACACCGCTATAGTTTTTGATCTTGATGATACACTTTATAATGAAGTTAATTTTCTAAGATCGGCCTATACTGAAATTTCTAAAAAATTAGAACCCACTTCGTGGCAAACCCTTTTTGCAGATTTGTTTTCTCGATATCGCAATAAAACGGATGTATTTGAGTACATCGTAAATAAGTACGGCGTTTCAAAAGAACAGTTACTACAACAATACCGCAATCATAATCCACAGTTAAAGCCCTTTGACGGCGTCATAGAATTACTCGAAACCATTAAGAAAAAAGAAGGGAAAATTGGTTTATTAACTGATGGTAGAAGCATTACTCAAAGAAATAAATTAGAAGCTTTAGGGATCACTTCTTATTTTGACCATTGTGTTATTTCAGAAGAAATAGGAACTGAAAAACCAAATAAGGCCAATTATCTAGTACTAGAAGCAGCACTTAATTGCACCACCAATTACTACATTGGTGATAACCTTAAGAAAGACTTCATTTCGCCTATTGACATGGGGTGGCAAACCATTTGTTTAGTTGATAACGGTCTAAACATTCATTCGAATGCCTATAAATATCAAGAAGGTAGATTTCAACCTCATGACTATATTTCGAATATCAAAGAGATAAACATTTTATAAGACTTGTATATTCCCTTAACTAAATTCAAGACTATAACTGTTAGCTTTTAGATTGTTCTCGATACAAAATTCTTACGAATTTTACTCGAACTGACAGCTTTAAACTAGTATTTTATAATAGTAAATTCTGAACGTCTATTGATACGGTGTTTTTCTTCAGGGCAATACGTATTATCATCACATTCATTTAGTAAATTTTCTTCTCCAAAAGATGCTGTCTTTAAGCGTATGGCATCAATGCCCTTTGAGATAAGATAATCTACAGTGCGTTTTACACGCCTGTCTGACAACCATTTATTGTAACTTGATTTACCTCTTGAATCAGTATGCGAAGATACTTTTAAGTGTACTCCAGCATTATCTTTCAAAACCACCACTAATTTGTTTAATACTTGAATAGACTCATCATTTAGGTACGATGAATTCAGGTCAAAATTTACAAAACCAATATTATTTATTTTATTTTCTAAATTAGTTTTGATTTTATTTTCGGCATTTATTTTTGCTTGAGCCTCTTGAGCTAAAAGAACTGCTTCTTTTTCTTCAGCCAATCTTTTTGCTAAAGCAGCCGCTTCTTCAGCTTTTCTTTCAACTGTGGCTATAGAATCAGCAACGCGTTGGCGCTCACTCTCCATACCCTTGATTATGGCTAACTTATCTAAACTTCTTTTTGAAAGTCCTTTTTCAATACCAAATTGATACACAATACCTGCTGCATGTTGTATATGATTGGTGCCAGTATCAGCTGTACGCCACTTTCCGGAAGTGTTGAGGTCTAATCCCCAACGGTCAGAAATCCAAGTTCTAAAGCCTATGACTGCATTGTAAGTAGTAGTGCCTGCATTATTAGCATCAGTATACCCAAAACCAGCACCTATGTACGGATCAAACCAGCCTTTACCACCAAATATTCTATTCAAATCATAAGAAACACGAGTGTCAATTGAAAAATAATCTATTTGTTCAGTATTGATTCTACCTTCAATTCTTTTTCCAATTTGATAGGTATTGTACGCCCCAATTGCTTCAAGACCAATTCCGTTTTTAAAATAACGCCCCACATTAATTCGGTTAGGTGCTGCCGTAGTATTCCATTGTTCCTTTATATTAAATAAATCGCCAGAAGCATCTCCTGAATCGTCAACAATATTATAGCCTAAGCCTATATTCCAAGAACTTTTTACAATACTATCTTTTGAAGTAATACGTGGTAATTCATTTTGAGCTAAAAGTGTACTTGCGCTCAAACATAACAACGCTACGAAATAGGTGCTTAAATCTTTCATGATAGGTAAAATTGGGGTTCTTACTTATCACAAAGTTAAATTCAACTTAATTTAGATTCAATAAAGCTCTTTGAAAGGTCAGTAAAATAGATGGTTTACCTAAATACGTAGAAATTTATTTTTTATTCGCCGTAAAAACAATTGCCTTGTCGGTATGTGGCATTATATATAGGCTGAATGGCGAACTAATGTACGAGACCTTTTTTCCTGGCATCCTATGAGAGGCTTCAAAAACGAGTTCAGTATCATTTTCGTGACTCATTTTTAATTCTGGTAATCCACCATCATTTCGAGTACCACTGCAGTAAATAACAACCGTGTTTTTTGCAAAATCAATATCTGGCACTGCAATTCCTGGTTTTCTTGTTTTATTAATTTGACTAAAAAAAGACTTTAAGCTTTTAGCATCTTTAATAATCATAGTTTCTTGAGCCTCGCCCCCACTATACTCATCTTGTAGAAATGGCACTAGTACTTCTTGATTTTCTTGCATGGCTTCATTTTGAGCTTCTGCTTTATCTTGAGCTTTGCAGCCTATGCATAACAGTATAACACTAACTATAACAATTCTCATACCTTCAACTTTTGTTCTAAACTTTTTTTGTAGGCGCTTTGGTATACTTCTTCATACAAAGGTAGCACCTTTAAAATATCAAATTTCTCTGCGGATTTAACGGCGTTTTCTTTGAATTTTTCTAGAACAGCGTCATCACTTAAAATCTTAATTGCATTAGCTGACATTTCTTCAACATTGCCAACATCACTTAAAAATCCGGTAATACCATGTTCATTTACCTCAGGGATGCCTCCCGCATTACTTGAAACCACAGGCACCTTATTAATCATCGCCTCTAAAGCTGCTAAACCAAAACTCTCACTCTCTGAAGGAAGTAAAAATAAATCACTGAAACAAAGAATTCTATCAATCTCATTACTATTGCCCAAGAAAATTACCTTATCACTGATGCCTAATTCTTCGCAAAGTTGCTCTGCCCCTTCTTTTTCAGGCCCTTCGCCCACCATAAGAAGTTTTGCCGGTATAACTTTTTGAACGTTATTAAAAATATGAATGATATCAGGTATGCGTTTTACCTTTCTAAAATTACTGATATGCGTTATGATTCTTTCATTTTCATCAGCTAAAAGGGTGCGTTTACAATCAGTATACGAATTCTCATACTTACTTTTGTCAATAAAATTTGGGATTACTTGAATCTCTTTTTTAACATCAAAAAACTCTAAAGTTCGATCACGCAAATTCGATGATACTGAGGTTACCACATCAGAATTATTAATACTAAAAGTTACCGCCGGTTTGTAAAAAGGGTGTTTACCCACCAAGGTAATGTCTGTACCATGTAAGGTAGTAATCATTGGAATATAGATTCCTTCTTCAGCTAACATTTTTTTAGCCATGTACCCCGCATAGGCATGCGGAATTGCATAATGAACATGCAATAATTCGATACCATGCAATTTTACTGTATCTACCAATTTACTTGACAATGCCAACTCATAAGGTTGGTATTTGAATAAAGGATATTCGGGTACATTGACCTCATGAAAGTAAATGTTATTGTTCAACAATTCTAAACGAACTGGTTGCTTGTAGGTAATAAAATGCACTTCGTGACCACGACCAGCCAAGGCGATCCCTAACTCTGTAGCCACCACACCACTACCACCAAAAGTAGGGTAACAAACTATTGCTATTTTCATATTTTTAAAGGTACTTAAATCTTATATTAAGTCGTTTTTAAAAGTGATTTATTACAAAAACAGAAGTTGAATTTTGATAAAATTTGTCACTTCGAGTGGATTTTTCGATTGAAATGAGAAAAATTTATATCGAGAAGAAGAATCTTATTCACTTAAGTTGTTCTCGATACTATTTTTCGTGCCTCAAAATCACTCGAACTGACGTCAAGTTTGATGAAACCTTAATCAGTAATTGCATTGTAAATTGCCCGTTGAATACGTGTGCGCAGTCCTGATTTTACAAGTAATGTATTTCGTGCTGAAGGATAGGTTCGATTAGATAAGAAAACATAAACAATTTCTTTTTCTGGATCTGCCCATGTATAGGTACCAGTATACCCACTATGACCAAAGCTTTTTCGCGATACGCAACCACAGGTAGGTCCTTTGTCTTTTAACTGCGGCTTATCAAAACCAACTCCTCTTCTTACATTTTTATCGCAGAAATAGCAATTATTAAATTTTTTAATCGTCCTTCCATCTAAATACTGTGCGCCTCCGTAATTGCCATCTTGCAGATACATTTGCATAATTTTAGCAACATCATTGGCATTACTAAAGAGTCCGGCATGACCACCAACGCCGCCCTGCATGGCGGCACCCATGTCGTGAACATCGCCTTGTAAAGTACCATACCTGAAATAATTATCTTCTTCTGACGGAATAATTTGTTCAACAGCATGCCTATTTAAAGGATTATAACCCATAGTATTGGCTCCTATTGGTTTATACAACCATTCAGCCGTCAGTTCGTCTAAGCCTCTATTTCTGAACTCCTCAATGTATTTCTTTAAAACATAATAAGCCACATCACTGTACCGATACCTATTTGATTTCAAATCTTGCCTACCAATTCGATTATATATGGAGTCTTTGTAAACATCTGCTAAATATAAATTGTCAGTGACTCGTGTTGAAAAACCAGGTTGATGTTGAGTTCGATAAAATTCTGAAGAAGGTTTGCGTTCTTCATCAAGGGTATCAACATAAAAAGCGATCCAGGCAGGCAAACGACCAAAATGTGATAAGGCTTTTAAGACCGTAACATTTTTAATTGCGGTATTGGCATATTCAGGTATTAATTCTTCAAAGGTATTATTCAAGGTAATCTGCCCTTCTTCTTCCATTTTCATGACCATTGGCAACGTACTCAATATTTTAGTTACTGAGGCCAAGTCATAAATATGCTCTGTAGTCACTTTTTCTTCAGAATCATAAGTTGGCTTACCAAAACCCTTATGATATATAACCTTTCCTCTTCTGGCTACCAAAATTTGCGCCCCCGGAAACATCAAAGAATCTAACCCCTTTTGAACTAACCGATCTACCTGTTCTAGTTTTTTTGAACTCATACCTACACGTTCTGGTATGGTATAAGACAGCCTATTTAATGATGGTGTATTGACCCCCGTATTTACAGGAAAATCTTGATGTGCAGTTACCGGTAATTTACCTTTTGCGGGTATCGCTCCAAAAATAATTTGCGCAGCTTTTTGTTGTGCCATTTCACTATTTTGATACGCCATAACAATGCCTTCAACCTTATCTAATCCAGCTATTTTTGATAGGGCATATGGTTTTGCAAAAACCGATAAAATAACGTTTGACCCTCTAAATTTTGCGATTTCTTGCAACCACATTTTATCTTTTTTTGATAATTCATAACCCGCCCACGGACTCTTGTTACTCTTATGAACCCCTATAATAACTACATTGTAACCTTCTAACTTCCATTTTAAAGATAAAAGGTCTTTGGCTTGTAAATCATCAACTTGTGCATATTTCTTAAGTTCTTGAATAAAAGGTTGGTGGTCATCTTCGCCTAATTTTACGTATGCAATTTTAATATTTTCTAAACTGCTAAGCCCAACAGTATTTTTATCGTTTTTAACAACTGTAATCGCATTTTCTATCGCCTCTTCATACAATAAATCATCTTTGAGCGAATTCAAATCATCATGAAGTTTCCAGGTTGAAACTGAACGGTACTTATGCAAGCCTGCTTTATACTTTGCTTTTAATATCTTTTTGACTGATTCACTTAATCGAGCTTCAGATATTGTGCCTGACGCTAGAGCTGTCTTAATTTTTTGAACTGAGGCCGGTAAGTCTTGAGGCATGAGCAACATATCATTGCCTGCCAAAAAAGCTTCTAGTGCTACTTGACCCTTTTCTTTTCCTTGGGTTACCCCTTTCATATTAAGAGCATCAGTAAAAACTAAGCCTTTAAAACCAAGTTGTTCTTTTAAAATACCCGATACTATTTGCTCTGATAATGAGGAGGGCAAATTTTGTTTTATTTCTAAGGCAGGTACCTCTAAATGTCCAATCATGACACTACTTAAGCCCGCATCAATAAGTTTTGAATACGGATACATTTCAATACTGTCTAATCGCTGCTTACTAAAATTTAAGATGGGTAAAGCATGATGTGAGTCAGTTGCCGTGTCGCCATGACCCGGAAAATGTTTTCCGCTTGAAAGTACACCAGCACTTTCTAAGCCACGTGTAAACGCAATTCCTTTTCGAACAACATTATCGCGATCTTCGCCAAAAGAACGGTTTCCTATAATTGGGTTTTCAGGATTTATATTAATATCTAAATCAGGTGCAAAATTGATATGCACTCCCATACGCTTGGCATGCTTTCCGATCCTAGCGCCTACTTTTTCAACAATTTTATCATCTTGAATTGCTCCCAAAGTCATATTCCATGGAAACGCATAGGTTGAATCTAATCGCATGGCTAAACCCCATTCAGCATCCATCCCAATTAATAAAGGAATTCTAGATGATTTTTGATATTTGTTCGTCAATTTAACTTGACCAACCGGACCTCCTTTTGAAAATATGACGCCCCCTACTTTATAATTTTTAATGAGATTACCTATTTTATTCGTAGTTGATTTGTCTTGGTTAGCTGCAACGCTAATCATAAACAACTGCCCTATTTTTTCATCTACAGACATGTTTGCGAACTGCCGATTTACCCAATTTTTTTGAGCTTCTGCATCACGCGTAACTAATGGATCTAATTGTGCATTTATGCTCAATGAGAGAAACAAAATGAGGGGGAATATTATTTTGATTCGCATATAAGAATGGTATTCTACATTAACTAAAAACAGTACTTTTTTATTGCATTTAAACTGAATATCAATTGGCACCATTTTTATAAGTACAAACCAAAATTTGAACCAAAGACTACTTTCACTGATACAAATTAGATAAAAGGTTTGTTTTGAAGGATAAACAAAGGCCTTTACCGCTTGCAAAACCGTGCGGCTACATAAAGCGACTATGCCAGCTTTCTGAAGCCGGAACTTCCCAATGCTCTTGATATTCGCCTATTGAGGTTACCAAATTATTAAAAACAATAGTATTGCCTGATACCGCTTTTTGCTTAGCCATCTTTTTAAAATCAGCTAAATCTTTATAGGCAACATACTCGCCTTGCTTATAGGAGACATTCATTTTGTCTAACAAATCAACTTCATATTTCTTTTCTAATTGCTGAATAAAATGAACAGATGCATCAATAGAGCATCCTGAGGCTGCGTTTAATGATTGGTCTAATGCTAAGATGATAAAGCGATTATATCTGATTTCATAACCCGCTTTTAAATCAGCTCCATGAGCCGTCCATTGGGTAATAAAACTATCTAAAGAATTTTTAAGTTCTTCTAATTCTAGTTCTGAGAAACTTCTATTGCATTGATAGATCCAAACTCTTGAGGTTTCAGAAAGACTTTTAAAAGGGCTGAGCATGTGTTGTAAATAAGTTAGTTTTATAAATCTTCTGCAGAAGCAATCATTTCAGCAATATCGAGTACCGCCACTGAACCTTCTTTTTCTTTATTCTTAACCCCATCAGTCATCATGGTATTGCAGAACGGACAACCCGCCGCAATGATATCTGGTTTAGTTTCTATGGCTTGTTCTGTTCGCTCTATATTAATGTCTTTATTACCATTTTCAGGTTCTTTAAACATTTGAGCACCGCCAGCACCACAACATAGTCCTTTCTTTTTACAATTCTTCATTTCAACCAATTCAGCATCAAGCTTTCTAATCAATTCACGTGGTGCTTCATAAACATTATTAGCTCTACCTAGGTAACACGGATCATGAAATGTGATTCTTTTTCCTTTAAACTGACCCCCTTCCATAGTTATCTTACCCTCATCTAATAATTGTTTTAAAAATTGGGTATGGTGAACTACTTCATAGTTGCCTCCTAATTCAGGATATTCATTTTTTAGCGTATTAAAACAATGCGGACATGCGGTGACTACCTTTTTTATTTCATAGGCATTCATCACTTCTATATTAGTTACAGCCTGCATTTGAAATAAAAATTCATTACCTGCTCTTTTTGCGGGATCACCCGTGCAACTTTCTTCAGTACCTAAAACCGCAAAAGAAACTTTTGCTTTATTTAATATTTTGACAAACGCTTTGGTTATTTTTTTTGCTCGATCATCAAAACTACCGGCACAGCCTACCCAAAATAAAACCTCTGGTTTTTGACCTGCTGCTGATAATTCAGCCATGGTGGGTACTTTTAATTCAGTTTGCATACACTACTTTTATTTATAATTCTTGTTTCCAATTAAGACGGTCCATTTGATTAAATGGCCATGGTGCTCCATTATTTTCAATGTTGCCCATCATATTATTAAGATCTGATGGCGCTGAAGATTGTTCCATAACCAAATACTGACGCATATCCATAATAATCGACAAGGGGTCAATACTTACCGGGCAAGCTTCAACACAAGCGTTGCATGATGTACATGCCCATAACTCTTCATTAGTAATATAATCGCCTAAGAGTTGCTTACCATCAGCAACAAATTGACCTTTATTTTTATCAATATTTTTACCTACCTCTTCAAGTCGGTCACGAGTATCCATCATGATTTTTCTAGGCGATAACAATTTTCCTGTTTGATTTGCAGGGCATTCACTAGTACATCGACCACACTCGGTACATGTATATGCGTTTAAGAGCTGCACCCAACTTAAATCAGTAACATCTGAAGCGCCAAACTTTTCAGGAACCGCGGCCCCTTCAGCCGGTGCGGCGTAAGGGTCTGCTGAGGGATCCATCATTAGCTTTACTTCTTGAGTAACTGCTTTGTTGTTTTTGAACTTTCCTTTGGCCTCAAGATTTCCGTAATACGTATTCGGAAATGCCAACAGAATATGCAAATGTTTTGAATAATATAAGTAATTCAAGAAGCACAAAATACCAACTATATGCAACCACCAAGCGGTTCTTTCAACTAAAACTAAACTCGATTCTGACATGCCTTCAAAAAGCGTCGCTAAATATTGACTTATAGGAAAACTTCCTGCCTGCGTATAATGTTCCGCACCCATTGACTGCAACTGATAATCAGCAGCATTCATGGTTAAGAACAAAAACATTAGCACCAATTCAATGTATAAAATAAGATTACCATCAGTTTTAGGCCAACCTGTCATTTCAGGTTTCATAAAACGTTTTAAACGAATTATGTTTCTTCGAATCCAGAAAACAACCACCGCAACAATGACTAAAAAAGCTAAAATTTCAAAAGAACCAATAAGCACATCATAAAACCCACCTAAAGAAGCAAAAATGCGGTGTGTACCCAAAAGCCCGTCGATTATTATTTCAAGAACCTCAATATTGATGATAATAAAACCAACATAAACAATAACATGTAGAAAACCAGCAATAGGCCTCACGACCATTTTAGATTGACCCAAGGCTATTCGCGCCATATTTTTAAAGCGAATAGCTTTGTTATCAGTGACATCAACATCTTTTCCGAGATTGATATTTCTTCTAAGACGCGAAATGTTTTTTATGAAAAATCCAATTCCGCAAAGTAGGAGTACTGCGAAAATTATATTTGGAAGGTAAGTCATTTACTTAGTTTTCTATATTTTCAGCCGGGTCTTCATCTGGTACCGCATATTCTTTTTGCTTTTTACCAAAAACTGAGACATTCACATAACGTTTTGGGTTCAAACGAAAATCTTGTAACAATAAATCTAATTCTTTTGAAGCGTTACTTAGATGATTATATAGTTTCTCATCTTTAGTAAGTTTGCCCAGGGTACCTTGACCTGATTCAATTCGAGCCATAAGTGCATCTAAACTTCTTGACGTAGATTCAATTGACGCCATGGCACTACCTAAACCAGCGTTATTTAACGAATCTGATAGTTTGGCGAAATTACTCGTTAATTTTTCAATATTTGACAATGAATTTTCTAGCTGCCCTTGGTTCTTGTTAAGAAGAACATTGAGTTTTCTCGCAATTCCCTTAACATCATTCATGGTCTCACTTAAATCAGCTATTGATGATCTTAAATCACGTTTTGCATTGACATCTAATACCTCATTAACATTCAACAAAACAGAATCAGCATCAGTTAAAGCCGATTCAAACTTTTCGAGAATTGGTGACAATCTTTGATCAGCAACTTCACTCAAACTAGCCTTAATTGATGTTTTTAAAGTATCTCTATTTGATAATACAGTTTTGCCAAAAATGGGGTTTATACGTAACCCTTTTCCTCCTATTAAACCTGTATCATATAATTCAACCGTACTTTCTTTAGAAAACTTCAACTCACGATTTACCGTAAAAGTGACCAATAGGTTTCCTTGAGTATCAAGAAAACGTACTGAATTTACAGCACCAACATTCTTACCATTTATAGATACTGATGTGCCTGATTGCAAACCGCCAACATTATTGTAAACTGCGTATAGGGTAAGGTCGTCATCAAATAGTGAGCTAGATTTGAGGTAACTGTAGCCGAAAACCACGCAAACAATGCCTAGAACAACTATTAATCCGGTTTTAATTTCTCTTGAAAGTTTCAAATACTAGGTTTTAGAGTTCTAAATTAGAAATAAAAATTTGAAGGAACTACTATTGAGCAGCTTGTTTTATCGCTTCATTTACATCAATACGAGTACCATTCTTATAGGCCACAATATATGCTGATGTATACCCTCTTGCATTAGCCCTTGACTTTAACTCTTTAGCATGATTATATGATGTTGTATTACCATACATATAACGGTTATAGATCTTAAATTTTTCTGTTGATAGTTCACTGAGTCCATTAAAGTTTGAAGCTATCATGTTTATCTCTTTGGTGCTCGCCATTAATTGCACTTTAAAAATAATGTTAGAAGATGGTGTTCTTGTGGTGGTTTGAACGGGCTCTTTAACAACAACATTCTCTTTTTTTGCTTCTTCAATGGGCTGTTTAATTTCTTTAACTTCACTAACAACAGGCTTGCTCACAACCTCTTCAACTACTTCTGCAACTTCTTCTTTCTTTTCAGCTACTGGTTCTAGCACAGGTTCCACAACAACTGCCTCATCAAGTTTCTCGGGTACGGCTTCTTTGGTTTCTACTGCTTCTTCAATGCGCGTTACCTCTTCCTTTTTTCGATTTCTAATTGCTTCAGCGTACGGGTCATAGGTACTTTTCTTTTGCTCAGTATTCTTAGTTGATTCAACTGTCTTCTCAGGTTCAGGAGTTTCTATGGTCTCTTGCTTAGTCGCTTCAAAAGGCTCAGGTGTTGCTGCCATCATTTCATCAGCTCTTGAAGTATTTGGTCTGAGTGCGTTTTTATAATTACTTATGGCTTGTGCTATAGCAATACCCATTTCTTGTTGACCAGTTGATGAGTTTAAATAAGCGCCCTCTTCATCATTGGTTAAAAAACCTGTCTCAACCAAAACACTAGGCATGAAGGTTTGATGCAAAACAATAAAACCAGCCTGCTTGACTTCGCGGTCTTTACGTTTTAATTTGTTTGTAAATTGATCTTGTATTTTTTTAGCAAGAGCAATACTTTGATCCAAAAATTCTTCTTGCATAATGGTCAATCCAATAACTGATTCTGGCGAATTAATATCATAATCAGCATAGCGCGATTCATAATTATCTTCTAAATAAATTACTTGGTTTTCTTTCTTAGCAATTTCAAAATTCTGTTTGTTGGCATGTAACCCTAAAACAAAGGTGCCAGCACCGTTTGCGTTTGAGGTATGTGAGTCACAATGTACTGATACAAAAAGATCTGCATTTTCTTTGTTGGCTATTTCGCCACGCACATACAAATCAACAAACGTATCGTCTTTTCTTGTGTATATAACTTTAAAGCCTTGATTTTGCTCTAATACTGAGCCTACTTTGAGTACAATATTAAGGGCAATGTTTTTTTCTAAATAACCATTTCCTAGATTTCCTGGATCATGACCACCATGACCTGCATCTAAAACCACAACAAAATCATCGGCTTCACTCTGGGCATAAATTTGATTAAAAAAAGTTGTGCACAATGCAATTAATAAAAGACTAATTGAAGTAATCAACCTTTTCTGCATAGTTTCTTTAGTTTTTTGGGGACTCATAATGGTTAAATTTATCGTAATAGGCTATAAAGAGAACAAAAAATATATGTAAGTTTGAACTCCTAAAGTCGTGCCAAACCTTTACAAAAATAGGATTTAAAGCCTTGCAAGCAAATAAACATCACTTACTTTTTCTACTGCTTTTGGTTAGCACCCTGTCGGTTTTCGCCCAAGAAGGCGGTATAACACCACTTACAATTAAGTCAGAATCAGATTCAATTACTTCTCCTCTCTATCCTACTTTGATTGAGCGAGATAGCACTGCGACTGACTCTATCAGTAAAAACAACCCGAAGGCACAACAATCTTTTTTGCTAGGCGAACTAAAATACAAAGCCAAAGACAGCATAAGAATTAGTGATAAAGAACAAAAAATTTACCTCTATAATGAAGCTGAAATTTATTATCAAGATACAGAATTGAAGGCGGGGGTTATTATCATGGATTATGTGAAAAATGAAGTTTATGCTGGTAGAATTAAAGATTCTACCGGAACTTATTCGCAATTACCTTATTTTAAACAGGCCGAAAGTGTAGTTATTCCTGATTCTATTCGATTTAATTTTGACACTCAAAAAGCACTTATCTGGAATTCAAGAACTGAACAACAAGCTGGCGCAGGGCAATTAGGAAATGACGCTATGAAGGTCTATGCTGAGATTACCAAAAAAGAAAATGATTCAGTGTACTTTTTAAGTGAAGCCAAAATTACTACCGCTCAAGACACCATCAATCCTGACTACTATATTCGAGTCAGAAAAGCAAAATTTGTACCGGGCAAAAAAATGATTGCAGGCTATTCTAATATTTACATTGCTGATGTACCTACCCCCATTGGGCTACCTTTTGCTTATTTTCCTTTATCGGTAGGTAAAACTGCCGGACTTTTAATGCCTTCAATAGGAAACGACCCTAATCGAGGCTATTTTATTCAAAACGGCGGATATTATTTACCCATAAGTGACTATGTTGATCTTACCCTTACGGGGGATTATTATACCAACGGAAGCTATGGTTTTCGAACACAATCAATTTATGCAAAACGATATCGCTTTCAAGGAAATTTTAATTTTCGCTATGAAAATTTAATTAACAGTCAACAGGGATTTAGTGATTTCAACCAAAGCACCAATTGGAACCTTCAAGTGTCACATTCACAAGATGCAAAGGCAAACCCAAATTCTCGCTTTTCAGCATCAGTCAATCTAGGTAGTAGCCAATATTATCAGAATTCATTGAATCAAATAAATAATTCGAATCGATTGAATAACACCCTCTCATCATCATTATCCTATTCAAAAACGTTTCCTAATTATCCTTCAGTTAATATGAGTGTCGCAGCTACGCATAGCCAATTAACATCAGCGTCTGCAACCGCAAGTGGTAGCGATAACATCAATATGACCCTACCAACCTTTCAATTAAGTATGGAACGTGTTTTTCCTTTTGCTAAAAAAGATGGAATCAAAAAAGGAGCCATACAAAATATCAACTTACAGTATAACATGAATGCTCGTAATCAATTAACCACCAATGATGCAGATTTTTTAACTGATAGAATGTTTGATAATGCTAAGGTAGGTGCAAGACATACCATACCACTTAGCACTAACTTTAAAGTTGCAAAATTTCTCAGTGTGAGTATGGGTGGCACCTATGAGGATGTATGGACTCTAAATACGTTTCAAAGAAGTTTTGTTGCCGGTGAGGGCATTGAAAGAGGTACCGTTAAAGTTGACACCTTAAATGGTTTTGATCGGTACAACAAATACAATTTCAATGCGAGTATAGGAACCACAATTTACGGAACTTTTAATTTTGGAGAAGATAAAAAAATTCAAGCCTTACGGCATGTAATGAGACCTAATTTGAGTTATGGTTACGCCCCCTCTTTTGAACAGTTTTATGATGAATACTTCAATTCAGATACAGGTGAGCAAGTACAATACACTCGTTTTCAGGGCACCTTAAACGGGGTACCCAGTTTAAATAAATCAAACAGTCTTAATTTTACTTTGGCTAATACGTTAGAGGCCAAAGTACGCAGTAAAGACTCTACCATTCTTGAACCTAAAAAAGTACCCATATTGAGTAATTTCAATGTTTCAACTGGTTACAATTTTGAATCAGATTCTTTACGTTTAAGTCCTGTTCGTGTCAATGGGGGTACCCGAATTTTAAATAACAAAATGTCGATTGATTTTGGTACCAGTCTCGACCCTTATGCCTTAGATAATAATAACCGTAGAATAAACACCTTAAATATGAATAATGGAGGTAGTTTTTTCAGGATGACTAATGCATACCTCAGAACAAGTTATCAAATAAGCAGTGAAATGTTTGGTAAGAATAAAGATAACCAGGAAGAAGACGATGAAGAACCCGACCCCTTTGATTATACAGCACAAAGCGGTGGGCGAGATGATGATCTTTTTGGGCGGTCTGATGATTATAATAGAAATGAGAACAGAGATCGTGTGCGAGATTCAGATATAGAAAATCCTGCGTATGCTACCAAAATACCGTGGAATTTTAATTTGGCATACGCTGTGAATTATTCGAATACAGCAAGACAAAATGATTTCAACACCCACACCCTCATGTTTTCGGGTAATATACAACTATCGCCTCGATGGAAGGTGGGTGGCTCATCTGGTTATGATTTTAAAAACAAAGGTTTTACACTTACGCAACTGCGCTTTGAGCGAAACTTAAAAAGTTTTGATTTACGTTTTAACTGGACGCCTTTTGGTCAATACAGGCAATGGTATTTCTTTATTGGTATCAGCAGTTCAATACTCAAAGATTTGAAATGGGAAAACAGAAGTCAACCAAACCGTAGATAATAGTAAATATACCGTTATGAAAAAAATAATAAACACCTCAAATGCCCCGGCCCCAATAGGGCCTTATAATCAGGCGGTGTTACACAAGGATACTTTATTTATATCTGGTCAAATACCTGTTGACCCTAAAACAGGTGAATTGGTAGAAGGCGACATTAAAAAAGAAACAGCACAGTGTATGGTTAATTTACAAGCCATCTTAGAAGAAGCTGAAATGACGTTTGAAAATGTTTTAAAAACGTCAATATTTTTAAGTGACATGAATCAATTCAGTGCTGTAAATGAAGTTTATAGTAGCTATTTTGATGCCAATACCGCACCGGCAAGAGAAACCGTTGAAGTGGCAAACTTACCTAAGTTTGTAAATGTTGAAATTTCGATGATAGCAGCTAAATAAACTTGCTAAAAGGCTTAAAGGTTAGCCTTGTGAAACTCAACTAAGCCATCAATAGGTCTTTGACGAATTTTACCAACCACCAAGTCATTTCTTTCTAAAACGGCTAAAAGTTCATCTTTAAGGTAATAGGCAATACTACCAACAAAACTAACAGGCACCTTAGTTGCCAATTCAAATTGCATCACATAATTATTAATAAATTGCTGTAAACCCTTGTCAATAACACCTTTACTATACGGGTGATCTTTATTTTCAATTAAAAAACGTGCAAAAGTGGCCAAATAGGTATTAGGATTAGGCTGCTTGTATAGATTTTCTTTAATCACATCAGCATCTAAATCGAAGTTTTTCTCAAATTTCATTGCTAATTCCTGCGGCATTTTATGAAAATAGAAATCTCGAATTAATTTTCTACCAAAGAAATTACCACTGCCGTCATCCATAGGAATATACCCTAAAGAAGTTACTTTTTGAAACAATTGATTTCCGTCATAATAGCTACAGTTTGAACCTGTACCAAGAATACATACAATACTTTGGCTTCCTATTTTGGTTGTTGCATAAACAGCAGCAAAGGTATCTTCTTTAACTTCTGATTTTGCATTCGGAAAAACCTCACTGAATATTTCTTTTAAGAATGTCTTCATGCGATCTGTACCGCAACCAGCACCATAGAAATACAAATGGGTAACCTTTTCATTATTCTTAGAGATTTCAAAATTATTTGCCAATCGATCTTCAATAACTTCACGAGTAAGCACTTCAGGACTCAGCCCCAAGGTTTGGGTAAAAAAAAGTTGTTCTCCTTTTGCATTTAAGGCTATCCAATCTGATTTGGTAGCGCCACTATCAACAATTAAAATCATACGTCATTAATTACAAAGAAAATCCTGAAAACAAGAATAAGGCTCATTTTCAGGATTTCAATTTTTAAAATATCTTACAAGCTAGCTACATGCTGTGCCAAATCTACTAATTTATTTGAAAAACCAGCCTCATTATCATACCAGCAAATTAATTTGTAGAATTTAGAATTCAATTCCATACCTGCATCAGCATCAAAAATACTTGTTCTTGGATCAGAAATAAAATCTTGAGAAACTACCAATTCTTCAGTATATCCTAAAACTCCTTTTAAACTTCCTTCAGAAGCCGTTTTGAAAGCTTTTTTGATTTCATCATAAGAAGTTTCTTTCTCTAACTTAACCGTTAAATCTACTACTGACACATCAGCAGTTGGCACACGAAAAGCCATCCCTGTTAATTTACCTTTCAAAGAAGGAATTACTTTAGTTACTGCTACTGCCGCACCGGTTGATGAAGGAATAATGTTTAACATTGAACTTCTACCAGCTCTCCATTTTTTTGAAGGACCATCAACGGTCAATTGTGTTGCTGTAGTTGCATGTACTGTTGTCATTAAAGCTTCTGCAATACCGAAAGAATCATTCAATACTTTCGCCATTGGCGCCAAACAGTTTGTAGTACAAGAAGCGTTTGATACAATTGTATCAGAAACTTTTACATCAGTATGATTCACACCCATTACAAACATCGGCGCATCAGCTGAAGGTGCTGAAATAACAACCTTTTTAGCACCACCATCAATATGGTATTGTGCAGTTTCTAAGGTTGTGAAAATACCAGTACATTCAGCAACAATCTCTGCATCAACTGCGGCCCATCCTATATTCTTTGGATCTCTTTCTGCTGTAATTCTGATTGTTTTACCGTTAACTATTAAATTTCCATCTTTAATATCAACTGTACCATCAAATCTACCATGAACAGAATCATATTTTAAAAGATAAGCAAGGTGCTCAACATCTAATAAATCATTTATAGCAACCACATCTACATCTCCTCTTTTGACTGTAGTTCTGAATACTAATCTTCCTATTCTTCCAAATCCGTTGATTCCAATTTTTAAATTCGACATTTTTTGTTTGTTAAGTGTTATATTAAGTAGTCATTATATCAGAAACTCTGATCAATTCTTTATCAATTTTTGTATGCCCCTTAATTGCCTTTTCAATTGGGGTTAAAATAATTTCATTGTTTTGTACGCCAACCATTAAACTAGATTTACCTTCTAAAATGGTTTCTACTGCTTTCACGCCCATTCTACTAGCTAGAACACGATCATAACAAGATGGTGAACCACCTCTTTGCATGTGCCCTAAGACCGATACACGCACATCATATATAGGTAAATGTTGCTCAACATATTCTTTTAATTCAAATACGTTTTTACCAATTTTATCACCTTCTGCAACAACAACAATACTTGAAGACTTACCTGATTTTTTACTTCTCTTTAGCGAATCGATAAGACGTTCAAGTCCGAGATTTTCTTCTGGTATCAATATTTCTTCTGCTCCTGCACCCACACCAACATTCAATGCTATGTGACCCACATCTCTACCCATTACTTCAACAAAGAATAATCTGTTGTGTGAACTTGCTGTATCTCGAATTTTATCGATTACCTCAACAATTGTATTTAAAGCAGTGTCAAAACCTAAGGTATTTGAAGTGCCAAAAATATCGTTATCAATAGTACCGGGTATACCTATTACAGGAAAATCATATTCTTTATTAAACATCATTGCTCCGGTAAAACTGCCATCGCCACCAATAACAACAAAGGCATCAATACCTTCTGCAACCAATTGATCGTATGCTTTTTTTCTGCCTTCAACTGTTCTAAACTCATCACAACGTGCTGACTTTAAAATAGTTCCGCCTTTATTAATGATATTATTGACACTACGGGCATTCATGGGTTTGAAGTCGCCTTCAATCATACCTTGGTATCCTCTAAAAATACCAACACAATCTACTTTCAGATAAGCACATGTACGAACAACCGCTCTTATCGCGGCATTCATACCAGGTGAATCTCCACCTGATGTAAATACACCAATCTTTTTTATTTCTGTAGCCATCAAAAAAATGTAAGCTGCGAAAATAGCGATTTTGTTTCAATTTTAGATACTGTTATAGTATGATTTTGTTGAAGTTGTTGCCTAAAAACAGTTTCATAACCATTTTTAAATATTTGTAGATTTTTGAAACAGACTTCTTTAGGGCATTTACTAATATCCTTTTGACTTCTGATGCATTTTAATTAAGCTATCATTGCCCATAACCATTGTAGGTTCTTTTTTAGATTTTGGCAATGCTTTTAAAGGTGTTATTTTAGGCTCTTCTTCTTTGCGACCAAACATCTTTTGAAACAATTCTTTAAAGGTGTCAAAATCTACCTCGTAAGAAAGACCTGCACCCTGTGTTGAACCGATATTATTACTCAAATATTCTTGAATTTCACTTCTTCTATTAAAGAATTTAGCACTCAAAGTACCTTCTTCATTAAGTAAGAGCTGTAACTCAAAATCGCCGGCAACAACAGTCTCTTCTGCACCACCAACAGGCACACCTACTTTACCATTAAATAAGATGCGATCACTAATTTGCGTAGAAACCGAAACCCCTACCCTATTTTCCGTATTAACATCACCTAGTGGATCCTGATATCCTTGTTCAAGATTTACACCCCATTGAAATTTATCACTACCAGTACTCACTAATTGATTAAACATACTTGATGCAGACTGCAAAAGATTACCTGTTACTGCTTGACTTGTAATTCCTGTTTGGTCATTCACAAAAGAACCCTGTGCTAAAAGAAAAATGGCGTTTCTTTCTTCAAGAGTTGGATCTTGCAAAGCGTATTCTAATTCAGATTGTACTACTGAACTTGTACCCGGAAATTCAATGTTAAAATCAATATCAGGACTCTCTAGCTCACCCGTTAAGCCAATTACCACGTTAACAGGAATATTGGGAGTATAACCATTATTTTGAAGTAATGGCGACGGACTCGCTGTCAGAGGATAAACAGCTTGCATATTAATACGAGCTGCTAATGGATCCTGTTCCCAGATGATAGTTCCTTCTGGTTTTACATCAAAAGTTTTATTAATTAAATTACCAAACTTGTATTCATAGGTACCTTCAACTACTGCAAACTCACCAAACATTTCAAATTTACCACGCGTATTAATTCGCATCAGTACGGTACCCCCACCTGAACCTCTCAGTATACTGCCTGTTTCTGGGTCTCTAATTTCAACTTCTGCTTCGGGGGTTATATCTAGATCAAATTCTAATTCTAAGCCCTCTACATCATTAAGAACCCGTTGCTCTTCAATGGTTGCTACCCTGTTTTTATCAATAAAATTGATAAAAGAATAATTACCTAAAGTTGCTACATCATTTAAAGGAATTTTCAATGAAGTACCTTCTGCAGTTTCTCCAATAACTTTAATGGTAAGCGCCTTTGTTGGACCATAAATTCTACCGGTACCATTTAAAAAACCTGTACCATAATACAACTCATCAGGGTCATGTGCTGTATTTAAAATTAATAGTCGGTCTTTATTGGCATCAACATTCAAATCAAGAACCCAATCTTTAAAAAACTGATGTTTGATGGTACCGTCAATTGTCGCCTTTGTATTTTGATCAACATCAGTGAGTGCTACTTCTTCAAAATCAAATGTTTGCTTTTCAAGTCGTACTCGAGAATTTGGAGCAAAAGCATAATCTACATTTAGATACGGTACAGCTATGCCGGCGTTGTTTAAGGTCAACAAACCATCAATATCAGGGTTGTTTATATCGCCTGATAATCGAGCGCCACCATTTACCAAGCCTCTAATGTGATCAATTACACCATTGCCTAAAGGACTAAAAGGAGCTAAGTCAAAACGCGTGAAATTGGCTAGCAGATTTACCTGCGGAATTTCTTTGGTATTATCTATACTACCTACAATGCTTAGTTTCTCTATACTATTATCAGTTATTTGAGAATTTACACGAAAGTCAGTTAAATCTTTATTACCAATGATGCTCATGGCCAAATCGCCAATTGGAAAACCATTAATTTTTAAACTATCAACGCCCAAATTAGAAGAAGGCAGGTAAATACCATCACTTTGCAGTATATTCAAAATTCCGTTAACCTCACCTTCTAATTTCAAGCTATCTAATACCGGAGCTATTTTATCAAGTGAAACTATTTTAAACTGAAGCTGAAGATCTTTAAAAGTTGAGTCAGCCAAACGGCCTTTCAATCTAATTTGCTCTTCTTCATCATTATTCATGACAATTTCTTCAATCTGTACACTATCAAGGGTTCGATTTAAAATTACCTTGTTTTTGTTATTACCGTCTTTATTCAGTACCCAAGTATTGCCTTTGAAATTGACATCAGAAGTTTTCAAACCAATCACAGATTTTTTTGACTCATTAAAAGTGTGATAAAAGTTCAAATTATAACTGTCATCATATTCACTGCCCCCTTTAAATTCTGTTCTAAAGAACAGCGTGTCTTTTAAGGTAGTATTAATCATTGAAAAATCTTTCACATCATAATAGGGCGTTGATAAATCTCCGACCGAAACGAAGGTGTTATACAAAGGGTTCTTATTATCAACTTTCACTTCTATCTGATCAGCTTCAGTGCCATAAGCAACTATCTTAGGTGATTTAAAATTTAATTTGAAATCGCCCTCATCAGCTACGATATTTCCTTTTATGAAAGTATTTGGATCGAAGGTTATTTCAGGAAAAAAGACATCAACAATCTTATTATATATCTTGAAATTGAAAGACATTTTTTGTCCTTCAGAAATATCAAAAGGGCGGTAATTGGTATAAACCGTACCCAGTGAGTTTTGCAAAAGCTTACCCAACTCATTTATCTTAAACTTGCCCTTCACATAACCAGTAACAATATCAGTTGAATTAATTTCAATAGTTCTTGTTGAATCAATATCAAATACTGAGGTTACTTTAAAATCTTCAAAATAGTAGGTATCGTTTTTATTCTGAAAATTTGTTTTCGTGAATCGCAGATCCCCTTCAAGATTATCAATAGTATTTCCGGTAACATCCATGTCAATATTACCTTTGAAAATAGAAATGCTATCATTAATAAAATTCAATGCTTTCAAATTTGCATAGTCAACTGATGCACTAAAATTCAAGTTGCTTTTTTCAGATGCTATATCAGCCAATCCTTTAAAATCAAATTTTAGATTTTCATCTTGACTGCTTAGATTACCATCAAAAAGCTCATCTTTAACAATACCAGAGACTTTTAAATTTTGATAATTATAGCCATTGAAATGTATGTTATAAATTTGACCTATTACCTCTGTATTTACATTATCGCTAACCAGACCACTACCTTCTACATTAAAATCTAAATTAGTTTTACCTAAATTTTTTCTTTCAAGAATAGCACCTAAATCAAAATCTATTAATGACACAAAACCTTTATAAACGGCATTATCTATATCATCAATATTTGTCAATTTTAAATCTGCATAACTTTTGCCTACATCTGTATTTAAATTAACTTTTGCCTCAATTGTTTTTGGAGAAACGAGGGCGCTACCTCGCATTGTAAATTGTCCTAATTTTTGAAAAGAAGAAGGCAACTTACCTAGAATATTTGGCAGCAATGCACGCAACTCGTAATAACTGGTTGTGATGTTTTTCATGCGAGCATCCATAATAAAAAGACTATCCTTTTTAAACAAGTTCTTAAACTCAAAATCTCCACGAATACCTGTGTTTTCAGACTGTGCAAAAAGATTTTTTATGGTCAAATCATTTAGAATTCCGCTAACTTCTGATGAAAACGTTACTTCTTTACCACTGCCAAATTGGTCAAAATATAGATTGAGTTCATCAAAAGAGATTTTTGAATCTTGAAAATCAGCAGTGAGATTTACTTTATTTAAAAAATCTTTAAAATCTTTTCGATCATAATCAAAAACTAAGTTTCCTTCTAATTTTGATTTTGGCGTTGCAATTTGTAAAGAATCAAATCGCATTTGCTGCTTGGTATAATTAAATTTTGTAATCAAACTATCTACACGCCCACCCCTGTGAGTATTGAAAGACATGGCATTGATATTCGTGGCAACATTAGGGCCAACAATTTCTAAATCGGTGGCTTCAATATTTAAATTGTTGAAATCAAGCATTTTTTCAGTTGCTCTATTCTCATCAATTAATTTAAAGGTACTATTGGCAATGATAACGTCAGGTGACGAAAAATAAAAACTAGGTTTTTTTGTTTTCTTGGTAGCACTTAATTTATCAACAAAGGCTTCAAGATTAGTGCCCGTGCTATCTTTATACGTTTTCAAATTAAAATCAAGTTGATCAATCAGAATATCGCCAAACTCTAATTTACCCTGGGTCAAATTTCTTAAGCTCAGAATAGAAGTAGTTAAATCATTGACGTAGAATAACGTGTCTTTTTTATAATCTTCAATGTACACCCCTTGCACTGAAGTATCCCAAGAGATAAGTGATAATTTCAACTTATCAATTGAAATAGTAGTGCCGTATTTTTTGTTGATTGTATTTGTAGCGTAGTTCGCAAATTTTGTTTGAACAGCAGGTAATGACAAGATAAAAGTGCCTAAAAAGGCAATCAGTATAAATACTAATAGAATACGAAGCAGTATTTTTCTTAATTTTTTGATAAACTGATATGTTTTAACTTTGCTTTCAAAATAACTTCAAATTTTATTCCAAAATTAATGGAAAAAGAAGCCAATTACATACTTGCCATTGAATCTTCTTGTGATGATACCTCTGCCGCTGTTTTGCGCAATAAAAAAGTATTGAGCAATATTGTGGCAACCCAACAAATTCATGAGCAATACGGTGGAGTTGTTCCAGAACTTGCATCAAGAGCACACCAGCAAAATATTGTCCCGGTGGTGCATCAAGCATTATCAATAGCAAATATCGATAAAAAACATCTATCAGCCATAGCTTTTACTAGAGGACCCGGTTTAATGGGTTCGCTCTTGGTAGGAACTTCTTTTGCTAAATCACTAGCCTTGGGTCTTTCTGTTCCGCTAATAGAGGTGAATCACATGCAGGCGCATATTCTTGCTCATTTTATTGAAGATGCTAATTCGACACCACCAAATTTTCCTTTTTTGGCTTTAACCATTAGCGGGGGTCATACCCAAATTGTATTGGTTGAAGATTATTTCAAGATGGAAATTTTAGGCGAATCACTCGATGATGCCGTTGGTGAAGCTTTTGATAAAAGTGCAAAAATTTTAGGTTTACCATACCCTGGCGGACCTTTGGTAGACAAATATGCCAAACTCGGAAACCCCAAAGCCTTTAAATTTCCAGAGCCAAAAGTTGAAGGTTTAAATTTTAGTTTTAGTGGTTTAAAAACAAGTATTCTTTATTTCATTCAAAGAGAAACAAAAAAGAATCCAGATTTTGTAACTCAAAATTTACATGACATTTGCGCTTCAATTCAGTTCACTATAGTTCATATTTTAATGCGTAAAATAACCAAAGCTGTAAAGCAAACAGGCATTACCAGTATTGCTATTGGTGGTGGCGTTTCAGCAAATTCAAGCATAAGAGAAGCATTGAAAAATGCTGAAAAACAATTGGGCTGGTCAACTTATATTCCAAAATTCGAATACTGTACTGACAATGCTGCCATGATTGGCATTGTTGGCTATTT
This sequence comes from uncultured Flavobacteriaceae bacterium, assembly GCA_937929935.1. Classification (GTDB taxonomy): domain Bacteria; phylum Bacteroidota; class Bacteroidia; order Flavobacteriales; family Flavobacteriaceae; genus Maribacter_C. The sequence continues at coordinate 77,469 of CALFUL010000017.1, read as the reverse complement.
AAAATATATAAGCAATACCTTTGCTAGCCAAGATGTTACTGCTCAAGCGAGGTATGCCATCGAAAACAATAAATAAATTTTCTAAATCAGTTATGCAGCTTTTTTACAACCCCGAATTAGATAATAGTGCAACTCAGTTTACTTTTAACCAAGAAGAAAGCAAGCACATTAGTAAAGTTTTACGCAAAAAAGAAGGAGATATACTCAATATTACCAACGGAAAAGGTTATGTTTTTGAAGCAAAAATTATCACAGCAGATCCTAAAAAATGTAAAGCACAAATAATTGATCGAAACAAAAAACATCAAACCAAACATTGGTTACATATGGCTGTGGCGCCCACAAAAATGAATGACCGCTTTGAATGGTTTCTTGAAAAAGCAACTGAAATTGGAGTTAATGAGATTACCCCAATATTCTGCGACCATTCAGAACGTAAAAAAGTTAAATTAGAACGTCTTGAAAAAGTAATTCAATCAGGCATGAAACAATCGTTGAGGGCTTTTTTACCAAAACTAAACACACCTATTAGTTTTAAGGAATTCGCAAATCAAGAAAGAGAAGGTTTGCTTTTTATAGCACACTGTCAAGATGAAGAAAAGTTAGATTTAAAAAGAAGGGTTGCCCCTGACAAAGACATTACCATTTTAATTGGGCCAGAAGGCGATTTTTCAGATAAAGAAATACAAGCAGCATATGACAAAGGGTTCTTGCCTATTTCGCTAGGCAATAGCCGTTTAAGAACTGAAACTGCGGCTATAGTTGCCTGTACCACGGTAGCCATGATCAATAATGGCTGATAAAAAATGCCTGTATTGAATTAAAAAGTAATGCGAAATACGTAAATCTAATAATGACAAATACACTTCCATTTCAGCAAATTGATTTATGTAATGCCATAGAAAATAAAACGCAACGCCATACATTTTCTGCTGAAGATGAAATTATTAGAATTGGTCAACACGTGAAAGTGATACCTATAGTTTTATCTGGTGCTATTGATGTTTATCGAAAAGATAAAAATGAACATGTCTTGTTTCTATATACCATAAAACCTTTAGAATCGTGCGCCATGACGCTTCAAAGCTGCTACTCAAATCAACCTAGTGAGATTTTTGCAATTACTTCTATCGAAACCGAAATTTTAGCGGTACCCGCGAACCTTCTAGAAACATGGATGAATGAATTTCCAGAATGGAAAAAATATGTTATCAATAATTTTTCTTTGCGCTTTAAAGAACTTCTAAAGGTGATTGACAATATTTCATTTCACAAATTAGACGAAAGATTGGTAGAGTATTTAAATAACAAAACAAGAACTACAGGAGAAAAAATATTAAAAATATCTCATCAAGCCATAGCTAATGATTTAAACAGTTCGCGAGAAGTAGTTTCTAGACTTTTAAAACAATTAGAGCAAAAAGGCAAATTAACCCTTGGTAGAAATAAAATTGAACTTATGTGACGTATGTCACTGTACAATTGTTCTAGAGTATCTATTTTTGTGTTGCAAACTTTTAATACAAAAGAGATGAAAAAAAACATGGGCTTAATTGATAAAGGAGTAAGAATTGCAGCGGCAGTTGCAATCGCAATACTATACTTTACAGATGTAATCAATGGGGTAACAGCACTAATTTTGGGCGTCGTAGCCTTGATATTCGTTTTTACTAGTTTTATGAGTTTTTGTCCGCTTTATTTTCCTTTCAAGATTTCTACTAGAAAAGAGTAGCTAAGTGAGATTTTTAAAATCTATATTCAGACGGACTTCAAGCAATGATTCTTTGAAAGAAATTTTACAGCAATCGCATCTTGTGATTGACGTTCGAACAAAGTCTGAATTTGAAAAAGGGCATTTTATAGGCTCTAAAAACATACCCTTACAAGAATTTGAAAATAGATTAGAAGAAATACTCGCATTTAAAGAACCAATTATAATATGCTGCCGAAGTGGTGCAAGAAGCGAGAAAGCTATTTCTATTTTGCAAGAAAAACAAAAGGTTTATAATGGTGGTAGCTGGAAAAATGTGCAGGCATTATCTAATCATTAGTATCTAAAGCCGTATTTTTTAATCCGTTAAAACACAAAGCATTGTGGTTATTTGATGCTTTGCTTTGCGGCGGCCAAAATATCATAGGTTTTATTTTCAACTAAGGCTAAAAGTTGAATATCATCTCCGTTTTCTACAATTTCAGGAATTGCAATTATCCCTGTTCCATTCTGTCCTTTTAAATCTATAGTCCTTTCAGCAACAACTATATTGCTGTTTTTTAAAGTTCTATTTCTATTTTCGCCACGTTTTACCTCAGTAATACGCTCATCTAAAAGCAAAACAATCCTAAGATTTTTTTGATCAAGATTACCTTGAATTTCATAATCAAATGAAACCAAATTATTTTTTTTCTTCACATTAGTCAAATCAATATGATTTGAGGTCTTTTCTTGTGAGTATTTAGCAATACCCTGGTATACTTTAGCGCTATTTGACCCCACAAAATGATCATCTCCATTAATAACAAGTTGAGGGGTATAGTTACTTCTATTTTTAAATTTTATGTTATACTGGCGTTGTTTTTCATTAAATTTTGAATTGCTAAAAGGGTCCCTCCACCCTATGTAGTTCCAATAATCAACATGATAAGAGAGGGCATATACCTCTTTAGCATATTCATTTTTAACATTGTTTAAAAGTACATCGGCCGGCGGGCAACTTGAACAGCCTTGCGAAGTATATAATTCAAGAACCACAATTGGATCATACATATCTTCTGAATCTTCTGAAGTATTAATTTCATTTATTTCTGTTGATTCAGTTGTTTTAATATCTTCATTGTTGGTCGTCTTTATAACTAAACCAAAAGAAAATAAGATTAGACTAACTAAAACTATTAGGGCTATAGTAACTTTTTTGTCCATGATAATAGTAAATTTGATTTCACTTTAGCTTTTAGTAGTTTTTTATGAAACACCTTACATCTTTTTTTCTTCTTTTTATTTTATTTTCTTCGAATCTAGAAGCACAAAGCATCGCCATTTTAAAATATCAAGGCGGTGGCGATTGGTATGCAAATCCGACTGCATTACCAAATTTAATTGAATTTTGTAACGCTAATATTGACACTCAAATTCAACCTAAACCGGCTACCATTGAGGTAGGCAATACGGCACTATTTCAATATGCATTTTTACATATGACGGGGCATGGTAATCTTGTTTTTTCAGATGAAGAAGCACAGAACTTACGCACGTATTTATTATCTGGCGGCTTTTTACACATTGATGATAATTACGGTATGGAGCCTTATTTGAGAAAAGAATTACAAAAAGTATTTCCTGAAAAAGAATTGGAAGAAATTGGCTTAAATCATCCTCTTTTTAATCAAGAATTTAAATTTCCTAAAGGATTACCCAAAATACATGAGCATGATGGCAAAAGACCACAAGCACTTGCAATTGTTCATGAAAACAGAGTGGTATTACTATTCACTTTTGAATCAGATCTTGGCGATGGCTGGGAAGACCCTGCTGTGCACAATGACCCACAAGAAGTCAGACTAAAAGCATTGCAGATGGGAGCAAATATCATATCTTATGTTTTCAAAAATTAAGAAATGAACGTAAAAGAAATTTCTAATGGTATATTGAGAGCTGTAGCCATAATTGCTGGTATACTCTTAATAGGTTATTTCTTATATCGCATAAAATCAGTACTGATTTATATTGCGATTGCAGCAGTAATTTCACTCATTGGCAGACCTATTGTGCTGTTTTTAAGAAGAAAACTAAAATTCAACAACACCTTAGCTGTAATTGCAACTATGCTATTAATGATTGGCATTATCACAGGTATTGTCGCATTGTTTATTCCGCTTCTAGTACAGCAGGGTCAAAATCTATCGTTATTAAACATTGATGCTTTTCAAAGCAATATTGAAAATTTATACAGACAGGCTACTGAATACTTTGGATTAAATTCTACGGATATAGAAACAAGCATTAAAGAATCAAAGCTTTTTTCAAAGCTGAATCTTAGCTTTATTCCTAACTTTTTAAATTCATTTATCAGTATTCTCGGAAGTCTAAGTATTGGCTTATTCTCTGTTCTATTTATCGCCTTTTTCTTTTTAAAAGACAGTAAATTATTTGAAGATGGCTTAATGACTTTGGCACCAGACAACAAAGAAAGTAGACTTAAAAAATCAATCGATACTATTAAAGATTTATTATCTAGATACTTTGTGGGCTTGCTATTTCAAATACTAATTCTCTTTGTAATTTACGCGATAATTTTGGTGGTTTTTGGTATTGAAAATGCGATTGTAATTGCATTTTTATGTGCCCTTTTAAACTTAATACCATATGTGGGTCCGCTCATTGGTGGTGTGCTCATGATTACGCTTTCAATGACTAGTAATTTAGGGGCTGATTTTAGCACTGTAATTTTGCCAAAAACCATCTATATAATGATCGGATTTATTGTTGGGCAACTGGTAGATAATTTTGTTTCTCAACCTCAAATTTTTTCAAAAAGTGTGAAATCTCATCCCTTAGAAATCTTTCTAATTATCATTATTGGAGGCTTACTTTTTGGAGTTGCAGGAATGATTATTGCCATACCCGGTTACACCGCAATAAAAGTAATTTTAAAAGAATTTTTAGCTGAAAATAAAATTGTAAAGTCACTTACTAAAAATATATAGCAATACTTTGAATAAAAGTATATTAAATACTGGTATACAATCTTTTATAGATGAAAATTTAAATACTGACATCGTGTCAGTTTTAATGAAAAAATCAATTTTTAATGATGTTTCATCCAAAGAGCTCGCACAACAAATTGAAGCAAAGAAAAAGTGTCAAAAAAAGTTACCGTTGTGGTTTGAAACCCCTAAAATATATTATCCAAAAAAAATAAGTGTTGAGCAAAGCTCTTCAGCTCTAGCCGCTCAATATAAAGCAGCTTTAATTGACGGAAAATCTCTTGTAGATTTGACAGGCGGGTTTGGAGTTGATAGCTATTATTTCAGCAAGAATTTCGAGCATCTTTATCATTGTGAAATTGATCCAGAACTGAGCGAAATTTCACGGCATAATTTTAACATTTTAAAAACAAAAAATGTTACCGCAATTACAGAAGACGGACTCACATTTTTAAAGCATACAAAAACAAAATTTGACTGGCTCTATATTGACCCCTCAAGACGTGATGATTTAAAAAGAAAGGTATTTGAATTATCAGATTGTACTCCTGATATTACACAACATTTAAAATTTCTTTTTACCAAATCAGATAAAATACTTTTAAAAAGCGCCCCGCTTCTTGATATTACATCTGGCATCAAATCATTAGTTAATGTAAAAGAGATTCATATTCTCGCCATTAAAAATGAAGTTAAAGAACTATTATGGGTAATTGAGAAAAATCAAACTCATCCTATTAAAGTCAAAACCACAAACATCATATCAAATAAAACACAAAACTTCAATTTTGACTGGGGCGATGAAAAAAAGGCGATTTCAACACTCAATCAACCAAAGTCTTATTTATATGAACCAAATACTGCTATTTTAAAATCAGGGGCATTTAAGTTACTTGGTGAAAAATACAATCTTTTTAAACTGCATCAGCACACCCATCTTTACACCTCAATCAAATCAATTGATTTTCCGGGGCGCACTTTTGAAATTGTGGGTATTTACCCGTATTCAAAAAAAGAGCTCAAAAAATATAAAGGCGCGAAAGCGAATATTACTACCAAAAACTTTCCCATAAGTGTTTCGAGCATCAGAAAGCAATTTAAAATAGGTGATGGTGGCTCAAACTATTTATTCTTTACAAAAATTGAAGACAATTCTTTGAAAATTATTCAATGTACTAAGGTTCATTAAAAATAACACTCAGCATGCTTTACCTGCAATTTTGATGATAAACAGTCAACGCACTATGCGAACCAGTGAACTAATCAAAAAAGAGAGCGGATTTAATCTCGATTAATGCGTACTATTTTAACAATTAATAAAAAAAATGTTTTGAATCTAAAAAACCGAATTAGCTGTTTTTAAAATTTCTCAACCACCTAAAACCCCAGCAAATATTACACATATCAATAAATGAAAGCTTAATTAGCAGTTAATAACGTCAATTATATATTATGAAAAATTGAAAAAAATTAGGTTCTTTTTGCCATAATTTTACTATCATTACTACTTCTTTTGGATTTATTTAACATTTAACTTAAACGTTTGAGTAGAGCCATAAAGAATTAACTTAAAAATTAACTAACAAACAACTTATGATTATGAATCAAAATCGAGATTACAAATCATCGAGTCAGAAAGGGGGCCTATTCTCTTTTAGAATTGGACTTTTATCGATGATTTTGTGCTTAGGAACAACGCTTTCCTTTGCAAATTCAGAAACAATTTTGGCAGACCTTGAACTATCAAGTACAGTTCAGGCCTCTGTAACAGGTACAGTGACCGATGCTGATGGTCAGCCGCTACCAGGAGCAAACGTTCTGGTAAAAGGTACCACAAACGGTACACAAACTGACTTTGATGGTAATTATACCATTGAAGCTGGTAGTGATGCCACATTAGTATTTAGTTACTTAGGGTACGCTACTCAAGAAATTGCTGTGAATGGCAATTCATCAATCAACGCTCAATTGGCTGAAGATGCTAGCCAATTAGAAGAGGTTGTAGTATTGGGTTATTCTTCGCAAACTAGAGGAGACCTTACTGGATCAGTGGCTTCAGTTAATCTTGAAGAAGCAACTAAAGCACCAATCGTGAATGCGGCTGAAGCTTTAGAAGGTAGAGTAACGGGTGTTACTGTTATAAATAGTGGAGCGCCAGGTTCTTCTCCTAAAATTAATGTTCGTGGTTTCGGTTCTACTAATAATACCGATCCTCTTTACATTATTGACGGGGTACAGACGAACAACGCATCAGTATTAAATAGTATCAACCCGAATGACATTGAGCAAATGAACGTCTTAAAAGATGGTGCTGCTGCTATTTATGGTTCGCGTGCGGCAAACGGGGTTGTTATTATTACTACTAAAAGTGGTAGCTATAACATGTCAGAGGCTGAAATTTCTGTTGATTTGTATACTGGTTTTTCAAGCGCAACAAACGTTCCTGAACTTTTAAATTCACAACAATTAGGTGATGTGTTGTTTCAAAGTTTTGCAAATGATGGTACTGCCTTCAATCATCCACAATATGGTAGTGGTGCTTCAGCAGTGGTTCCATCATCATTACAGGGGTACACCCGTGTAGTTTCTTATGACCCTATTACTAGAGGGCCTGCGAGCGCAGCAACAACGCCAGGTGGTACTGATTGGTTAGCCGCAATTTTAAGAGATGCGCCAACTCAAAACGCATCTGTTTCAATGCAAAATGGCTCAGAAACGGGTAAATATGCCCTTTCTGTTGCTTATTTAAATAGAGACGGTATTCAATTGAATACTGGTTTCCAACAAGGAACCACAAGATTAAACTCTGAGTTCAAATTAGGTAAAGCCATAACTATTGGCGAACACTTAGGAGTAAGTTTCTCAACGCAGAATAATAACAACCAAATTAACCCAGCACTTCGTAGTAGTCCGCTTATTCCACTTTTTGATGATGAAGGCAGATTTGCAGGTACAGGTGCGCAAGGCACTGGTAACTCAAGAAGTCCTTTAGCTTTGTTAGAAAGAGGGAAAGATGATTACAACAAATTGTTTCGTGTTTTTGGTGATGTATATGTAGCAGCAAAAATTGCTGATGGCTTAACCGCTAAAACAGTATTTAGTGGTAATGTTGAATCATTTAACAGACGTGCTTTTCAATCTCTAGATCCTGAGCATGGTGAGCCGCTTGGTACAAACACCTTATTTGAACAACACATTGATAATTTTAGCTGGACTTGGACCAATACTTTGAACTATACAAAGTCATTTGGGGAGCATAACATTAATGCTTTTGCTGGTCTTGAAGCGGTTAATCAAGGTTCTAAAGGAAACCAAATTTCTAGAAACGGATTTTTATTTGAAACACCTGACTTTTACTTGTTAAGTAATGGTAGCGGAACACCAAATGTTGATTTTGCTTTTGATGGCGAAAATAGCTTGTTCTCTATTTTTGGAAGTGTGAATTACAACTATGGGGGTAAATATTTCTTAACGGCAACATTGAGAAATGATAATACTTCTAGATTCGGACCAGAAAACAGAGGAGATACGTTTCCTTCTTTCAGTGCGGGTTGGTTAGTTAGTGAAGAAGACTTCTTTAACAAAGATGGTGCTATCAGCCGTTTAAAACTTAAAGGTTCTTGGGGGCAATTAGGAAATCAAGATGTTAATCTTGGAGTTTTATACACCAACTTAAGTGGTCTTAGCGAAGGCTTAGCGAATTATTCTTTAAATGGTGGTTCAATTGCAACTGGAGCTTTGTTAACCAATGTAGGTAACCCTAATATAGTTTGGGAAACAACAACTTCAATTAATGCAGGTTTCGAATTGGGTATGTTTGACAACAGATTAAACATTGGTTTCGAATACTTCAATAATGATACTGAAGATTTAATTGCAAGAGATAATAATTTAATTAGTACTACTGCAATTGATGCAACTGCACCTTTTGTAAATCTTGGTGATGTTAACAATACAGGTTTTGATTTCAGTATTGGTTACGGTGATGCAACTGACTCTGGTTTTTCGTATGAGATTAACGCTAATATTTCTCATTATAAAAATGAAGTAACTAGATCATTAAACCCATTCGAAGTTCCCAATTCCGGACTTAGAGGTGGTGATGTCACAAGAACGCAAGTAGGTCAGCCCATATCTTCTTTCTTTGGTAGAGAAGTAACTGGTTTTGATAGTTCAGGGCGTTTTACATATGCTGACATCAATGGAGACGGTATGACGAATGATGAAGACCGTACATTTATTGGTTCTCCTCACCCAGATTTCACTTTTGGTTTAAACCTTAATTTTGGGTATAAAGGATTTGATATTTCTGCATTGTTTACTGGCTCACAAGGCAATGAGATTTACAACTACGAAAAAATATTTACTGATTTTCCAACATTTGTAAATGGTAACCGTAGTGTAAGAGTTCTTGATTCATGGACGCCTACTAATACTAACGCAACCTTACCAGCATTAAGTACATCTATACAAAATGCAGAGACACAACCAAATTCATATTTTGTTGAAGATGGTTCATTTGTTCGTTTGAAAAATCTTCAAATTGGCTATGCTTTACCAGGATCAGTTGTTGACAAATTAGGAATGGATTCATTTAGAGTATATTTGCAAGGATCTAACTTATTCACAATCACTGATTATGAAGGTTTTGATCCTGAAATTGTATCAAATAATAACTTAAATTTAGGTGTAGATAACAATGTTTATCCACAATCAAGAATATTAACTTTAGGAGTTAACTTAAAATTGTAAAAAAATGAAAAAGAAATTAATTATATTAATAACAATGTTTGTCGCTGTTATTTCATGTAGCGATGAATTCACTGAAAAGCCAGCTATTGGTGCTTTGAGTGATGAGGCTTTGGCCAATGAAGACGGAGTAGAATTATTGCTCGTAGGAGCCTACTCAACCCTTGATGGTATACGTAATAACCTATCAGGTAATGGATTTGCTGCTAGTGGAGACAACTGGTGGTTAGATGTTCTTTCTGATGATGCTCATAAAGGAAGTACTGATGGAGATCAAGCTGATTTATTTGAAGTTGAAACCTATAACTGGGCTACAGGTAACCCTTACATTTTAGGTAGATGGTCTTCTATTTTTGCTGGCATTAACCGTTCTAATGCGGTTATTGCTTTAATAGCAACAAATACTGAAGCTGATTTATCAGGTAAACTTGCTGAAGCACGTTTCTTAAGAGGTCACTTTAATTTTGAACTTCAAAGAATGTACGGTAACGTACCTTTCATTTCAGCTGAGAACTATGCAAACACTGAATTCAATCAACCAAACCCTGGTCCTATTTGGGATCAAATTGAAGCTGATTTTCAATTTGCTGTAGATAACTTACCTACAACGCAAAGCGAAGTAGGTAGACCAAATTCATGGGCTGCAAAAGCCTATTTAGGTAAAGTTCACTTACAGCAATCTGATTGGGGTGCTGCATTTACACTTCTTGCTGATGTAATTAATAATGGGCCTTATTCTTTAAACCCTGAATTTGTTGCAAACTTTGAAAGTACTGGTGAGAATAGTTCAGAGGCAATTTTTGCAATTCAGTTTACTGCTGATGGTGGTCAATCATTAAATGGTAACATTGGTGGTGTACTAAATTACCCTAACCCTGGGCCATTTGGTTCATGTTGTGGTTTTTACCAACCAACTCAAGATTTGGTAAATGCTTTTCAAACAGATGCTGCAGGTTTACCTTTATTAGATACGTTTAATCAAACAGACGTTGCTAATGATTATGGTTTAGAAGATGCTGATGCATTTACACCACATACAGGTCCGTTAGATCCACGTTTAGATTACACGGTTGGTCGTAGAGGTGTTGATTACAACAGATACGGAACTTTTCCAGGTCACTCTTGGATTCGTGCAACATTTGCCGATATTTCTGGTCCGTATTTACCAGCTAAGAATGTATACCAATCAGGTGATGCAGGCAACCAAGGAACAGGTGCTTGGGGTCAACAACACTCAGGTATCAATTATCATATCATCCGTTTTGCTGATGTACTCTTAATGGGAGCAGAGGCTGCAGCTGAATCTAATAATTTGACTGACGCTTTAACTTGGGTAAACCTTGTACGTAATAGAGCAGCAAATATGACTTGGGTAATGAATGAGGCTGGTGATGCACCTGCCGCAAACTATGTGATTTCCGAATATCCTTCTTTCGCCGATCAGGCAGAAGCTATTAAAGCTGTTCGTCACGAACGTCGCCTTGAATTAGGTATGGAAGGTAATCGTTTGTTTGATATCAGAAGATGGGGTAACGGAGTTACTTTGATGAATGAATATTTTACGAATGAGGCTAGAACTATTTCTAACTTTGGCACTAAGGTTAACCCTTACGAGGCTAAACATGATTTATTGCCTATTCCGCTTAACGCTATTGATTTAAGTGGTGGTGTTCTTACTCAGAATCCTGGGTACTAATAGAACAGAATACAAAATGTATTTGATGAAAGTGGGATATTGAAAGATATCCCACTTTTTTTATGATTGCTTTAATTTTAAAACCTTCAATAATTCCTATATTTATTGTTTAAAAAAAAGATGATGAACAAAGCTTTCTATGCCTATGCTAGCCTATTTATAGCTTCTTTATTCATAATAACTTCTTGTGTAGAAACAACCAATACTTCTAGCGAAAAAAAAATATTTGAATCTTTAGGCAAAAAAAGTACCGGAATTAATTTTTCGAACATCTTAACTGAAAATGATTCATTGAACTATTTTACCTACGGATATATGTATATGGGTGGAGGTGTCGCTGCCGGAGATATTAATAATGACGGTTTAATAGATCTCTATTTTACCGGAAATATGGTTTCAAACAAACTATATCTCAATAAAGGAAATCTAAAATTTGAAGATATCTCTAAGAAAGCAGGTATTTCAGGAGATAGTCGCTGGTATACTGGCGTAACCATGACAGATATTAACAATGACGGCTTTCTAGACATTTATTGTTCTGTAAGTGGCAAATTTGGCCCCAGAGAGAACCAACTTTTCATCAACAACCAAGACGGTACTTTTACTGAAAAAGCTTCTGAATACGGTATTGCAGAAACTGGTCATAGTGTGCAATCTGTTTTTTTTGATTATGATCGTGATGGTGATTTAGATTTATATGTTGCTAACTACCCTCCTACTGCATTTAACGCTCCAAACAGTTACTATTACTTCAAAAAACAGAACGTCAAAATAGAAGAATCTGATAAGCTCTATAAAAATGAGGGTAATCACTTTGTTGATGTTACTGAAGAAGCTGGTCTTAAATCTTTTGGTCTATCATTAAGCGCAACCGTCGGTGATGTTAATCAAGATGGCTGGCCTGATCTTTATGTTTCTAATGATTTTAGCACCCCCGATCTATTTTATATCAATAACAAAAACGGCACGTTTACAGAAAACGTAAAAGAGCTAACCAAAAACACTTCTTTTTACGGAATGGGTGTTGATATTGCTGATATTAATAATGACAACCTCTTAGACCTTTTTCAAGTTGATATGACAGCTGATGATAACAGACGGTCAAAAGCCAATATGGCAAGTATGGATCCAGCTTTGTTTTGGAGCACTGTAAACTCAGGCTTTCACTACCAATACATGCAAAATAGCTTACAATTAAACAATGGTACAATAAATGACACCTTACCTGATTTTAGTAATGTTTCAAGGTTAACAGGCATGTCTTCTACTGACTGGAGTTGGGGTCCGTTAATCGCTGACCTTGATAATGACGGCCTAAAAGATATTTTTATTACAAATGGTACGCGAAGAGAAATCAACAATAAAGACTATTTCAAAAAATTGGATAAGCTTAAAATGAACAAGGATAGTTCACTGCAAAAAAGCTTAGCGATACCTTCAGAGCGCATTGATAATTTTGTTTACCAAAATAATGGGAATTTAAATTTTAAAAGAGCCAACAAAAAATGGGGCTTAAGCTTTAAAGGCTTTTCTAACGGTAGTGTTTATGCAGATTTAGATAATGATGGCGATTTAGAAATTGTAGTCAATAATATTGATGATCCTGCTAGTGTATTTAAAAACAGTAGTTCAACCATAAATAACACCCTTTCAATTCAATTAAACGGACCAGAAAAGAATCTTTTAGGAATTGGGGCAAAAGTATATGTAAAAACAAACAACGAAAATCAATTTCAAGAATTAACGCTCACCAGAGGTTTTCAATCTTCTGTGGCACCTAGAATACATTTTGGTTTGGGTAAAACCAATAAAATTGATCATTTAAAAATTGAGTGGCCAAATGGTAACATTCAAACCTTCACAGATGTTCAGGCGAATCAACTTCTAACCTTAAACTATAGTGATGCAATTGAAGAAATAGTAGCAGAAGAGCCATCTTCTGAAAAAATATTTCAGACTGAAAATGATTCGACCAAAATGGTCAACCATTTACACATTGAAAACCGATACAATGATTTTATAGATGAAATATTATTGCCCCATCAAACTTCAAGGCTTGGTCCGTTTATATCAGTTGGCGATTTAAACGGAGACAAACGTGATGATATTGTAGTTGGTGGTTCAATGAATACAGCCACTAGTATTTATATTCAACAAGAAAATGGTTTTAAAAAAGTAACATCAGAAGCACTCGTAGCTGATGCATCATATGAAGATTTAGGTTCTGTTATTTTTGACGCTGACAATGACGGTGATAATGACCTTTATATGGTGAGCGGCGGTAATGAATTTGATTCAAAATCTAAATTACTTCAAGATAGACTCTACATAAATGACGGTAATGGCAGTTTTGTGAAAAGCACAACAGCATTGCCAGAAATGATTGAAAGCGGAAGCATCGTAAAGCCTTATGATTTTGATAAAGACGGCGATTTAGATCTTTTTGTTGGCGGAAGATTGATACCTAAAAACTATCCTGCACCAGCCAATAGTTATATTCTAGAAAATCAAAGTTCTGGCGCAGCTATTAAGTTTATAGATATTACAGAAAAATTTGCCCCTAGCCTTTCTAAAGTAGGAATGGTTACTGATGCCCTTTGGACAGATCATAATAAAGACAACAAAATTGATTTAATTCTTGTAGGCGAATGGATGCCGATTACCATACTGACCAACAAAAACGGAAGCCTTGTCAATGACACCGAAACCTATGACCTTAATGAATCAAACGGGTGGTGGTTTAGTATTAATGAGGGCGATTTTGATAAAGATGGCGATCTTGATTATGTGGTTGGCAATTTGGGCTTGAATTTTAAATATAAAGCCAACGAAGAAGAAACTTTTGATATTTTCTATAATGATTTTGACGGCAACAACACCAATGATATAGTGCTTAGCTATTTCAATGGTGGTAAGCAGTATCCGTTAAGAGGTCGTGAATGTTCTTCGCAACAAATGCCCGCTATAAAACAAAAATTTAAAGACTATGCTTCTTTTTCAGAAGCCACCCTTGAAGATGTGTATACTGATGATTATTTGAAAAACTCATTACATTACAGTGTAAAATCTTTTAGTAGTGTTTATTTAGAAAATACTTCAAAAGGATTCAAGCAACACACATTGCCAAACCTAGCGCAATTATCAAACATTAATGAAATCATTGTTAAAGATTATAATCATGATGAAAATTTAGATCTTTTGATAGCAGGTAATTTATACAGTGCTGAAATTGAAACCCCACGCAATGATGCCTCAAACGGACTCTTTCTTGAAGGCGACGGACAAGGTCATTTCAAACCTATTTCTTCAAGCGAAAGTGGACTTTACATTCCTGGTGATGTTAAAGATTTGGCGCAAATAACTATTGATGGACAAGAATATCTAATAGCTGCAAAAAACAGTGATTATCTACAATTTATTAAGGTTGAAAATTAAGAATACAATAATTAGAAGTGTTAATTGAATACCATATGCAATTAAAAATGAAAAATCAAATTAGAAATAGCTGTTGGTTAGTACTTTGTGTAGCTGCTTTGATTTCATGTTCGGATGAAAAAAAACAAGTTAGAACCGCTAAAGAAAACTACCAAGTTCATTGTGGTAGTTGTCACGTATCACCAGACATTACTGATATTCCTAAATCAGTTTGGGCAACTAATATATTGCCAGAGATGGCAGGCAGAATGGGGTTTCGCTATAATAATTTTGATCCAACAAAAGGAAAATCGTTTGACGAAAAATTTCTGATTCTTAAAAGCAAGATCTACCCTACTCGCCCTATTATTGATAGTTTAACCTGGTGGCAACTGCATGATTATATTATTACGCTTGCTCCTGATTCAATTCCTTTAGGTACTAAAGAAAACACCTTACCGCTAACCATTTTTAAACCGCACCCAATTCAATTAGAAAAGGTTAGTAACCCTTTAATCACAAGTGTCAGTTTCGATAGTATCAGTAACTCGTTTTTTATTGGCAACGGAAATGGCAACCTACATCAATGGTCATTGAGTCAAAATAAATTAGTTGATTCTTACAGTTCGCCAATTGTTTCATACCTGAAAACAGCAGATCAAGTAATAGCTACTGAAATTGGTCTCATGAACCCTAGTGAAATATCAGAAGGCACAGTATTGTCAAAAAAAGAGAATGCAATTTCAATGGTTAGCACGGGCTTACATAGACCTGTATACACTGAATTAACTCACCTCAATAATGATGGTGTCAAAGAAATAATTGTCTGCGAATTCGGGCATTTAACAGGAGAATTAGCGTTATTCAAAGAAACCCCTTCTGGCTATGAAAAAACAAGTTTACTTAAATTACCTGGTGCTGTAAAGGTTGAAATTGAAGATTTAAACAATGATGGTAAAAAAGATATCATTGTTTTAATGTCACAAGGTAATGAAGGTGTTTTTGTTATGTACCAAACTGAAGATTTGAAATTTGAAACCAAACAAGTGATTAGTCTTCAGCCCCAGTATGGCTCAAGCTGGTTTGAACTAATTGATTATAATGCTGATGGACATAAAGACATCATTTTAGTGAATGGCGACAATGCTGATTATTCAATTTTTGCAAAACCCTATCATGGCGTACGTCTATTTTTAAATGATTCGCAAAATCAATTTGAACAAAAATGGTTCTACCCCATAAGTGGCGCTACCAAGATAATTTCTTCTGATTTTGATAATGATGGAGATTTAGATTTTGTTGTTTCTGCTTTTTTTGCAGAAGTAGGGAATAATAATAATGAAGGTTTTCATTTTCTTGAAAATAAAAATTCTGAAAATTATGAATTTCAAGAATACACTTTTGATTTTCCTGTCTTAGGAAATTGGTTGGCGATGGACAAAGGTGATGTTGATAATGATGGCGATTTAGATATAGTTATCGGTTCTTTTAAATTACCCAGCCAAGATAGACGAGCGGATTTTAAAAAAATGAAAGTCACTAAGCTTTGGTGGTTAGAAAACCAGACAGTGCAGTAAAGATTAAGAATTAATCACTTCTTTTTTGTTTCACAAACCATTGATATAATTCTTCGGTTTGATACGCCTGAGTCCAAGAGTCATGACCAACATTATCATACCTGGTAAACTGAACGTCATAACCCATACTTTTCAAACGCTTTACCATGGTTTCAGATTCTTCAAAAGGTATTGACTTATCTTCAGTACCATGAAAAACCCAAATAGGCATTTTCTTATCAATCCATGAAGCATAAGGTACGGGGGTCATACCGCAAACAACAGCTAATGCAGCAAACTTATCAGGGTATTGAACCGCCATTTCCCAGGCAGCACCGCCTCCCCTACTTAAGCCTGTCAAATATATTCTTTGCGCATCAATTCTGTTATTTGCAACAATTGTGTCAAGCAACTGATTTAATGCTCTGGTGTTCCACCATTTATTTTTATACGAATTTTGAGGTGCAAGTATTAAAAAAGGAAACTGCTTGCCTTCAGCAATCATTTTTGGTGGACCATTTTTTTTAATGGCTGTTATAGTATCTCCAGATTCGCCGCCTCCATGAAGAAATAGTAAAAGCGGGAAATCTTTATCTTTCTGTACTTTATAATTCTCAGGATAGTATAAATAATAAGCTAAATTTTCAGTAACAACAGTTTCTAATTCATCATCTACTAAATTAGTTGTAGTTTGTGAGGCACATCCTTGAAATAAAAAAACAAAGGAGATAAAGAATATATAATTTTTCATGATTAGTCTTGAAATTGAATTTCAAGATACAAAAAAGGCATCTCTAAAGATACCTTTATAATACGTAACTATTTATCTATACAAGGTAAAATGACCTATATAACGGGTTTTGTTTTCATCATTCGCATTTACTTCATACCAATAATCGCCAGAAGGCAATTCATCTCCTTCATAGGTGCCATTCCATTGTTCAACTTGTCTTAAAACGGCAACTTCTCTACCGTAGCGGTCATAGATTCTAACTTCTAAATTAGGAAACATTTCGGCATTTGTCGGTCCCCATAAATCATTTAATACATCTCCGTCAGGCGTGAAAAAATTAGGAAACTCAAGCATACCTGTAAATTCAAAGGGCACACTTGCCACGGCAACACAACCGCCTTCATCTCTTACCTCAACGTTAACTAAAGTGCTTTCATTAGTGATAAATACATTTGTTGTTCCGGTAGACTCACCTTGAAAGAAAAATTCATAATTACCAAAACCACCGTCAGCTGTAGCGGTTACTTCATTCGGTCCTGATTTAACTACCGTGAGCATTAATGGATCATAATTCTCAAGTGAAAAATCTACTGTAGAGCTACAGCCGTTGATGTGATATATATAAACGATATGAGAACCTGCAGACAGATTACCCCAAGAATAGGTTGTATCTGCCATTGCCGTATTTGCATCGCTTGGGTCAGCGGGGTCTAATGCATACAATACATCATTACTTAAATTTGGATCTTCTAATTCAATGGTTACATTGTTATTCGGGAACATGCCATCACAACCAATATCAATTATTGGGCTTGCTTCAAGAAAAACCCCTATATCAACAGGTAAAGGAATATCTGCAGGACAATCAAATTGATCTCTTATTTCTATAAAATACATTTCGCCGCCAATTAAATTGTCAAATAATAGGGCATCATTTCTTGTAAAAGGTTCACTAAAATCAGAGTCAGGACCTATTAGTCTTGTTTCATAATAGGCAACATTACTTATTGGATCAATGAATGGGGTTCCTCCAATAATTGAAAGTTGAACTGAGCCGTCTTCAAAACCTAAACAAGTTTCTGGTGAGCTATTAATAATTGAAGCAGTAATTGGATCTGGTTGCGGTACTATAACCGTTTCACGTTCAGGGCATCCGCTTTCATCTAAAATTAAAATCTCATGAGGTCCTGCGCTCAATTCTTCAAAGGTGTACATACCGGGTGTGGTAGCATCACTCACAAATTCACTGAAATTAGGCCCAATGGCAAATTGTATGAGTCCTTCTCCGCCACTTGTTACTTCTATGGTAGCTGAACCATTTGATCCATCAACGCAAGAAACTGGCGTGACACTAGGTGTATATAAAATAGGATCAGGCCTAATAATTTCAAAAGGTCCGTCGACAGCACTACACCCGCCACTAGTTACAGTGATATAATAATCCGTTCCTTCGGGTAGACCTTCAAATGTACCATTTTCTTGGGGACCCATGAATACAGTTGCTGAAGGATCCGGATTAAAGGGGTCAGTTCCTGGATCACCTACATACAATATAACTTGATTATTACCAACACCGTCTCTAACAAATGATTCTATTCTACCATCGGTTTGATTCGCACACGAAATATCATCAGGAACATTAGTATCTAAAGAAACACCATCAGCATCAGTTAAAGTTCGACCCACCTCAACCGGATCACAAACATTGGTGGCCGTCTTTTTACGAACCTCATATTGGTAAAAGATTCCTGTCGAACTTCCTGGAAGATCAAAATAAACCTCAGAAATACCAGTACCCATATCTGTCCATGGGTCATTGATAGGATCTGCCGTTGGAATACTACGATATTCATATTCGAAATTTGACGTAGGGTCATGATTATCAATAAATAAGTGTAACTGGCCTAAACCGCCGCAACCTGAACCACGAGATTGTATTAATTTTGGTTCAATTGGGGGTGGTGGTGTAACATAACGTGGTTCAGTTACAAATGAACATTCAAAACTTGAAGTCACTTCTATGGCATACCAACCTTCACTTATATATCCGCCACTGGTACCAATAAAAGTTGGAGAATTTTGCCATCCACTGGTGGTAGCAACATCCGTATTCGTATCACTATTCAAGTATAATAAGCGATAGTTATACCCTGCTGCGGCCACACCTCCGGTTGCACCAGCGGTTGCCGTATTTTCATCGCCAGTTGTGGGGTCAAAAGCTTCTAGAATCGCATTGTTACCATTAGGGCATTGCAGGGCCATTGGTTCGCGTATACCGGCATTAATTGCGGGTACAGCTTCTAGTCTGACATCCATAAATCCTGGACACATTTCTATATCACGAATTTCAACGCGATAAAATCCTGCAGATAAATTGGTAAACTGATTTGTATTTGAAAAAGAAGCTATTTCATTAGCATAGGTAGTACCCCCATCATCACTTTGTAAAAGACGATATTGATACGTATTTGTATCCCAACCACCAGAACCTACGGCTTCAATAACACCTGTAATGTTTGTACAACTTACATTACCAATAGGAAAGGCATTTACTTCCACCGGTCCGTTTGGTGCAAGAACAGTGGCAATTTCACTGTCTGCAAAACAAAACGGAGTACCTTCTGAAATAACCCGAACAAAGTAATTACCTCCTGCTAAATCAGGAATAGTCTCTGGGTTGTTTGCCGTATCAACATTAACTCTTGAGGCAAGAATAGTAGTCTGATCTGGGTCATCACCACTATATACCTCATATCGGTATAAGCCTGTATAGTTATTAACTTCAATAGAAAGCGACCCATCATTTAAACCATCACAGCTAACTGATTCTAATTCTGCAATAGTAACAGTAGGTGCATTAGGTTCAATAACGGTATGCCCTGGCATAGGGTAAACACAACCCCCAGCTGAATTATCGCGTACTTCAAATATATATTCACCTGAAGATGGCAAATAAACATCTACATAACTATTTCCAGATGTATTTGTTACCGGTGCCACAGGGTCTGCTGAAACTACCGAAATGGTAAAATCAGAAGTTCCTGATACTTCAATACGCACACGTTCATCATCGTTACAATTTAAAAGATCATTCTCTATGATTTGACCAACAACACCCGTTGGCTGATTGATGATTACATCTGCAGTTGCTTGACAGCCATTTGCATCTATAGCATAAATAGTTATGTTTTGAGTACTTCCGTTGTCAACTATATCAAAGAAATCATCTGTTGTATAGTTCTCAAAGCCTGTTATACTATATCGGTAATTTCCTGATGTGCCTGGGCTAGAATTGGTTACGTTAATTGTGGTGGTACTAAATCGATTTGCTCCTGATTGACATGTAAAAGGATCTACTGTAGCGGTAATTGAAAAAGGTACAGGTTCAACAATATCAATACGACCTGATGGTGTACTACAATTTCGAGTAGATACAACCTCAACTTCATACCCATTCGCATTGTATGCTAAATCAATAAATGAACCTGTATTATTATTTGTGATTAATGCTCTTGTTGTAAAATCTACAAGACGATAATCAAAAGGGCCATCTAGATCAGTGCCAGAATCAATAATTATGTCAATGCTACCATCATTATCTCCGGCACATGTAATGTTTTGAACACTAGGCGTAAGCATTGGCGGAATAGCCCGTTCTAAGTTTATATTATCGACTGAGAAATCACAATTATTGAGTCCGTCATTAACATCACGATCGGTCACTAATACCGAATAATTACCGGGAGTCATATTTAAAAATATTGGATCATCAGATTGTGCAATAGGCCCTACAGTTGCTCCTGTATGATCTGTTCCGTTTAATTCATAATCAAAATTACCACTACCACCATCGGCTAAAATTGTAATAGTTCCATCTGCATTGTTGCAAGAAGATTCTGTAGTAAACCCTCCAGAAGCATAGATAAATTCATAAACCTCAGCAACTCCACTACCTTGACAACCATTTGCATCAACAACATTGACCATATAATCACCAGGTGTACCTACTGTATAGATGTACTCATAAACTGAGCCATTTAAAACCCCTAATTGTTCATCTCCATTTAAAGTAAATCTAGGTGTGTCTACAGTTGATGGTACGCTTACAGTAATATCAAAAGAAGGTGATGCCGTTGCACACTGATTATTAACAATAAAATTGGGTGCAGGTAAATCAGGTTGTAACTGAACAACTTCTTGTGTAACCTTAAATGTACACCCTCTACTATCTAAAACCCAAATATCATAGGGAGTTCCGGCTGGACTTCCTGCTAGAACACGCGTTGTTACATCAGTAAAATCATCTTCAACAGATGCTGTTGCTGTCCCATCTTCATCAACTGGAGCATTCTCGGGTACTACAGCGTATAAATATGGACTAGCAGGTAATGGGAATGGTGTTCCGCCCGTACCAACAAAAGTTATTTGACCTAATGCATTACAGTTTGCAGGCACATTAGAAAGTACATAGACTGAGGGAGAATTTAAAGAAACGGATATATTCACAGCATCAGTACACCCATCACTATCAGTAACCAAAATTCTATAATCACCAGGAGGAGCATTAAAAGCACCTGAATATGAAGAGCCAAGACCTCCTGAAAGACCCGTAGGATTATCTGTATCAAGAACATTATCTGTTGCAACTTCAATAAATTCAATGGTTAAATCGGGGCCTGTAAAGTCATCAATTGTAAAATCAGTTTGACCATTGCCATTATCATCACAAAAAGCACTGCCTGTGGTTGCGGTTATTTCTATATCTGAAAAACCATCAATAGGCGGAATTTCTCTTTCATAAATACATCCGTTAGGATCTAGAACTTCAACCGTATAGGCCACACCATATTCAATGCCATCAGTTGCATTACTAAACGTATGTGTATCAGGACCAAAAGAATTGTCTAAGGCATAAAAATTGAGTTGCCCTTGTATTCTAATTTGATATGTAGGTACTGTTGGAAATATGGTTGGAGTAACTTGAACAGAATAGGTAAATGATGCATCGTCACAAGTGACTGCTGGTGTAAAGTTAATGGGAGTGATGACCACATCTGAGCTGGTTATTGCAATGGCATCCATATCAATACATCCATTAGCATCAATGGTAACCACTGTAAAATTACCAGGCACTAAACTCGGATCATTTATTGTGATGGGTAAGCTAGCTCTATCAATAGCATCAACACTTACCAATTGGTTACCTTGAGCGTCTTCAATTATAAATGAAAAGTCTCCAACACCATCAACCACATTATCTATTTGTATACCACCAGCAACTACATTACCAGCACTACAGGTAGCTTGAATTTGACTAATGGCGGTGTCTGGTGTTGGGGTGGTATCTGTTCCTACAACAGCATTTGCAACTACCGTTTCACAACCACGAGCATCTCTTACGATATACGGATATGACCCAGCAGTTAAATTTGAATATACGGTTTGCGATTCAAATGCGCCGCCATTAAAGCTAATCTCGTAGGGTGGAATACCGCTTGATGCATCTGGCACTATGGTTACCGCGCCATTACTTGTATTGCCACAACTAATAGGGTTTGTAATAGCCGTAGCAGGGTCAATATTTACTGGTGGCGCAAGATAAATAGGAGTTGAATCTGCACTACATCCTCTATTATCTGCTATTCTAAAAATATAATTATCTGAAACATTGGTATCATAGAAAAAGGTATTTGCAACAAAAGCAACTGGAGCGGAAAAAGTAATGCCATTATCACTACTTACTTGATAGGTCTTTGGCGTTGCATTTGACAAATAGCCTCCAGATGCTTGCACGGCAATACGCCCATCAGTACCGGAACATTGAATTTCATTTTCTATTGATGTATTAACCCGTAACTGAGGTCTAATAGTTACATCAATTTCAGCCGTACATCCTGTACCATCTTCAACTTCAATGGTGTAAGTACCTGGACTTAAATCTGGAAAAGTTCCAGATACTTGCTGGGTTCCTCCTTCAATACTGTATCGATGAGTTCCTATAGGAGCTGTACCAGCCGTTGAAGTAACCACCATAGTTGCACCAGATGCAGAACTATAACAAAAATCAGAACTTGGGTCTAAAGCAATGCTTGGGGTAGTTAAAGGCGACAAATTAAAAGGATACGAAGCTGTACATCCTTCTACATCTGTAACATTTAAAGTATAGGCACCAGGAATTGAAAGATTACTAAAAGTAGGTCCGCTTTTAGGTCCAACAGTTGTTCCACCACCCGGATAAACTAGGGTATACGTATTTGTACCCCAACCCCCTGCTGGCTGTGCCACTACCCTACCAATATTGCCATTTGAACAAGTCATTGGAGTTACGTTACCGCTTAAAGTTAACGGATTAGTGGGTTCAGAAACCGTAATACTTGCCGTAGCACTACAACCTGTGGTTTCATCAGTTACTGTTATTGTATGAGTACCTGGAGCTAAGCCAGAAACTACTACTTCATCTGAAGATTGCCCTGTTACTAAAGGATCTGAATTTATTCGGTATTCGTAAGTGTTTTCAAAACCATCAACAAGAAATGCTCCTGAGCCATCAGCTGCCCCATCACAAATTTGAGTGTTACCGCCTGCCTTTACTCTAGCTCTAATTGTACTGATCAGCCTTGGCGTATAGGCCTCCGTGTACGTACAATTATTGGCATCTGTTATTTGAAAAATATAAGATTGAGAAGCGTCTAAGTTCGTAAAGTTCGCATTAGTGCCATTATCAATTGTAGACGGACTAATTATTGCGTAATTGGTAACAGCCGCATTACTTGTACCTATTAATAACAAGTCTAAAGTACCTGTTGCACAATTACTATTTGCGGTAATAAAATCAATATCAGTTGGTGGGTTTGTATCTTCAATGGTAATTTGTGTCAACACTAATGGGCAATCTCTATCATCTTTAACTATAGGTGTATAGGTGCCTGGTACTAGTCCCGTAAATGAAGTTGTGGTTACAAAATTGCTTCCGTCAATACTGTACTCAAATCCACTTCCAGAGCCCCCACTTGTTGTTCCAAAATCAATTTGACCTCCTACATAACCACCAGACCCATCACAGGTTCTATCAGAAATTTTTGTAGCAGCGCTATTAATAACTCCCTCACTACTCACGGTTACATCAGGTAAATCTATTGTACACTCAAAGCCATCTTGTTGGTATCTTACTGAAATTTCATTATACGTTATTCCTGTAGGAGATGCAGGAACTGAAATACTCGGGTTTGGATCCCAAGGGTCTGTAGCATTAACTCGGTATGAAAGGTTATATCCGTTCGAATTAGTGATATTGAAATTAATTCGAGCGCCACCATTTGTACAGGTGCCATCAACGCCATTAGCAGTAAGAACAGGAGGAGTAAGCTCTTCAATATTTGAAGAGGCAGAAATAGTACATAAATTACTATCAGTAATTATAAAATCATAACTGCCTGCTCCTTCAGCCGCAGTCACTGTATGCGTTGTGCTTCCTGTAAATGAAGGGTTTCCTCCATTACCATTTACAGTATATGTATACGGTGGAGATCCACCCGTGACATTTAACGTAATCGCAACACTGGTTATGTCAGCGCATCCGAAACTACTATTTACTTCAGTTGAAGCATCTAAAGCTAGCAGGCCACTTCCAATTACTATTGGGTTACCACTAGTGTCTACATCTTGTCTTGGTGGGTCAATTCCGTTAGCTGGGTCTCCTGAACATTCTTGTGTTTCTACTTGAACAATATAGGTGCCAAAACCAACTGATGAAAAAGTATATTCATCATCAATTAAAAAAGCAGTAAACTCCTGAGCTATACCACTACTATCAAGTAAGGTATATTTATAAGGGCCATCAACTGTGTTATTAACATAAACGGTAACACTGCCCGTACCTCCTGCACATATTGCATCAATAAAAGTCGCTTCGATTGCAATATCTCTTTGCTCAATAACAATAGGTTCATAAGGGTACTCACAAGCGCCTGGTATTCCAATTAATCTAGCTAATACATTGTAAGTGCCGGGTACTAAATTTTCAAAAGAAGGTCCTTGCCAAGAAGATCCGCCATCAATACTATACTCGTAAGCACTTGAAAGTCCTAAAACTTGAATTCGCCCGGGTACGCCGCAAACAAAATCATCTTTATCTATGTCTTGAGCAATAGTACTTTTTGATACTTTAAAATAGTGCCAAATACCGCCACTAACACGAACTCTAAATTCTGCACCTGTTGACGCATTTATAGTATTTGCAATAAGGTCAAATGTAGTTGAGTTTGAAACTGTTTGCCATGAACTAGTACACTCTGTACCGTTTGAAGGACAATCATCAGAAGTGTCAAAAGAACATGTGCCTGTTGGTACTAATTCTTGCCATTCGCCAATACCACCTGAAATACTGATGACACGATCATCATAATTACCACACAAATTAAAACGAGCCACTGTACTACCATCAATAGTACAATCTACTTCTTCATCTGCCCCTTGAATAATGGTAGGCAACATAGTTGTATTGGCTACCCTTGATACTTTATCATTTTTTAAAAGTCTAGTTGATTTTGGTTTATTTTTTTCAGAAGCTTTATCACTGAAAGTAATGCTTTGAGCTAAAGTCGTGGGCAGTTCTAAAAATATAAATTGCGTAGTTTTCCTGGCAAGCAGTGAAGTTGAGGCTAAAAAAAGCATCAAAACCAGGCATGCATAAAATAGTTGCTTTATTTCTCTAGAAGGCATAGGTTAAGCAGTATTTGAGCAAGAACAGTTGATTTGGGATCAGTTTATTCTCTAGTTGTAATTTTTTTACTTATAAAATCATTTTTGATTATTAATGGTTTGATAGTACTTTAGTTTAATTATTCAACGTTTCAAAATGAAAAAAAGTATACAATTTCTAGGGCTATGGTTTTTAATATTAAATATTTCATGCGCTCAAAATGCTGAAAATCAAATAGATAAACCCAAAAAAGAGGTGTTTTCGGCTCAA
Organism: uncultured Flavobacteriaceae bacterium; assembly: GCA_937929935.1. Lineage (GTDB taxonomy): Bacteria > Bacteroidota > Bacteroidia > Flavobacteriales > Flavobacteriaceae > Maribacter_C. The sequence continues at coordinate 51,649 of CALFUL010000017.1, read as the reverse complement.
TTACTGATCGATGAAATGCAGATTCCGTGGGGAATTGCCATTTTACCCAATAATGCCATTTTGGTAACTGAAAAATCGGGTAAATTATTCCTTTTTTCAGCGGGTAAAAAAAGTGAAATTTTAGATCTTCCAGATGTGTATGTGAGAGGTCAAGGTGGCCTACTTGACATTGAAATTCATCCGGACTATGAAAATAACGGTTGGCTCTATCTTTCCTATGCCTCATCAGAGGGTTCTGAAAAAGGTGGACACACCGCTTTGATGCGCGCAAAAATAGAAGATAACAAGTTGATTAACAAAAAAATACTGTATAAAGCTGGTCCGAATACAACAAAAGGACAACACTTTGGATCACGCATTCTTTTTGATGACCAAGGATACCTTTATTTATCAATTGGTGAACGCGGAGCAAGAGATGAAAATCCGCAAGATATCACAAGAGATGGCGGTAAAATTTACAGATTTAATGCTGATGGTAGCATACCTAATGACAATCCTTTTTTTAATGATGAAAATGCGAAAAAAGCTATTTATAGTTACGGGCATAGAAATCCGCAGGGACTTGTTTTACATCCTGAGACAAGAGAAATATGGAATCATGAACACGGGCCTCGAGGAGGCGATGAAATAAACATTGTTCAAAAAGGAAAAAATTATGGCTGGCCAGTAATTACCTATGGAATAAATTATAGCGGAACTACCATAACTGACCAAAAGGAAATGGAAGGTATGGAACAACCAATCTTTTATTGGACTCCTTCAATTGCCCCCAGCGGAATGACTTTTGTGACAACAGATAACTATGATAATTGGAAAGGAAGTCTTTTAGTTGGCTCTCTTGCTTTTCAATATTTGGAGCGCCTAGTTTTTGATGGCGAAAACGTCATTAAAAGAGAAAAGCTATTGGATGGTTTAGGGCGTATACGAGACGTAAAAGAAGGACCTGACGGGTTTATTTACGTAGCCGTTGAAGGCAAAGGTATTTACAAGTTGCTACCTAAATAAAAATTTATTTTTCGCCAAATTCAATGGCCTTTTTAACCGAACCATGTTTTTTCAACAAGGCCTCAGCTTTATTGTAATCAACGCCTAGGCCCTCCATTACATAGCGAGTACCACGGTCAACTAATTTGCTATTACTCAACTGCATATTGACCATTTTATTTCCTTTTACCCTTCCTATTTTAATCATAAGGGCTGTAGAAATCATATTTAAAACCAATTTTTGCGAGGTACCGCTTTTCATACGTGTACTGCCCGTCACAAATTCAGGACCTACATTTACGGCTATCGGAATATCTACATCAGTGGCTAATGGCGAGCCCGGGTTATTAGTTATTCCAGCTGTTAAAATTCCATTAGATTTCGCATCAGCAATGCCACCTAAGACATAAGGCGTTGTACCTGAAGCTGCAATACCTACTAAAACATCTTTTGTATTTATTTTATGTGCTGCTAAATCTATCCAAGCTTGTTTTTGATCATCTTCAGCATTTTCAACAGCTTTTCTGATTGCGGTGTCGCCACCCGCAATGAGTCCCACTACCCTTTCATGAGGCATTCCAAAAGTTGGCGGTATTTCAGAAGCGTCTAAAATTCCCAATCTACCACTTGTGCCCGCACCTATGTAAAAAAGGCGCCCACCATCAATGAAACGTTCTACCAAAGCATCAACCAATTTGGTTATTTCTGGAATCACTTTTTGAACAGCATCAGCCACCTTTTGATCTTCTTCATTCATCTTCATCAAAATAGAAGTAGTATCTAGTTGCTCTAAATGATCGTGATTTGAAGGGGTTTCGGTTATTTTGGTATATGACATTTGGGTTTATGAGTTTATGAGTTTATGAGTTTATGAGTTTAAAGCTAAATTTTAAAAATATGAAAGACTACTTGTTTTAAATTAATTCATGAATCCGATTTTGAATTCTGACAACTGACATCAGACAACCGTAAACCGTCAACCGTCAACCACATTTAAAGCAAAATTACATCATGCGATTTAAAGCTTTTCAACAAACTGTTGTCTGCATTAAGTTCAGTAATCATGGTGTTTATTTCCTTTAAATCACAAGTTTTATAGCGATGTTGCGAATTCAACTTTTCTGAGATACATAAAAGTACTGTTTTCTTGGCGGCTTTAATAACTGCTTTTTTCAACTGTACAATATCCCAATCAAATTCTGTTAATCCGTATTGAGAATCAACATAGCCCGTGCCGATAAAGCTATAATCTACTTTTATTTCAGAAAGATTATGTATGGTATTCGCCCCAATTGCAATATGCGCATCTTTAGAAATTTGCCCTCCAATAAAAATGACTTTGATATTGGGTTTTGAAGATAATTCGACTGCCACTGGTAAACTAATAGTAAAACAAGTTAATTCTGAATCCATTGAAATTAATCGTGCTAATTCTAGGCAAGTGGTACCACCGTCAATAAAAATAACAGCTCCGTTTTTAATTAAGGTTAAAGCTTTCTCTGCAATTTTAATTTTTTCATCAAGGGCATAAATATTGGTATTTCTGGTGTTATTTGTAATAAAACCCAATGCAACAGCACCCCCATGAACTTTTTTAAGCTTCTTATTGGCATCAAGTTCTTTCACATCTCTTCTAACCGTATCTATTGACACCTCAAGCGTTTCAGCTATATCAGTTAACAGAATACGATTGTGCAATTCAACTTCATTTAAAATAGTACGTAACCGCTCTTCTTTAAGCATAAAATCAATAATTAGAGCAAATATAACATTAAAATAGACTTGCTGTTTTATTCAGTATTACAACCTATATTTTTATATATTAATAAATAAAAGCAATAAACAGCAAATAATATTGCATAAAACTGCAAAACATGTTGTTTTTTGCCTATTTTTGATTTAGCAACAATTTCAAACCATTTTACTTATGACGGCATTGGCAACGAGAATCAAAACTGATATCAACTACAAACCTGTAGGTCAATTTGAAGAAACACGTTTTGAAAAAATACATAATGTGATTTTTGAAAATTCAAATGATGCATCTATTCAAGTAGCTGAAGAAATCGCAAAACTTATTCGCAGAAAGCAAGCCGCTAATCAACCTTGTGTTTTAGGTCTTGCCACAGGTTCATCGCCTATTCGGGTATATGAAGAATTAGTTCGTATGCACAAAGAAGAAGGTCTGAGCTTTTCAAATGTGATCACGTTCAATTTAGATGAATATCTACCTATGGATAAAGAGAATACGCAGAGTTATTATTTCTTCATGCATGAACACCTTTTTAATCATGTTGATATTCAAGCTGAGAACATTCACATTCCTGACGGTAAGACGGCTTTTGAAGACGTTTTGAGTTACTGCCTGTCTTATGAAAAAAAAATAAAAGATCTTGGAGGGCTCGATTTTCAATTACTAGGTATTGGGCGAACAGGTCATGTTGGTTTTAATGAACCGGGTTCACATTACAATTCGCGTACCCGTGTTATTACCCTTGATCATATTACAAGAGTTGATGCGGCGCCATCATTTTTAGGCATTGACAATGTGCCACGTAAAGCAATTACCATGGGTATTGCTACCGTTAGAAAAGCAAAAAGAATTGTGCTGTTAGGATGGGGTCAAAATAAGGCTGCCATTATAAAAGAAACCATTGAAGGCGATGTCTCATCGCAGGTGCCAGCAACTTATTTACAAAATCACGATAATTGCACTTTTGTTTTAGATACTGCTGCAGGCAGTGAATTGACAAGAAACAAAACCCCTTGGCTGGTTCGTTCTTGCCAATGGACGAAACCATTAACAGCAAAGGCCATTGTTTGGCTCTGTCATAAAAACAAAAAAACAATTTTAAGTTTAACTGATAAGGATTATAATGATAATGGAATGGCTGATTTATTGAGCGTTCAAGACTCTTATGACCTCAATATTTGGATGTTTAACAGACTACAACATACCATTACCGGATGGCCCGGTGGCAAACCAAATGCTGATGATTCAAACAGACCTGAACGCGCACTACCTGTCAAAAAAAGAGTACTAATTTTTAGTCCCCACCCAGACGATGATGTTATTTCAATGGGCGGAACCTTTGACCGCCTTATTGAACAAGGTCATGATGTGCATGTGGTGTATCAAACTTCAGGAAATATTGCAGTTTCAGATGAAGACGCTCGTAAATATGCTGAAATAGCTAAACAAATTTCAAATAGTTCAGCATCTCAAAATCTTATTGACGCAATCAAAGCCAAAAAAGAAAGCAGTTTTGATACAACTGAAGTCAGAAAACTAAAAGGAAACATCAGACGAGGCGAATCTTATGCTGCGGTGCGGTATTTAGGTTTAGATGATTCAAATGTGCACTTTCTAGATTTACCTTTTTATGAAACTGGCACCATCAAAAAGAAAAATCTTTCTGATGAAGATGTAGCAATCATGATGCAAATCATTCAAGACATTAAACCACATCAAATTTATGCTGCTGGCGATTTAGCAGATCCACATGGCACACATAAAGTCTGTTTAGATGCTGTTTTAGAGGCGATGCAAAAATTACAAAATGAAAAGTTTATAAAAGACTGTTGGCTATGGTTATACCGTGGTGCCTGGCACGAATGGGATACCAATGAAATTGAAATGGCTGTACCCATGAGTCCTGGGCAAGTTTTGAGAAAAAGAAAAGCAATTTTTTGTCATCAATCACAAAAAGATGGGGTCATGTTTCAAGGTGATGACACCCGTGAATTCTGGATGCGAGCAGAAGAGCGCAATAGAGATACAGCAATTGCGTACAACGAGCTAGGGCTTTCAGATTATGCGGCCATGGAAGCTTTTGTAAGACATAAGTTTTAAAAGAAACAATTATTTAAAAGTTTAAAAGGCTATTTTAGTGTAAAATAGTAGTGTCTTATAAATTAATTCAAAACATGTCAAAACTTAACTTTGTAGTTAAACCCTTTGCTGTAATATTATTTCTTTCAATTGCTTTGCTTTGGTCTTGTAAAATGCAAGAAAAAGAAACAACTAATGACGCAGCAACTTCAAGTGCCATTCTTTCTTATGAAGAAGCATCAAAAACATTAAATGATGCTGAAAAAATAGGTCAATTTTTTATGCCGGCTGCTTACATTAATGATACTGAAGAAGATATTCAAGCCATTGAAAAATTAATTAAAGAACAACATGTTGGTGCGCTTTGCTTTTTTCATAGTCGGGTAAGTACTGCGGCTAATTTTGGAAGTAAAAAACAAGCGGTAGTTAATACCAAAAGTTTAGATCGACTAAAAGAACTCATTGAACGCTATCAAAAAGCTGCAAAATATCCTTTACTAATTGCCATTGATGCAGAATGGGGACTCGCAATGCGTGTTGAAAACACACCTCAATATCCATATGCCATTACACTTGGCGCAATGAATAATCGAGAGGACTTAATTTATGAAGTTGGTAAAAACATTGCCAATGACCTTAAAAAAGCAGGAATTCATTGGAATTTAGGTCCTGTAGTTGACGTCAACAACAATCCGAATAACCCAGTGATCGGATTTCGATCGTTTGGAGAAAAACCTGATTTAGTGGCAAAAAATGCCATTGCCTTCAATAAAGGTATACAATCACAAGGCGTATTGACAAGTGCTAAACATTTTCCGGGGCACGGCGATACGGCTACTGATTCACATTTAGGTTTACCAGTAATCAATAAAACAAAAGAAGAATTAACAGCAACTGAATTATATCCTTTTAAAGAATTAATAGATGCAAATGTAGATGCGGTTATGATAGGTCATTTATCAGTGCCAGCGCTCGCTAATGGTAATAGTGAACCTGCAACAATATCCAATGAAATAATAAAAACAGTCTTACGTAAAGAACTTGAATTTAATAATGTGGTCATTTCAGATGCACTGAATATGAAAAGTGTTTCAAAAATGTTTCCTACCAAAGGAGAATTAGAATGGGTAGCCTTCGACGCCGGAAATGATTTTCTTTGTTTTGCTGAAAACCCTATTGAAGGTATCAAGACTATTGCGGCAAACGCAACAAAAGAACAAATAGAAGCAAGTTTTAAGCGTGTATGGCAACTTAAAGAAAAGGCCTATTTAGCAATTGAAAACATTGAAAAATCAGCTTATAATTATATTGATCTAAACTCAAAAATTGCTAGTGAAAGCTTAAGTATTTATAAGGGTAGTGAAGAAAAAATAGCAAAATTTCGAGAATCTGAATTTGCTATAATTTCATTTGATAAAACCGTTAAAAATCAGTTTTCAATTGGTGCAATGGCAACCAATATTCACAATCATTATGGCAATGCTAATATGTCAGTAGCTGCGATAAGAAAAGCAGTGAAAAATGATCAAAATATCTTGATTGCTTTGTTTCCGCCTCAAGTGCGCACCAGAAACAAATTTGGTATTAGTGATGATGAATTAAATTTAATAAATGAAATAGCAGCGAACAAAAATGTAACTTTATACTTATTTGGCAACCCCTTTGTTTTAAACCATTTAGAGGTCGATAACATTGAAAATATTGTACTTGTTTATCAAGATTTTGAAATGTTTCAAAAAAATGCTGAGCAACACTTTCTGGGCAAAGTAAAAGGAAAAGGAAAATTACCTGTTACCCTCTAAAATGAATACTTATAAAGTTCTTGGTTTAATGTCTGGCACATCTTTAGACGGGCTCGACCTTTGCTATTGTCTAATTAAGAATGATACAGATAATTGGTCTTTTGAAATTATAGAAACCAAAAGTGTTTCATATGAATCTGAATTGAAAGTTAAATTGAAAGATTCTATTCATTTAAAAGCTGATGAATTACTTCGATTTCATAATGAATATGGTTTTTGGTTAGGCAATGAAGCGAAAAAATTTATTTTAGAAAAGAAGCTTGAAATTGACTTTATCGCTAGTCATGGGCATACCACCCACCATCAATCTGAAAACGGACTCACTTTTCAAATTGGTTCTGGTCAACATTTGGCCAATGCAAGTGGGCAAAAAGTTATTTGTGATTTTAGAACCAATGATGTTGCTTTAGGCGGGCAAGGGGCGCCCTTAGTACCTATCGGAGATAAATTATTCTTTAGTACTTATGATTTTTGCTTGAACCTTGGTGGTATCAGCAACATTTCATTTAATGAAAACAGAAAACGTGTGGCTTACGATATTGGTTTGGCCAATATGGTGCTGAATCATATTACACAAAAATCAGACTTGGCCTTTGATGCTGGCGGAAAACTTGCGCGAAGCGGGCAATTGAATCTACCTATGCTTGACCAACTGAATGACTTAGAATATTACAGTCTACCTTACCCTAAATCAATTGGTTATGAGTGGTTTATTGAAAAAGTGGTACCCATAGTTGAGAGTTTTACTGATTCTATGGAAAATAAACTGCATACCGCCATTCATCATATTTGCGAACAAGTGGCACAACAAGTTAAGAGTCACACGCAACAAAATAGCACCTTATTTGTAACTGGCGGTGGTGCCTTAAATGAGTATTTAGTTGAAACGCTGCAAGAAAAACTAGGTGCTGCTATTCAGGTAATAGTACCAGAAAAAAAACTCATTGAGTTTAAAGAAGCATTAGTTTTCGCCTTAATGGGTGCTCTGCGTTTTGAGAACAAAATAAATGTGCTAAAATCGGTAACGGGGTCCAAAAGAGACTCGTCAAGTGGGGTTATGTACTTACCATCTTAAAGATTAATGAAAATTGCTATCTTAGAAAACAAAAGAAAAATCAATAACACCACAATGACTGATAAACAAAAGAAAGCAACAGCATATTGGAAAGAAAATGTAAAATACCTTTTCATTCTTTTAGCTATTTGGTTTACTGTTTCTTATGGGGCAGGCATTCTTTTTAAAGATGCCCTAGATAAAATTCAAATTGGAGGGTTCAAATTAGGCTTTTGGTTTGCCCAACAAGGCTCTATTTACGTATTTGTTATTTTAATTTTTGTGTACGTAAGACTTATGAATAAGCTTGATAAGAAATATGGGTATAACGAATAATTAAAAGCAATCAAACCTAACTAACAACCAAACCATATGAGTGTTCAAACTTGGACGTATATTTTAGTAGGAATCACATTTACCCTGTATATTGGTATTGCTATCTGGTCACGAGCTGGCTCTACAAAAGAATTTTATGTTGCTGGCGGTGGCGTTTCTCCTTTAGCAAACGGAATGGCAACTGCTGCCGATTGGATGTCTGCGGCCTCTTTTATTTCAATGGCAGGTATCATAGCCTTTGCAGGTTATGATGGCTCTGTTTATTTAATGGGTTGGACCGGTGGCTATGTACTTCTAGCATTACTGCTCGCCCCCTATTTAAGAAAGTTTGGAAAGTTTACCGTACCTGATTTTATTGGTGATCGCTATTATTCAAACACCGCACGTATTGTATCCGTCATTTGTGCACTTCTTGTTTCATTCACCTATGTAGCAGGGCAAATGCGTGGTGTAGGCTTGGTTTTTTCACGCTTTCTAGAAGTAGATATTAATACTGGCGTAATCATAGGCATGATCATTGTTCTCTTTTATGCCGTTCTTGGGGGGATGAAGGGAATCACTTATACGCAAGTAGCGCAATACTGTGTTTTGATTTTTGCATTCATGGTGCCGGCAATATTTATATCAATTCAAATGACAGGAAACCCTATTCCGCAATTAGGCATGGGTTCTACCTTAAATGATGGCTCTGGAACATTTTTATTAGATAAACTAGACGGACTTTCGACCGAACTTGGCTTTAACGAATATACAGACGGCTCAAAATCAATGACTGACATTTTCGCCATCACATTAGCATTAATGGTAGGTACAGCAGGTTTACCTCATGTAATTGTTCGTTTCTTTACAGTGAAAAGAGTTAAAGACGCTCGAAAATCAGCCGGTTACGCATTATTACTAATAGCAATCTTATATACAACGGCACCAGCTGTTGCAGTTTTTGCCAGAACAAATATGATTAATACGGTTAGCGAACAACCCTATGAAGATATGCCTGAATGGTTTTCAACCTGGGAAAAAACGGAATTAATTAAGTTCAATGATAAAAATGGAGACGGAAAAATTCAATACGTAGCTGATGCTAATTTAAATGAACTTATTGTAGATAGAGATATTATGGTGTTGGCGAATCCTGAAATTGCGAATTTACCTGCATGGGTAATTGCATTGGTTGCAGCAGGAAGTTTGGCTGCTGCCCTTTCAACTGCAGCGGGTTTATTATTGGTCATTTCTTCTTCTATTTCACATGATTTAATAAAAAAAGTTATCAATCCTAATATCTCTGAAAAAGGAGAGTTATGGGCAGCAAGAGGTGCTGCAACAGTAGCCGTAGTAATTGCAGGATATTTTGGTATCGATCCGCCAGGCTTTGTGGCTGCGGTGGTTGCCTTAGCATTTGGTCTCGCAGCTGCTTCATTTTTTCCGGCAATTGTATTGGGTATATTTTATAAGAAAATGAATAAAGAAGGAGCCATTTCCGGTATGATCGTGGGTATTCTTTTAATGCTATTTTATATGCTTAAATTCAAATTCGGAATTTTCGATGGTGGCAAAGAAGCCGTAGCAGGTCTAAAAGCAAGCTGGTGGTTTGGTATTTCTCCTGAAGGTTTTGGTAGTGTGGCTATGTTTGTGAATTTCTTTGTTGCAATTTTAGTCATGCAATTAACACCGCCACCACCTCAAAGTGTTCAAGATATTGTTGAAGATATTAGAATTCCGAGTGGTGCCGGAGAAGCAACCGGACATTAATTTTCATAGCACAAGTGTTTAGAAAATTGTATCTTCAAATGTAAAATCTATTATATATGCTTACCAAGGAAAAATTAAAAGCACAAATCGAAAATTTTCCTAATGAATTTTCATTAGAAGAATTAATTGAACGACTCATTTTAGTTGAGAAAGTTGAGGCTAGTGAAAAGCAGTCCTTGAACAAGGAAACCATTTCAGAAGATGAACTTGATAAGGAGATTGAAAAATGGTTCAAATAAAATGGACAAATAACGCAGTTAGTAATCTTAAAAGTATCGCTGAGTACATTTCTAAAGATTCTGCCAAATATGCAAAACTCCAAATTGTCAGAATTAAATTCAGAACCAGAATTCTTCATTCACAAATTTACGCCGGTAAAATTGTTTCAGAAATAGGAAAACAAAACATCAGAGAATTAATTGAAGGCAACTATCGTATCATATATAAAGTAGTTACTGAAAACCACGCAGATATATTAACAGTACATCATTCTGCTCGAGATTTTTCAATAAAAGAAGTTTAAAGTTTTATAGTCATATTTTTATGAGCAATTATCACATCAAACATTTAGAAGAATATTTTCAAGTTTATAGAAAATCAGTTCGTAATCCTGAGGGTTTTTGGGAAGAAATTGCTGAAGAACATTTCAATTGGCGTAAAAAATGGAATAAGGTACTCAGTTGGGATTTTGACAAACCCGAAGTAAAATGGTTTGAAGGTGCAAAATTAAATATTACTGAAAACTGCTTAGACCGTCACATACCAACACGCGGTAACAAAACAGCCATTCTTTTTGAACCAAATAACCCAAATGAAGAAGCACAACATATTACCTATAATGAACTACATGAGCGTGTTTGCCGCATGGCGAATGTATTGCTAAGCAAGGGAGTTAAAAAAGGAGATCGGGTATGTATTTATCTGCCTATGATTCCTGAGTTGGCCGTTTCTCTTTTGGCCTGTGCAAGAATTGGCGCCATACACTCTGTAGTATTTGCTGGTTTTTCTGCGAATGCCCTTTCAACCAGAATTAACGACTCTGATTGCAAAATGGTTATCTGTTCTGATGGTTCTTTTAGAGGAAATAAAACTATTGATTTAAAAGTCATTGTTGATAAAGGATTAGAAGATTGCCCTGGTGTTGAAACAGTCTTGGTTGTGAAACGCACGAACACTGAAGTAACCATGAAAGAAGGTCGCGATTTATGGATGCACCCCCTTTTAGATGTGGCTGAAAGCAATCTTGAAGCAGAGTTAATGGATGCTGAAGACCCATTATTTATTCTTTATACTTCTGGCTCAACAGGTCAACCAAAAGGTATGGTTCACACAACAGCCGGGTATATGGTGTACACTGCCTATACTTTTAAAAACGCTTTTCAATACAAAGAAGAAGATGTGTATTGGTGCACGGCAGATATTGGCTGGATCACGGGTCACTCTTACATTGTATATGGTCCGTTAGCCAATGGTGCCACTACGGTTATGTTTGAAGGCGTACCGTCATATCCTGACTATGGTCGTTTTTGGCAAATTGTTGAAAAGCACAAAATCAATCAATTTTATACAGCACCTACTGCCATTCGTGCATTAGCAAAAGAAAAATTAGAATTCGTTGAAAAATATGATCTATCAAGTCTAAAAGTAATAGGATCAGTTGGCGAACCTATTAATGAAGAAGCATGGCATTGGTATAACAATAATGTAGGGCGTAAAAAGAGTCCAATTATTGATACTTGGTGGCAAACAGAAACTGGTGGAATTATGATTACGCCTATACCGTATGTAACGCCAACAACACCTACCTATGCAACACTACCTTTTATTGGTATTCAACCTGCTTTGATGGATGAAAACGGAAAAGAAATTGAAGGCAATCAAGTTGATGGACGTTTGTGTATTAAGTTTCCATGGCCTTCAATAGCTAGAACCATTTGGGGGAATCATCAGCGCTATAAAGACACTTACTTTTCAGCCTATAAGAACATGTATTTCACGGGCGATGGTGCCTTGAGAGATGCTGTTGGCTATTACAGAATAACAGGTAGGGTTGATGATGTTATTATTGTTTCTGGTCATAATTTAGGAACCGCACCTATTGAAGATTCAATCAATGAACACCCTGCCGTGGCAGAGTCGGCCATTGTTGGTTTTCCGCATGATGTAAAAGGAAATGCCCTTTACGGATATGTTATTTTAAAGGAAATGGGCGAAGATCGCAACAAAGAAAATCTCAAAAAGGAAATCAATCAGCAAATAACCGAACAAATAGGCCCCATTGCGAAGCTTGATAAAATTCAGTTTGTACCCGGACTTCCAAAAACTCGAAGTGGAAAAATCATGAGGCGCATCCTAAGAAAAATAGCTTCAAAAGATACTTCCAATTTAGGAGATACCAGTACACTATTGAATCCGGAAGTAGTACAAGATATTATGGATAATGCTTTGTAGTAGCATTTCTTTCCTATTTTTGTATCCAAAGAAAAAAACTCATGCTCATTATAGGAATTGCGGGTGGAACAGGCTGTGGTAAAACCACCGTTGTAAATCAAATCATCAATGAATTACCTGATGAAGAAGTTGGTGTTATTTCTCAAGACTCTTACTACAATGACTTATCTCATCTAACTTTAGAAAAGCGAAGAGAAACGAATTTTGACCACCCTAACTCAATAGATTTCAGTCTTTTAGCTTCGCACCTAAAACAACTAAAAGAAGGCAAAACCATTGAACAACCTGTTTATTCTTTTCTTGAATGTAATCGTGAAAAGAAAACAATAACCACGGTACCCACCAAAGTTCTTATTGTTGAAGGTATTTTGATTTTAACCCATACTGAGATTCGTGACATGTGCGATATCAAAATATTTGTGCACGCTGATTCTGATGAAAGACTCATTCGCAGACTCAAAAGAGATGTAAATGAACGCGGTTGGAATTTAGATGAAACCATAGAGAAATATCAATCTATTTTAAAACCTATGCACGAGCAATTCATTGAACCTACCAAAGAATTTGCAGATATTATCATACCTAATAATAAATACAATACGGTGGCCGTAGACATTGTACGCACTATTGTTAATGAAAAATTAGCACAAACGGTATGAATTGGGCAGCACTTAAAAAAAGTAAATGGTTTCGTATTCTCGCTATTTTTAGCAGCATCTATGTAATAGTGCTTACAGCGTTTATGGTTTGGATGATATTTTTTGATACCAATTCATTGCTCATTCATATGGAGCTCAAAAAAGAAATCAACAAGCTTGAAAAGCAACGTGAATTTCTAAAAGAAGAAATAAAAAAAGATAAACAAACCATTGAGAAGTTGGCTGACCCTAAGCAACTTGAAAAATTTGCGCGTGAAGAATATTACTTGAAAAAGAAGAATGAAGAAATTTACTTGATTGAATATGAAGACAGTGTAAAAGTCAAGAAAAAAGATTGATTAAATAACTTTAACTCAATTTAACGCAAATAGCCCCTTTTATTCACTTTCTGTTAACAAAAATCATTCACTGACTGCATAAATAATTGTATTTTTACCCCCTAACTCGATAGTTGAATGGGCAAGATAATTGCGATTGCAAATCAAAAGGGTGGTGTTGGTAAAACTACCACAACCGTTAACCTAGCTGCCTCGCTGGGTGTACTTGAAAAGAAGGTGTTATTAATTGATGCAGACCCACAGGCTAATGCAACTTCTGGTTTGGGTATTGATGTTGATGGTGTTGAACAGGGTACTTATCAATTGCTTGAGCATACGTTGACAGCTAAAGAGACCATTATTGAAACTACCAGCCCGAATGTAGATTTGATTCCTTCGCATATTGATTTAGTTGCCATTGAAATTGAATTGGTTGACAAAGATCAGCGTGAATATATGATGAAGCAGGCAATTTCAGATCTAAAGAAGCAATATGATTATATATTAATTGATTGTGCTCCTTCTTTAGGGCTTCTTACTTTAAACGCCCTAACAGCAGCAGATTCAGTTATTATACCTATTCAGTGCGAGTATTTTGCTTTAGAAGGTTTAGGAAAGCTTTTAAACACTATTAAAAGTATTCAGAAAATACACAATCCTGATTTAGATATTGAAGGCATGTTATTAACTATGTATGACTCTAGACTTAGGCTTTCAAACCAAGTTGTTGAAGAAGTAAGAAAGCATTTTTCTGATATGGTTTTTGATACTATTATTCAACGTAATGTTAGGTTGAGTGAAGCCCCTAGTTATGGCGAGAGCATTATAAAATATGATGCCAGTAGTAAAGGCGCAGCCAATTACTTAAATATGGCCAATGAAGTGGTTAAGAAAAATACCCAAATAGTTTAGATGGCGAAAGCAACGAAAAAACAAGCCCTAGGTCGCGGATTATCTGCCTTATTAAAAGATCCAGATAATGATATTCAATCTGTATCTGATAAGAATGCAGATAAGTTGGTAGGTAACATTATTGAACTTGATTTAGAAGCTATTGAAGTGAATCCTTTTCAGCCTCGATCAAATTTTAACAATGAAGCCTTAGAAGAACTTTCAACTTCAATCAAAGAATTGGGTATCATTCAACCCATTACAGTTCGAAAACTTGAATTCAATAAATATCAACTAGTATCAGGAGAACGTAGATATAGAGCGTCAAAGTTAGCGGGTAGAAAAACAATACCTGCTTACATCAGAATTGCCAATGATCAAGAATCTTTAGAAATGGCATTGGTTGAAAACATTCAAAGACAAGATTTAGACCCCATTGAAATTGGCCTTTCATACCAAAGGTTAATAGATGAAATTGAATTAACTCAAGAAAAACTGAGTGCCCGTGTGGGTAAAAAACGTTCAACCATCGCTAATTACATTCGTTTATTAAAATTAGACCCTATTATTCAAACTGGTATTAGAGACGGTTTTGTGAGTATGGGTCATGGTAGAGCCTTGGTTAATGTGGGAAGTAAAGAAGCTCAGATTGCCATCTATGAAAAAATTGTAGGACAAAACCTTTCAGTTCGTGAAACAGAAAGAATTGTAAAAGAACTAAGCAACGACCCAAAAAATTCTTCTGAAAAGGCAAAAACTAAATCGAACCCTTTAGATGCAACGGCCAAAAAAGAGCTTTCTGATTTCTTAAAAACGCAAGTGGCAGTAAGTTCTAATGTAAAAGGAAAGGGTAAAGTAACCATATCTTTTGAATCAAAAGATGAATTAGAGCGAATTAAAAAATTAATCACAGGTGCGTAAAATCTTTTTCATATTTACTATTCTTTTGTTCGGCTCGTTGAGTTTATGGTCTCAAGAAGAGCAACCAATAGTTAATGAGGTAGATTCATTAAAAGTTGACTTAAAGAATGACGGTATCATCTTAGATGAAGCTTTTACTAAGAAACAAGAATTTATTAATCCGTTAGCCCCAAGTAAGGCGGCATTTTATTCGGCGGTGGTACCTGGTATGGGGCAAGTTTATAACAAACGGTACTGGAAAGCGCCAATCGTTTGGGGTGCATTAGCAGCAAGTATTTATGGGTACACCTTTTATGATGGCCAATACAACAGCCTGCGCGATGCCTTTAAAAGAAGAAGAGCTGGCTTTACTGATGATAGGTTTTATGACTTACGACCATTAGATGGCATTACCCGAACCACCCCTGAAGTTGATAATGAACGCTTAGAAAGATTACAAAATGAGAGTCAAAATAATCGTGATTTAACCCTATTGGCAACCATTGTAATTTATGCCTTAAATATTGTTGATGCGAATGTTGATGCGCATTTAAAACAGTTTAATATCAGCGATGATTTGAGTTGGAAAATGAATGTTGAACCCTATTTGAATACCAACCAAGTTACAAATGACCCAAACTATGGGTTGGCCCTCACCATTAAATTCTAACCTATGAATATTGCACTTTTTGGCTATGGTAAAATGGGCAAAATGATTGAGCAAATTGCCCTAAAAAGAGGCCATACAATTGTTGCTAAGATTGATGTTGAAAGTCCTGATGTTGATTTTTCACAAGTTGATGTCGCCATAGATTTCAGCATACCCAGTATTGCTTTTGAAAATATAAAACGTTGTTTTGAAAATAATACGCCTGTTATTTCTGGTACCACAGGTTGGCTTGAGAAATTCGATGAGGCTGTTGCACTATGCAATGAACATAAAGGAGCTTTTATTTATGCCTCAAATTTTAGTTTAGGTGTCACTATTTTTTTTGAATTGAATAGCTATTTGGCTAGCATGATGAATAACCTGAAAGATTATAAAGTTTCGATAGAAGAAATTCATCATACCCAAAAATTAGACGCACCTAGCGGTACAGCCATTACTTTAGCAGAAGGAATTATTGAAAATAGCAGTTACAATAGCTGGAAATTGAATACAAGTGAAAACGAGAATGAAATTCAAATCGACGCAAAACGAATTGAAAATGTTCCGGGTACACATACCGTAGGGTATCAAAGTTCAGTTGATGAAATAGCCATAAAACATACAGCCCATAATCGTGAAGGGTTTGCACTCGGAGCCTTAATAGCGGCCGAGTGGTTACAGCACAAAACAGGAGTTTTCACCATGAAAGATGTGTTAAACCTTGGTTAAGAAAGGCAATAATTTTACTAAAAAAACTCTTATTTGCACTAGATTACCTGAAAGAAAATTAAAAATTAATACACACCTAACCCAATTGTAATGAACGCAACCGCTTGGATCATTTTTATACTTGTTATTCAAGTTATCCACTTTTTAGGAACTTGGAAATTATATGTCAAAGCAGGCAGAAAAGCATGGGAAGCTGCTATACCGGTTTACAATGCCATTGTCTTAATGCAAATCATTAACAGACCAAAATGGTGGGTTATTTTACTCTTTATTCCTATCATCAATTTATTAATGTTTCCGGTTGTATGGGTTGAAACCATTCGCAGTTTTGGTAGAAATTCGCTTTGGGAAAGTTGGGCTGTAGTATTAACCCTTGGTTTCTACATCTATTATGTAAATTACGCTCTTGATGTAAAGTATATTGAAGACCGCAGTCTTCAACCTACTACAGCGGTTGGCGAATGGGTAAGTTCAATTGTTTTCGCCGTGGTAGCTGCCACTTTAGTTCATACCTATTTTATACAACCTTATGTAATACCAACGGGTTCTTTAGAACGCACTTTAAGAGTAGGTGATTTACTATTTGTGAGTAAGTTTCATTACGGCGCGCGCGTACCCATGACTGCTGTAGCTGCACCTATGGTGCATGATACATTACCATTAGTAGGACAACCTTCTTACTTGAGAAAACCGCAATTACCTTACCTCAGGTTACCAGGCTTTAAAGGGGTAAAAAGAAATGACATTGTTGTTTTTAGCTGGCCAGCTGATACGGTACGTCAATTCTTTGTAAAAGAAAAAGGAGTAAGAAAACCTATTGATAAAAAATCAAATTATGTAAAGCGCTGTGTAGGTGTGCCAGGTGATTCGCTAGAAGTACGCGATGGCTTGGTATTTATTGATGGCAAACAACTAGAATTAACCGATCGTGCTAAACCACAATATGACTACATGGTGTACGGTAGTAAAGGTATTTCTTCTAAATTGTTGACAGAATTAGACGTTAATGATTTTCAAAGAAAATATATCATTCCGTCGCCTAATTTAAGTCAAGGTCAAGTTGATTTATTGAATCAATATGCTATTGGTTCAAATAGACGTAAAGATGGAAAAATTGAAGTATTTACCCGCAAATATGGTATTCCGGCCAATGAAGCAAACCAAGTTAGTTTGCGCCTTTCAGAAGAAAAAAGTTTACAAAAACAAGCAACACTAACTGATGAAATGGTGGCTAGTTTAAGAGCAAATACCACTATTGATTCAGTGGTTAAAATTATAGAACCTAAAGGGGTAGGTAATTTATTTCCGCAACATGTAGAACACCCTTCTAATTATGATCAATTAGGTCCTATTTATATTCCTGAGGAAGGAAAAACGGTTGCGTTGAATTTGCAAGTTTTACCCTTCTATAAAAAAATTATTAAAGAATATGAGGGCAACACCCTCAGTGTTTCTGGAAATGAAATTAAGATCAATGGTAATGTCGCTACCACCTATACGTTTAAGCAAGATTATTATTGGATGATGGGTGATAACCGTGACCATTCTGAAGATAGCCGTGCGTGGGGTTATGTACCCGCCAATCATATTGTGGGTACTCCAATTTTTATATGGATGAGCTTTGATAATTTTACAGATTCAAAAGGTAGAATGAATGCGGTTTGGAAATGGAAACCACGTTGGGATCGCATCTTTACAACGGTTAATGGATCAGGAGAGCCCGTTTCTTATTTCAAATGGTTTTTAATCGCCTTAGGTGGTTATTTCGCCTTTGATTTTTTCTGGAAGAAGAAGCGTAATAAAGGTTAATTTGTACATCGTGCACTCAATATGTTGATTTGGATGTTTGTTGATTCGTTGGCTACGCATAATTGATAGTTTTTCAGTTGATTTGTTTATTTGATAATTTGAAATAGTAATTATGTATATCTATTCCTTTGAAAAGGTTGTGGTATGGAATGAAGCTAAAGAGTTTACGAAGCACATATATACAATTACCTCTGAATTTCCTGATACTGAAAAATTTGGACTTACCTCTCAATTAAGAAGAGCATCGGTTTCAATATGTTCTAATATTGCGGAAGGTTCTGCAAGAAGTACTCAAAAAGATAAAGCTAGGTTTACAACAATGTCCTTTAGTTCTGATGTTGAAGTGATGAATCAATTAATAATTGCAAAAGAACTTTCATTCATTTCAGAAAACAATTATAGGACTGTTAGAGAAAAACTTGAAAGTATTACCAATAAACTAAATTCATTGCGAAATCATCAAATAAACAAATCAACAGAAAACAAATAAACCAATCAACGCGAAGAATAGATTTGAAAACAATACTACATCCAACCTATTTTCCAAATATTATCACTTTTGCGGCAATAGCACAGCATGATGTGATTTGGGAAACTGCAGATAATTTTCAAAAGCAAACCTTTCGTAACCGTACTTTTATTTGTGCTGATCGCGGTCAATTAATGCTCAACATACCCATACAACATGTGGGTAAAAAACAAGGGCGTCAAAAATATGTTGATGTAAAAATTGATTATCAAGAAAATTGGCAACGTCAACACTGGCGCACGCTACAGACTGCCTACCGCACGTCACCTTTCTTTGAATATTATGAAGATGAAATAGCTCCTCTTTTTGAGAAAAAACACGAGTCGCTTTTAGAACTAAATTTAGCAACTATAGCAATTGTTTGTGGTTGTCTTCAAATAGATATGCCCAATTCAAAAACGACTGAGTTTTTAAAGCATCAAGAAAATGACATGCGATTCTTGGCGAATGCAAAAAAAGATTTACAAATAGATTTTGAAAAGTACAATCAAGTTTTTGGCGAACGTCATGGTTTTTTACAAAACGTAAGTGTTCTTGATTTGTTATTTAATGAAGGTACTAGCGCAATGACCTATTTAAAAAACATCAATTTAGACCTTCTAAATGCTTAGATTTTTTACTCATTATGGCATTCATTTTATAGTCCCTATTGCTATTGGATATCTATTTTTAAAGCAGTACAGAACAAAATCTATACTTATATTACTTTCTGCTATTGTTATTGATGTAGACCATTTGTTGGCAACTCCAATATTTGACCCAAATCGCTGCAGTATTGATTTTCATCCGCTGCATAGCTATTGGGCTATTGGGTTTTATATGTTATTATTACTTCCTAAAAAGTTCAGAATTTTTGGCGTAGCGCTACTAATCCATATTGTAGCAGACTTGGTAGATTGTTATCTAATTGGCACTCAATTTAAATGATGCCATGACCGGGTAATGATCTGAAAACTTCACATCATAGTTCTTGTGGCTGGTCACTTCAAAACTTTTATCGGCTAAAATAAAATCAATACGCACCGGAATTCTGTGAAAATATAAGGTTCTGCCATACCCACTACCCTGTTCAATAAAAGTGTCTTGAAAATCGCCTTTGATAGTTTTATATATGTTAGAAAATTGATTGTTATTAAAATCGCCACACAAAAGCGTTTTATATGGGCTCGCAGTAATATGCTTTTCTAAAATTTCTGCTTGTTCTTGCTGCTTTTTAAAAGCAGAATTTAACATTCTGACAACCTTATCTGATCGCTTTTTACGCAAGGTTCTATTACCAGGGGTAATTCCTAATGACTCTAAGTGTACATTATACACTCTTATGGTATCATTTTTATAAACGATATCTGCAAAAGATGCGTTACTATGTGTTTTCGGAAAAGCAATCATTCCTTTATTTATAATAGGGTATTTAGAATATATTCCCAATAATCCTCTTCCATAAGTATCAATATACTTTAGAAAAAAATGAGGGTATTTTTTGAACTCATTTCGCTTTAAATAATCAGGTTCTTGAAAACAAATAATATCAGGGTCTTCAGTAGCGATAAATGATTGGGTGTCTTCAAAAACAGTTTCACTTTCTATATTTCTGAATTTATTGAAATAGCGAACATTAAAGCTCATTACTTTTAAATCATCAGCTGCTGGTTCAGCTTCAAAGAAATTAAACTTATAAAAGGTTCCTAAAGCAAAATACCCAATGAATAAGACTACCAATGAAGGCAAAATGAATTTGATCTTTTTTAGCAGTATCCAGTAGATTACAAAAAGAAGGTTTATCAAAACCAAAGCAGGCACTGATAGACTGATAAAGGTCAAAAAAGAAAAATTTTCATTGGTCAAATGAGGGGTAATACATGCCAAAAACAGCAATACTACCATCACGATATTTAGCCTAAAAAAGAATTTAGTGAATTTTGACACCTGCTTGAACATTAATCTTTTTTACCAGCTTTAAAAAGAAAATCTTTCTCAGCTTTGGTTAAGCTTTCATACCCTGATTTACTTATTTTATCAAGTATCGAATCAATTTTCTTTTGATTTAAATCTTTTTCATACTTGGCTTTTGTACCTGTTGTAGTCTTTTGGTTTTTAAAAACTGTTTTCATTGGAGCTTTCTTCTTACTGGGTGTAAATGCGGTAACCAAGCCATCAATGAATTTTGAAAACCCCGCGCCTATATCACGCCCTTGTACTAATTGACGCGCATATATATAACCAAGCAACGCGCCACCTAGATGCGCTATATGCCCCCCAGAATTTTCAGATGTCAGAAATAGTAAATCTTTCAACACAAAAAAAGCACCAATATACCAAAGCTTTATATTAAAAAATATCAATCTCATCTCTTGATTTGGCAGATAAGCGCAAACAAATATAAGTACAGCCATAACCCCTGCAGAAGCACCAATCATGGGTAGCGTATTTTCTAGAAAAACAGGAAAAATATTAAAACTTAATAAAAATGCAAGTCCCCCTGCAATGACACCTAAAAAGTATATATTCAAAAGTTTTCTACCATCAAATAAGTTCAATAAAATTCGACTCGAAAAATAAAGAATCAGCATATTCATAAAGATATGCGAGAAGTCAAAATGAAAAAATGAGTAGGTAATCAACGACCATGGCTGCGAGAAAAAATCATTTAAAACCTTGGGTAACCAAAACCATTGTTCAAGACTTGTTTTAGGCAGTCTAAAAAGAAAAGGAAATATAAGATTAACAATATAAACCAAAACATTGATTGCAATCAACTTTTCTGCAACACCCAATCGTTTATATTGATATCGTAGTCCGCCAGCCATTATCGATCCCATCTTTTGTTGTTAAACGAATTCTTTTTCCAGTACCACATGATTATAAAGCCTACCACAGCGCCACCAACGTGAGCCATGTAAGCGGTATTACTCGTACTAAAAAATGATTTCCCCGTAACGGCTGAAATCACGTCTAAAAGTATAACACCAGGAATAAAATATTTTGCCTTTATAGGAATTGGTAAGAATATCAACATCAATTCTGCATTTGGGTTCATAACACCAAAAGCTGCCAACAGCCCCATAATGCATCCTGAAGCTCCTACCATTGATGCATAATACGAATTTCTGTACACCGAAAAGGCTTGCTGTAAACGTTCAAATTGAATATCAGTTAAACCTTCAATTGTTTGATTTGATGACATCATTTGAAAAATCTGTTCTGCAGTCAAACCCAAGTTTAATAACTCTTCATGAACTGGAAGATAATTGTAATAATATCCACCTAACTGAAACAAAACAGCTCCTATTCCTGCAGAAAAATAAAGGAAGATGAATTTTTGTCTACCCAAATACTGCTCTACTGGTCCGCCAAACATCCAAAGGGCAAACATATTAAATCCTAAATGTGCAAACCCACCGTGCATAAACATATGGGTTACTACCTGCCAAAATTGAAAATATTCGTTTTCAGGAAACCATAAAGCAAACCACTCATACATGAGGTCGCCATATACCTCAGTGGCTATGAAAAAAATCACATTGATAATAATCAAATGCTTTACTGTTTCAGTTAATCTATTCATCTAATTAAATTTATTGTCAATTTCATTTTCACTAATGGTAACATATACCGGTTTGTTAAACGGACTTACCAAAGGGTCTTTGCAGGCGAATAAATCATTTACCAAGGCTTGCTGAGAGGCACGATCTAAATACTCGCCAGTTTTTACTGATAGTGTTTTTGCCATGGTTTTTGCTAACAAATCATTTTGAGAAAAACCGTCAGTCGCTGTTCCTTGTTGGCAATCAGCTATTAACTCATCAAGTATATTTTGCACCTCACTATCTTTAACCAAATGAGGTACGCCAGTTATTTCGACTTGTTCTTCACCAATTTTACCAAATACAAACCCAAGTGTAGTCATGCTTTCTGCCATCTCCCTTAACAGTACGATATCTTTTTTTGAAAAAGACAATTCTAGCGGAAATAACAACTGCTGACTAACTGCTTTTTTAATGGTAATATTCTTTAAATACCTCTCATAAAGTACGCGCTGATGCGCTTTGCTTTGATCAACAACCAACATACCTGATTTGATGGTTGTGACTATATATTTTCGTTTTAATTGAAAGGTTGGCGTTGCTGTTTCTTCTTCTGTTTTCGATTCGAATAAAGAGCCCGTAATGGCATCTGATTCAAATTGTAAACTGCTAAAATCATTTGAATTGCCTTTTTCTGATTCTAAGCCTACATAAAGACTCTCCCATGATTGTGTGTTAGGCTTGATAAAACTACTATGCCGTGGTGCTAATTCTTTTTTTTGAGTGGACTCTTGAAACGGATTAAAACTAGAATCAACTGCAACTCTTGGAATTGCCGCACCCTTATTTTTAAAGGCATAAGGCGTATCTAGATTTTGATCTTTTTCAAAATCTAAAGCTGGCATCACATTGAATTGCCCTAAACTATGTTTCACTGTAGATCTCAGAATCGCATATAGGGTATGCTCATCATCAAATTTTACTTCTGTTTTAGTGGGATGAATATTAATATCAATTGAGGCTGGATCAACTTCTAAATTTAAAAAGTAACCCGGATAGGTGCTCGGACGAATTAATCCTTCGTAAGCCGCAAGAATCGCATGATTTAAATACGGACTCTTAATAAACCTATTATTCACAAAAAAGAACTGTTCGCCCCTACTCTTTTTGGCAAACTCAGGTTTCAAAATAAAACCTGATATTTTTAAAACTTGCGTTTCTTCAGTAACCGGAACCAATTTTTGATTGGTTTTTACACCAAAAATATTGACGATTCGTTGACGGTGATTTGTTTTAGGAAGATTAAATAACTCGTTTCCGTTATTATAAAAATGAAAAGAAATATCTGGATGCGCCAAAGCTACTCGATGAAATTCATCAGTGATATGACGGAATTCAACTTGATTTGATTTTAAAAAATTACGTCTTGCCGGAATGTTATAAAACAAATTCTTTACCGCAATTGAAGTGCCTTTGGGTACTGCGGCAACTTCTTGAGAAAGCACTTTACTACCCTCTATTTTTAAGTGTGTACCCACTTCTTCATTCTCTTGACGTGATTGCATATCAACGTGTGCAATCGCAGCAATTGAAGCTAAAGCTTCGCCTCGAAAGCCTTTGGTATCTAATTTAAAAAGGTCTTCTGCCTTTTGAATTTTTGAGGTGGCATGACGTTCAAAACTCAGACGCGCATCAGTTACGCTCATACCAATACCATCATCTACTACTTGAATGAGAACTTTACCACCGTCTTTGACAATTAACTTAATAGAAGTTGATTTGGCATCAATTGCATTTTCAAGTAGCTCTTTGACCACAGAAGCTGGTCTTTGTACTACTTCACCAGCAGCAATTTGATTTGCAACATGATCCGGTAAGAGTTTTATGATATCTGCCATTATTTACCAAAAAATATAGACAGGTCAAAATCAATAATAAAGAGGAAAACTAAAACTAAAATAGATACAATGATTAAAAGTCGAAGACGCATGTAACGGTCTCCTTTCAGATGTCCATCAGCAAGAACATTATCAACCTTTCTCTTCAAACCGCGAGTACTCGCAGTAGTAGAACGAAATTGATCGAATTTGTTCTCCATTTTATACGGGTGCCCTTCCTTGTCACTCTGGTAGTAACGCGGCTGATAATCATAATCTCGATATTTTCGTTTAAAAAAACCCATCGTTTCAAAGTTACTTAAAATCAAAAATTATACCACTTGTAAAACCCCAAAAATTATTAACAGTTTCAAACTATTTAACGCTAAGAAATCTGCTTAGAAAGAATAGCCGATTTTATACGATCTAACCCTTCTTTTAGGCGTGATTTTGGGCAAGCAAGGTTGAGGCGAATATGACCCTTACCATTTGAAACAAACATATTTGCACCTTCTAAAAGTACCCCTGCTTCGTTTGCAAAAAACAGGGTTAAATTTTCTTCATTGGGCAAATAGGCATCAATGTTGACCCAGGCCAAATAAGTAGCATCTGGAATTTTAAAAACCGCCTGGGGTAAATGCGTTTCAAGATACGTTTTTAAAAACTCAAAATTAGTATCTAAATACGTTCTCAACGCCATCAACCAATCATGCCCATGGGTATAGGCAGCTTGTGCTGCTGTAATGCTTAACGGATTATCAATGGGAATTTGAGTTTCTTTCCAGGTTTGTAATACTTTTTCATTTGAAATGATAATATTAGCAATCATAAAACCCGCCATATTAAAGGTTTTACTAGGCGCCATACACGTAATAATTTGATCACTTTCAGGAAATAGGCGTGCTAATGGTGTAAAGGTTTTATCAGAACGCAACAAATCGCAATGAATCTCATCACTAATAATCATGACGTTATTTTCTAAGCAAATTGAACCAAATTCAAGTAATTCATCATCGGTCCAGATTCTTCCGGTTGGGTTATGCGGATTACAAAATATGGTTAAGGTAACCTTTGGATCTTTGGCTTTTTGTCTAAAATCTTCAAAATCAATGTCATATTTTCCGTTGGTGTTTTTCAAATCAGAAGTAACCAATTCAATTCCGTTTCCTTCTGTAGCCAATTTAAAAAAAGCATAAGATGGCGTCATGATTAGCACCTTTTCATCGGGCTTACAAAGTTGCTTTACAAGAGCAAACAAGGCTGGTATAACACCATGTGAAGTAACTAAATGATCTGGGTTGAAAGCCCACTTATATTGCTGTTTTGACCAATTTAAAAAGGCTAATTTGTAGTTAGGGTCAAAAATTTGAGAATACCCAAAAATACCGTGATCTGCTCTCTTTTTTACAGCATTAACCACTGCAGTGGGCGATGCAAATTCCATGTCAGCAATCCACATCGGAATTAAATCTTCATCAGCGTATTTAGAATTGAAGTCAGTACTACCATTAAAAAGATAATCACGGTAGCCACCAAGGCTCATGGCATTGGTATTTTGGCGGTCAATTATTTCATCAAAATTAAAATCCATAGCAAATACGTCTGAAATGAAATGTACATTTTATAATTGACTTATAAAAAGGAAAATAGCGATGTGCATTAAACTTTTTTAGAAGAAAAGAATAGGTATAAAATATAGTAAAATTTACTTCCCTAAAGTTGCCATCTTAATGGCTGCAATGGCTGCCTCTGTACCTTTATTACCATGCTTTCCGCCACTTCGGTCAATGGCCTGTTGCAAGGTATTATCTGTCAAGACACAGAAAATTACAGGAGTATCAGTTTGAAGATTTAGATCCATAATACCTTGAGATGTAGCTGAACAAACAAAATCAAAATGTTTGGTTTCGCCTTGAATGACACTACCAATGGCTAGAACGGCATCAACATTTTGAGATTCAATCATTTTTTTACAACCTAACGGAAGCTCAAAACTACCGGGTACATTAAAACGAATGATGTTGTCTTTTTGGGTGCCGCAATCTAATAAAGCAGCTACTGCCCCATTGAAGAGTCCTTCTGTGATTTCAGAATTCCATTCAGAAACAACAATCCCAAACCGAAGGTCTTTCGCGTTTGGGATTGATGCTTTATCGTAAGCCGATAAATTTTTATTTTCTGTGGCCATTACTTTCCACTTTTAGCCATGCCAATAAAAGCATCTATAGTTTTAGCTTCATCTGAAGTGGCAAATTCATTTTTAATACGTTCAAAATATTCAAGCGCTTTTGAATTTTGATTTAATTCAATAGCCGTAATACCTGCTTTGTATAAAAACTTAGGGGTGGTAAAATCATTGGTGTTATGAGCAATTGCTTTCTCATAGTAACCTAGTGCTTCAGCTGGCTGATCAAGTTGTGTAAAAGCATCACCTAAACCACCTTGTGAAAGGGCACCAAGAATAGCATCATCTGAAGAAAAATCTTCTAAATAATTAATTGCCTCTTGGTACTTATTCATATTCAAGTACGCCATTCCTGCAGAATAGTTCGCTAAATTAGCTGCCTTTGTACCGCTATATTCGTCGATAATATCTAAGAAACCATATTTGCCATCTGCACCATTCAATGCCAAAGTGTATAAAGAATCTTTCGCCGCTTCATTAGCCAAAGCTTGGTCAAAATACTGCTGCGGATAATACATTTCATTAGCAGCATTTTCTTCTTTTGGGTTTTGCATGAACTGCACATACGCCAGGTAAGCTAAGACTCCAGCGGCAATTACACCAATTATTCCTAAAATTATATTTTGGTTTTTTGAAACCCATTCTTCACTTTTTGAAGCACTCTCGTCAAGCGTATTAAACACTTCTGCTGTTGTGCTTTCTTGCTCTTCAAGTAGTTGTTCTTCTACTTTGTTTTTTGGTTTAAAACCTCTCTTTTTATATGTTGCCATGAATATTGCTGTTAATCGCGCAAAAATAAAGTTTTTATTGAAATCAAGAAGCGTATTTATTCGTTATTTTTCGATATTTTGCGCTTCGTCTTTTCTCAAAACAAAATTTAGGTCTTAAATCAAGATGGTTTTAAAAAATCTTTCACTCCTTAATTATAAAAATTTCGAGTCGCAAGATTTTGAATTCGACAGTAAAATTAATTGCATTGTTGGGGCTAACGGCATTGGCAAAACCAATGTACTTGATGCTATTTATCATTTGTGTTTGGGTAAAAGTTATTTCAACCCGGTTACCACGCAGAACATTAGACACCATCAAGAATTCTTTGTGATTGATGGCATTTTTGACCATAAAGAAAGAAGTGAAAAAATTGTTTGTAGCTTTAAAAGAGGTGCTAAAAAAGTTATTAAAAGAAATGGCAAAACGTATGACAAACTTTCAGAGCATATTGGGTTATTGCCTTTGGTTATTATATCTCCGGCTGATCGTGATTTAATTATAGAAGGTAGTGAGACCCGCCGTAAATTTATTGATGGGGTTATTTCACAATCTGACAAAGCCTATTTAGCGGGTTTAATCAAATACAACAAGGTACTAAGCCAAAGAAATTCATTGTTGAAATATTTTGCCATCAATCAAATTTTTGATGCCACAAATTTAGCAGTTTACAATGAGCAACTTGTTGAATATGGCACGCCAATTTTTGAAAAAAGAGCTGCTTTTATTGAAACATTTATTCCCATTTTTCAAGAACAATATGCGGTTATTTCAGGGGGTTCAGAAAAGGTATCCTTAACCTATGAAAGTAAACTTTCAAATGTTGATTTGTTAACGCTACTTGAAAAAAATATTGATCGTGACAAAGCGCTTCAATATACCAGCGTGGGTATTCATAAAGATGATTTGAGTTTTAAAATTTCAGATCATCCTATTAAAAAATTTGGAAGCCAAGGGCAGCAGAAATCTTTTTTAATTGCCTTAAAACTAGCACAGTTTCATTTCATGAAAGCTGTGGCGGGTGCTACCCCAATATTACTACTAGATGATATCTTTGACAAACTTGATGAAAATCGAGTAGCGCAAATTGTCGCCTTGGTTGAAAAAGAGAATTTTGGGCAAATTTTCATTAGTGACACACATGCTGAAAGAACAGAAAACGTGGTAAAAGATAGTCAGCAATCATATAAAATATTTAAATTATAAGGGATGCGTTTTTTATATAGCTTAGTTTTAATTTTACTCTTAAGTTGTGATTCAAATATTACAGAAAATGAACTCTCGAATCTAAATGGTTATTGGGAAATAACCCAAGTAACCTTCGCTAACGGAGAAACTAAAACGTTTTCAACAAGTACTACAATTGATTATCTCGAGATTGAAAATTTAAAGGGCTTTCGAAAAAAAGTTCAACCTAGATTAAATGGTACTTTTGAAACTTCAAATGATGCAAAACCATTCAATTTAAGTAAAACCAAAAAAGGATATGACATTCAATACCCTGAAAGAAATGACCAAAAAAAGATAACTGTTGAACATTTAATTGAACTTTCAGAAAATAGTTTTTCAGTTAAAGACCAAGAAGGTATAGCATATGTCTATAAAAGATTCGAGCCAATAATAATTAAAGAATAATGGCAAAGCGAAAAAACAACAACCTAAATATGGGCGAAGCCCTTCAAGAGTTCATAAAAGTTAACAAACTTGAAAAGGGAATTGACAAAGTTGACGCTCAAAAGGCTTGGAAAAAATTAATGGGAAATGGTGTCAATAAATACACCACTGCTGTCGAACTTAGAGGCAGCATTCTATATATATCATTATCATCTTCTGTTTTACGACAAGAACTGAGTCATGGTAACTCAAAAATTATAGCTATGCTCAATGAAGAATTGGGCAAAGACCTTATTAAAAAACTTATATTGAGATAAAAAAAAGCCCAACCTTTCGGTTGAGCTTTTTTTATAGTTATAGGTGTTTAATACACTTCTCTACCTGAAAAATGAAAAGCACCTTCTATAGCAGCATTTTCATCACTATCAGAACCGTGAACTGCATTCTCGCCAATATCTTTGGCATATAGCTTACGAATAGTACCCTCGGCAGCTTCCTCTGGGTTTGTAGCACCAATTAAAGCACGAAAATCATCAACGGCATTATCCTTTTCTAAAATCGCGGCAACAATGGGTCCGCGTGTCATAAATTGTACAAGATCCCCAAAAAATGGTCTTTCGCTATGAACTGCATAAAATGCCTCAGCATCTCTTTTGCTCATTTGGGTATACTTCATGGCTACGATTTTAAAACCAGCTGAATTGATTTTATCTAAAATTCCGCCTATGTGACCGTTCTCAACAGCATCAGGCTTTAGCATCGTAAAAGTTCTATTTGTTGTCATCTATAAAAATTTTGTGCAAAAATAGTCTTTATTTAAGAATCGACAACTATTTATATGATTGTTCAAGGCTTTCTAAAACTATATTCTCATCGCCTAACATTCTAAAGATGACCCTTTTGCTTTTTAAATCAATCTTTAAAAGTCCGTAACTTTTTGTTGAAATTACTTTTCCTGTTCGATACTGATTGGGCTCGCCTGTAAACTTTGAATACGCATGTGTGAGTCCGCTACTGGTAAAATCAATTAACGGATAGTCGAGGCCTTCAATATTGGTTTTTGAAAACTCAGAGATATGTCGGTCGCCTGACAATACCATAACGCCCTTTGCCTTTGATTCAACAATTACCTCTTTTAGACGTTGAACTTCATGCGGAAAATTTCCCCACGCTTCAAAGCCGTGTTCATCAGATAAAAACTGAATACTACTTACCAAAATATTAAAATCAGCAGAAGAAAGGGTTAATTCATCGGCAAGCCAATTCCATTGTTTCTCGCCAAGTACAGTTCCTTCTCCGTATTTATTTGGTTTCAATCGTTTACTTGTGATTGTATCAGGTGTTACTGCCGTTCTAAAATATCGCGTATCCAATACAAAAATAGCTACTGAGCCCTGAGGAGTTATATACTCATGCTTGTTATAAACACCTTCTTGTTTTCTTCTCGGACTGTCTTCTGGCACCCCTAAAAAGTCTAAAAATTTTTGCTGACTTTCTTTTTTGGCTGTAAACTCAACACCGCCATCATTTAAGCCGTAATCATGATCATCCCATGTACCAATTATTGGAATACGTTTCGCGAGTGATTCATAGCCAGGTATACTTTTTTGATTAGTATACATAGCTTCAAGCCTTTGCATATCATCAGTATAAGCATAAATATTATCGCCACCCCAAACCCATAAATCTGGCTCTGATCTCAAAATATCATCCCACAACAAATTATCTAGAGTTGCTTTATTACAAGAACCAAAGGCAATTACAAAATCATCTTTTACTACTTTTTTAGAAGCCAAATTAGCCGTGTTTTTACATGCCGCAACGGTTAAGAACAACAGTGTCAACAGAATAAAATTTCTCATAGAACTAGAATTTAAGTAAAACAAAAATAGCCATTTACTAGTTACATCAGTTATGATATTGTTGTATCTTTGAGGGCATGAAATTAGCGCATGTTGAGGCAGTTAAAAAACTACTAGCTACACCCCAAAAAATTGTTATTGTACCCCATAAGAACCCTGATGGCGATGCTATTGGTTCGACCTTAGGGTTGTGGCATTATTTAACAAATTTGGGGCAAGAAGCAGTTATTATTTCGCCAAATGATTATCCTAAATTCTTAAAATGGATGCCCGGTAATGAGCACATTCTCAACTTTGAAAAAGAGAATATCCAAGCTAAAAAAGCCATTGCAGAAGCAACAATCATTTTTACTTTAGATTTCAATCATTTAGGGCGCATAGGTCAAATGCAAAGCGTTTTAGAAGAAAAAGAAGGAGTTTTTATAATGATTGACCATCATCAAGCACCTGATGATTATGCACAATTTACCTATTCAGATACTTCAATGAGTTCAACCTGTGAAATGGTTTATAATTTTATTGACTTCTTAGGCGACACTGATAAAATATCAAAGGCTATTGCCAACTGCCTATATACCGGAATCATGACCGATACAGGGTCTTTTAAATTTCAATCAACAACATCAAAAACACATGAAATTGCTGCTCGATTAATAGAAAAGGGAGCAGAGAACACCAAAATTCACAACCATATTTATGACACAAATTCGCCAAGTAGGCTGCAGTTATTAGGTGTCGCTTTAAAAAATATGGTCATTCTGCCTGAGTATAAAACGGCCTATATTACCTTAACTCAAGCAGAATTAGATGAAAATAATTTTCAAAAAGGAGACACTGAAGGGTTTGTTAACTACGGTTTAACGCTCGATTCTATTAAATTTGCAGTAATTTTTATTGAAAATAAAGAAGAAGGAATTATTAAAATTTCATTCAGATCAGAAGGAGATTTTTCAGTGAATGAATTTGCCCGAAGTCATTTCAGTGGTGGAGGCCATGACAATGCTGCAGGGGGTAAAAGTGATGACCCTATGAAAGAAACAACTGAAAGATTTGTATCACTTTTAGATACCTATAAAACCAAATTACAATCATGAAAAAATTAGCAGTTTTCATACTTCTTTTTTTATGCTGGGGATGCAATGGCCCTGAAGCTCGAAAACCAACAAAAGTATCATCGGGCAGTACGTATAAGGCATCTATTAAAAGAAGTAAAGCGCTATTAATCAAAGAAGAAAAAATGATACAAGATATCATTGCTAAAGACACGTTGCACACCTATTTGCAGAATGCAAGTGGTTCTTGGTATTTTTACAATGTAAAAAGTGAACTCGACACGCCCTATATAGAACCTAATGACGTAGTGACATTAACTTATAACATAATCGATTTTTCAAATGACACCATTTACAAAATGACTGATATAGGAATTCGTCATTTTAAAGCAGATAAATTAGATTTGTTTCCAGGTCTTAGAACAGCAGTACCCATGCTAAAAGAAAATGAAACGGCGACCTTTTTGTTTCCGTCATCAAGAGCCTACGGGTATCATGGCGATGATAACAAAATAGGAATTAACACTCCTTTAAAATCAACATTAACCATACTCAACATTGAAAAACAAATAGATAGCACACAAAATTAAATACAATTACAATGAAAAAAACGTACCTAATATTTTTAACTTTTACCCTAATTTTATCAAGCTGTAAAACAAGTAAACACGCTGATTTAGGCGATGGTCTTTTTGCTGATATCAAAACAACTAAGGGCGACATAATTCTAAAGTTAGAACATGAAAAAACACCCGTTACAGTAGCAAACTTTGTTTCACTTGCAGAAGGTGTTAGTCCGTTTGTGAGTGAAGAATATAAAAACAAACCCTATTATGAAGGTTTGATTTTTCATAGAATTATGAAAGATTTTATGATACAAGGTGGCGATCCTTTAGGCAAAGGTTCTGGCGGTCCAGGGTATAAGTTCTTTGATGAATTCAATGATTCTTTAGTACATGATAAAAAAGGTATACTTTCAATGGCAAACCCAGGGCCTGATGCAAACGGTAGTCAATTTTTTATTACCCATAAACCAACACCATGGTTAAACAATAGACATTCAGTATTTGGTGAAGTGGTTGAAGGTATGGCTGTAGTTGATTCTATTGCAAATGTAAAAGTTGGCAGTAGCAACAGACCTTTGAATGATGTAATTATGAATACTATTGAAATAATTCGCAATGGTAAAGAAGCCAAAAAATTTGACGCCGTTGCTATTATGACCGAATATTTTGCTGGCGAAGAAGAACGTATTGCAGCCGCAAAAAAAGAAGCCGAAGAAAAAGCTGCGTTAGCTCTAAAATCGCAAAAAGAATTGGCCGCTGCCATCCCTACGGATAAAGCAAAAGCTGAAAGTTTACCTTCCGGACTTAAAATATTAAGCTTAAAAAAAGGTGGTGGTGAAAAACCGAGAATTGGTCAAAAAGTAGGTGTTATTTACGCCGGGTATTTAGAAGATGGAAGCATGTTCGATAGTAATGACAAGGCGGTTGTCACCAAATATAATAAATATGACTGGAACCGTGATCAAGCCGGCGGTTACAAACCAACCCCAATGACTTATAGTACTGAAGCTCGCCTTATTGCTGGGTTCAAAGAAGCGCTTTTAACCATGTCAATTGGCGATAGAGTAAGAGTATTTATGCCAGCACATTTGGGTTATGGCGAACAAGGTAGTGGCCCCATACCTCCAAATTCAGAATTAGTTTTTGATTTAGAAATCACAGGTATAGCTAATTAACCAAACACATTATATTGAATAAAAAACCCGCTTTATGCGGGTTTTTTTTAGTTAACTTAGACGGATAAAAAATCACTAACTATAAATATATAAAATTGAAAAAAACATTACTTATCGTAATTGCCGTCTCGTTTTTATTAATTAGCTGCGGAACGCCAATTTCGGCTTTCAGAACTGTAAAATTCAGTCCGAAAAACGACGAAATAACAACGACATCATCTCTCAAAGAATATTTGTCAAAAAATCCCAAGCCTAAAATTGTATTAAGAACCAGTTCTAGATTAAATTCTGATAATGTTACTGAAAAAGAGCAAAACAATTATTTGTACAACTCAATTGAAAGCGAATTATTAAAAAGTGGTTTTGTTGTTCGTGACAGACAGTTATTCGATAAAATCGTAACCAATTCGAATAACAATAATAATTATGAAAACCTAAAAGAGAAATCAGACACAGATTTGATAATTGAATTAACCAATTTGAATAGAAGCATTAAATACCAAACTAATAAATATATTGATGCCAAAGGACGTGAGATAAACTCAACTTATTTAGCCAACAAATCATACTATGGAGCAACTATTGAATTCAAAGTAATCATGATTAACACAAACGAATTTGCTGGCATATATAAATTCAATTACGTTCCTTGTGTTGATGGTTGTGAATTTGGTGCCGCCAAAAAAATGACTAGACGTGAAAAAGAAGGGGTGGAGTTATTTGAAGCAGTAGAAGAAGATAGGTTAATTGAATTTGTTAAAACTGCTACTAACCAATTGGTTGCAGAAATGAGAAAATAAAAAGTTTACACTTGATTTAAAACCCGCATTATGCGGGTTTTTTAATTACCTTAGATACCACATACTAAGAATTGTAAAAAATCAATTTTTATATAAACACTGCTATGAAAAAGTTACTCCTAGTATTTTCAGTTTTTGCCTTTTTTTTAACCTTCGCATGTTCGGGGTCAGATGACTCACCAGCATCAGATGTTCCAAATGATATGGATCAAGTTAATGATGATGATACTTCCTTAACCGTTGTTGGCACTTATGGTCAACTTAGGGTTTCTGGCAAAAATTTAGTTGATAAGAATGGCACCCCCATACAGTTGAGAGGCATGTCATTATCATGGACCAATTGGTGGCCTCAATTTTATGCGCCAGAAGTTGTTGAATGGTTAAAAGATGATTTTAACGTAACCGTTATTAGAGCTGCAATGGGTGTTGATGAAGCTGGTGGTTACTTAGATGATAAGGCAAAACACAAAGCATATGTTTTCACGGTCATTGATGCCGCAATAGCACAAGGTATTTATGTTTTGGTTGATTGGCATAGCCACCATGCTGAAGATTACCCTGAAGAAGCCAAAGAATTTTTCTCTGAAGTAGCACAAAAGTACGGAGATCAACCTAACCTGATTTATGAAACCTACAACGAACCTTTAGACACTGCTTCATGGAACGATGTTATCAAACCTTATCATGAAAGTGTTATAGCAGAAATACGCAAATACGATCCTGATAATATTATTATCGCAGGAAACAGATCTTGGTCAACACGCTTAAATGAAGTTGTTGCTAATAGAATTGATGATGCCAATGTGATGTACACACTGCATTACTATGCTGCTTCTCATAAGCAAGAATTACGCGATGAGACACAACTCGCTATAGACGCCAATTTACCAATTTTCGTTACGGAATATGGGGTTACGGAATATACAGGCGATGGATTT
Source organism: uncultured Flavobacteriaceae bacterium (assembly GCA_937929935.1). Taxonomy (GTDB): domain Bacteria; phylum Bacteroidota; class Bacteroidia; order Flavobacteriales; family Flavobacteriaceae; genus Maribacter_C. The sequence goes on along the minus strand of CALFUL010000017.1, from coordinate 16,597 downwards.
GTTGACGTGGAAGAAGCGAGACGATGGTGGGCTTTTCTTGATGCTAACAAAATTTCTTGGCTCAACTGGTCAATAGCAGATAAAGAAGAAAGCTCTGCTGCCGTAAAACCCGGCGCAAGTGCAACTGGAGGATGGCCCGATGCGATGTTAACTCAATCAGGACTTTTAGTTCGAGAAGAGTTACGTGCAAAAAATCCAAAATTTTAAGTTATTTCTGCGGAGTGTCTTTTAAAATTTCTTGAAGATATTTCCAAAATTTTTGAACTGATGAAATACTAACGCGCTCATCAGGTGAATGAGCACCGAGTATGGTTGGTCCAAAACTAATCATATCTATATCAGGATAATTTTGACCTAAAATTCCGCATTCGAGTCCGGCATGACAAGCCACTACCCTAGGCTTCTCATTAAAAAGTTCTACATATTTTCTTTTTAACACTTTTAAAATTTCTGAATCAGGGTTCGGATCCCATCCGGGGTAATCGCCATCAAATGTTACTTTACAATCAGCCAACTCAAAAGTTGCTTTTAAAGCTTGGGCTAAATCCATTTTCGCAGAATTTACCGAAGAACGTGTTAAGCATCCTATTTTTATTTCGCCATTTGAGACTAAAACACGAGCGATATTGTTTGAAGTTTCAACCAAATCATTCATAGAAGCGCTCATTGCATACACCCCATTATGAGCCGCATAAACACACTTTAAAAGCTTTTCTTGAGCCCTCGCCTCCATAACTATTTTTGGCCTTTTAACTTTAGTCAGAATAATTTCAAGATTAGGCTCAACAATGCGCAACTCATTAGCGATTACCTTTGAAAGCGTTTGAAAATCATTTTCAAAAGCTTCAACGCGAGTTTCATCCACAGTAAGTAAAGAATTACTTTCTCTTGGAATTGCATTTCTCAGACTTCCGCCATCAATAGTAGCGACTTGAATATGATATTTAGCAGTGTTATAACTCAGAATACGATTCATAATTTTATTGGCATTACCCAACCCTTTATGAATATCCATACCGCTATGGCCGCCTTTTAATCCTTTTACTAAAATTGAGTAGCCTATATGATTATCTGCTGCCGCAATCTCTTGATAAGATCGGGTTGCCGTTACATCAATACCTCCTGCACAGCCTATATCTATCTCATCATCTTCTTCAGTATCTAAATTCAATAAAATTTCTCCTTTCAAAACTCCTTCTTCAAGTCCCATGGCACCAGTCATGCCCGTTTCCTCATCAATGGTAAACAAACCTTCTAAAGGTGGGTGTTCAATATCACTACTTTCTAAAAGCGCCATGATTGCAGCAACCCCCATACCGTTATCTGCCCCCAAAGTGGTGCCCTTAGCTTTTACCCAATCACCATCAACAAACATTTCAATGCCCTGAGTATCGAAATTAAAAATGGTATCGCTGTTTTTTTGATGTACCATATCAAGGTGTGATTGTAATGTTACACAGGCACGATTCTTCATATTTTCAGTGGCTGGTTTTCTAATAATAACATTACCAACGCCATCTTTAAAAGTTTCTAAAGATAAAGAATGTCCAAAATCAAGCATGAATTGAATAACGCGCTCTTCTTTTTTTGATGGTCTTGGCACGGCATTCAAATCAGCAAATTTTTTCCAAATTGCTTGGGGTTCTAAACTTCTAATTTCAGTATTCATGGCAGTAACTTTTATGATTTCAAAAATACATATAGCAGAATGAAATCGCTATTTTTGAAGCAATGAAAAACAAACTTCGCAACGGTATTGCTTTAAGTCTTATTCCACAAATTATAGCGGTCAAGTGGTTGTCGAATTATCCTGAGATCGTAGAAAATTTATACAGTACCGGTATTTATCCTTCTATTTCAAAGTTTTTCAGAACCCTCTTTGGATGGATTCCTTTTTCAGTGGGCGAAATAGTATATAGTAGTCTTTTGATTCTTGCGGTATACTACATCTATAAAAAACGATTAAACATTAAAAAAAATAAACGCGTTTTTCTTAGAGATTGTTTGATGGTATTTTCAGTACTCTTTTTCACTTTTCATTTGGTCTGGGGCTTCAATTACCACCGCCAACCTCTTTCAGAAACTCTTTTTATCAATGAAGAAGCCACCTATGATGACATCAAATTGCTAACCCAAAAATTAATTGAGAAAACCAATAGCTTGCAGTATCAGATTACCAATGACACTACTGAGATAGTTAGGATACCTTATTCTCGAAAAGAAATAGTAGAAAAAACTGTGGCTAATTATAGTGTTTTAGATGAACATTTACCTTTTTTACACTACCCAAGAAAGAGTATCAAAAAATCATTATTTAGCTCGCTCTCAAGTTATATGGGCATTGGCGGGTATTTAAATCCGTTTACCAATGAAGCTCAGGTAAATGGTAAAACACCCCTTTTTAGATACCCTGTGATTAGCGCTCATGAAATAGGACATCAAATAGGGTATGCAAAAGAAAATGAAACCAACTTTATTGGCTATTTGGTAACTACCAAAAATGAAGATGTCTATTTTCAATTTTCAGCTAATGCATATGCTTTAAGTTATTGTTTGAATGCCATACAGCGCACTAATAAAAGTGAGGCTCAAGAACTTTACAAACAAATAAATTCAGGAGTACTAAAAAACTACCAAGAATTGAGCGCTTTTCATGAGGCTTATGAAAACCCTTTCGAACCCATTTTTAAATCAGTATTTAGTACTTTTCTCAAAGCAAATAATCAGGCTGATGGCGTAAATAGTTACAGTCGGGTAGTTCATTTATTGGTGGGGTATCATGAGAAGAATCCGCTTTAAAATTTAAGTTCAAGTTCAAGTGTCAATTTCAAACACAGTTCTTTTTGCACTTGAAATTGACACTTGTATTTGCACTTTATATCGAATACTAAAAAATCAACTAACTCCTTCATTAATTCCTCTAGTTCCCTTACTTTTAAAGAGACTAATTAATTAAGAACTCATTTTATGAAAACCAAACTACTATGTCTCGCCATACTATGGTGTGGTAGCACTTTGTTTGCGCAGGACTACTTTCCTGAAAACGATGGTGTAAAATCGAAAAACAACAACTACACAGCATTTACAAATGCTAAAATCTATGTTACGCCTACTCAAGTGATTGACGGTGGAACATTACTTATCCAAAATGGAAAAGTAAAACAAGTTGGAAAAACAGTAACGCTTCCTAAGAACACGGTAGTTATTGACACCAAAGGACATTCAATTTACCCATCTTTTATAGATGTATACTCAAAATTTGGAGTAGAACAAACCAAACGCCCTTCAGGTGGAGGCCGTTCTCAACAGTATGATGCTGCGCGCCAAGGGTTTTATTGGAATGATCATATCATGCCTGAAAATGCAGCCATCGCAAAATTCAAATACGATGATAAAAAAGCGAAAGAACTACGTGATGCAGGTTTCGGCGTTGTAAACTCTCATATACATGATGGAATTGTACGCGGAACAGGAGTACTCGTTGCTTTAAATGGTAGCGGCGATGATTCTAACCGAATATTAGATGATACCTCTGCACAGTACCTTTCTTTTACAAGAAGTCTTATCAAAAGGCAAGCCTACCCTTCTTCACTGATGGGGTCTATGGCTTTATTACGTCAGATGTATGCTGATGCCAAATGGTACGCAGCAGGAAATTCAGATACGAAAGATCGTTCTCTTGAAGCTTTAAATAAAAATAAAGGTCTTGTGCAGATTTTTGAAGCTAAGGATAAAGGTCACGCATTGCGCGCTGATAAGATTGGAGATGCAAACGGAATTCAATATGCTATTCTTGGTGGCGGAAATGAATATGAGCGTATCGCTGATATTAAAGGAACCAATGCAAAGTTTATTCTTCCTGTCAACTTTCCTGATGCTTATGATGTTTCTGACCCGATAGCTGCGAACTATGTAAACTTGAAAGATATGCGTAAGTGGAACCAAGCTCCGGCAAATCCGAAAATTATGGCTGATAACGGTGTATCTTTTTCATTTACGCTCTACGATTTAAAATCTCCGTCAAAGTTTAAAGCTAAACTAATGAAGGCTATCAAATACGGTCTTCCAAAAACAAAGGCTTTAGAGGCATTGACTACGGTACCTGCTTCTATTTTAGGTAAGTCTGGCACTATTGGTTCTTTACAAGCTGGTCGTCAAGCGAACTTCTTGATCACTTCAGGAGATATTTTTGACAAGAATACAACGCTTTATGAAAACTGGGTTCAAGGTCATAAAAATGTGATCAATGATAAAAGCCAAAAAGATATTCGTGGTACGTATGATTTATCAGCTGGCGGAATGACCTATCAAATGTCGATCACAGGAGAAGTAAGCAAACCAAAAATAGAAATCAAACAAGACACTAATAAACTGAAATCAAAAATCAGTTATAAAAATGATTGGGTAGCACTTTCTTTTGCTACAGATAAAGGTGAAAAGAATTATCGAATGACGGGTCTGGTTTCGAATGCTACGGATAATCTAAAAGGAAAATTAACCCTGCCGAACGGAAACGAAACTACTTTTTCAGCATTAAAAACTGCAGGTCAAACAGCAGATAAGAAGGATGCAAAGAAAGCCGATAATGCTCCTGTAGTATTAGCAACCACCTTTCCTAATCTAGCATACGGATTCAAAACACAGCCAAAAGCTGAAACAATTCTGTTTAAAAATGCTACAGTTTGGACGAGTGAAGAAGAAGGAATTTTAGAGAAAACTGATGTTCTTATCAAAAACGGAAAAATTGCTAAGATTGGTATCAACCTCTCTGCGGGTAATGCTACTGTAGTAGATGCGCTGGGCAAACACTTAACTGCAGGTGTCATTGATGAACATACGCATATTGCTGCTTTAGCGATTAATGAAGGCGGGCACAATTCTACAGCAGAAGTAAAAATGGAAGATGTTGTTGACAATGAAGATATTGATATCTACCGTCAACTTGCCGGTGGTGTTACCTCAGCACAATTACTTCATGGTTCTGCGAATCCGATTGGTGGGCGTTCTGCTATTTTAAAATTAAAATGGGGTGCATCTCCTGAGGATATGATTTTTACCAATTCGCCTAAATTTATCAAATTCGCTTTAGGGGAAAATGTAAAACAATCTAATTGGGGAAGCGGCAATCGTTTTCCGCAAACGCGTATGGGTGTTGAGCAGGTATTTATGAATTACTTCCAAAGAGGAAAAGAATATGATATCAAAAAGAAAAGCGGACAGCCTTTTCGCTATGATGAAGAAATGGAAGTCATTGCTGAAATCTTGAATGGCGAACGTTTTATCAGTTGTCACTCTTATGTACAGAGTGAGATTAATATGATGATGAAAGTTGCCGAACATTTCAACTTTAGAGTGAACACCTTTACACATATTCTTGAAGGGTATAAAGTTGCTGATAAAATGGCAAAGCATGGCGTTGGCGCAGGTACTTTTAGTGACTGGTGGGCATACAAGTATGAAGTAAACGATGCGATACCGTATAATGCCGCTATTATGCACAAACAAGGTGTTACCGTAGCCATTAATAGTGATGATGGCGAAATGGCACGTAGACTAAACCAAGAAGCTGCAAAAACAATCAAATATGGTGGCACGTCTGAGCTAGAAGCTTGGAAAATGGTTACTATAAACCCTGCAAAACTATTACACATTGACAATCGTGTTGGTAGTATTAAAGTAGGTAAAGATGCAGATGTGGTGTTATGGTCAGATCATCCGCTTTCTATTTATGCGAAAGCAGAAAAAACGATTATAGAAGGTACTACCTATTTTGATTTAGAAAAGGATCAACAAATGCGAGCGGCGATTAAACAAGAGCGAACGCAACTCATTAACATGATGCTAAAAGAAAAAGCAGGTGGCGGAAAAACACAAGGCCCTAAAATGAGCAAGAAAGAACGTATGACTTGTGAAAGTTAGCAAGTTGTTGACGGTTGTTGGTTGATAATTGTCTGTAAAAAAAATACTACTGTCACTTCGAGAGCAGTCGAGAACTTACAAGTTAGAACGTTGAAAATAGAATAAGTTAAAATAGATTTCCGTCTTTACTGAAATGAATTCAGCACAAGCGCGGAAATAATAAAAAATACAATCATGAAAAAACATACAAATTTAGTACTCGCCCTGCTGCTTTCCTTTGGAATGACAAGCTGGGCACAACAGACTCCTGCTGATACACAATCAGAAGCCATAACAATTACAGGTGCAACAGCTCACATTGGAGACGGTACTGTAGTAGAAAATTGCACCATTGTTTTTGAAGATGGAAAGATTACAGCGCTTGGTACCGGAGAAAGTACAAAAGGTCTAGTGATTGATGCTTCTGGCAAGCATGTCTATCCTGGTTTTATTGCACCGGTAAAAGAATTAGGTTTGATTGAAGTAAATGCAGTACGTGCTTCTGATGATTCAGATGAGATTGGTGAAATGATTCCGCATATACGCAGTTTGATCGCTTATAATGCAGAATCTAAAGTAGTAGAAAGTATGCGCCCGAACGGAGTACTAATGGCTCAAATCACACCTAAAGGAGGTCGTATTTCAGGTACTTCTTCTATTGTACAATTTGATGCTTGGAACTGGGAAGACGCTGCAGTCAAAGTTGATGATGGCATTCATTTAAGCTGGCCTTCAAGTTTCAGAAGAGGCCGTTGGTGGTTAGGTGAACCAAGAGGATTAAAACCTAACAAAAACTACCAAAAACAAGTGACGGAAGTTGAAACCTTCTTACAAAATTCGATTGCATACGGTAAAGGAACTTCAAAAGAATTAAACCCAGCTTTTGCTGCTATGCAAGGTGTTTTTAAGGGCTCACAAATACTATATGTATATGCAGATGGTGAAAAGGAAATTATTGATGGTATTACCCTTGCAAAGAATTCAGGAGTAAAATCTGTTGTTTTAGTTGGCGGATATCATGCCTATAAAGTAACAGATTTCTTGAAAGAAAATGAGGTGCCGGTATTAGTACAATTTACGCATAACACTCCGAATTTTGAAGATGATGATTATGATTTACCGTATAAGTTACCAAAACTCTTATCTGACGCTGGGCTTTTAGTTGCTATTCAAAACGGTGAAGCAAGCAACTTTCAAACTAGAAATTTACCCTTTTATGCCGGTCAAGTAGTGGGTCAAGGTTTAGACAAAGAAAAGGCAGTTCAAATGCTAACTGGTAATACCGCAAAAATTTTAGGTATTGATGCGACTCACGGTACATTAGCAGTGGGTAAAAGCGCTACACTTTTTGTTTCTCAAGGTGATGCCTTAGATATGAGAACCAACCAATTGACTCATGCTTTTATTGATGGTAGATCTATTTCTTTAGAAACCCACCAAACTCAACTTTGGAAAAGGTATTCTGAGAAGTATGAAGGAAAGTAAAAACATATTACCCATAAGAAAGTAAAAGCCCATTTAAAATGGGCTTTTACTTTCTGTTACAAAACGAACGTATATCAGACTGGCTAACTTCTTATTGGACTAACACCTTTTTTACTTTTTCCATTTCATCATTCTTGATGTAGATAAAATAGATGCCACGAGAAAGGTTACCCACATTTATTTGGGCTTGAGCCATTCCTATTTGGTATTCAGAAGAATGCACCATTGTTCCTTTTGAGTTATAGATAACGAGTATTGTTTGAGATTCTTCAGATGGCTGCCATAGTACATCAAAGACTTCAGTACGACCTGAATTTTGATAAACGGCTATACCTTCATCTTCCTTTCCGCTAAGTGAATCATCAGTAAAGACTAGTTCAACAAAACGCTCTTCAATACATCCTAAAGAATCTTTTACATAAATAGTGTAGGCCTCTTTCGTAAGGTCGATAAAGGTTGCCGTTTCTTGAAAATCATCCCCATTAATTGAATAAGAATACGGAGCATTTCCTCCAGTTACCTCAAGACTTATATTGGCACTTGTTTCATCATCATTGTATGTTATATTGGCATTTACATCCATCGAAATTAATTCCTCAATTTCAAACCATACAATTGAAATATAACCATTAGCATCAAAAACTGTTACAAAGTGGTTTCCAGAAAGAACATTTAAGAATTTATTTGAAACCTGCGCACTACTAATCAATTCACTATCTATTGCATAAACATAATCTCCACTGCCTTCAGAAACTATAAGAGTTATCTCATTTTCTTCGCAACCCGTATATTCAACATTTACAGTAGCATTTAATTCTGGCAACGTTTCAATTGTAAAAATAACATCCTTTTGACATCCGTTTGCATCTCGAACTGTAACAAAATGATATCCGCTATCAAGCTCTGAAATAGCACCATTCTGTAAAGGCATGAATGTCATACTTGTGTCTAATCTAAATTCATATGGCATTGTACCGCCTTCAACACTAATATTAGCATTACCCGTATTTGAATTCGATTGAGAACCATTTATTGTTTCAATAGCCAAGTTTAATACTTCAGGTTCAGTAATGGTTATTAATTCTGACCGAACCAATAATCCTTGACGCGTATCGCGCACGAGTGCTTTGTACGTTCCTGGGGCTAAGCCTTCAAAATGTGTGATTTCTGGACGCACATTATATAATATATTGTTATCGCCATCTACCAAGCCATAGTTATACTCTCCGAGTCCGCCAACACCAGCAACACTAATAGACCCATTATTCTCTCCGAAGCAACTAACATTAGTTACTTGAGTTTCGACCTCTAATTCAGGTATAAAGCCTTCGACATCAAATGTAACATGGTCACTACAATTAGCAGCGTCAACAACGATCCAATAAGCCCCAGGAGACAAGCCATCAATGTCAAATATAGTATTGTTTCCGATTTCAATTCTTGGTGATGAATACGAATTAATGCGATAGTTAAAAGGACCTTTACCGCTCTGAATCTGAAAGGTTACCTTACCTTCATTTTGTTCTAATACCCTAACCTTGACGGGCTCAACATTTTCAACAGTTAATGATAATGCAAATTCGCAACTTTCATTTTTAGCTTTAACAACATAATCTCCGTCAGGCACATCTAAGAAAGTGGGTGAATCTTGCCAAAGTCCGTCATAAATACTATACTCTAGAGTACCAGACCCTCTGGTAATATTAACATTCACAACAGGCAAATTAATGCCGTCACAATCAAGAGTAGCTTGTGCGTTAAAACGTATGGTGTCATCTACTGCGTTTATAGTAACAGCATTACTGGTAGCAATTGTACCGTTAGCATCACGTACTGTGAAAGTAGTTACCCCAGAAGACCCAGTTACAAAAGGATTGGTAGTACTAAATGAACTTCCGTCACTACTATATTCATAAGGCGGTACCCCACCAGTTGGTGTTAATAATACCTGCGCCTGAGCACCACAACTAATATGATTTTGCACGGTTGCGGTTAAAGTCAATTCAGACGAACCTAGCTGAATAAAATCATTTTGTATACAGCCATATGCATCATGTACTGTTATCTCATAGTCACCTATAGCTAGGTTTTCAAAAAAACTTGTAGCCATAAATGTCACTCCACCATCAATAGAATATTCATAACCACCTACTCCACCAGAAGCATTTAAAGCAATACTACCATCAGAAGTAGTATTAGCGCTAGGGTCAGTTTTAAAAGATTCTAGAACCAAAGGCTCTGGCTGTTCTATAACAATTGATGATACGTATGTACAGCCAGCAGAATCACTAACAGTAACTTCATAAATACCAGGAGCCAAATTTTCAAATAAGTTACTTGTTTGTTCACCATAAATAAGTGCGCCATTATTTGATAGCGAATAAACGTAATTACCCGTACCGCCTGAAACTTGAATTTCTATTTGACCATCTTGTGAACCAAAACATAAAACACTTTGTGCGCTATAGTTTGCCACTAGAGGAGATGGTTCAACTATTTCTATTGATTTGTTAACAAAAGTATTATTGGCATCTTTAACACTTACGTTATAAACCCCCGCAGTGAGACCATTGAAAACATTTGTATCTCCAAAAGGCACACCGTCTAATTCATATATATACGGTGGCACACCACCTTCTACCTGGGCGGCGATGGTTCCAAATTCAGCGCAACTCACATCTGTTTTTGATAAATTTAACTGCAATGAATCAGGCGTTGTTAAAGTCACATCTATAGTTTGAGCGCAACCATCTTGGTCTTGAATAAGAATAGTATAAGTACCAACGCCAAGATTCGTAAAAACATTAGTATTGTAAAATTCATTCAAATTTGGCGAAATCGCATACTGATAACTACCACTGCCGCCTGAAGTTATAACTGATATGCTACCATCATTAAGATTACTTTGTGTTGGCGATACATGGGTAGCTGTAGCTTCTAAAGGAATTGATTCGTATAAAACTGCTTGTTGCTGTGTTGTGCATCCACCAGTATCTTCTACTAAAATAATATATGCCCCAGTAGCTATGCTTTCAAATGTATAATTTTCAGTGCTAAACGAAGTAAAGGAAATGAGCGAACCAGTTCCAGCATCGATTAATGAATATTTAAAATTACCTGAACCACCAGTAGCTTCAACTGTAATTAAATTTTCATTTAATCCGCTACATGGTTCATTAATAGTTGTTAAGGTTATACTAATTGGGTTTGGGGCAGTGAGTGCCATATTATTTGTAAACACACTAGCGCCATTTACATCAAAAACTTGTACCCCATAATTACCTGGTGTTAAACCATAAAAAATATTGCTATTGACTACAGCTCCGCCATTTAAAGCATATGAATAAGGAGGAATACCGCCAGAAGCATCTACCATAATTTCGCCTCCTTCAATACAAGAGATAGATTTGGTTATTTCTATGTTCCCGACCAAAGGGGCAGGCTCAGTTAATTCGACTAAGCTTGACACATATTCGCAAACACCTGAATTATCAAGGGTTTTAATTTGGTACATACCTGGACCTAAATCTGTAAATACTGAGCTACTTTGAAAAGGACCATAAGTAAAACCCCCGTCGTTTGAGATTGCATGTTGAAAAGAGCTGTTTCCAGTAGGTAAAATTGTTATTTCTCCGTCAGCTAATCCGTTTATTGATATATTCTTTGTAACCGCTATGACATCGGAATATGTACTTAGGTAACTTTTTGCATAAAAAATTTCAGAGGTACTGTTTTGATAGGTCAATATTACCCGAAACTCTCCTTCATCATTTAAAATGAATGAAGTACCTGTCTCAATTGTATTCCAAATGCAACTAACATTGGTATTTGGACAATCTTGCACTGTAGAACTACAAGAACCATTATCTAATTTTTGCCACGCCACTGACTGAACATCAGAATCAGTAATTTGAAAAGAATGAGTATCATATGCTCCACATAACGTAAAGTTTGATACCTCACTATTATCTAACGGGCACGCTAAGACTTCATTTGCTGTTGCCAAAAAAGGATTGGTACCTGCAAATAACTGACTCTGAAATAGAAAAATAATTAAAAACAAGACTGCGTAGCGAAGATTTGGGATCATAACTATACGGTTATTAGTTTGGTTAGAATGGTGGCGCACTTTTTTAAAGGCGAGCATTCAAAACGTATAGAAAACTGCTTTATTGAATGAATAGCCGTGTTTTAGACGAACTGCACTTATCAATAAATTTTCCAAATAGAAAAAACAAAATACCTAGTTCATCTATTCATATTTTGTTTTGCACAATGGGAGAAGAATAAAAAAGAATCAAAAAAATTAATTCAAACGATGTATTAGATTTGAAAAAACATCATTCATGAATTCCACCCTTTTTATCTCTTAGTAAGCCGGGAGTGGTGTTTCTAATAACCGATAAAATTTCGGCGAGTATGGCAATGGCAATCTCTTGGGGTGTTTCTGCACCAATATGAAGTCCGGTGGGGCCATAGACATGGTCAAAAAAAGAATCATCTACTTCAGGGCAATGCTCAATAAATTCATTTAATAATTTTTCTCTGCGCTTATTCGGACCTAACAAGCCTAAATAAGCAGGTTGAATGTTTTGCAATGCGATTAAGAATTGTAGGTCTTTTGAATAACTGTGAGTCATTAGTACTACCGCAGTTTGTTTATCAATTTCAGAAACATCAAAATCTTCAGCAATAATACCCTGTAATTCTTGCGCGCCAGGGAAGTCTAAAAGCTGCTTTTCTTCAGTGGGGTGTGTAATAACACTTACCTCCCAACCCATCTTACTTGCAAAAAGACACAACTGAACTGCGTCGTGTTCAGCACCAACAATAATCAAGCGATAACAAGGCTCTAAAGTTTGTTCAAACTTTTGAAGATTTGAATCTAACTTTGCAGCAGCTTGTACCAAATGCCATTTTCCGCTCAATTGAATTTCACTTCCAAAACCTGAATTCAGAGCGTCCTTTTTTTTAAAATATGACGACATAGAAATTGGTAGTCGTTTCTCTATCGTTTGGTTAAAAGCACTAATAAAATCTTCGTCCGGTGTAAAAGGCTCTATCAAAATATATAAAATGCCTTCACAACCCAATCTATACCTACCATCATATGTCATGACCTTAGCCTTACCGTCTAGAAAAACGGAAGCTGCTTGTCTTATAACTTCTTTTTCAACGCAGCCACCGCTAACAGCTCCGACCATTTTTCCGTTTTCATTTATCAACATACATACCCCTGGTCTACGATATGAAGACCCATCTAACGCAACAACAGTTGCCAGAACACTTTTGATTTCTGACTGTTGATTTTTTAAATATGATGCAATAATATTTTTTAACTCGTGCGTCATGAATTTTGAACTATTCGATCAATAAGTTTGGTTATATTAGCCTAGACTTTGACAAGATACCAATTTCGAAAATTACATGACAGATTCCTTTGATAGAACTATAGATTATGTGCGTATCGCAGTTACCGATCGTTGTAATTTAAGGTGCTTTTATTGTATGCCTGCTGAAGGAATTCTCTATGAACCAAAAGCACATTTACTTAGTTATGAAGAAATTACACGTCTTCTGAGTGTATTAGGCGTATTAGGTTTTCAGAAAGTGAGGTTTACAGGTGGAGAACCTTTTCTTCGGAAAGATTTCATGCAATTATTGGAAAATACCGCTGGGCTAGAAGATTACAAATCGATACATATTACTTCAAACGGGACACTTTTACAAAGACATATTCCGAAGTTAAAAGAATTAGGCATTTCCAAAATCAATTTAAGTATTGATTCTTTGGATAAGGAACGTTTTCATAAAATTACACGTCGTGATGATTTTGAAAAAGTGATGCAAACCTTTCATATATTAATTGACAACGGATTCAAAATCAAGCTGAATGCAGTCATCATGAAAGGCATTAATAAACAAGATATTATTCCGCTAGCAGAACTTGCCAAAGACTATCCTGTAGATGTTCGTTTTATTGAAGAAATGCCTTTTAATGGTGGGTATAAAGAAAATGTAGAGCTGTATTCTGCGCGAGATATCTACTCAGATTTAAAAGCGTACTACCCAAACTTAATAAAACTACAAAGTAAACATGGAGACACGGCAAGTTTACTTTCCGTACCAGGCTACAAAGGAAATATTGGTGTCATAGCTGCTTTTTCTAGAACTTTCTGTAATACCTGCAACCGACTTCGAATTTCTGCAAATGGTGAGATAAAAAGTTGTTTGTATGACGATGGCGTTTTTAATATTCGCGATTATATGCGTTCAGGAGTAACTGATTTAGAATTAGCAGATAAGTTTAGAGAAATCATTAGGCTCAAACCAAAAGACGGATTCGAAGCTGAAAAAATGCGCAAAGATCAGAAGGAGGCTATGAAAAGCATGAGTAGTATTGGCGGGTAATGCGCTGTACGCAGCACGCTCTTCACAAAATACTCAATATATTTTTTTTGAAATATAAATTAACATAATGCGAATCGCATAATGCCGCGTATTAAAAATGCGTTTGGCGTAAAGCGTGCAGCGTAAAGCGCTAAGCGAAAATGAACACTTTTATTCCCTACGAAAAAGCCCTTTCAATTATAGAGGAACACAAAGGCGAATTTTCTATTGAATCAAGAAACTTAGAAGAATGTATTGGTGCTTACTTGGCTGAAGATTTAATCGCCGACCGTGACTTTCCTCCTTTTGACAGAGTAACAATGGATGGTATTGCGATTGTTTATGATACTTTTAAAAATGGAAAAAGAACATTTTCAATTGAATCGGTTGCAGCTGCAGGTACGCCACAACTTACCTTAAAGGATACTCAGAATTGTATTGAAGTAATGACAGGTGCTATTATGCCAATTGGTGTTGATACGGTTATTCGTTATGAAGATTTAGAACTTAAAGAAGATTCCGCTACTATAAATTTAGATGTATTACGCCACAAACAAAATGTACATTTCAAAGGAATTGATATTGCTAAAGGAACAGTAATTGTCTCAAAAGGAAAACAATTATCAAGTGCTGAAATAAATATTGCCGCGTCAGTCGGAAAAAACATATTAAAAGTTCGACAGATGCCAAAAGTTGTGATTTTTTCAACTGGTGATGAGTTGGTACCTGTGCATCAGACTCCTGAATTACATCAAATCAGAAGGTCGAACATTTACGGAATTCAAGCTACCTTAAAAGAATGGGGAGTTTCAGCGAAGCTAGAACACTTAGCAGATAATAAAGAAGAAATGTTGGCGACCATTTCAAAAATGCTCAAAGAATATGACCTTTTCATTTTTACTGGAGGTGTTTCTAAAGGCAAGTTTGATTACCTGCCTGATGTTTTAGAAGAACTTAAAGTCACAAAACATTTTCATAAAATTCAACAACGCCCAGGAAAACCTTTTTGGTTTGGCAGTAATACCGAAGGAAAAAAGATTTTTGCCCTTCCGGGAAATCCTGTTTCGTCTTTTGTTTGTGTTTACGTTTACATTCAATTTTGGTTAAAACAATCATTAGGACTTGAACAGGAAAGGCTATATGTAAAACTCAAAAACAATGTCAACTTCAAACCCGATTTAGTCTATTTCTTAGAAGCAACCCTAGAAAGCCTAGCAGACGGAAGCCTTATCGCTAACGCAATAAAAGGAAATGGCTCAGGTGATTTTGCAAACCTGGTAAAAACAGACGGATTTTTAATTTTACCTCAAGGTAAAAGCGAGTTTTTAGCAAATGAAGTTTATCGTTTCATATCCTATCGTAACCAGTGGTAAAAAGAAATAGCATCCTATTTTCTAAACTCAAAATTAGTTTCTGAATCTATATCCCAAGAAAGGGTATTTCCACTAATATCGAAATCAAAAGATTCACCATCTATACTATAAACATTGTTTTCAAAAGTAAACTCACCAGTGCTATTCGCTAAAGTTTCACATTCTCCATTATCATCCTCATTTTGAATAAAAAAAGTAATTGTAACCGCATCTGATTCAATAAATGAATTGTTAATACAATCAAGACTAGTTATGTCAGTGCCATTGACTTCAACTAAAAACCATGTACCAACAATGGCGTCAGTACCTGATTCATCATTAACATCTGATTTGGTGCAACTCACTAATGTCATGAGTACAATTAAAGTTAGGACTAATTATTTCATTTTTGATACTACATAATTTTTCATGATTCTATATTTTAAAGTTGTTCGAATCTAGAAATTGAAATTATGTGTGCCAAAAAAGTGCTCAAAAATACTGGCAAACAAGTAGAAATTTCTACCGCAGAACTACCACTAAAATAAAAAAAGATACATACGGCGGTAATAATTTTATTGAAAACTGAATTGAAGACCATTAACCAACAATACCCGAATACCAACTATTAAAACCAAAACAGCGGTTACTACTTTAATGCCATTACCAGTAAGTTTACTGAGGCTTAAGCGTATTCCTATTTGCCCTCCTATAAATACGGCTACCACTAAACCGAGACCTTCTATCCATGGAAAATCAAAAGTACCATTGGTTAGTAAACCACCAATGCCCGAAATTGAATTTACCAGAATAAAAAAGCTAGCCAGCGCAGCTATTTTTATGGATTTGTCCCATTTTATATGATTCAGAACTGGTGCTAAAAAAATACCGCCTCCAATACCTACGAGTCCTGATAACAAACCTATTCCGGCACCTAAGGCATAGGTTACCCAAGGCGCATAGTTTGAACTAACTTCTTCAGACTTCTTCCCTTTTGTCGTTTGATAAATTAAAGCTGCTGCTGAAATTATTAATGCCCCACCAAGAATCATAAAAAAAGTACTTTCTGAAAGTCGAAATAGTGCACCAATAAATGCCATAGGAATACTTGCAAATACAAAAGGCAAGAATTTTTTAAAATCTAAATGCCCGTTTTTCCAGTATAGATAACTACTTCCTGATACCACAAATAGGTTGCAAATCAAAGCGGTACTTCGTATTGTAAAAAAGCTAACAAAAACCAAAGCCAAAAGCGCTAAATAGCTAGAACCACCACCAAAACCTACGGAGGAATATAAAGTAGCAATAACTAAAAAGCCACCCATTAATACTAAAAGTTCAGGAACGGTTAAGAGCATGTAGCCAAATACTGGTTTAGTCCTCCTAAAATACTAAAAAGAGAACTTTTAGGCTGTAGTTCTCGCAATTGTTTTAATGCAATTTCACTACGTTTTCCTGACTGACATAATAAA
>CALFUL010000016.1 GCA_937929935.1 uncultured Flavobacteriaceae bacterium | reverse complement strand
CCTAAAGCCAGGTATTTCACCATTTGAGCTAGTAACCAAGGAGACTGTTTTCAAGGTAGATCGGTTTTTCAAAACAATTAGTGGAGAAGTGCGAAAGAATTTCAAAAATCCAAAATTGGTTTCAACCTTGGAATTTCCGGTATTGTTCCTTGGCGCAAAACCAGCCAAAACCCCATCTTTCTACAGTTTTATGAACTTTGCAGATTTTGGCCTGGGCACTTGGCACCCAAAAGGTGGAATGTATGAAATTATTAAAGCCATGAAAACCTTGGCCACCGAACTTGGTGTTGCAATACGTACAGATAGTCCGGCAGAAAAAATCCGAGTAAAGAATGGAAAAGCGATTGGTATTAAGGTCAATGGGCAAAATATAGATAGTGATTATGTTCTTAGTGGAGCGGATTATCACCATTCGGAAACTCTGCTGGAACACAAATATCGACAATACTCCGAGGCCTACTGGGCTAAAAAAACATTTGCCCCCTCCTCCCTCCTATTTTATGTTGGTTTTGATAAAAAACTGAAAAACATCGAGCATCATAATTTGTTCTTTGATACAGATTTTGAACTGCATGCTTCAGAAATTTACGACACACCAAAATGGCCGTCTGACCCTTTGTTTTATGTAAATTTTCCATCAGTTACAGATAGTTCAATGGCTCCGGAAGGATGTGAAACAGGCTTTTTCTTAGTTCCGATAGCTACAAACTTAAAAGACACCCAAGATTTACGCGATCACTATTTTGATATGATCATCAAAAGATTCGAAAAACGCACGGGGCAACTCATAAAAAATAACATTATATTTAAAGAGTCTTTTTGCGTAAATGATTTCGTTGAAGACTACAATTCTTACAAGGGTAATGCCTATGGTATGGCTAACACATTGTTACAAACCGCATTCCTTAGGCCAAAATTGAAGAGTAAAAAAGTAAAGAATATGTTCTTTACTGGGCAACTAACAGTTCCGGGTCCTGGAGTACCTCCCTCCCTTATTTCTGGAAAATTAGTTTCTCAATTAATTACTAAAAATCGCTAACTATGAAAGCAATTTTTGATGATGTATCGTATCAATGCAGTAAGTTAGTTACTAAGTCTTACAGCACCTCATTTACGCTAGCCACCAAAATGTTAGGTGATTCAATCAGAGCCGATATTTATAATATCTATGGTTTTGTTCGCTTCGCGGATGAAATAGTTGATTCGTTTCACGACTACAACAAAGAAATTTTATTCGAAAAATTTGAAAAAGAACTTGATGATGCCATTAAGGATAAAATAAGTCTGAACCCTATTCTCAATTCTTTTCAACACACTTTTCATAAATATGATATACCGCGGCACTTGGTTGATTCTTTTATGAAGAGTATGAAAATGGATTTATATAAAACCGTTTATAACACCGACGAAGAATATAAAGCCTACATCTATGGTTCAGCTGATGTTGTTGGGCTCATGTGCTTACAAGTTTTTGTAAAGGGAGATGAAGACCAATATGAAAAATTGAAAAAATCAGCCATGTCTTTAGGTTCTGCTTTTCAGAAAGTGAATTTTTTAAGAGATTTAAAAGCAGATTATGAAGGCTTAAACCGTACTTATTTTCCGAATACAAATTTAATGGAGCTAGATGAAGATTCTAAAAAACGTATTGTTGATGAAATTAGTGCAGATTTTAAATTAGGGTTTGAAGGTATTGAACAGTTGCCAAATGTTGCTAAATTTGGGGTATATACTGCTTATAAATACTATAATAAACTTTTACAAAAACTACAAAATACGCCACCTTTAGAAATTAAAAATGCTCGTATTCGAGTACCTAATTACCAAAAATTCGGACTTTTGGCAACCTCATATGTTAACTATAAATTGAATTTAGTCTAATGAAAGTATTTTTTTGGATTCTACTATTTTTAGGAACCTTCTCTGCAATGGAGTTTATGGCGTGGTTTACGCATAAATATGTAATGCATGGTTTTTTATGGCATCTTCATAAAGACCACCACCATAAAGATCACGACTCATGGTTTGAAAGAAATGATATATTTTTCATTTTTTATGCCATTGTGAGTATGATTCTTTTTTATGCTGGCGCAAATGGTTGGTGGTATGGCTGGGCCCTTGGCTTTGGTATTTTAGCCTATGGCATTGCTTATTTCTTAGTACATGATATCTTTATTCACCAGCGTTTTAAACTACTTAAAAAGGCTGAAAATAGGTATGCAAAAGGCGTGCGTAGAGCTCATAAAATGCATCACAAACATTTAGGTAAAGAAGATGGTGAATGCTTTGGCATGTTGGTAGTACCGTTCAAATACTTTAAGAAGAAATAGTTACTCCGCTAATAATTGGTCAATTAAATTGTAAACTTTATCATTATCCCAATCAGCAATTGCAGTTTGATGCATTACAATGTTTCCTTTTTTATCAAGAAGATAAGAACCTGAAGGTTTCAGAATTTTTAAAGGACTTGCGTTGTCGATAATTTCATAAGTAATCGGAAAAGTGTAGCCTTTTCTAATCATCATTTCCTCGGGTAACTCACGCTCTTCATTAGTTATAATATAAAACTTAACACTATTGCCATAATGGTCAAAAAGCTCTTGTACGTCATCTAATTGAGCTCTAGAAGGCAAGTGCCACGATGCCCAAAAGTTAATAAAAACCACCTGATTCTTTGCTTCTTCAAAATTGAAGTAGCTCCAATCTGCCCTTTTAAGTTTCCAATCATACGAATCAATCTTACCTTGATTCTCAGCACTAATGATAGTAGGGCTAGCCGCAAACAATTTGTTCAATTGCTCTTTACTAAAATCGCCTAAAGGAGTTACAAAAAAAGATAACACGATAACAATTACAGATAATGTATAAAATGTACTTCTTTTCATTTACGATTTTAGGTTACGTTCAAAACTAAAAAAACTCCTGAATAAATCAGGAGTTTTTTATGATTATTATATTTCGCACTTCTTAAGATGCGTTTTCTCTCTTGATTACATTCAAGGCAGAACCTTCTCGGTACCAACCAATCTGCGCTTCATTATAGGTGTGATTTACGCTTATAGTATCTGAACTACCATCTGCATGGGTAATCTCAATGGTTAACTGCTTACCAGGAGCAAAATCAGCGATATCTACAAAGTTGAAGGTATCATCTTCTTGAATTAGGTCATAATCGCTCTCATTTGAAAAAGTTAAGCCTAACATACCTTGCTTCTTCAAATTAGTTTCATGAATACGTGCAAAAGATTTTACAATCACAGCAGCAACACCTAAATGTCTTGGTTCCATGGCAGCATGTTCACGCGAAGAACCTTCGCCGTAATTATGATCACCTACAACTAATGTTTTTATTCCTTTTGCTTTGTATGCCCTTTGTGTATCTGGCACACCACCATATTCACCTGTTAATTGACTCTTAACAAAATTTGTTTTCTTGTTAAATGCATTCACAGCACCAATCAAACAGTTATTAGAAATATTATCTAAATGACCTCTATAACGTAACCATGGGCCGGCCATTGAAATGTGATCTGTGGTACATTTACCAAAAGCCTTAATTAATAATTTTGCCTCTTTTAATTCACTATCTACAATTGGAACAAAAGGCTCTAGTAATTGTATACGTTCTGAATCACCAGCAACTTTTACTACAACACCTGAACCATCTTCATCTGGCGCTAGGAAACCTGCATCTTCAACTTCGAATCCTTTTGGAGGTAACTCCCACCCTGTTGGTTCATCAAATTTAACTTCCTCTCCATTTTCACTAATCAAAGTGTCTGTCATCGGATTAAAATCTAAACGACCTGCTATTGCAATTGCAGCTGTTATCTCAGGAGAAGCTACAAATGCATGCGTATTAGGGTTTCCATCAGCTCGTTTTGCAAAGTTTCTATTAAAAGAGTGCACAATACTATTCTTTGGTGCATTTTTAGGATCACTATATCTTGCCCATTGCCCAATACATGGCCCACAAGCGTTTGTAAATATTTTTGCGTCTAACTGCTCAAAAACACCAAGAATACCATCTCTTTCAGCTGTATAACGTACTTGCTCAGAACCAGGGTTAATACCTAATTCAGATTTCATTTTTACACCTTTATCTAAAGCTTGTTGCGCAATAGAAGAAGCTCTTGATAAATCTTCATAAGATGAATTTGTACAAGAACCAATCAGACCCCATTCTACTTGAAGTGGCCATTCATTCTTTGTTGCCTTTTCTGTCATATCAGTACCAACAGCTGTTGATAAATCTGGCGTAAACGGACCGTTTAATAATGGATTAAGTTCAGTTAAATTTATTTCAATTACTTGATCAAAATAAGTTTCAGGGTTTGCATAAACCTCTGAATCACCCGTTAAATATTCTTTTACTTGGTTCGCTGCATCTGCAACATCAGCTCTATCAGTAGCACGTAAGTAACGTTCCATTGACTCATCATAACCAAATGTTGAAGTTGTCGCTCCAATCTCAGCACCCATATTACAAATAGTTCCTTTACCCGTACATGATAAAGAAATTGCACCTGGGCCAAAATATTCAACAATTGCATCTGTTCCTCCTTTTGCAGTAAGAATTTCAGCAACTTTTAAAATCACATCTTTTGGTGCTGTCCAACCAGAAATAGTTCCGGTTAACTTAACACCAATTAATTTAGGAAATTTAAGTTCCCATGCCATTCCTGCCATAACATCAACGGCATCAGCACCACCTACTCCAATAGCTACCATTCCTAATCCACCTGCGTTTACCGTATGTGAATCAGTACCAATCATCATTCCACCTGGAAAAGCATAGTTCTCTAATACCACTTGATGAATAATACCTGCTCCTGGCTTCCAAAAACCTATTCCGTATTTATTTGATACAGATTCTAAAAAGTTAAAAACCTCTGCACTTGTGTTATTTGCAGATTTTAAATCAGCTATAGCGCCACTTTTTGCTTGAATCAAGTGATCACAATGCACTGTAGTGGGTACTGCAACTTTCGGCTTCCCTGCTTGCATAAACTGCAACAATGCCATTTGAGCTGTAGCATCTTGACACGCAATACGATCCGGCGCAAAATCAACATAATCTTTTCCTCTAACAAATGCTTTTGACGGTGTACCGTCCCATAAGTGAGCGTAAAGAATTTTTTCTGCTAAGGTTAGGGGCTTACCAACAACTTCACGCGCTTTGTCAACACGTTCAGCCATTGAAGCATAAACGTCTTTAATCATATTAATATCAAATGCCATCTATTGTAAATTTTGAATTAACTTATTTCTACAAAATTACGGAAATAAGAGGTTTTACTAAAATATTTGAAGAACAGATAATCTTTCTTCATCTGTATAACAAAACTGAAGTACTAATATTGCGGATTTAATAAAATATTAAGCGGAAAATTACTAAAGTAATTGCGTGATGATATCCTCCTCAGAAATACCTTCTGCTTCAGCTTTATAATTTTTAATAATTCGATGTCTAAGGATGCCCAACGCTACGGCCTTTACATCTTCAATATCTGGCGAGAATTTACCATTAACAACGGCATTTGCCTTTGCTGCTAAAACTAAATTTTGAGAAGCTCTGGGGCCGGCGCCCCAGTCAATATATTGTTTAACAAAATCAGTTGCAGTAACCATTCCTGGTCGTGTACTATTAACAAGATTTACAGCATATTCAATTACCTTTTCAGGCACTGGTACACGACGTACTAATTGTTGAATTTGTAATATTTCTTCAGCATTAAAAATGGTATTTACTGAAGTGGTTCTATCATCAGTAGTTTTTTTAACTACCTCAATTTCTTCTTCAATTGAAGGGTATTTCAATTCAATAGCAAACATGAAACGGTCTAACTGTGCCTCAGGTAATGGGTACGTACCTTCTTGCTCAATCGGATTTTGAGTAGCTAAAACAAAATAAGGCAGTTCTAATTTGTACTGCTTACCCGCAATAGTTACGGCCCTTTCTTGCATCGCTTCTAATAAAGCAGCCTGAGTTTTTGGAGGTGTTCTATTAATTTCATCGGCAAGAATAATATTTGAGAATATTGGGCCTTTGATGAATTTAAAACTTCTGTTTTGATCAAGTACTTCACTACCCAATATATCACTGGGCATTAAATCTGGCGTAAACTGAATACGCTTGAAATCTAAACCTAAAGTTTGCGCAATTGTATTGACCATTAAGGTTTTTGCCAAACCTGGCACACCAATAAGTAGTGCGTGACCGCCTGTATATATGCCTAACAAAATTTGGTCAATCACTTCATTTTGACCCACAATAATTTTAGCAATCTCTTGCTTTAATTCTTGGTGCTTTTGAACAAGATTTTCTACTGCAGCTACGTCTGACATATTGATTATTCCTTTACCCAATTATTTGCAAATTCGCAATCTTTATTACCTTCATTAATAGTAATATAGGTATCACGAATATGTTCCTCCATCCATTCTTTGATGGCGTTAAATTGTTTCTCTGTTTTTGCTAATTGCTGAATTTTAGTGTAATCTTTTGAAAAATCTGCTGTGTGCTCATCATAACGATTGGTTATTTTTAATAGTTTATATTTTGGTGGACCGCCACGAGGATCTTCTTCTATAATAGGATATGAAATTTCGTCATCTTTCAGATTTCTTACCTGATTGTATAATGAGGGATCCATCTTAGTCAATTCAAATCGAGAATCAAGCGTTACGGGGTTTCTTAATTGTCCGCCATCAAATTTAGTTTCTTTTTCATCTGAGAAGTTTTTTGCGGCATCAGCAAAAGTATATTTACCTTCAATGATTTGAGAACGAATACTGTCTAATTCAACTTTTAGATTCTCTAGGGCTTTATCAGATATTTTTGGAATTACTAGTATGTGACGCACATCTCTTTCTTGACCTCTAATTTTCTCGACCATCATAATATGAAACCCAAATGTGGTTTCAAAAGGTTCAGATACTTCGCCCTCATTCAAGCTAAAAGCGGCATCTTTAAATTCTTTTACAAAGCCTGTTTCTTTGGTAATACCTTCATACAAACCACCTTTTGGTTTTGAACCAGGATCTTCAGAATACAAAATCGCTTTTACACTGAAACTGGCATCATTATCAAGCACATCAGATCGTATTTTATCTAATTTATCAATGGCTTTTTGCCGCTCATCTTCTGTGGGTTTTGGCTCTTTAACAATTTGGGCTATCTCCATTTCTGCACCAAATACTGGACGCTCATCTTCAGCAATTTTATTATAAAATTGACGTACTTCTTCAGGTGTGACATCAATTTCTGAAACTATACTTTGCTGCATACGTTCTGACAGCATTCTGAGCTTGTTAATCTTATAAAGCTCATCTCTAAATTCAGCTTCGCTCTCTTTGTTATAGTATTTTAAAACCTTTTTGATATCGCCAATTTGCTGTACCAATGATTGTAATTGTTTATCACCTGTTGCATTTACCTCATCATCTGATACTAAAATACTATCTTGAACTGCTTGGTGGGCGTATAATCGATCTTCCATCAATTTACCTAATAAACCACAGCGCGTAACATCTTCAGTTGAAGCACCTTGATTTCTAAGATCAATTAATGTTTTTTCAATATCTGATTCTAAAATCACATAATCACCAATTACGGCTGAAATACCATCTAATTTGGTTCTTTTGAATTCCTTTTTGACAGGTTCAATTTTGACACTATCAATAGCCTCCTGTGCTGAAGTAATCGCAATTGAGTCATTGGTAGCTTCGCCTACCTGAGCTATTGAACTTAAACAGCATCCTATTAAAAAAAAGGAGGTAACGATACTTTTAATTTTCTTGTACATAAACTTGAAATTCTTTGTCTTTTATGGCTTCGTCAATAACTTCTGTTTCTAACTTTCTTAAGTAATCAATCTTACGTCTATTTAAGAGCACTTGTTTTATTGTTGGCTCGATGTAAGAAAGCGGTGCAATGTCATTGACTTGTAAAACCTCTGTAACCTGAGCCAAATATACCCCCAAAGCATCCTCCAATTCAAAAAATTGTGATTTTTTTAAGTACCTTTTTTGATTATTAACATTCAAAGGCGGAATTTCTTTAAACACCCTTGAAGCAAGCACCCATATTGAATCATTGAAACTGAACTTCTTGAATTGTACAGAAATGGAATCTAAATAAACTTTATCATCACTGTCAAAGTTTTGCAACTTTCTTTTGACGGTGGTCTTATTTAAAAAGGCTTTTGGAATTTGAATAAATCTAAATCTTACCAATCGCTCTTTCAACCTAAAGTTCATTTTTTCTTGTTCGTAAAAAACTTGCATTTGTTCTTTACTTACCAAAGTATCTTCACTTTGTGCAA
Source organism: uncultured Flavobacteriaceae bacterium (assembly GCA_937929935.1). Classification (GTDB taxonomy): domain Bacteria; phylum Bacteroidota; class Bacteroidia; order Flavobacteriales; family Flavobacteriaceae; genus Maribacter_C. The sequence goes on along the minus strand of CALFUL010000016.1, from coordinate 27,956 downwards.
CCAAAGCTTCTTTATAAGCTTGGGTATATAAATCTTCACGGTAATTAGATACGAGCTCATCAAAATCTTCTACCTTTTCTTTAGGTAAATTTAACTTCGCCTTTGAAAGCAACAACTTTTTAGAAGCCCAGTTGTTAATATAATTGGTTACAAAAGACAAACTATCTTCTTTTGAAATTCCGTCACGTAATAAGGGTCTGATATCTTCTTTATATAAATAGTCTTCACCTACTCTTGCTAGAGGAGCATTATCAGCATCATCTTTTAAAATGTTACCACAAGAAACTAAAAGAAAAAGTATACCCAAAAAGGCGACTACTCTAAAATCCGTTTTTAAAATTAATTTAAACATCTGGCAAAAATAACAATATAAGTAGGTTGCACAAATTACAATTACCTAAGACATCATTTTTTAGAGTCGCTCAATTATATTGTAAATTAGCAGCCTATCTAGTTTTGATAAAATCAATGCATGCAAAATAGAAAAATTAAAATTATTTGGGATTTTCGCGGCCCTGCTGCATCTAAAACTGCTGAGCATCATGAAATACATCTTAAAGAGTATATTGAAATTGAAGCATTAGACTTAAACATTACGGGCTGCAAACATGTTAATGATATGCATAGCTATGCATATATGATCATCAATGAAGTTCAAATTCCTGTTTTACGCGATGCCTTAAAACCTCATAGAGCAGAAGTGTATGAACCTCAATAAACCTTTGTTGAACTATAGATTTTTAATTACACTTAGTGTATTCAGCATGTCAATTTTTTTGTCATGTAAAAATGATACACTTTCGAAAGAACCATTAAAAATGGTACTTGCTTCTAAAAATGAAAAGATAAAAAAGGTAATTGATAGCCTTGAAAATCATGAGCTTCAAATTGTTTTTAGTCAAATTGACCGAAAGGAAAACGAAATAATTTTTACTGATTATGAATTTCAAGTTAATGACTCTATTTACTTTTATCCGGCGAGTACGGTAAAATTTCCGACTGCTGTTTTGGCCCTTGAAAAATTGAATACCATTGACACCCTTAATTTAGACACGCGTTTTTATGTTGAAGGAGATTCAGTAGAAACTACTTTTAGAAATGCAATCTCAGAAATTTTTTCAGTCAGTGATAACCAAGCTAATAATAGAATGGTTGAATTTTTAGGTCAAGATGCCATTAACAAAAGTCTCAAATCAAAAGGAATCTCAAACTTTCGCTTAGCACATAGATTGGGTTATCACACTGATGATATGGCAACCAAACCCCTCATCATTTATTTAAATGACAGTACCACTGCAGTGCTTAATGGCACTACTAACACCTTTGCTGAAAGTTTAGAATTACAAGGTACTGAGAAAGGCAAGGGGTATTATCAAAATGATGAACTCATCAATGAACCTTTTGATTTCGGCTTAAAAAATTATTATCCTATTACTTCTCAACATGAGGTATTGAAGCGTGTCATTTTTCCTGAGAATTATGAAAAAGAAAAACAATTTAATTTGAGTGGGGCACAAAGTGCACAATTATTAAAAAGCATGCACACCGTACCTAGAAAAGTAGGTTATGATGGGGCCACTTATTATGATGGCTATTGCAAATTCTTTATGTACGGCGATAGCAAAGAAACCATTCCGGAGCATATTAAAATATACAACAAGGTGGGTTTTGCCTATGGCACACTTACTGACTGCGCGTACATCATCGATACTAAAAACAATGTTGAGTTTATGCTAACCGCTACCATTTTGGTTAATAAAGATCAAATTTTCAATGATGATAATTATGAATATGAAACGGTTGGCATTCCTTTTTTAGCTGAATTAGGAAGACAACTTTACGCCCATGAATTAAAGAGATCTAACAAGTAAATTCAATAGTTTAATTTTATCAAGTGAGTGAACCCAAACAAACCCGAATCAACAAATACCTCAGCGAAGTAGGTTACTGCTCACGTCGTGCTGCTGATAAATTAATTGAGCAAGGTAGGGTAACCATCAACGGTCAAGTGCCTGAAATGGGTACAAAAATTATCGAAGGAGATGATGTTCGCGTAGATGGCGAACGCATTTCGCAACCAAAAAAAGATCATGTTTATTTGGCTTTTAACAAGCCTATTGGCATTGTTTGCACAACAGATACACGTGTAGAAAAAGACAATATCATAGATTTCATCAACTACCCCAAACGTATTTTTCCAATTGGCAGACTTGATAAACCCAGTGAAGGACTCATTCTCTTGACCAATGATGGCGATATTGTCAATAAGATTCTAAGAGCCAGAAATCATCATCAAAAAGAATACATAGTTAAAGTGAACAAACCCATAACCGAAAATTTCTTGAATCAAATGCGGAATGGGGTGCCTATTCTTGATACCATAACACGAAAATGTGAGGTAGAAAAAATAGATGAGTTCAACTTTAAAATTACGCTTACCCAGGGTTTAAACCGACAAATTAGGCGTATGTGTGAGCATTTAGACTATCGGGTTCGAAAACTGAAGCGCATCAGAATTATGAATATTAATTTGGATGTACCTATAGGAAAGTGGCGTGATTTAAGTAAAGCTGAACTTGATGAAATTAATCGATTAGTGACAAGTTCTTCTAAAACACATGACTAATTTTAACACCTTTTCTAATTATAATTCATTATTTTAGAAGGAAGTATGTTAACTTCCTTCTAAAATAAAGCGCTATGAAAAAGTTCGTAAAATTAGTTTTAAATGTTCATTTACTTGTTTTTACTTTCTTGGTTAGTACAAATGAATTGTACGCATTTTTTCAAGAAACACAAGAAAAAGAATCATTTTCTAAGTATTCAGGCAGCGTGGTTGATTCAAAAACTAATAATCCTTTAGTTTTTGCGACTCTTACGGTTGAAAATTCTAATATCAGCACCATTACCAATACTGAGGGCGAGTTTTCATTAAAAATTCCGGATAACGATACCTACAAAAACATTAAGGTTTCATTTTTAGGCTATGAAAGTAGAATGATACCCTTAATACAGTTATCAGCTAAATCAAACAAAATAAAACTGAAGGTGTCTGTCACAAAATTGTCAGCGGTAGATTTAAGTGTGCCCAAAGATGCTGCAAAATTAGTACTGCAAACCTTGCAGAAAAAAGGCGATAATTATTTTGAAGACCCTACACTAATGACCGCTTTTTACAGAGAAACCATTAAAAAGCGACGCAAGAATGTTTCACTTTCTGAGGCTGTTGTAAATATTTACAAAACTCCTTATACTTCAAGTCGTAGAGATGATGTTACGCTCTATAAATCACGAAAAAGTACAGATTATAACAAACTTGATACTTTGGCTTTAAAATTACAAGGCGGGCCTTTTAATGCCCTTTTCGTAGACGTTATGAAATACCCTGATTACATTTTTACTGAAGACATTTTGAATACCTACAAGTTCAGTTTTGACCGTTCTACGCGTGTAAATAACCGACTCATATATATTGTAGATTTTAAACAGTTTGATAATATTCCTACACCCTTATTTAAAGGCAAACTGTATATTGACGCTGAGAAAAAAATATTGACCAGTGCAGTTTATTCTCTTAATATCACAGATAAAGAAAGTGCCTCAAAACAATTTGTACGCAAAAAACCAAGAAATGCGAACGTATGGCCTACAGAGGTTGCATACAGAGTTGATTATCGTGAAAAGCAAGGTAAATGGTATTACGGCTACAGTAATGTACTGATGACTTTTAAAATTGATTGGGATAAAAAATTATTTAATTCTACCTACACAATGTCATGTGAGATGGCGATTACTGATTGGGAGAAAAACCTAAATAGTAAATTACCCAAGGTAAAAGAGCGAATGAAATCTTCAATAATTTTAAATGATGAAGCCATAGGGTTTTCAGATCCTGACTTTTGGGGAGAATACAATATCATTGAACCCGAGAAGTCAATTGAATCAGCTATCAAAAAAATTAAAAGACAATTAAAAAAGGTAAAACCAAGCACTACCCATTCAATACCATAGAAAATAAGACTTGTTTATTTTAATTGGCTACTTCACTAATAAACTTGAGGCGGTATAAGCGTAGCTCATCATCATCATAGTCGCCATCAAATTCATCCATCGCATCTTCAATTTTATCAGATTCTGCTTCTAAAAAATAATCGTGAATTTCTTCTTGTTGATCTTCATCAAGAATTTCATCAACCCAGTACTTCAAATTAAGCTTGGTACCGCTGAACACAATCTGTTCCATTTCTTTGATTAATTCACCTAATTCTAATCCTTTAGCAGAAGCAATATCTGGCAACGGCAATTTACGATCTACGTTTTGTATAATATATAATTTCAAGCCTGAATTTGCACCTGTGCTTTTAACCACAAAATCATCAGGTCTATCAATTTCATTTTCTTCAATATATGCTGAAATAAATGCAACAAATGGTTTTCCGTATTTTTTTGCCTTGCCCTCGCCTACCCCATTAATTTGAATCAATTCATCAATTGAATTAGGATATTTCAACGCCATATGCTCCAAAGAAAAATCTTGAAACACCACATAGGGCGGTACGCCTAATCTGTCAGCTTGGCTTTTTCGTAGACTTTTTAGTTGTTTTAGTAGCTTGTCATCAACGCTACCAGTTTTGGCTGCACTGACAATGGCATCGCTCTTTTCTTTAGAATACACATGATCTAATGTCATCATGAAAGAAACAGGTTTTGCCAAAAACTCTTTTCCGGCATCTGTGAGTTTAAGCAATCCATATTGCTCAATTTCTTTCTTAATGAATTTTGCTACCAAAGCTTGTCTTATAAGAGCCATCCAATAACCCTTATCCTGATCAGAACCAATGCCAAAAAATGGCTTTTCATTGGTTTTATGTGATGAGATTAGCGCATTTAATTTTCCTCTAATAGCCTTGACTATTTCTTTTGATTTAAATTTTTCGGCTGTGCCCTCTATTACCCGTAAAAGTTTTGCTAGATTTTCTTTCGCCTCTTCTTTAGGTTTAGGGTTTCGTGCATTATCATCCATATTAGCCCCTAATCCATTTACATCATCAAACTCTTCGCCGAAATAATGCAACATAAATTTTCTACGCGACATTGATGTTTCAGCATACGCCACCACCTCTTGCAATAAAGCATTGCCTACTTCTTGCTCAGCCACAGGTTTGTTTGACATGAACTTCTCTAATTTCTCAATATCTTTATACGAATAGAATGCCAAACAATGCCCCTCGCCATCATCGCGACCTGCGCGGCCTGTTTCTTGATAATAACTTTCAATACTTTTAGGTATGTCATGATGAATCACAAACCGAATATCAGGTTTGTCAATACCCATACCAAATGCAATGGTCGCCACCACCACATCAACATCTTGCATCAAAAACATGTCTTGGTGCTTTGATCTAGTCTTAGCATCAAAACCCGCGTGATAGGGTACAGCACTGACACCATTAACTTGAAGTACTTGCGCCAATTCTTGAACTCTCTTTCTACTAAGGCAATAAATAACCCCTGATTTACCAGCATTCTTTTTTACAAATCTGATAATATCAGCATCTACATTCTCTGTTTTAGTGCGTACTTCATAAAAAAGATTTGGTCTATTAAATGACGCTTTAAAAAGTTTAGCATCAGTAATACCTAAATTTTTAACAATGTCTTCTTGTACTTTTTGGGTGGCTGTAGCGGTTAAACCAATAATTGGAATATCATCTCTGATACGACCAATAATAGATTTTAAGTTGCGGTAATCTTTTCTAAAATCATGACCCCATTCAGAAATACAATGTGCTTCATCAATAGCCACAAAGCTTATAGTTACTGACCTTAAAAAATCAACATATTCATCTTTATTCAATGACTCTGGCGCAACGTAAAGTAATTTTGTAACCCCGTTTACAATGTCTTCTTTTACTTGCTTAACCTCGGTTTTATTTAATGAAGAGTTCAAAACATGGGCAATACCGTACTCAGAAGAAATACCGCGAATAGCATCGACCTGATTTTTCATTAACGCAATCAAAGGCGACACCACAATGGCGGTACCTTCTTGCATTAAAGCCGGCAATTGAAAGCATAATGATTTACCACCGCCCGTTGGCATGATAACAAATGAATTATTTCTTTTTAAAACATTTTTGATGACCTCTTCTTGAAGCCCTTTGAATTTAGAAAATCCGAAATATTTTTTAAGTGCCGCGTGCAAGTCATGCTCGCCAATAGCCAAATCTTGATTTTTCATCTATTACTTTATCATTGGGGGTTTTTATGGTAATTTAAAGCTATAAAATCTTTGTATTCAAACCTCTGAGACTCAAAATTTGATAAGAAAATTCAAAATATTCACATCAATTGAAGTTTATGTAAATTTGTATACCTAAAGATATAAAAATCTTTTTAGGATTCCATTCAAAAACTCGAATTAAACCTTGAACAACACGAATAAGATACTAGATTTAGCCAAAAATACAATTGACAAAGAAGCCTCAGCTATTCAAAACTTGTCATCACTCTTGAATGATGAGTTTGCTAAGGCGGTTAATCATATTTACAATTCTAATGGCAGAGTGGTCATTTCGGGTATTGGTAAAAGCGCAATTATAGCTTCTAAAATAGTGGCTACCATGAACTCAACAGGCACACCAGCCATTTTCATGCACGCAGCTGATGCTATTCATGGTGATCTAGGTACCATTCAAGAAAATGATGTGGTCATTTGTATTTCAAAAAGTGGAAATACTCCAGAAATAAAAATGTTGGTTCCGCTTATTAAAAGAGGGGGCAACAAACTTATTGGCATGACAGGTAATACTGATTCTTATTTAGCAAAAGAGGCTGATTTTATTTTGAATACCTATATTGAAAAAGAAGCCTGCCCTAACAACCTTGCCCCCACTACAAGTACCACAGCACAAATGGTCATGGGTGATGCCTTAGCCATTTGTCTTTTAGATTTAAAAGGCTTTAGTAGTGATGACTTTGCGAAATACCACCCTGGGGGGTCTTTGGGTAAGCGTTTGTATTTGAGAGTTAGTGATATAACCAAGAAAAATCAAAAACCTGAGGTTACTACAGATACTGATATCAAAAAAGTAATTGTTGAGATTTCAGAAAAAATGCTTGGCGTTACCCCTGTACTTAAAAACGATAAGGTGGTTGGCGTTATTACTGATGGTGATATACGTAGAATGCTCAATAAATTTGACGCTATCAATGGTTTAACCGCGAAAGATATTATGTCAGCGAAACCAAAAACTATTGATGCTGAAGTGCTGGCCATTACCGCTTTAAAAGTAATGCAAGAAGAAGGAATTTCTCAATTGATTGCTGTGAAAGACGATAGCTATGTAGGCATCGTTCACTTACATAATCTTATAAATGAAGGCATATTATAATGGCTAAAAAAATTGACAACGCCCCTGATGAAATGTCTTTTTTAGACCATCTTGAAGAACTCAGATGGCATTTGATTCGATCAACATTAGCTGTAGTAATTATAGGTAGTGTTGCCTTTTTAATGAAAGATTTTATTTTCGACACCGTACTTTTTGGACCTAAGAAAATGGACTTTCCTACCTACCGCCTCTTTTGTAAAATAGGAACTTTTTTAGGCATTGATTCTGATTTTTGTGCCGATGAATTACCGTTTACCATTCAAAGTAGATTGATGGCAGGGCAATTTTCAGCACATATATGGACCTCAATTTGGGCAGGTTTCATTGTAGGGTTTCCTTATGTACTCTACGAAATGTGGAAGTTCATTAGCCCAGGACTGCATGCCAAAGAACGTAGACATTCTAGGGGTTTCATTTTTACCGCTTCATTACTTTTCTTTTTAGGAGCCTTATTTGGGTATTATGTGGTTGCCCCATTATCTATTAACTTTTTAGGGTCATACCAAGTGAGTACTGAAGTGACTAATGAGTTTGATTTGGCTTCATATGTATCAACCGTTCGCATATCAGTACTTGCGTGTGGGTTAGTTTTTGAACTACCAATTATTGTTTATTTCTTGACCAAAGTTGGCTTGGTAACCCCAGAGATTCTAAAAAAATATCGTAAAATATCATTGGTAGTTATTCTTATCTTGTCTGCCGTTATTACCCCGCCAGATATAGTGAGTCAGGTAGTTGTGGCTTTTCCTATTTTAATTTTATACCAAGTCAGTATATTCATTTCAAAAAGAGTTTTGAAAAGAGAAAAGAAGAAAGAGGCGAAGATGGCAGCAAAACGTGCCAAAAAAAGTTAAAATAAAAGCCGATTGAAGAACTAGTCGACTTTTATGTTTTAGATTTGAATGCATGAAGCTTAGAGCAGAAAATATAATGAAGGCCTACCGTGGTCGAAAGGTGGTTAAAGGTATTTCTTTGGAAGTAAATCAAGGAGAGATCGTAGGGCTCTTAGGACCCAACGGTGCCGGAAAAACTACCTCTTTTTATATGATTGTAGGTTTGGTAAAACCTAATGGCGGACATATTTTCTTAGACAATATGGAAATCACAAAATTTCCGATGTACAAAAGAGCCCAAAACGGAATTGGCTATTTGGCGCAGGAAGCTTCAGTTTTTAGAAAACTAAGCATTGAAGATAATATTCTAAGCGTTCTTCAATTGACCAAATTGAGTAAGAAAGAGCAACAAATGAAGATGGAATCGCTTATTGATGAATTTGGTCTAGGCCATATCAGAAAAAGCAGAGGCGATTTACTTTCAGGTGGCGAAAGAAGACGTACCGAAATTGCACGCGCTTTGGCGACAGACCCTAAGTTTATTTTGTTAGATGAACCTTTCGCAGGGGTTGACCCTGTTGCAGTTGAAGACATACAACGTATTGTTGCCCAGCTTAAAGACAAGAATATTGGTATTCTTATAACCGATCATAATGTGCAAGAAACCCTTGCTATTACTGAGCGCTCGTATTTGATGTTTGAAGGCGGTATTTTAAAATATGGCCACCCAGAAGAACTGGCTGCTGATGAAATGGTACGTAAAGTGTATTTGGGGCAAAACTTTGAACTAAGAAAAAAGAAGCTTGATTTTTAAGGAAATTCAATTTTTAAACCATAGTACAAAGAAACCGTGAGTTGCATTTTTGTCATTCCAAAGAAGCGCAGCGATGAGGAATACATTAAATTTCTCACACTTTGTTCGAAATGACAAAAGAAACCTATTTATTTATCTATAAATCATTTCCTTTCGAAAGGCTGCACTATTTAAACCCCAACCCCTTCCTGAAAACCAAAAACAAGCCCATTAAAACAAAAGGTATACTTAGCCACTGCCCCATGTTTAGAGTCATGGTATCTTCAAAAGCGACCTGACTTTCTTTAAAAAACTCAATGGCAAAACGGGCAGAAAATAAAACTGCCAGCAAAGTGCCTACATAAATACCAGGTTGATTAACAAATTTCTTAGAGCGGTACATGGTGTAAAGCAAAACAAAAATCAAAAGATAAGCCCCTGCTTCATATAACTGAGTTGGGTGTCTGGGTATTAAATCATCACGCTCAAAAACAAACCCCCAAGTACCATCAGTAGGTTTGCCATATATTTCTGAATTCATCAAATTACCTAAACGAATAAAAGCGCAGGTAATGGGTGTACCAATGGCCACGCGATCTAAAATCCAAAGTACATTTGTTTTTGTTTTTCGCCAGTACAGAAAAATAGCAATAATAACGCCCAAAGTGCCGCCATGGCTTGCTAAACCTGCAAAGCCCGTGAATTTAAATTCAGGTACCGTTTGAATAGGCAATATCACTGATAAGGGATCTTCAGTAATCAGTTCTGGTTGGTAAAAAAATACATGCCCTAAACGTGCACCCACCAAAATACCAATAAAAATATATAGGGTTAGATCCTCCCAGTCGGAAACGGGTTTTCCTTCCTTTTTGTAAATACGCTGAATGATGAGGTAAGAAAGTATGAGCCCTGTGATCCAGAATAATCCATAATACCGCAATGGGAAAGAATCCGTAATCCAAAATAATTCTGGATCCACGTTCCAGTTCACAATGCCATCTTTCATAAAAACCTTTTTTATTCGATTGCCTCTTTACCCTTAATCAGTGAACTTAAAATATAAAAAGCAATGATTAGTGGCACAGCTAAAAACTTCATACTGATCAAAAGTACAATGCTAATAATGATAAAAATATAACGCAGTGCATTGTCTTTAAAAGACCAATTCTTGAATTTCAAGGCAAAAAGTTCAATATTCGAGTTTAGTAAAAAAGCACTTAAAATAGTCACTGCAATTAAAAACCATTGATTCATCAAAATTTCATTCAAGCCCGCTTCAGCATGATACATGAGTATAAGTGGCAAAGAAAGTATGAGTAAAGCGTTGGCAGGTGTAGGTAGGCCAATAAAAGAACTGGTCTGATTTTCATCAATATTGAATTTTGCTAAGCGATACGCTGATGCCATTGTAATAATGAAGCCGCAAAAGGGCAATACTGTAGAACCATCCCAATTAGAGAAAAAGGCCAATCCTGAACTGGTATTGGGTAAACTAACATTCCACCCACCTTTTATTGACATGGCAAGCATTTGAAACATAATTATGCCTGGCACTACCCCACTGGTAATGACATCAGCAAGTGAATCTAATTGTAAGCCAAGTTCACTTTTAACATCTAACACACGTGCTGCTAAGCCATCAAAGAAGTCAAAAATGATTCCGAGACAAACAAACAAAGCAGCGTATTCAAGTTGATTGAGAACTGCAAAAACGGTGGCAACGCATCCGCAGAAAACATTTAAAAGTGTTATTATATTAGGTATATGGCGCTTCATGTTTATTGAATTATAAATCAAAGTGCTAAAAATAAGACAATTTTTATGGTTTCAGTTTACTACCTAATTTATTCAGATATTTGTTAGCATTTTGAACTTGTTCAATTTTGAATATGAAAAAGGTATTTCTTAGCATTCTTTTGTTTGTTACATACATTTGTGCAGCACAGCTTGGCGAATTAACACCGTCAGCCAAAATCAGTTTGCTAACCATTGGCAATGCTGATGAATTGCATTCAAAATTTGGGCATACCGCATTGCGTATTCAAGACCCTACTGATTCATTAGATATTGTTTTTGGCTATGGTGGCTTTGATTTCAACGATCCTAATTTTTATTACAAATTCACCACCGGAAAGTTAGACTATAGTATGACTGGTCATAGATTCAACAATTTTGTTGAAGGATACCGTATTGAAAATAGATCAATTCATGAGCAAGAATTGAACCTGTCAACAGGACAAAAAAAAGTACTTTTCAGGTACTTAAAAACTAATTATCACCCTAAAAACAGAAATTATAAATATGATTTTTTATTCGATAATTGTGCCACTAAAATTCCTGAGGTACTCAACGAAACATTTGCTAATAGTATAACTTTTGATAAGACGTATTTATCTAAAAAATCAACCTTCAGACAACTCATTCATGAAACCTTAGACACTAATTCTTGGACGAGCTTTGGCATTGACCTTGCCTTAGGTTCAGTCATTGACAGAGAAGCCACCGCTTACGAACATCAATTTTTACCCAAATATGTGAGTCAACAATTTGAAAACACCACCATTAATAAACAACCTTTGGTTAAAGAAAAAACATTGATTTTAGCCAAGCAACCTGAAGAACCTTCAGGCTTTGGTTACGAATCACCGGCTGTTATTCTAACAATTTTATTATTAGCGGTAGCTGTCTTTAGTTTTTTTGATTTGAAAAATAAAAAACGCTCAAAATGGGTTGATTTCATACTATTCTTCAGCACTGGGGCGGCTGGTTTAATTATTTGTTTTCTGTGGTTTATGACGGATCATTCTTCAACCAAAATGAATTTCAATTTATTTTGGGCGGTTGCGCCAAACCTTATCGTTGCTTTTTATCTTTTGAAAAATAAAATACCCCAATGGCTCTCGAAATATATTTTTGGGGTACTTATTCTCATTGGGCTTGTTATCATACTTTGGGTAATCAAGTTTCAAATATTTTCTCCGCTTATAATTTTAATTCTCATAACTCTTTTGATTCGCTATTTGTTTCTTTTAAAACATATAAAAAACCTAAATCTTAATTCTTAAAATGAACCTACTTTCTGTAGAAAACATCTCGAAATCTTTTGGTGAAGTTGAACTCTTCAAAAACATCTCTTTTGGTGTCAATAAAGATCAAAAAATTGCCCTCATTGCTAAAAACGGCACAGGTAAAACATCAATCTTAAAAATGTTATCAGGTGTTGACGCCCCTGATACAGGACAAATAAATTACCGCAAAGACATACGGGTATCTTTTTTAGAGCAAGAACCTGAAATGAATAATAGCTTAACTATCGAAGAGACAATTTTTGCTTCTGGTAATCCAATTTTGAACGTCATTCAGAATTATGAAAAAGCCCTTGAAAACACTGAAGATAGTGATGCGTACCAAGCTGCTTTTGATGCCATGGATCAGTTCAATGCTTGGGATTTTGAAACCCAGTACAAACAAATATTATTCAAACTCAAACTTGAAGATTTAAACCAAAAAGTGGGACTTCTTTCTGGGGGACAAAAAAAGCGTTTGGCATTAGCAAATGCGCTTATTAATAAACCTGAACTTCTTATTTTAGATGAACCTACCAACCACCTCGACCTAGAGATGATTGAATGGCTAGAACAATTTTTCGCCAAAGAAAATATCACACTCTTTATGGTTACGCACGATCGCTTTTTTTTAGAAAGGGTGTGTAATGAAATTATCGAACTCGATAACGGCCAATTGTATTCATACAAAGGCAATTATTCATATTATCTAGAAAAGAAAGAAGCCCGTATTGAACAAGAAACGGTTGAAGAACACAAAACAAAACGTCTTTTTAAAAAGGAGTTGGATTGGATGCGCAAACAACCCAAAGCCCGTACCACCAAATCAAAATCTAGAATTAGTGATTTTAAGGTCATCAAAGAAAAAGCACACAAACGTAGAAAAGATCATCAAGTTGAACTAGAAATCAACATGCAACGTGTAGGTAGCAAAATTCTTGAACTACATAAAATAAGTAAGTCATACCCTGACAAACCCATTTTAGACCAATTTGAATACACCTTTGTAAAAGGCGAACGCATTGGTATTATTGGTAAAAACGGCACGGGCAAATCTACCTTTTTGAATATCATTACGGGTACAGATCAGCCTGACTCTGGTAAAGTTATTGTGGGCGATACCATTAAATTTGGATACTATACCCAAAAGGGCATTACCATTAAAAAAGGCCAAAAAGTAATTGAAGTCATTCGCGAGTTTGGTGATTTTATACCGTTAAACAAAGGGCGTCAAATATCAGCACAGCAATTATTAGAACGTTTTCTTTTTGATCGTAAAAAGCAGTATGATTTTGTAGACAAATTGAGTGGCGGAGAACGAAAGCGACTGTATTTATGTACAGTTTTGATTCAGAATCCGAATTTTTTAATTCTCGATGAACCTACCAATGACCTTGATATTGTTACACTCAATGTTCTTGAAAGTTTTCTTTTAGATTTTCCAGGATGTTTAATGGTGGTTTCGCATGACCGTTATTTCATGGATAAAATTGTAGATCATTTATTTGTTTTTAGAGGAAATGCCGTAGTAGAAGATTTTCCGGGCAATTATTCTGATTTCAGAATTTATGAAGACAGCGCAGTTCTTGAAGCAAGGGCTGAAAAAGAAAAAAGTAACCCTACTAAGAATAGTAAAGCTGAAAGAAAAAATACCAATAAAGAAAAAACACTTTCTTATAATGACCAAAAAGAGTTTAAGGGTCTTGAAAAAGAAATTCAGAAGCTTGAATATAAAAAATCAGAAATTGAAAAACGTTTTGTTTCTGATGATTTAGATGGCGATCAAATTGGCGAATTATCACAAGAACTGAAAACCATAATTGAAGGTATAGAAACAAAAACAGAGCGTTGGTTTGAACTCTCAGCCATGCTCGAATAAAAGCCCCCTCTAACTCCCCCAAAGGGTAAGGATTATTACTCAAGTGTTTTTATACGCCTAAGATTAATTAACAATGCACCTTATATTTCAATACTTCCAACACTTGCTAAAATCAACCAATCAGCATGGGGTGCACTCCCCTTTTGTGTTTGATTTACTGACCAAATGTTTGTATCAAAAACAAAAATTACATTCGTCTAAATATCTTGATATTTTAATAAAAAGCATGACATACTTTAAGATGGATGCTATTTCTATGGATGAAAAACTAATTGCGGTTAAAAAGGCGTTCAAACAACAGGATGCTTTGCAATTCAATGAAAACAAACCCTTTGACCTCATATATTTAGAACATACCGAAGATTTACGAACGATTAGCACTAATGCCGTTCACAATGATTCTATGGTTTTCATTCATCAGATTCATAAAAACAAAGAAGCAACCCAAGAATGGAACCTGATTTGTAAGCAAAAAGAATATACAGTGAGCATTGACCTTTTTTATTGCGGACTCCTATTTTTTAGAAAAGAACAAGAAAAAGAGCATTTTATAATCCGGATTTAATCCATTATTTTTAACTACTAATCAATGTACACATGAGTAATAATCAGTTATATTTAATTGTAGCAGCGTTAATAGCCATATTCTTGATACTTTCTTTTGTTAGTAGAGGAAAAAACAAGTCGCGAAAATCACGCAAGTTTATGGATGATTATGAGCGTAAAAACAAAAACAAGTAACATTTCTGATGAGCAATTCATGAAAATATATACAAAAACAGGCGATGATGGTACCACAGGGCTTTTTGGTGGCACCCGCCTTCCTAAGCATCACATAAGAATTGAAAGTTATGGTACGGTAGATGAACTCAATTCGTGGGTAGGTCTGATTCGTGATCAAGAAATTGATTCAAATTCAAAACTAGCATTGGCATCCATCCAAAAAAACCTTTTTATAGTAGGCGCTATTTTAGCTACAAAACCTGAAAAAGCAACTCTAAAAAATGGTAAAGACCGCTTGAACATAGCAAGAATTGAAAGTTCAGACATCGTGTTTTTAGAAAATGAAATTGATGCTATGAACGCTAAACTACCTCAAATGACCCATTTTATTTTACCCGGTGGACATACTACGGTGTCATATTGTCATATTGCTAGAACCGTTTGCAGAAGGTCAGAAAGAATGGCAACCCTTTTACATGAATCTGAACCACTTGAAAAACCGGTACTACAATTTTTAAACCGTCTTTCAGATTATCTCTTTGTATTGGCACGAAAATTGTCTTTAGACCTTAACGTACAAGAAGTGAAGTGGATACCCGAAAAAAAGGGCTAATAAAACTCACATTTCGTCGTTAGATAGTTAACAATGTAAAAATAAGTTTAATAAAGACGTCAAATAACTTGGCAGTTACGTTTTAAAAATTATTTTTGCAAAATATTAAAAACAAACACAAAACATGTATTGGACATTAGAATTAGCATCGTATTTAAGTGATGCGCCGTGGCCTGCAACAAAAGATGAGTTAATTGATTATTCAATTAGAACCGGCGCACCTTTAGAAGTTGTTGAAAACCTTCAGTCAATGGAAGAAGAAGGCGGTGAAGTCTACGAAACTATTGAAGAAATCTGGCCTGATTACCCTACTGAAGAAGATTACCTCTGGAATGAGGATGAATATTAATAGCATTTACTGCAATATGAAATTAAAAAAGCCTCTTTCGAGGCTTTTTTTTTATGTAATTTTGTCAGTTGAACATAGTGATTTGTTCTAAAAAGAAAAGTGGAATGCCTTTTGTTCTTTGAAAGGGCAACATTAAAGCAACAGTTACCAGTATCAAATACTAACTGTAGCTCTCAAAATAAAGACAAAAAGAATATGAGTTTTTTAAATTCAGTATTAAAGGTATTTGTAGGAGACAAATCTGAAAAAGATGTCAAGGGTATAAAGCCATTAGTAGAAAAAGTTAATGCTTTTGAAGCTTCATTAGAATCGTTAAGTCATGATGAACTTCGAAGTAAAACGCTTGATTTCAAGGCGATTATAAAAGAAAATCGTAAAGAGATTGATGAGAAAATCGTCGCTTTAGAGGCTGAGGTATTGGCATCTACTGACATTGACAAGAATGAAGACACTTACGCTGAAATTGACGCCCTAAAAGAAGAGGGCTATAAAATTTCAGAAAACACTTTAAATGATATTTTACCAGAAGCCTTTGCTGTGGTAAAAGAAACGGCTAAACGTTTTGTACAAAATAGCACCATCAAAGTAAACGCATCAGAATTTGATCGTGAACTTTCAGGTACCAAAGAGTATGTATCATTAAATGGCTCAAATGCTGAATGGAGCAATACTTGGAATGCTGCAGGTAAAGACGTAACCTGGGATATGGTTCATTATGATGTGCAGCTTATAGGGGGTATTGCAATGCATCAAGGTAAAATTGCCGAAATGCACACAGGTGAAGGTAAAACTTTGGTAGCTACCCTACCACTTTATCTAAATGCGTTAACAGGAAATGGAACACATTTAGTAACCGTTAATGACTATTTAGCAAAACGTGATAGCGCCTGGATGGCTCCAATTTTTGAGTTTCATGGTTTATCAGTAGATTGTATTGACCATCACAAACCTAATTCTGATGGGCGTCGTGCAGCCTATAATGCTGATATTACGTATGGTACCAATAATGAATTTGGTTTTGACTACCTAAGAGATAATATGGCGCATACGCCAAAAGATTTAGTACAAAGACCGCACAACTTCGCTATTGTTGATGAGGTTGATTCTGTTTTAATCGATGACGCTCGTACACCACTTATTATTTCGGGCCCGGTACCAGAAGGAGATCGACATGAGTTTAATGAGTTAAAACCTAAAATTGCTGACATTGTACAAAAGCAACGTCAACATTTAATAGGGGTTTTAGCAGAAGCTAAAAAATTAATCGCCGATGGCGATACCAAAGAAGGTGGTTTTCTTTTATTGCGTGTGCATCGCGGACTACCAAAAAATAAAGCATTAATCAAATTCTTAAGTGAAGAAGGAATCAAGCAATTACTGCAAAAAACTGAAAACTTCTACATGCAAGACAACAATCGAGAAATGCCGGTTGTTGATGAAGATTTACTCTTTGTAATAGAAGAAAAGAACAATCAAATTGAGCTAACAGATAAAGGCGTTGAATATGTTTCAGGTATTCAAGACAAAGATTTCTTTATCATGCCAGACATTGGTAGTGAAATTGCAGCTATTGAAAATCAAGGCTTAGAAATTGAAAAAGAGGCTGAATTAAAAGAAGAACTTTTCAAAGAATTTACCATTAAAAGTGAGCGTATTCACACCATGAGTCAATTATTAAAAGCCTATACCCTATTTGAAAAAGATGTGGAGTATGTGGTTATGGATAACAAGGTCATGATTGTTGATGAACAAACGGGGCGTATCATGGATGGCCGTCGCTACTCTGACGGATTGCATCAAGCGATTGAAGCGAAAGAAAATGTGAAAATTGAAGCTTTAACGCAAACCTTCGCAACCGTTACCCTCCAGAATTTCTTTAGAATGTACCGCAAACTATCTGGTATGACAGGTACTGCTGTTACTGAGGAAGGAGAATTTATGGAAATTTATAAATTAGATGTTGTTGAAATTCCTACCAACAGACCTATTGCTAGAGATGACCGTCAAGATTTGATTTACAAAACTAAGCGTGAAAAATATAATGGGATAATTGATGAGGTAACTAAACTTTCTGCGGAAGGAAGACCAGTATTGATTGGCACAACTTCAGTAGAAATTTCTGAACTTTTATCGCGTATGTTAAACATTCGTAAAGTTCCGCATAACGTATTAAACGCAAAATTACACAAGAGAGAAGCTGATGTTGTTGCCGAAGCAGGAAATGCTGGAGTGGTAACAATTGCAACAAACATGGCCGGTCGTGGTACCGATATTAAATTGTCAAAAGAAGTTAAAGCTTCTGGTGGGCTCGCCATTGTTGGTACTGAACGTCATGATTCTAGACGTGTTGACAGACAGTTACGTGGTAGATCTGGTCGTCAAGGTGATCCAGGCAGCTCACAGTTCTATGTTTCTCTTGAGGATAATTTGATGCGTTTATTTGGCTCTGAAAAAGTTGCCAAAATGATGGATAAAATGGGACTCGAAGATGGCGAAGTAATTCAACATTCTTGGATGTCTAAATCTATTGAACGTGCTCAGAAAAAAGTTGAAGAAAATAACTTTGGTGTTCGTAAGCGGTTGTTAGAGTATGATGATGTGATGAATGCTCAACGTGAAGTGGTTTACAAAAGAAGACGTCACGCCCTTCAAGGCGAACGCCTACAAGTTGATATCGCCAATATGGTTTATGATACTTGTGAAGTTATTACTGATGTAAATAAGGCAGCGACTGATTTCAAAAACTTTGAGTTTGAATTAATCAAATATTTTTCAATTACCTCGCCTGTTTCAGAACAAGATTTTGAAAAACTTACTGTGCAAGATATCGCTAGTCGTGTCTACAAACATGCGTATGACCACTACCGTGAAAAAATTAAAAGAAATGCTGAAACCGCCTTTCCTGTTATCAAACAGGTATATGAAGACAGCGCAAATAAATTTGAACGTATTGTAGTGCCTTTTACTGATGGTATTAAAACACTTAATGTGGTTACTAATCTAAAAGATGCTTATGACAGTAATGGCGCACAATTAGTAACTGATTTTGAGAAGAACATTTCTCTTGCCATTATTGATGATACCTGGAAAACGCATTTGCGTAAGATGGATGAATTGAAACAATCTGTTCAGCTTGCGGTTCACGAGCAAAAAGACCCCTTACTCATTTATAAGTTTGAAGCATTTGAACTTTTTAAGAGCATGATTAACAAGGTGAATAAAGAAGTAGTGTCCTTCTTGTTTAAAGGAGAATTACCAAGTGGTAACCCTAATGAAATTCAAGAAGCCAGAAATGTTCGTAGACCTAAAGTTGATACTACAGCTACAAAAGAAGAAATTCCGAATAGTGATGAAAGAGCGGCTCAAAGCAGGGCAATTGGTCAAAACCAAGGTGGCAGACCGGCTATTACTGAAACAATTATTAGAGAAAGGCCTAAAATTGGCAGAAACGAGCGCGTGACTATTAAAAATATCATGTCAGGCGAAAGTAAAGTAGTCAAATACAAACAAGCTGAACCCTTGCTTAACAAAGGCGAATGGGTTTTAACAAATGAGTAATAAATCAATATAATTATTAAAAGGAGGTTTAAAACCTCCTTTTTTTATGCCTAAACTCAAAGTAATATTAAAAACTAATTAATCAAAAATGTAGTTTTTAATACCGTTTTTAGCAAAAACATATTTAGCTTTACAATGACCTACTTGTTTTGAAAAAATAAGACCAACTTGGAAAAAAAAATTACTTTAACCGACTTAGATGATAATCATAAGTTGAAAGAAAGGCTGGCCCCAAAGGCAAGTTTGATTTTAAAGGTAAATTATATTACCTCTTTTTGCTCTTTGATTTTTTGTTGTATTTGTCTTTTTGTTCTTGATATTAAGATAGTTATACCCTGGGTGTTTTTAGCATTTGGCATTTTAAATCTTATCAATATTGCCCTGTATTACTACCACAAGAACATACGCCTTACTTATAATATTGTTTCTATGCTAACCCTAACGGGTGCTAGTATTATAACGCTTTATAGTGGGGGCATAAATAGTCCGTTTATTTTTGTTCTTGCCCTTGTTGTGGTGGCTGGTTATGTGGCGACTAAATCTTATGGGTCTTTATATCTCAATTTAAATTTGCTGATTATTGTACTTATTTATTCGCAAAGCATTACTGATTTTACTTTTGTATCAAATGTCATCCCCGAAAAATCAAGAGATATTTTTGCGTTATTAAGTGTCCTCTTTTCGGTCTATCTTATTGGTGGTGTTTTTGGCAAAAACCTTCTTAACGCCCACAATACATTGTATAAGACTAAAAGTCAGTTAGAGGCTAAAATCAATGAAAAAGAAACTTTATTAAAGGAGGTTCATCATAGAGTAAAAAATAATCTGCAAACCGTTTCAAGTTTATTAAGCATGCAGTCACGTAATGTTGAAAACGCCGACACTAAACTACTTTTTAAAAGCAGTCAAAATAGAGTGATTTCAATGGCGATGGTACATGAAATGTTGTATATGAGAGAAGACATTTCAAAAATAGAATACAAATCATATGTACAAGAATTGGCTGAATATTTGGTGCGCTCTATTAAAGGAACAAGTAGCAATATTACCCTTGACATAGACATACCTGATGTGAAATTGAATATTGACACCGCAATACCGTTAGGCTTATTAATTAACGAAGCGATAACCAATGCCCTTAAATACGGTATTGTTGATGATAATCAAGGGGTCATCTTTATCAGATTAAGAAAAGACAATGACGGTCAGTTTATTTTAAACATAGGCGATACGGGTATAGGGTATGCAGAATCAATGAATTATAAAACTACCAAGTCTCTTGGTTTAAAATTAATTCACAATCTTGCGCGCCAATTACGTGGTTCGATTATTCGTGATATTACCAAAAAAGGAACACACTACATTGTTAAGTTTCGCGAAATTCGAGAGCAGATTCCTACCATGGCATAATTTAGAAATGTCTTTTAAAAGACTAACAAGAACAAATTCAACACTTGCTTTTATCTTAGTTTAACTGCTTTTTTTCATATATTTAGTTGGCCAATATCAAAACCAACTCAATGTTAAGAAAACTACTCTTTGTACTCCTCATATTTAGTTCAACAATTCAAGCACAAGATTACTTTCTAGAAAAATATAAACCTTTCGATACCAACATACCTAGCCCTGAAGAATTTTTAGGCTACGGTATTGGCGAACATCATACACGTCATGATTTGATTGTGGCGTATTTGACAAAACTTGCTGAAACTTCAGAGCGCGCTGCAATCTACCAATACGGTAAAACTCATGAAGGTAGAAAACTAGTTATTTTGACCATAACTGCCGCTGAAAACCTCTCAAATTTAGAGTCCATAAAAAAGCAACATTTGGCATTTACAGATCCTAATCAAAATGTTTCTAATTATGATGAGGTACCCGTTTTGATAAATCTGGCGTATAACGTTCACGGTAATGAACCGTCAAGTTCAGAAGCTGCCTTATTATCAGCCTACACCTTTGCCGCCTCAAACAATGCTGAAATTTTAAAGTATTTGAAGAATGCGGTAATTATGGTAGACCCTACTATTAATCCAGATGGTAGAGATCGACACACCCAATGGGCAAATACCTATCAAGGCACTCCGAATGTAGCAGACCCTCAAGATGCTGAACATAATGAATACTGGCCAGGTGGCCGTACCAATCATTATTGGTTTGATTTAAATAGAGATTGGTTATTAGCGATAAATCCGGAAAGTCGCGGCAAATTAAAATGGTATCACGAATGGTACCCTAATGTAGTAACTGATTTTCATGAAATGGGTACGAATGCCACCTATTTCTTTGAACCGATGAAAGCAAATGGTTCTTTGAACCCAATCATGCCTAAAGAGAATTACGAAGACTTAAATACTATGTTTGGTAACGAATTCGCCAAAGCATTAGATAGTATTGGCTCTTTCTATTTTACAAAAGAAGTCTTTGATGGCACCTACCCTGGTTATGGTTCTTCGTATCCTGATTTACAAGGTGGTCTAGGTTTGCTTTTTGAACAAGCAAGTTCAAGAGGTCATGTTCAGAAAACCGCTTTTGGTAAAATTACGTTTCCGTTTACCATAAGAAATCAATACACCTCAAGTATTACTACCGTCAAAGCAGCAGTTAAAAACAAAGCCTATTTACGAAAATACCAACAAGATTTTTTCAAAAGCGCACTAAGCAAATCAGCAAAAAGCAAAATAAAGGGCTATACTTTTGGTGATGCGCATGATAAAAACAGAACCAAAGCTTTTATTGACAAATTACTGGCGCATGAGATCGATGTATACCAATCAGGAAATAAGTTTGTAGTACCTACCAATCAGCCTCAATACAGAATGGTACAAACCATGTTTGAAACGTATACCAAATATCGTGACAGTGTTTATTATGATGCTTCAGCATGGTCAGTGGGTAATTTTTACAATATGAAGTACAAACCAACCAACAGTGTTAAATTGGGCGACAAAATAGAAAGTATTGCTGATTTTGTAACCGTTGCTGATGTACAAAAATCAGACTATGCCTATATTATTGATTGGGATGATTATAATGCTCCTGCTGTGTTGAATAACCTTCAAGAAAACGGATTGGTTGTTTCTTCAAGTTTCAAACCCTTTAGCCTGAAAATAGGAAATAAATCAAAGAATTTCAATTACGGAACACTAGTGCTTCCGGTTTCATTACAAAAGAAAACATCTGAAGAAATATTTTCCATCTTACAAAAAGCACAGCAAAAATATCAAGTGGCTATGCATGGCGTAAGTACGGGTTACAGTATCAAAGGAGTAGATTTAGGTAGCCGACATATTCAACCTACCAGAAAAGTAAAAGCAGCCATGCTCATTGGCGATGGCACACGTTCTTATGAAGCAGGTGAGGTTTGGCATTTACTCGATACTAGAGTGCACATGCCCATCTCTAAAATACCCATGCGTAATTTTAATCGTGCAAATATTGATAAATACAACACCTTGGTTATGGTATCAGGTAGATATCAATTAACTAAGAAACAACAAGCCAAAATTAAGAATTGGGTGAGTAAAGGAAATACGCTCATTACCATTGGTACTGCTTCAAAATGGGCCATTGATAAAAAGTTAGTCAAAGAAAAATTGACAAACGCTAAAAAAGATTCTCTTAAAAAAGATTCGACCAAAATTGCAGATAGAAAACCTTATGTTGATGCGAGTGAAAATTTGGGCAAAGAAAGTGTTGGGGGTATCATTTTAAAAGTTGACCTTGATACCACCCACCCGCTGGCTTTTGGCTATCATGATAATTCAATACCGGTGTATAAAAACAATACCGTTTGGTTAGCTCCAAGTCAGAATGCCTATGCGACTGTTGCCAAATACGCAAAACAGCCTTTAATTGACGGTTTTATTACACCAAAGAATATGACTGAAAATTTAAAACCTTCTGCCTCACTAATTGTGAGCAAATTAGGGGGTGGTCGCGTTGTCATGTTTGCTGATAATCCTAATTTTAGAGGCTCGTGGTATGGCACCAACCGCCTTTTTCTAAATGCTTTGTTTCTTGGCGATAAAATAAATGTCCCGTCCAGAGATTAAAAATTTTAAACAACGATACTTAAATCAACTATATGAAAACCAAATATTACATAACAAGTCTGTTATTCCTCTTTTTAGGCGTATTTCAAGCCTTTGCGCAATCAACCCAAGGCGACGGCCCCCATTCTCAATTAATCATCAGAGGGGTTATGTTAGTCAATGGTAACGGAGCTCCACCACAAGGCCCAATTGATATTGTGGTAGAGAATAACATCATTAAAAAAATACAAGTTGTAGGTTATGATGGTGTGCCAATTAACGAAGCAAGACGCCCAAAACTTAAAGCAGGCGGCAAAGAATTAGATTGTAACGGCATGTATCTTATGCCAGGTTTTGTTGATATGCATGGGCATATTGGCGGAAAAGCGCAAGGTGCAGAACCTGATTATGTTTTTAAACTTTGGATGGGTCATGGCGTAACTAGCGTGCGTGAACCAAGTGGACGTGGGGTAGATTTTACTATGGATTTAAAAAGAAAAAGTGCTAAAAACGAAATAGTTGCCCCAAGAATTTTTGCATATACTGGTTTTGGTCAAACTAGTGAAAGTTTTAATCCGCTAAATGACATTCCTATTTCAACTCCTGAACAAGCAAGAGTTTGGGTACGTGCCAATGCGAAAAAAGGCGCTGATGGAATTAAATTTTTTGGCGCAGAACCTGAAATCATGGCGGCAGCCTTAGATGAAAATAAAAAACTGGGGCTAGGCTCAGCTTGTCATCATGCACAATTGAGTGTTGCCCGATGGAATGTTTTGCATTCTGCTCGCGCAGGATTAACTTCAATGGAGCACTGGTACGGTTTACCTGAAGCGCTTTTTGATGATCGTACGGTACAAAATTATCCGTTAGATTATAATTATCAAAATGAGCAACATCGCTTTGAAAATGCCGGAAAACTTTGGGCCCAAGCTGCTGAACCATACTCAGAACATTGGGAAAACGTCATGACAGAATTATTAGAACTTGACTTTACCCTTGATCCAACTTTCAATATTTATGAAGCCAGTAGAGATTTACAAAGAGCTAGAAGAGCTGAATGGCATGAAGAATATACCTTACCTTCTTTATGGAAGTTCTATCAGCCCAGTAAGATTTCTCATGGTAGCTATTGGCACGATTGGGGTACAGAACAAGAAGTTGCATGGCGCGAGAACTTTAGCCTTTGGATGAAATTCATCAACGAATATAAAAACAGAGGTGGTCGTGTAACCACAGGATCTGATTCAGGTTTTATTTTTCAATTATACGGTTTCGCCTATGTTCGAGAATTAGAATTGTTGCGTGAGGCTGGTTTTCATCCTTTAGAAGTAATTAGAGCAGCGACTTTAAACGGTGCTGAGGCATTGGGGGTTGATGACAAGATTGGCTCTGTAGCAATAGGTAAAATGGCTGATTTTGTGGTGGTAGATGCAAATCCGTTAAAGAATTTAAAAGTATTATACGGTACGGGGGCCATCAAACTAACTGATGAGAATGAAGTGATTAGAGAAGGTGGTGTAAAATACACCATTAAAGACGGCATTATTTATGACGCAAAAGGGCTCTTAGAAGAAGTCAAAAAAATGGTGGCTGATGAAAAGGCGAAAACCGACTTTAAAATTTTACAACCAGGAATTAAAGAGTAACCAAAAATAGCGCATTAAAAAAACCCTAGCCATGCTTTAAAAAGATGACTAGGGTTTTTTATTTTCTAGATATTTGCTTATTTGCGAACCTTAACTTTGATAGGTTTCAATGTAGCTTTTGGTTTTAGGGCGTTGTTCACAACGGTTCCTAAAAGTACTGCTGATATTAAAATGGTTAATACAATCATAGCATTTTGGTTTTAAAATTTAGTTATTAAGCGATTTTTGGCTTTCTTGTTTTTGTTCTAAAAGCCAAAGCTTTTTTTATTCTTGAGTTTTTGAACTTGTACAAACGAGCACTACTTTTCTCGAGAACGCTCTCAGTTTCATTAGTATTGGAATCAATAATAATGCCACTATCCAAAATAATGTCCATTTGAGTAGGTGTAACTTTACCATAAGCTTCAACTTTAAGGTTATTATCTAAATTTTCTGTTCCGGTAGATGCGAAGGCTGTAAGTCCAAAAACTAATACAAATACTAAGGTTAATAATGTTTTCATAATAAGATTGTTAGGGACTACTAAATAACTACAGTATCGACCCTTTTTCAGCTTTCAATCGCTGAAACACGCAGTATTTTAGGTGTCTGAAGAGAATCACGTTAAAGTGTTTGAAAGTATCGACGACTTATTTCAATAGCCAATACCGCTTATCGAAACCATTTGTTTTTCATCGATGAAAAAATGTGGCTGAAAATTAAATTTCTTTAAAACCAATACTTTTTAATGCCCTTTATAGAAAAGACAAATGCAAAAAATAAATAGCTTTACTATCTTTATAAAATGAGCAAAGCCAAACAAATTTTCGCCTATGGTAGTGGTAGAATTGTACCACAATTTTTGAATTATGCCCGCAAACTTACTGGTAAAGACAAACCCAAAATGTGTTTTTTACCCACAGCAACTGCAGATAATGAAGACTACATTAAAAGATGGTATGAAGCCTGTGAAGGTCTTGAAATTGAACCTCATGTATTGCGTGTCTGGATCAATTCAATTGAACACCAAAAATCATGGGAAGAATTACTTTTACCTATGGATGCAATTATTGTTGGCGGCGGCAATACTTTGAATATGATGGCTATATGGCAAGCTCAAGGTATTGATGTTATTTTGAAAAAAGCGTATGAGAATGGCACCGTAATGCTAGGCGGAAGCGCAGGATCTTTATGTTGGTTCAATGAAGGCACTACAGATTCAAGACCAAAAGAACTGAGTATTGTCAAATGTTTAGGCTTTTTAGATTACAGTCATTGTCCGCATTATCACTCAGAGGCTTCTAGAATTCCTTTATATCATGAAAACATTAAGACAGGTAAGCTAGGAGAAGGATACGCGAGTGATGATCGCTCAGGAGTTCATTTCGTTGACGGAAAATTTGAAAAAGCAGTTTCTTTAGATGAAAACAACAACTCTTATTTTGTTAGTCTTAAAGACGGACAAGTTCATGAGGAACTCTTAGCATCAGAACTTTTGATGTAATGGCATATTTAATGGGTACCCTTTCTATTTTTCTTATTATACAATGCCAACAAGCCTAAAATTGGTCCGATTGCTAATAAGGCGAAAATAAAAGTCTGATTCGTTGAATTTTGTAAAAGCGTTACTAGTTCAATACTAAAAATAGTAATTAGAAAACCGATACAAGTTACAATGGTTAGCGCTGTACCTTTTATCTCAGCCTTAACGTTTTGAGCTATCAAAGTTGAAAAAAGAGGAGAATCAGCAACAACTACCATACCCCAAAAAAGAAGAAAACCAAGAAATACAGCTTCTGAATTATTCATTAAAAACAAAGGGGAACTTAGGCAACAAATACACGATAAAAGCAATGATGCTGTTGCTATTTTTTTTGTGCCTTTAGCATATGCCAGAAAACCACTAAATACGCAGGCTAAACCACCCACACCAATAATCAAAAATGACCATAGTGAAATATTGAGTGTTGTATTTACGTGGGCAGCAGCATATAATTTTAATATAACTGGAACAAATACCCAAAAGGCATACAACTCCCACATATGACCAAAATAACCAAAAGCAGCAGCACGAAATTTATGATTTTTAAATACCTCTAGAAAGGCAGATAAATCAAGTCGACTTCCTGCTTTTCGATACGGGCCGTCACTAACAAACAGTAACATGATCAATCCTCCAACAACAGCTAGCGATGAAGTTAAAAAGAGTACTGACTTCCATGGTATAGTGTTAGTTAAATCTTTAGCTAAATGCGGAAAAGCAGTTCCTAATACCAACGCACCAACTAAAAAACCAAGTGATTTACCTAAACCTTTTTTAAAATAGTCGGTTGCTATTTTCATTCCTACCGGATATATACCGGCTAAAAAGAATCCGGTCATGAATCGTATCGAAAGTATACTTACTAGATTATTTTCCCCCCAAATCAAACCAATATTAAAAATAGCGCCTAATAAAGCACAGGTGAAAAATACTTTCGAAGGCGAAAAACGATCTGCAATAGTTAATATGGCAAATAATAAGGTGCCTAAAATAAAACCAAATTGAACAGCTGAAGTTAAATGCCCTAGGGCGTTGGTATCTAAATTAAAATTCAAAACCAAATCATTCATGACACCGTTACTTGCAAACCAAAGCGAGGTACAGCAAAATTGAGCTAAGACTATTACTGGAAGAATGTACTTGGGTATTTTCAATGAAGAATTTTCAAACTATGAATAAGCAACTAAACTATTTAGTTAACCGAAGTTAGAAAAAGTATAAAGAACTAGTTTATTGAAATTGAAATTCGTTGTTGGTTGTTGGTTGTTGGTTGTTGGTTGTTGGTTGTTGGTTGTTGGAAGAAACTAAAAATTATTGGAATTTGAGAATTGGAATCTCTTATTGACTCTAATTTCACTAATTACCGCAAATAGTATTTTAAATTTGAATTTGTGTTTGAGCTTGAACTTGATACTTGAACTTGATACTTGAACTTGATACTTGAACTTGATACTTGAACTTGAACTTGATACTTGAACTTGAACTTGAACTTGAACTTGAACTTGAACTTGATACTTGAACTTGAACTTGATACTTGAACTTGATAC
>CALFUL010000015.1 GCA_937929935.1 uncultured Flavobacteriaceae bacterium | reverse complement strand
ATCTTGCTCTAAGAAAATCTGTCCGTCAGTAATCGAAATTACGTTCGTTGGAATATATGCAGAAACGTCACCCGCTTGTGTTTCAATAATTGGCAATGCCGTTAATGAACCACCACCTTTAACCAATGGTCTTAATGAATCAGGAAGGTCATTCATCCCTTTCGCTAGCTCATCATCATTAATCACTTTTGCAGAACGTTCTAATAAACGAGAGTGTAAGTAGAAAACGTCACCAGGATATGCTTCACGCCCCGGAGGTCTTCTTAATAAAAGTGATACCTCACGATAAGCAACCGCTTGTTTTGATAAATCATCATAAATAATTAATGCCGGGCGACCCGTGTCTCTAAAGTACTCGCCAATAGCAGCACCTGCCATAGGAGCATATACCTGCATTGGTGCAGGATCTGACGCATTTGCAGCAACTATAGTTGTGTATGCTAATGCACCTTTATCTTGAAGTGTTTGAGCAATGGCAGCAACCGTAGATGCTTTTTGCCCAATCGCAACATAGATACAATATACTGGCTCACCAGCATCATAAAATTCTTTTTGATTCAAAATAGTATCAATACAAACGGTAGTTTTACCCGTTTGACGGTCACCAATTACCAATTCACGTTGCCCTCTACCTACCGGAATCATGGCGTCAATTGCCTTAATACCTGTTTGCATTGGCTCCGTTACTGGCTCACGATAAATAACCCCCGGTGCTTTACGCTCTAATGGCATTTCATACGTCTCACCTGAAATAGGACCTTTACCATCGATAGGCAATCCTAAAGTGTTTACAACACGACCAACAATACCTTCACCAACATTGATAGAAGCAATGGTTTGTGTTCGTTTAACTACTGAACCTTCTTTCACATCACGTGACGGACTCAATAGTACCACACCAACATTATCTTCTTCTAGGTTCAGAACGATGCCTTTCAGTCCGCCGTCAAACTCAACCAATTCACCATATTCAGCATTTGATAAACCGTATACACGTGCGATACCATCACCCACTTGCAATACTGTTCCTACCTCATCAAGAGAAGCAGAGGCTTCAAATTCTGATAATTGTTTCTTTAAAATTGCTGATACTTCAGCGGCTTTTACTCCTGCCATATGTTCTAGATATAAGACGTAAGACATAAGACGTAAGACGTCTCATCTCTTCATATTGATTTTATAAACTATTTGTAAATTCTCTTTTTAAACTACTCAATTTATTTGCGATACTTGCGTCATATTGCAAATCGCCAACACGTAAAACGAAACCGCCAATAATGCTCTCGTCTATTTTATTTTCTATGGATACTTGTTTGCCCGTCATTTCAGCAACTTTAGCTAAAATTTTCTTTTCTAAATCAGCGGTTAAAGGAACTGCTGTGGTAACGTGAGCAATATCTTTACCCTTTAATTTTTCATTAAGAATTAGATACTTAGAAGCCACTTCATTAAGCATTGCAATTCTTTTATTGTCAACCAACATGCTAATGGCCCCTTCAGTTACTTTATAACTGTCTTTAAAGATGGCTAATAAAGCCTCTTTTTTAGCGGCGCCTTTTACTACCGGACTCGCTAACATGTCACGAAGTTCAACACTACCAGAAATTGTACCTACAATATTTTGCATGTCGCTTTCTAAGGCATCAATAACCTTTTTCTCAACGGCAAGGTCAAGAATAGCTTTTGCATAACGTAAGGCTGCTCTAGAATCGCTCATGCTTTATTAATTCAATTTGATGTCACCTAATAAATCATCAACCAATTTCAATTGCTTGTCTTTATTAGAAAGTTGTTCTTTGATTACTTTTTCAGCAATTTCTACAGAAAGATTTGCCACTTGGCTTTTGATGTCAGCAACAGCAGCTTTCTTTTCGCTTTCTATAGCAGCTTGAGCCTGCTTCATCATCTTATCGCCTTCTACTTTGGCTAACTCTTTAGAATCTGCAATCAATTTATCTTTGATTTCACGAGCCTCTTTCAACATAGCTTCGCGTTCTGCTCTCGCTTCTTTCAATAATTTCTCGCTATCAGCAGTTACGTTTTGCATTTCCTTTTTAGCATTTTCAGCTGCAGCTAATGCACTTCGTATACCTTCTTCACGTTCACCAACCGAATCAAGAATAGGTTTCCATGCAAATTTTCGAAGTAGTAAGACCAAACCAATGAATAATACCAATTGCCAAAAAAACAATCCTAACGAAAAATCTTCAATTAACTTATCCATAATATTATATTTTTAATTGTTTAATTTTAAAAACAACGAACAGTTGCAACCAACCGTTACAACTATTCGTTATTGGTTTTTAAGTCTACTCTTGTGTTGCGAACAACGCAGCAAACCCAATACCTTCAATAAGCGCTGCTGCAATTAGCATCGCTGTTTGAATCTTTCCGTAAGCTTCAGGCTGACGAGCAATAGCTTCCATAGCTTGGCCACCGATTTTACCGATACCAACACCAACACCTATTACAATTAATCCTGCTCCTACAATTCTTGGAATTGTCATAATATATATGTATTAAAAATTAAACATTAAATTTTAATTCGGCTACGTTAAATAACCTAATGTGCTTCTGCGTGATCATGCTCTTCTGAAGCAAAACCAAAATACAAGGCAGAAAGCATTGTAAATATATACGCTTGTAAAAGCGCTACTAATATTTCAATCAACGAAATTGCAAATGCCAATCCGAATGATAATGGACTGCCAATCCAGCTTTTAAAAATAAACATCAATCCTATCAAACTCATTATAACAATATGACCTGCTGTCATATTCGCATACAAACGAATCAATAAAGAAAATGGTTTTATGAAAATTCCTAAAATTTCAATTGGGATTAGAATTATATATAAAGGAAGTTTTCCATACCAAGGCATTGAATCCCCAAGTGGATTAAACAAGTGCATCCAGTAATCTTTGGTCCCTGTTAAATTGGTCAACAAGAATGTAAGAACCGCCAAGGCAGCAGTAACCGCAATATTGCCGGTTACATTAACTCCTAATGGAGTCATTCCAAACATATTTAAAAACCAAATAAAGAAAAACACGGTTAATAAAAATGGCATGTATTTTTTGTATCGCTTTTCACCAATATTTGCAATCGCAATGTCATCTCTTATATAAAGTACTATTGGCTCAAAGAAACGACCAATGCCTTTTGGAATACTACCATTCTTAGCATACGATTTTGCTAAACCTCTAAATAACAAAAACATTAACAACCCAGTAATAAAAATCATAACTACACCCTTAGTAATTGAAAAATCTAAAGGTTTTACATTTGTTGCATGATGCTTTTCATCATAGTTGATAGTTCCAGCAGCATCGGTTTTGTATATTTTGCTATGATATAATTTGTAGTAATTGCCATCAACCTCAGCAAGCGTTTCACCATGATGAAATTTAGAAGAAGAGAAAAACTTTAATCCTTCATCCCATAGAATAACAGGAAGCGGAAAACCTATATGTTTTTTTGAGCCATCTTCTTGTTCAATTGAAAACAAAGAAAAATCATGCGAATCTAACAAGTGATGGTCAATATATTCGGTAATTTCAGCCTTGAGGCTTTTTTCACCTTCTTCATCATTGCCATCCTCAATACTAGCAAAAGCACTCATGCTCACAAAAATTGTTGCAACAAATAAAAACTTAGTCAAAAATGTTTTTCGCATATTCCTCAAAAATATCGGTCTAATAATTCCGTTATTTGGCACCCTAAAAATCGCTGCAAATGTACGGTATTATCCTAAAAATAAAAAAGCATTTTGCTTTTTATTTTCTAGTATTCGATATACAGTAAAATCAAGCTTTTAATCCATGTCTTTGAGTAACTTAACAAGGGCTAATGTCTCTATGATTAAGCAACTAATATAAGGAACAAAAAAGATGAAGAATTCTACCTTAGAAAGGTTCTCATCTTGCATAAAAAGCGGATTGAAAATAAGAAAATAAACAGCGAACTTCAATGTGCTTCCAAACAAAAAGACAAAGCCCAAATTTTTATTTTGCCTTTTTGCCAATTGCACCATTACATAATAAATACCCAATGCCATGGCAAAGTTCACTATATAGCCTAATACTATTAAATCATATGGAATCTCATTACTACGTGCATAGAAAAACGCAATATGAAGTAGTGCTAAAAATAAGAGCGCTGAAGATAGCTGAACGGCGAATGAAATTATTTTTCTATCCAAATTAAGGGTTTAACTTTTTAGTTTGTTTAATTACAAGATACATTGACACTGCTACTGCGAAGAGAGTTAAAATTATAGTGAACATATTGTTGTCTTTTTCATAGTTTTCGTCTAACCATTTACCAAGCCAAGAACCTAAATAAATAATAACACCCATTTGCACAGCTATTCCTGTAAGGCTTAACCAGTAATTTGCTTGTTTCTTGCGTTTTGACATATTAAGTAACTAGTACACAAAATTACCCAAAATAAAAATTGCCACACTTAATTAGTGTGGCAATTATAAAATATTGTAATTGCACTTTTTTTCAAAGAAATTAAAAACATCCTTGATTTAAATAGAAATGCTTTTCTTACGAGGCTTTTGCTGATCCATTTGAATTACTTCCTAAAGAAGATTTAAATCCGCCAGAAGTAGCTGATGTTGAAGAAGAGTTTGAACTCATTGAACTAGACCCTTTGCCTTTCATGGTACAACTTGCATTAAAAGTTGCGCCCGGCTCTACTGCCAATTTATTTACAGAAACTGTGCCTTCAATTACTGCTGAAGATTTCAAAGATAACAAGTCAGTTACCAAAAGTTCGCCATTAAAATTACCTTCAATGTCAGCATTAACACATTCAACTTTACCATGAATATAACCGTGCTTACCTATAACTACTTTACCAGAAGTTTTTACGTTGCCGTCTAATTTTCCGTCAATTCTAAAATCTGCTTCAGAAACAATGTCTCCTTTAATTTTAGTATTCTTTTCAATTCTATTGGGTTGACCGCCTATTTCATTCATAGCTTTAGGTTTTTTGTTATCTGAAAACATGGTTCTTTTAAGGTTTAGGAGTTAAAATTGTATTCTTGTAATCTTCTAGATTTTTATGAATTTGGATAATCTGATAATTGGATGATAAAATAACAAAATTCTGCTTGTCAATCCTATAATCCTTGTTAATTTTTAAAAGTTCAACGTATCCGAGCGCACGATTCTTAGATTTAAAACCATGAACCACTACAAATTGATCTTCTAAACTATAAATATCTTTTGAAATTTTATTACTGTATTTCAAATCAGCAATAGATTTTTCTAAAATTTCTATGAGTTCGTTGGCCTCAGCGTCTTTAAATCTTTTAAAAGGATACATTACTTTCCAATTGGCTGTGCCTTCAGATTCTGTTTCCGAAGAAAATTCCTTTTTCTCTAATTTTGGCAACTGTTCTGCAACCATTTGTTCTGCTTTCTTTCCTTCAGGGTTGTTAGGATAGGTTAGCGCCACATAATTTAAGGCTTCTTTAAATTCCTCAAATCCATTTAAACGTCCTATTGCGTTTGCTTTCAGCATTTCAAATTTAGGCACTATTGGGTCGCCAGTAAATCTATTTATGTTTTCTTCAGATAGCGTCACAACATTCAAAAACTCTTGATTTTTGTATTTTTTATACAAGTCAGTATATCTTGACTGCGGACTATCTTCATTACCTGCCAAAACAGCTAGCGGATTTAATAAAATTTCAGCGTAACGTGAGCTTGCATGATTTTTAATAATGTCAGCCTTCATAGTTTCAGTCAAAGCACTACCTTCTTCTTCATATATTTTGTACAAATTATATTTTGAAGGAAGAATCAATCTCTCTTCAGGGTTCGACTTCAAAACGTCTTCAAGTTTGTCAACCGCCAAAAGATTTTCTTTGAACTTCTCTTTGTAAATTAATCCTAATTGATAGTTAGCAAAATTTCTTTCAACATTTAAACTATCAATTATCTTTTGATCAGTAGGTATTTTATCAATGTAAGTAGCTATATCATATTTTTCTTCATCTTTAGCTTGAGCACTCAAACTATCATTCGCAACTTCACCTTCTGCCACTTCAACCTGAACTATTCTTGCTTTATCGCTCCAACGCCAATCATCAGATAATTCTCTTTTGCCCCAACGGTTAGTGAATTCATTCTTACCATATCCTAAACTTTGAATATTATAAAAGTAAAACTTGCCTTTGTTTTCTTTTCC
Organism: uncultured Flavobacteriaceae bacterium; assembly: GCA_937929935.1. Taxonomy (GTDB): domain Bacteria; phylum Bacteroidota; class Bacteroidia; order Flavobacteriales; family Flavobacteriaceae; genus Maribacter_C. The sequence goes on along the minus strand of CALFUL010000015.1, from coordinate 155,189 downwards.
GTTTTTTGAATCTCCAAAAGAAGCAAAGCTCGCAGTTATCTTTTCTTCAGCAGCTTTAGCTGCAGCCTCTTCTTTAGCTTTTATTTCTGCAACAAAAGATTCAAAATAAGCAACTTGCTCATCTTTTGACATTTTAGATAAGGTTAAAACGCTATCAACATACTGCACTACATCTTCATACTTAATTACGTCTTCTAAATTATCAAGCTTCTTTTTAGTTGACCTATATTTTTTAGTGTTTTCTTCTAAATTAGTCAAGACACTATCATAATAAGCTCCTGACAATTTATATTGGTTTTCATCAAAATTGTATAGCGCTAAATTTTCATAATTCAAGGCATTCAATTTAGGTTGGTCTAGACTAGCGCGTAATGATTTGTTGAAATAAGAAAGCGCCAAACTATCAGAATTGTTCTCAAGATGAAATTCTGCCAATTGACGATAAATAAGGTTTAAAAAAGGTCTGTTTTCACGATTCTCTTCTAAATCAGTTAAGTGTAAAAAAACTTCTTCTTTGTTTGCGGCTGTAATTTCTATGTTTTTAATTTTTTGAATTTCAGCATTAATCATATAAACACGAGGCGATTTTCTGTTTAACTCAATAACCCTGTCGTAAGCATAGTTAGCACTGTCTTTATGGCCAAGTTGATTATATAGTTGGCCAATGATGTAGTAGTATCTTCCTTTTTCAGTATTCTTTTTGGTGTAATGCCCCGCAATTTTTAAGTTTTGAATGGCTGTATCAGGTGCCTTTAAATTAATAAAAGCTTGTGCCATCATAGCTCTGGCATCAGCATATTCTTGGTCTTTTAGAACTTCATATTTTAAAAGTCGCTTCAGGTTTTTTAACGCCAGTTCTTCATTTTCAAGGCGAATATTAACCTTTTCACGCCAAATTTGCGCTTCATTTAACTTATCGCTTTCTGAATATTTTTTAAGGATGTAATTGAAAGACTCTAATGCCGGAATATAGCGTTGATCAAAATATCGTGCTTTACCCAAAAGTAAAAACGCCTCATCAGTTTGAGGATTTCTTTCGTAGTCATTAACATCCATACTATGCTTCTGAATGGCTTTGGTGGCCTTCTCTTCAGCAAGAACAAAATTCGGATTGTTGTTTTCTGAATCTAATTTTATTTGATCAGTAACTTGAAGTCTTTCTACAGGTAGTACTTCCCAGTAATCATCTTTGTAATTAGAATTCAATTCTTCACGCCCTTGTTCAAAAGCAATATTGCCATTGTACAAGACATTGTATTTGGTATTCAGGGCGTGCCAATTGCGATTGATAAACTTGTCTTTTTTTACTGAACAAGCATTGAAAAGAAGCGCCCCAAGAATAGCAGAAATAAATAGTTTAATTCGAAAGTTCAAAATTGCATGTATTCTTATGTTATCTAAACTAAAAAACACACATAATATTATATTGATGATCGATAAAATGCACGTGTATACTTAATTGAAAGAAAAGAAGCCGCAACTAATACTGAAATTGCCTTTCTCAGAAGTCAAAACTTACACCAATTTATACTCAGGGTAAGTTTCAGATAAAAGCTCTTGTGCTTTTGACGGAATAACATAAATCATGATATAACTTAAAAGAACAATACTCACCGTAAAAAAAGCCAAGCCCAATTCTAAATATATATTGTTAAGCGCTAAGCTTTGCGCATTCATTAAGGGGTTAATTATATGAATGGGAAGCATCACAATGCTTATTACATTACCAAAGTTGTAAATGTTTTCTTCAAACATCCACCGCTTTTCGATGCCTATTTTTTTACGATAAAATCTATAATTTTTAATAGACCGAAAGGTCATTACCACCACAGAAACCAGAACCCCAGCCAAAACAAAATACGTTTTATAGTCATCAGGCAACAAACGTATGCATAGAAAGGTCAACAATGTCAAAGTAACGAGCAACACTATTTTTGGAATTTTAAAGTACTCTTTATAGAATTTAAATATGTTTTTGTAGTAACGCTTTTCCATAGCCCGGCGTCTTTTTTCAATAATGTCAGAAAAACCACAAACTCCAAATTTTTTGAATTCTTTTTGACGTGCTTCTTTAAAAGACATTTTTGGATTTTCAAGCCATTGCACCTCGATACCATCTGCCAAATGATCAACAAGCTCCATGTGCAAATCATAATGTTCTACATAATGCTTTCGCACAAAAACAAACAATTCTTCTATTTGGTTTTCAGAGAGTTTCATTCAATTCTAAATTTTTGTTTATAGTGTTTTCTTTGTTTGAAAAAAGTAAATAACCATGCGGTACAAAAAGAGATAAAAAAAGCGGTAAAAAGATTAATGAGCCATGGTAATTGCGCATAAAACGTTGGTTGTAGATTGTTGTAGTTGAATATTAACATTAATACATAATGCCAAACAAATATTACCCAAGAAAGTGCTTCAAGATTTGAAAATCTATTTTTCTTAAAAGGAATAGAAAAAATAAAATAAACCGTGGCGATAAAAATAAAATAAGACCACATTACTGCTATGTAAGGAAATTCATTTCCTGTAAAACTCTCAAAATTGTGAAGTAATACTAAGCTAATTATAAATAAAAAAACCATCCCAGGCTTCTTTAATACTGGCCACAATAATTTGAATCCGTTTAATTGATTCTTCTTTTTTTGCTGCTTATAATTTTTTTCTAACTCTTTTTTGTTTTCAATCATATAAGCCTTAAAAGCCAAATAAAAAGAAGTATTCTTAGTTTTTATTTTTTGTTCAATGGTTGAGGCTATATGATCCACCATTTCCATTCTTACATCTATAAATTGAATGTCAGTATTTATAAGATAGGTGTCGATAAATATAATTTCCTCTTTTGTTAATACCGAGCTCATGATATACTCCACTTAGGGTTGACTAACTGCTGCATACTTCTGATAAAATCCTCTAATTCTGCTAAACGGTTAACTGTTTCTTTTTCGCCTTGTTCAGTGAGCTTATAATATTTACGAAGTCTATTATCAACTTTGGCAACCTCAACCTCTAATAAGCCTTCAGCTTCTAATTTGTGAAGGGCTGGGTATAAAGCACCCTCGGTAATTTTGAGTTCACCTTTAGTTAACGCTTTTACTTTTTGAGTAATCTCATAACCATACATTTTACCTTGTTCATCCAACAATTTTAAGATGATGGTGTTTAAGCTTCCTTTGTATAATTTTGAATTTGCCATGGACCCTAACTAACCTCCCCAAGGGGAGGAATGTTTTGTTAATTTATATTTTGTTTTGTTCTCGACTCCGCTCGAACTAACAGCAAAGTGAGGACTCTAATATACATAATTTTCTTATGCATAAGAATTTTAGGTATGTTTTTTTCACTTTCTCGTTTCAATTGGGTGCCTCAATGCTTAATTTTGCAATCCATTTAAAATTTCTACATGGCAGATTTTCATTCCTTAAAAGTTTCAAATATTCAAAAACTTACCCCCAGCGCTGTGGCCATCACTTTTGATGTGCCAAAAGAACTGGTGCAAACTTTTGCTTTTGTGCCTGGTCAATACATAACCATCAAAAAAATAATAAAAGGCAAAGAACTTCGTAGGGCGTATTCTATATCTTCTTCACCTAAAAATTCAAACATTACTATAGGCGTTAAAAAAGTTGACCGTGGTGGGTTTTCAGATTATGCAAACACAAAGTTGGCCGTTGGAGATTCATTAGAAATCATGCCACCAGAAGGTCGTTTTACATACGTTTACAACCAAAACGTAAAAAATATTGCTGCGTTTGCGGCGGGTAGTGGCATTACACCAATCATGAGTATTGCCAAAACAGTTCTAGACAGTGACCCCAACACTTCATTTGTTTTAGTCTACGGAAACAAATCATATGAAGAGACTATGTTTTACACTGATTTAGTAAAACTTCAATTAGAATATACTAATCGGTTTTTTGTATATTTTACTAATAGTCAAACACAAGAAAAAGATTCGCTTTTTGGTCGAATCGATACTTCAACCGTCAACTACGCCCTAAAGAACAAACATAAAGAAGTTGATTTTGATGCATTCTACCTCTGCGGTCCAGAATCTATGATTCACTTAGTAAGTGATACCTTAAAGGAAAACGGAGTACAAGAAGACCGTATCAAGTATGAACTTTTCACGGCCACAGAAATTAAAGATGAGTTACCCGTTTCTGCAGAAGGGGAAACTCAAATTGAAGTGCTAGTAGACAGCGAAACCTTTTCTTTCACTATGGATAAAAAGATGCTTGTACTTGATGCCGTACTTAAAGAAAACATCGATGCGCCTTACTCTTGTCAAGGTGGTGTTTGCAGTAGCTGTATTGCTCGTGTTACTGAAGGCAAGGCAGAAATGGTTCAAAATCAAATTTTAACTGATAGCGAAATTGAAGAAGGCTTCATTTTAACCTGTCAGGCACATTCAGTGACGCCAACATTGAAAGTTGATTATGATGATGTGTAAAACATTCTTCAAATGTTTTGTAAAGAGTTAATTCTAAATACGACCTACCTCCTATCATAAATTCTTATTAGATTTACTGGGCTTTGCAATTAAGGAAATTAATAAAAAATATAACGATTTTTACTTTAGTAAACTCTTGATTTATTATCCCTATTAGTTCCTAGCGTTTACCCTATTAATATCAATATAAACCAGAATAAAAATATTATTTGATGGCAGATTCATATTACGACCCTAAAGACCTCAGAAAATTTGGTAAAATTAGTGAATGGAGTGAAGAACTTGGAACCAAATTCTTTGATTATTACGGAGCTGTATTTAAAGAAGGTGCATTAAGTGCGCGTGAAAAATCGCTTATAGCACTAGCTGTTTCACATGTAGTAAAATGCCCTTACTGTATCGACGCCTATACAAAAGATGGTTTGCAAAAAGGCATCACTAAAGAAGAAATGATGGAAGCCGTTCATGCAGGTGCCGCCATTGAAAGTGGTGCGACTCTTGTGCATGGGGTTCAAATGATGAACAAATATGATAAATTATCAATGTAGTAATTAGTTAGAAGTTGTAATGGATGGTTTCACATCACCAACTGAATACTGAATACTGAATACTAAAAAAATGGCTACAAAATCATTAAAGGCAAAAGGGAATGAATTGGCTGAAAGCAATAAACAGCTAGATATTCTCAATGGCGGAATTTTTGCGGAAGGAGAATTGCCTTTTTTTAAGGATAAAATTAATGAAATTGGGCATTTTCCACTACGCCCAAAAAAACTTGAAATACTTCAAATCAATGTGGGGTATATGTGTAATCAAGTTTGTGAACACTGTCATGTTGATGCAGGTCCGGATCGCAAAGAAATTATGACCCGAGAAACTATGGCCCAGTGTATAGAAATCATTCGAAACACAGGTGCACATACCCTTGATTTAACGGGTGGCGCTCCTGAAATGAACCCTGATTTTAGATGGTTCGTTGAAGAAGCCGCAAAAGCCGGAATTAAAGATTTTATTGTGCGTTCAAATTTGACCATTATTCGTGCAAACAAAAAATATTACGATTTACCTGATTTCTTTAAAAAGCATAACGTTCATGTGATATCTTCAATGCCACACTATACGCGCGGAAAAACAGACAAACAACGTGGTGACGGAGTTTTTGACAAATCAATTAAGGCATTACAAGAATTAAATGCCCGAGGTTATGGCATGCCTGATAGTTCATTACGTCTTGATTTAGTCTATAATCCGTCAGGCGCCTATTTGCCTGGTGATCAAATGGCCTTAGAAGCTGATTTTAAAAAGGCTTTAAAAGAAGATTTTGATATTCAATTTCATAATTTATTTGCCATTACCAATTTGCCCATCGCTCGTTTTTTAGATTATTTAATTGCCTCTGAAAACTATGAAGACTATATGTATTCTTTGGTTGAAGCGTATAATCCGGCGGCTGTTGAGAATGTAATGTGTACCAATACCATTTCTATTAGTTGGGATGGATGGATTTACGATTGTGATTTTAATCAAATGCTTGATTTAAAAGTGGCCAGCAAAGTCAAACACATTAAAGATTATAATGAAGACCTTTTAAACGATAGAAATATTATTATCTCTCAACATTGTTACGGTTGTACTGCAGGTGCAGGAAGTAGTTGTCAAGGTACTGTTGCGTAGGCAGTTGAAGAGATGTGAAAAGAAACTATAAATTAATACATTAGAATGAGTTATTTAGAAGCAACAAACGATTTATATAAAGAAGCAGCGCTAACGCCTGATGTAGGACTTTGCTGTACTACAAACCCTATTTGGGAGCTACCTGGTTTAAAGATCCCGAAAATCATGCAAGAAATGAACTATGGCTGCGGAAGCACTGTTCATGCAAGAGATCTATCTAACAACCCAAAAATGTTATATGTTGGCGTTGGCGGTGGAATGGAGTTGTTACAATTCTCATACTTTAATCGTCAAAAAGGTGGCGTAATTGGTGTAGATGTAGTTGATGAAATGCTAGAGGCTAGTAGAAAAAACTTTGTAGTTGCCGAAAAAGAGAATGACTGGTTTAAATCAGAATTTGTTGATCTGAAAAAGGGAGATGCTCTAAACTTGCCTGTCGATGATAACAGTATAGATGTTGCTGCTCAAAACTGCTTATTCAATATATTTAAAGAAGAAGATTTAAAACGCGCTATTGAAGAAATGTATCGTGTTCTTAAGCCAAATGGTAAACTTGTAATGAGTGACCCTACATGTGAACAAGAAATGAATGATGCCCTAAGAAATGATGACCGCTTACGTGCATTGTGTCTTAGTGGTAGTTTACCCATACAGCAATATGTAAAAGCGTTAACTGATGTTGGTTTTGGCACTATAGAAATTCGTGCAAGAAAACCCTATAGAATACTAGCTCCGGGTGCATACCCAACTGATGAATTAATATATATTGAATCTATTGAAGTTGCTGCAATTAAAGATCCAATGCCTGAAGATGGCCCTTGTGTTTTTACAGGTAAAGCTGCTATTTACTACGGAGATGAAGATTATTTTGATGATAAAAAAGGACATGTACTTGTAAAAAATCAACCCTTAGCCATATGTGATAAAACAGCAGGTGCAATAGCTGCCCTAGGTAGAAATGATATTTTTATCAGTGAATCTACCTTTCATTATGATGGTGGTGGCTGTTGTTAATGTAGTACTGATGCTATTTTATCAAGAATTTGTGCAGGGCTAATGGTTTCTATTGCCTTTTCATAGCCCTCTGGCATTTTATTGCCATAAATAGATGTTGGAATTAATGGAAATTTTGTTCTGTCAGCTAACAACTGATGTTTAGCATCTTGACCAAAAGGAACAAAACCAGCGCTTGGGTGTGTGATGCCCCATAGCGTTATTACTGGTACCGCATAATTTGCTGCAAGGTGTCCGTTTCCACTATCCATTGAAAGCATTAAATCAAGGTTTGATATGATTTGTAGTTCTTCTTCAAAAGAATACTTCCCGGCAACGCAACGTGTATTCGAATACTTTTCTTCCCATATGGCAAATTGCGCTATTTCCTTTTTTCCTCCCCCAAATAACAAAATTTGATGCCTATCTGATTTATTTAATCGATTTAAAACCTCATCCATCAAAACGGTAGGATAGGTTTTTCCGCGAAAAGCGGCAAAAGGTGCAATGCCTATTTTTACCTTAGAATTCAAGTTCAATTGATTTTTTAAGTCGGCAGTTAAAGAAGCCTTTTTTAGTAAAGAAACTTTGTCCAAATCTACTGTGTAGCCCAATTTTTCAAAAACGTTTACATAACGCTGATGTGAAGATTTTAGCCCTTTTATAGCTTTTTGATGGCCAGAAGTTAGCTTCTTCTTTTCGCTTCTACCCTTATCTATTTGTGCTACTGAAATGCTGCCTAATTTAAAAAATGTTTTTAGCACATTGCTTCTTAAAACATTGTGCAAATCTGCAACTTGGCTTATGCCTAAAGCTTTTAACTCTTTAAATAATTTATAAAGCCCTAGAATACCTTTATGCTTTGCTTTTACATCAGCCACATAAACTGAAACATTGGGTATTTGCAAAAATAACGGGCTTAAAAATTCTTTGGTAAGTATCGTTATTTTAAGTTCAGGATGCTGTTGTGCTAACCCTAATAAAACAGGCACTGTCATGGCAACATCACCCATAGCCGAAAGACGAATAACTAAAAGATGTTTGCCGCTACCCATGGTTATATCGCTTTACTTTTGACCTCTCAAAACCGGATTTAATTCGTCATCATTGTACATCTTCATTTGCTTGTATACCTTCATGAATTTATTGCCTGTTTCAATGTCAGACAATAATTGATCAATGGCTGATGACAAATCTCTTTGTTGCTCTAGAAGTGTTTCTAATTTTTGTTGACATTTTTGAAGATGTTCTGAAGCAGCATCACTACGCGTTGCTTCTTCATTCATATGGTATATTTTAAGTGCTAAGATTGATAAGCGATCTATGGCCCAGGCCGGACTTTCAGTATTTATGGTCGCACCTTCTTTTATTTCTACCGATTGATATTTTTTGAGAAAATAACTATCAATATATTCTACTAAATCAGTGCGATCTTGATTACTAGCATCAATTTTGCGCTTTAGTTCTAAAGCCGCTACAGGGTCTATTTTAGGGTCTCTGATAATATCTTCATAGTGCCATTGTACGGTGTCAATCCAGTTTTTACGATACAACAAATGAGATATTTCACCTTTAGGATAAGGGTTCTCAAAAGACTGGTTTACAGTATCAATGATATGATAGGTATTGATACTTTTAGTAAAAACAGAACTAGCTAAATTACTGAACATAGTGTGCCAATTTTAGGTCAAAGTTAAAACAATTATGCTACAATTATTCCTATGACAAGAACTGAAATAGGTAATACTACTAGAGCAATTAATACGGCTTCTTTTAATTTTGGTTTTTTTATCGCTTCAATATAATTAGTAAAAAATACCGCTGCTGGAAAGAAGGTTAGTAGAATTGGATGTTGACTTGAGTCAGTAATCAAAAACTTAATAATTAATCCAATTACAAAAGACATGGCCACAAGCCGCATGCTAATAATTTTACCCAACCCAGTTTTGGCCAATTTTAAAAAAGTAAAAATAGCCAAGACAAAGGTCAATAGAAGATAAAGAACCAACTTTACACTTTGGCTACCGTTCAAAAAATTGAACTCTTCAAAATCAAATTGAAACCTAAAATGTGATTCGAAAAACTGCACATTATTAAGAATTGAAAGAATGCAAAAAGAAATAATAAAAACCGTAAATAAAGCAGCTACCGGAACCAACCAGTTTCTAATATTTTTAAGTTCATAGGTATAAATTGACACAAAAACTACAAGCAAAAATAGTAGTGCCCAATCATGAAAAAAGCTCGCCACTAAAACCCAAAAGGTAGCATCAAAAATCTTTGACTTGGTATCAATAAGCGTTCTTAAACTAATGAGTCTTCTCAAGGCTAGCAAAATAAAAAGACTGCAAAAAATTGATTTGTAGTCGGTAAGTGCTTTCGAAAATAAGACCCCCAAGATGGTATAGATTAAAATTGCAAAAGAGTTTGTCTCAGTTAACTTATTTTTCTTTACCATGAAATTCACGACAAAAAGACTAAACATCAAAACAAAAAGGGTCAAAAAATGAGTGCCAATACGCTCAAAATTAGAACTATTTTCGAAAATGTAGAAATTCACAACACCATATAAAACCACCCAAAAGGCCAATAAAATGATATAATTAATCGGTTTAGTTTTTCCAAAAATGGTTGAAATCATCCTTTGGGTGTTAGTTAAATTGCGAGTTGTTGATTTATGACTTATTTTTGCATGGTAAATATACCATTATCATGAAAGCATTGTTTGAAGCCATTGAATATTTATTTGTAGAAGTGATTTTTAAATACACTATGGATCCTTTTCGTTCTATGGAAAGCTGGTGGATTTCGAATATCGTCAACTGGGGATTAGCTGTTATTGGTATCGTGGCATTTATTTACTGGATGGGAGAATTGAAAAAATATGCTGCCACTGGCGAAGAAGACAAAAGCATCTCTTCTCATTCTTATCTATAAAGAGATTTTTACCCCTTAAATATTCTCGTAAACGTATATTTTATTGCGTTTTACAAATCAAAGCCAATATCTTTTCTGAAGTTCATTTTCTGAAAATGAACCTTTTCAATACTTGAATATGATTTCTTTAATGCTGCTTTAAAATCAGTGCCGAAGGATGTAATTGCCATTACTCTACCGCCATTAGTTACCACTTTATCATCTTTTATTGTGGTGCCCGCATGAAAAACTAGAGAATCTTCAACTTGATCAAAACCAGTCATTTCTTTTCCTTTTTCATAGGCTTCCGGATATCCTCCAGAAACCAGCATTACGGTAGTCGCGCTGCGCTCATCAATTTCTAATTCAACAGCATCAAGGTTTTCGTTTACCACCGCCTGAAAAACAGTAACTAGGTCATTTTTTAATCTAGGTATGACCACTTCAGTTTCAGGATCTCCTAAACGAACGTTGTATTCAATAACCTGTGGCTCACCATCAACTTTAATTAAGCCAATAAAAATGAATCCTTTGTAGGGCAAATTATCCTTTTTAAGGCCCTCTACAGTCGGTTTAACCACTTGGGTGTGTACTTTGTTCATAAACGCCTTATCAGCGAAAGGAACGGGCGAAATGGCGCCCATGCCTCCTGTATTTAATCCTTGATCACCTTCACCAATGCGTTTGTAGTCTTTAGCTGTGGGTAAAACTTTGTACCCTTTGCCGTCAGTTAAAACAAATACGCTAAGTTCAATACCGTCTAAGAATTCTTCGATAACAACGGTATTGCTAGCTTTGCCAAATTTTGAATCAACCAACATACTTTTTAATTCTGCCTTGGCTTCTTCAATAGTATTAAGAATAACCACACCCTTTCCGGCAGCGAGCCCATCAGCTTTTAAAACGTAAGGTGGTTTTAACGTTTCGAGAAAATCATACCCCTTTTCAACATCTTCAGCCGTAAAGCTTTGATAAGCTGCAGTGGGTACTTTATTACGAATCATGAATTTTTTTGCAAATTCTTTACTTCCTTCTAATTCGGCTGCCGCCTTTTGGGGTCCAATAACCCCAATATGTTTCAAATCATCACTTTCTAAGAAAAAATCATGAATTCCGTTAACCAATGGGTCTTCGGGACCTACCACCACCATGTCAATCTGGTGCAACAAACTTGCCTGTTTTATTGACTCAAAATCATTTACCGAGATGTTTAAATTGGTTGCGATTTTAGAAGTTCCTGCGTTGCCCGGAGCCACAAATAACTTATTTAGTTGGCTGCTTTGGTTTAATTTCCATGCTAAGGTATGTTCGCGACCTCCTGAACCAAGAATTAAAATATTCATTTCCTCAAATTTTTCACAAAAGTAGATAATGTTCCTTTGAAAAATTCAAAAAATAAATGCAGATCTATCAAATTGTAATAATGCGCTAAAAATCAGTCAATGAAAATAGCTTGATAAGACGAAAATTCTGCTATTTGTACAGCAAAAGGCATTGTATTGTTGAGCAAAAATAAATCGACCAAACGAATACTTAATTCGATGTATAACCTCTTTAAATACGGTGTTTTGTTACAAACTTAAAAAATCGTATACGATTTTTTAAGTTTCGAAAGGTTCAAATTTAACTTACAAAGTGCTACTTTTTAATACGCTCTGTAAAATCTCGATGTTCTGTCTTTTCTAATTCTGCCTTAGATAAGGTTTTGAAGTATTCGAAAGTCTTTTTCATACCTTCTTCACGCCCAATTTTGGGTTCCCATCCTAAAATTTCTTTTGCTTTTGAAATATCTGGTTGTCTTTGCATAGGATCATCTTGAGGAAGATCTTTATAAATAATCTTTTGATCTGTACCTGTCAATTTAATAATCTCTTCAGCGAAATCCTTAATAGTTATTTCATGCGGATTACCAATATTCACCGGGTAGACATAATCACTCATTAGCAAGCGATAAATACCTTCAATTTCATCATCTACGTAACAAAAAGAACGTGTTTGAGAGCCATCACCAAAAACGGTTAAATCTTCACCTCTTAAGGCTTGACCCATAAAAGCAGGAATTACACGGCCGTCATTTAGGCGCATACGCGGCCCGTACGTATTAAATATTCTGACTATTCTAGTTTCTAACCCATGAAAGCGATGATACGCCATGGTAATTGATTCTTGAAAACGTTTGGCTTCATCATATACGCCTCTAGGGCCAATGGTATTCACATTGCCATAATATTCTTCAGTTTGAGGATGCACTAATGGATCACCATAAATTTCTGAAGTTGAAGCAATCAATATTCTTGCTTTTTTAACCTTAGCTAAACCGAGCAAATTATGGGTTCCTAAAGCTCCAACCTTTAAGGTTTGAATAGGAATTTTTAAATAATCTATAGGGCTTGCTGGTGAAGCAAAATGTAAGATATAATCTAATTTACCAGCTACACTAACAAATTTTGTTACATCATGGTGGTAGTATTCAAAATTAGAAAGCTTAAACAGATGCTCAATGTTCTTTAAATCACCTGTGATAAGGTTATCCATTCCAATAACATCAAAACCTTCTTTGATAAATCGATCACAAAGGTGTGACCCTAAGAAACCTGCAGCTCCGGTAATTAATATTCGCTTCATTTGAAGATATATTTACAGTTCATAAGCGTCATTTTCAGGCATTTATTATACTCAGTCGTTATGATTCTTAAAAAACCGATGAAAACCAAACTAAGATTTAAATACCGCGTGAAAACAAGACTGTGGTTATTGTCTTGAAAATAATCTTTAAATCTAAGGTTATCGACCTGTTCTTAATATAATAGAAATCATATTCTAACTTTTTTATAGAATCATCAAGATTTTCGCCATACTTATATTTCACTTGTGCCCAACCCGTTATGCCAGGTTTAATAAGATGTCGAACATTGTAAAATGGTGTGGTTTGATTTAACTCATCAACAAACACTTTTCGCTCTGGTCTCGGACCAATAAACTGCATATCACCTTTAATAACCGAAATAATTTGAGGTAACTCATCAATTCTAAATAAGCGTAAGGTTTTTCCAAAAGGTGTAATTCGTGTGTCATTCTTTGTTGCCATTTTAGCTCCTTGACTTTCAGCATCAACAACCATAGACCTGAACTTATAAATTATAAACTCTTCGCCGTGCAACCCAACTCTTTTCTGAGTATAAAACAATGGCCCCTTATTAAAGAATAGGTTTAGAAGCCAAACAAAGGGGATGCTTACTAAAAAAATGAAGCCTACCACCAAGCACAAAATAAAATTTACTAAAAAGCTGAATATCTGCTGCAAATAGCGAATTTTTTTATTTTGCAACTGAAGCAGTTCATAAAAACTATCATTGTGTGAGCGTATGGGTAATGCTTCATAGGTGCTTTCATAAAAAGTGGTAAAAGATATTACTTCTTTACCCACCAAAATAGACTTTAAAAGCATTTTTTCTAAACTTTTAGGAACGTCGCTGTAAGAATTAATATTTACTATTATCGCATCTATTTTATCTGCAGCAGATTTGAAGAATTTTTTATTAATAGAAGAATCATTCTGCAAAGAATAGGTCAATTTTGCTTTATAAAAAGTGTTGATATCAACCCCGTTAATTAAAGACATGTCTTCTTGCAAACTTTCTGAGGCACCCTGATCATATAAGTATAAAACATTTTTGATGTCAGGAATAATATCAAAAAAGTTTCTAAAAAAAAGACGCCAACCAGCAATTTGTATTGGGGTTAAAATTAAAAAACTCAATAAGGGTATACGCCAAAAACTAGCATCAAAAACCAATACTGAAAAGATAAAAACAAGAAAAACATAAATAACACTTATATATATTGATTGCGATAAAACATACCGCTTTTTCGTTACTTTTTCTAGATTATAAAATTCAAGAACATAAGCTAAAGCCAAATAAATTAGCACTCCGAATGTAAATATTCCAATCTTCAAGCGCATTGAAATAAACTCTACATCAATGGCATGATTAATAAATACATTGAGTGATGCTAAAACAATGATCACGTCAACTACCAGCAGTAGAAATTTTCTCTCAACAGAATTTAATATCGAAAATCTAGGCATATAGGAACATAGCTACTTGACCTATCAAAAATAGCTTTTCATTTTAAGAATAACAGCCGAAACCAAAAAGAAAACCGATTTAAACCATGAAAGCTGCTCAACCTCACGGTAAATTTTCCATTCATATTTTATTAAGTCGAGCTTATTAGCAGAAATTGAATCATTGCCTGTTCGATAACTAGATAAGCTTTCATTTAAACCATACCCATCAGTTTTTTTTAACAATTTAAGCCACAATGCATAGTCTTGACGTTTTCTAATTGAAGGCATATACTGTTTGCCAAAGTAGTTTACATCATACATCACTGTTAGGCAACCAATAGGGTTTTTATACAATGCCTTTTTATACGTAACATGCGGTTTAGACCGCATGATTTTATTCAAAGATTGCCCCTTCTCATCAATAACATCATAATCAGTAAACGAAAAGTGATACTGATTTGATTGCATAAAATGCACTTGTTTTTCAAGTTTCTTGGGGTGCCACAAATCATCACTATCTAAAAAGGCAATATAATCGCCTTTGGCTAATTCTATGGCTTTATTTCTTGCGACCCCGGCTCCTTGATTGGTGATAAGTTTGTGATATACAATTCTTTCATCTTTTTCTTGAAAAGAACGTATTAGCGCTTCGCTACCATCTTTTGAACAGTCGTCAACCAAGATATGCTCCCAGTTTTGATGTGTTTGGGCTTGTACAGATTTTAAATGTGCCGCTAAGTATTTTTCAGAATTGTAAACGGGTGTTACAATGGTTATCAATGGGTTCATATTGACGTTTGTCATTGAATTAGAAAACATTTTTCAAAATGTTTTCTTGCTTCTCAAAACTAATCAATAATTACCAGTATTATACTTCTGTTATGAAGTTTGAAGCGGCCTAAGCTTTTACTAATTGCTCAACAATTAAAGCTCCGGTATTTCCTGTTCCGTATAAATTCATGCTAAAATCAATATTCATGGTATTTACATGATTGAACGTGTCAATAATTTTCTTCTTGTCAGAGCCGACCAAGAAATTAACTTTATTATGTAATAATTCAACCCATTCTGTTTCTTCACGCACGGTAATACAAGGTTTGTCAAAAAAGAAGGCCTCTTTTTGTAAGCCACCACTATCAGTAATAACAGATTTACAATTTGACAGTAACCATATCATTTCAAAATAACCCACGGGTTCAATTACTTGAATGTTGGCGGAGGTTTCAATACCGAAATTTTGAAGTTTTTTGGTAGTTCTTGGATGCAAAGGTAAAACCACTTTCTGTTGTTTTGCAATTTCTTCTAGCGCTTCGAAAATAGAAACTAGCTTTGCTTTGTCATCAGTATTTTCTTGCCTATGAATTGTTGAAAGAACAAAATCAGAACCTTCAGCAATAGCATCGGGTTTTGTAGACCTTTCAGTATAATACATCGCTGCGTCATACATGACATCGCCGCACTGTACTCGTTTGATATCTATAGCGTCAAAACCTTCATTTTTTAAATTGGTTATTGCCGTTTCTGTTGGGCAAAAAAGTATATCACTTATGCGATCGGTAAGTATTCTATTTACTTCTTCAGGCATGCGCATATTGAATGAGCGCAAACCAGCTTCAACATGAGCTACTTTAATATGCATTTTTTTAGCCGCTAAAGCCCCTGCGATAGTCGAATTTGTATCTCCGTATACCAATACCCAATCTGGTTTTTCTTTAATAAGTACGGCCTCGATTTTCTCAATCATTCTACCCGTCATCGCACCATGGGTAAGACTATTGATTTCTAAATGATAATGTGGTTTTGGAATGTTCATTTGTTCAAAAAACACATCACTCATGTTTTCATCAAAATGTTGACCCGTATGAACAATCAATTCTTGAATAAGATTGTCTTGGTTCTTACTATTGTGTTCTTCAATCGCCCTACTGACAACAGCGGCTTTAACAAACTGTGGTCTGGCTCCGACTATGGTAATTATCTTCATCGAATTCTATTTTCATTGATGTTCGCCAAATCTAATGAAAAAAGAGTATAGATTTTTACCATTGTGTTTTGAAATTTCTGCCCCTCTATAAATATGTTAAAATTTTGGACTATTTAGTAACTTAGGTTCGCTTTTTATATTTTTAAGGTAGTATAAATCTTTCACTAAAATTTTAAATTGACTTCAAAAATTAAAATATTACCTGTACTTCTAATTATTATAATATTTGCCTCTTGTCAGGAAAGTAATGATTTTGTTGAACCAATAGCCTGGGAAAAGCCTGACTTCATTCCATTAACTAGTAATACTAATATCGCAAAATATACTTCTGGTGATATTGAGGTAACTAATGCGAATTCATTGCAAGCAGAGTTAAATAATGCAGCCGTTGGCCAAGTGGTTTTCATTCCAGGAGATCTTGAATTCAATATTGAAACCCAAATTTTCATCCCTGATGGAATCATTTTGGCAAGTGATAGAAATAATGGTAGCAGTCTAGGAGCAAAAATCTTCCGAACAGATACATTAGTTAACAAATGGATCAAAGTTGGCGATAATGTAGAAATTTCTGGTTTGAGATTGCAAGGGCCACACCCAAATATCAATAAAAGTAATAGCACAACAGGAATCAGTGCGGAAGGAAAGGAAAATCTTGATGTTAATGGTTGCGAAATATCGGCATTTTCATCGAGCGCGATTTATTTTAAGAACTCAGACGGTGTTGTTTCCAACAATTATATCCATCATAATAGAAGAAATCGGTTGGGATATGGTGTTCAGTTAGATTCAAATTCAACTGCTTTAATTGAAAAAAATCTATTTGATTTTAATCGGCATGATATTTCAGGTAGTGGTCATTGCGCTCAATCCTACGAAGCCCGTTATAATATTGTTTTGAAAAATGGAACTAGCCATAGTTTTGATATGCATGGGCTTTATGAGAATACAGAAATTTTAGAAGATGATTGCGCTGGCTCCTTTATTTATATTCACAATAATACATTTATGAGGACGGACGACTATGCAATTAGTATTCGAGGAATTCCGCAAATTGAAGCAAAAATTGAACAAAATACCTTCTATCACTCCTTACCAAATGGCACTTCACATTCCGTACTAGACGCAATACATCAAAGGGATAGTATGCAAAATCCAATGTTTCCATTTGAAAACATAAATGTAATGAACAATGAATATCAAGGGGCTTTAAATGGTAATAATTCTAAAGATGTAATTGTTTTAACACCTGGCAACCAATTAAAAAAGTACATTTTCGACGATAATGAATTCTTCTATAAAACCTACCCAATTGTTGGTAACGGGTTTAATTTTAAAGGCTATTTAGTTGGAAATTGGAGCAACAATGGAACTTCCGATTTAATTGTCCGCAATTCTAGTGGCTACCTTTATTTGTACAGATATAACGGCAGCTCCTTTTATGGACAGGGAAACCCCCATCAGTTTGGCTATGGCTTTATTAACTTCACCAATTATCTAGTAGGAAAATGGTCTTCGGGACCACACTCTGATTTAATTGCAAGAAAGAATGATGGTAAATTATATAGATATACTTCCAATGGAAACAATTTAAATGGCCAGGGTGTTGTAGGTTATGGGTTCAATTTTGAGGAATATTTTGTTGGTGACTGGACCAACAACGGGACTTCAGACTTAATGACGGTTGATAGTGGCGGAAAATTACGTCTATATCGCTTTAACGCTACTTCATTTTCAAGTTTAGGAGTGAAAAAAACAAATTTCATTTATGAAAACTACTTTCCTGGTAAATGGACAGGTGATAATATCTCTGATATAATTACTCTTGATTCTAATGGTGATTTATGGCTTTATGAATTCAACGGAGCAAATTTCTTGAACAAAGTTTTAGTGGGTAATGGTTTTAATTATGTTGACTATTGCGTAGGTGATTTTACTGGAGACGGTATTGACGATTTATTAACCATAGATGAAGAAAACTCTATTTACTTATTTCCATTTAAAAATAAATCGTTTTATAATAACGGTGGTCCTATAAAAATAGGTCATAACCTCTTTTTTAAAGAATTTTTGATAGGACAATGGGGGAATTAAATGATAAAGAAGTTAAGACAATAGCTCTTGATAAATGTTTAAAAGTTTTTTTTGCTCAAACTCCCAATTATACTTTTTTAAAACTGCATCTCTGCCGTTCTCCCCCATTTGCTTAGCTTTAGCTTTATCACTTAACAATGTTTTGATTGCTTCAGCAATGGCTTTAGGATTTTTAGGATTAACACAAATACCACAATTCACATTTACAATTATATCTTTCCATAAATCAAAATCAGAAGCCACAAGAGGAATACCCTGCGACATATATTCAAATAATTTGTTTGGTTGCGAATGCGTATGATTTCCAAAAGGTAAAAATGTAACAATTCCTACTTGTGAAATTCTTAAAACATGTTTAAGCTGATCTCTATTTATTTGCCCTAAAACATTGGTTTTATGCCAGCCTTTTCTATTTTCCAAGGTTGTTTTAAATGACTTCGGAGAAAAGCTTCCCGCTAAATTAAGACGTGTCTCATTTAAATATTCCATGGCATCTATTACTTCAGTCAAACCCCTGATTTGCGTAATTGCGCCTACATAACATATTTCATTTTTCTTTAAACTCCAATCTACTGTTTCCGTATTCAACTCCTCTAATAAAGGATAATTATTAATGTCTATTGAAGCTTTATTTAATTCGAAAAAACGCTTTTGAATATGTGGTGTTGCGGTTATAATAAAATCAAATTTATTTGCGGCATAATCTTCATACTTTTCTATGATAAAAGCTAATGGTTTGCGAAGAAAATAATTGATATAATGTTTACTCATGAGCTGCCTTGGCAAATCTTCATGCGTATCATAAATCACCTTTTTACCAATTTTTTTAAATTTTATACCATATGGTATTAATTCAGCATCATGAAAATGATAACATTCTGCATCTATTTCCAATCCTTTTTGTAAAACAGCTTTTGTAGATTTAAAAAAGCGACTGAAACGTCCTTTTGACTTGCCAACATCATGTATTTGCACTCCTTTAAAGTTTTCATCGCCTTTACCGTCGGCAACTACTAAATGTACTTCATAGCCGTTTTTAAATAATGAAATACATTCTTTGAGCAATATACGTGTATCGTATCGTTGATGAACTGAGGTTAGATGACAAACTTTTCTTTTGATTTGACTCATATATCGAATTTCTTGCCTTTATGAATTAGTCGCAAGATTTATCTGTTAAAAAATTATATGGGTTGAGAAAACTTGACCACCACCTGCCAGGCATGCTTTTTCATAAAAGGTAAAAGCGTGAAAATTACCTTATCTAAGCCATTGCAAAAATTAATTAGAAATTTGGGTTGCTTTTTCTTGAAAACAAGAGGCACACCTAAGGTGGTTAGATAAAAATATTGTATGTCAACATTGCCAAAATATTTTTTAGCCAGTTTAAAGTCTGGCATTAAAAGCGGGTGCTCATCATCAGTTCTAATATCTGGTGTTTTATTTCTAAACCCATTAATTAAAGGATTGTGCCCCAATGGTTCAATAAAAATAGCGGTACCACTGCTTTTAAGTTTTTGAGCAATATTAGAAAAAGATTTGTCTAAGTCTAAGTGGTGAAGAATACCTGTGCCGTAAATCACATCAAAATAATTGTCATTGAAAGACATCTCTTCAGCATTCATGACTTGGTAATCAATATCTAAATTTTCTTCTTCGGCTTCTTTTGACAAAAATTCAATAGCATAATCTGAAATGTCAATACCGTGAACGGTTGCACCTTGTTTTGCCAAGCGTACTGAACGTCCTCCTTTGGCCATTCCACAACCATATTCTAAATACACCTTGCCTTTTGGGTTATCAAATATATAGCCTTCATATACTTTATGAATAGCGTTATTTATGGCATAAAACCTGCCGACCTCTTTTGTTCTCTTCGCAGTTTCAAAAATCTCATTGTGGAATTTTTGTTCGTCTTCTAAACGCTGTTCAACAGTTTTACTCATGATTCAATGGTTATTGGCTATTCAAAGATACCTAAAATCTGTTTGTGTTATATAAGATTATTACTACAGCGCTATTCTTTGTTATTTAATAAAAACATTGAAACGAGCAAAAGTGCTAAAGCCCCGTGCGTTAAAAAAACGGTAAATACTGATGAGCTTATGAAAGAAAAAATTACTAGAAAAAACAAACCAAAATACTTGGCTGAAATTTTCAAATTATTCAATATCATAAAGTACGTTGCTATTAAAAAACAATTGATAATTACACCACAGCTACCTAAATTCATAAAGCCTTCAGAAACTAAACCGTTATTTGCTGATACATCAGACCTATTAAAATAGGTTTCACCTATGAGGTGGGTTGATCTGATTTCATAGGGGTATTCAATAAACCTATTTAAAATTGATTCAGACCAATAAATGGGCTTATCAGTAAAAAAATCAATGTAACAAATGTCAAGTAAGGTGGGTATAAAATGAACCCTTCTAAATGATAGAATCCACGGGTAGTCATAATTAAACAATGCTAAAACTATACATGCAATTATAGCGATGCTTGAGTACTTGGTTAGATATTTAACTGATTGACTAAAATTAAATCGATAAAAAATCAATACGATTATCAAGCCCATATATACCGTTTTATGAGCGCCAAAAAGATAAAATAACATCAAAAAAACCACCCCAGTTATAACCCAAATAATTTTGCGCAATTCAAGGGCAAAAACAATGATTAGAGGAATTACAATTTTAGTGAAAAGTGAATAGGTATATCCAAAATAAGGGTTGCTTAAACCACTCATGGCACTTCTTGTTTTATACACATCAAGAAGCACTAAATTTTTTAAATTAATATAAGGCCCGTATACAATCAGATAGGGTATAATACCAATTGCTGTAATCGTTAACAATAAATATAATGATTGGTATTTATTTATTTTTGGAATGCCATCAAAATTGATTTTTACTTTTGAAAAAAGATAGATGCCGAAAAACAACCCTTGATGATACACTAAAATCTTAGTGGGGTAAATGGTGCCTGAAGTAAATGCAATTAATGAGGGTATGGTCAATAGAATAAAAAAGAGGGTTAAGACCAAATAGGCTAGTTTGGTTTTCTTAATTCGCAATAAAAAATTAAGATTCAAAAAGAAAAGAATCATTGCAATAAAAAACCGAACTGTAGAAAATTCAAATTTGGCTTCTTGTAATTCCTCAATATACCTCCAATAAAAATAATCTTTAATCTTGAAATGATAAAGCAACATCAAAAGACAGAAATAAACAATAAAATATACTGATACAGGTATTTTCAGTTTCATTTTACATTTTTATTTTTAACTGAAAACTCAGCATGCGTAATTAAAAAACAAAATAAGAAAGCAAAAAATGAAATGCCCGAAAACCTACTAAATAAACTTTCAAACATTGAATTTATCAAGAGTATTAATGTTGCTGAAATCACTAAAGTTAAATAATTCTTTTGCCCAACCGCACTGAAAAGCAAAGTACTAAAAACGACTACTAATAAACCAACGCTTATAATTCCGTTTTCAATCCAGATTTGCAACCACAAATTATGTGTATTAAATGATTGTTTTAAAGGTTCAGCATATTCTTTTGAAGCATAGGTTTCATTAAGCTTAGCTTGCGCATCAGCATACCCATGACCCGCTAAAGGTTTTTCTTTAATAAGGGATAAAGCCGCATTCCAACTTAGGAGCCTGGTGCCAAAACCATAGCGCGCATTCTTATTAATATTTAAATTTCCGTCGATCACATTTTGAATACTTCCTTTTGCCCTTGGGTTTAAAACTAACAATGCGCTTATAGCTAAACCAATCGCCGCGAAGCCAATAATTTTCTTAATGTTGTTTTGTTTTACTGTGCTCATCCAAAACAATAAAATAAAGGCCAAAACAATAAAAGATGCCTTGTTTGAGATTAGAAAAACAAGTGTGACAAAGAACAAAATCAAACTTAATTTTTTCTTTTGTTGAAACAAATTTGGTTGAAAAAGCAGTATGGCAATACCAACAGAAAGATACAGTGCATAGTACACCGTTTGATGAAAAATTGAAAAATGTTTACTGAAAAAGTAATTTCCGCCGTAAGAAACTGACTCGATAAACGCTTTTCCTTTCAAAACGTTAGCTTGAAAAAACAACTGTCCGTCTTCAATCTGAATAGTATTGTAAAATGCCGCTATTAAGCAGCATATACCCGAAACCAAAAGCCCTAAAACAAATGCTTTTAAAATTTTATTTCTTTTGTCAGCGTCATAGGTGTGCAAGAAAAATAAAACTGGAAAAACTACTAACGATAATTTATATTCTAAGAACTTCAAAGTGAAGTTCTGGGCAGAAAAAAATCCTATGAAATAAGAACTATAAATTAGAGGAAGTATCCAGAGTAATTTGTTTTTATTGAACTGGGTTTTGTTGAAGCTTACTAAAGAGAGTATCCCCCAAATAATCATAGCCATAGTTACAAGTTTTGGAGGAAAAGGAATTGCGAATGCAAAGAGCAAAGCGCCATAAAAAAACCCTTCTTTTTTCAATGTATCCAAAACTTATGCTTTTTGATAATTACTGATGGTGCTATATTGAATGATAAAATAAATTAAATACAAAAGTATTTCATGAATTACGTAAACAATTAATAAGGTTTCTATAGGCAATTTCAACACTTTTGCACAATAGATTAACACCGCAAATGTGCTCAAAAAATATAACACTTGCCATTTAGAGGCTATACGCAGGGTGTTGGTTGCATTAAAGATAGATGATAACGGACTTACCACTAATTTAATTACTAAACTAAATGCCAATACAGATGCGAATTGCCCTGAGCGCCCCCATTGTTCTCCAAAAACAAAGGCAAATAAGGGTTCGCCAAAGAAAAACAAAATCAAACCAATTGGTATGCCTAAAACCAATAATGCTAGTGCTGACTTTTTAAAGAATAAAGTTGCTTCAATATAACGCTCTGCATTGATCATGCTTGCAATTTTTTGATAAAAAACATCTTTATAGGATGCGCCAATTAACGCTAATGGTGCGCTTAAAACCATAAATGTGAGTCCGTAATAACCTAAATCATCTGTGGTGTAATATCGCGTTAAAATCAACACCAAGGCTTGCAGTGAAATGGTGTTTAATAAGGAAGGCCAAATGCCAAATTTTGGATAATCAATATAGGTTTTAGCCATTTCTTTCAGGTCAGATAATGGCAACCATTGAAAAGATGATTTTGATTGTTTTGACAAAAACAACCAAGAAATAACCATACCAGAAATCTTAGCTATAACAAGACCAAAGGCTAGTATTTTAGAAAACCCAATGCCAATAGCAATAATTATATAACCAATGGCTTGAAGCACTTTAGCCTTTGCATTGGTCACAAATGTTTTATCTCTTATTGATGAATTTATAAAGGCACTCCAAATGCCAAAAAACAGTACATATGGGGCAACATAATACAGAACATCTTTTAAATTTTCAGGAAAAAAATCTTTAAAAAAAGGTAAAAAAAGCGCAATTAAAAGCGCATACGCCACCGTAATATATAGACTGAGCGTAACTAATTTATGCCCATCATTCTCATTTTTTGGAAGCACAATAGCTAAATGATATTTAGCCCCAGCAGCTACGCCAAAAATACTCGCTACTGCAAAAAACGAAGTGTACAAAGCAAAATCTTCTTTAGAATATAAACGTGTCAAAAAAGGGGTCGCCAAAAATGGAAGCATTTGCGCTAAGGCAGTGCCAATCATTTGAGAAGAAACGTTCTTTAAAAATTCAGAATTAGAGAACTTTTTTAACATATCATTTTCGCTCTTATAGCTTGTTTTAATGTCATTTTTACTTAATAACTATCAACATACTTTTTTACAACCCACAAAAATCCTTTTGAATTAACAGGCGAAATAAAATCAGTTATAGTTCTTGATTCACTTAAAAAATTTACCTCTTTTAAAATACTCAATTTAATTTGGTTCACTTTATCGAGTTCTAAATGCTGCGCCTCCAAATCACTGCATAATTTAAGCAGTCTATACCTGCTGCTAGTAGTTTTAAACCAAGCAATATCATTATTCATGCTATTGAGAATACTTTTATCATTTACTTGACTAATTATAACGTTCCATTTTTTTTCTAACTCAGCTTGAATGCGGATTGATTCATGTAAGCCCATAAAATTGGCTGCATTCATTTTATACATTGAATTAGTATAACCATTTGGAATTTCTTGCACACCGCCTTCTAAAAATCTAGGAATAAGTTTGGTAACATCTTCTTTTGAATAAGGGGGTTTTGACCAATATATGTTTTGAAATAAAACTGTGCTTAAAGAACCGGTTTCAAATATTTGCTTGGCGTTACTCACTGAAAGCATCATTTGGTCATATATTTCATGCCAATGATTAGCCCAAGTACCATATTTATCACTAAAATAAGCTTCAGTTTTTTCTTTTACTAACATAGCGCTGATTTCTGAATTTGGTTTCCAGCATAGTCGCGATATTAGCGTATTGGTCAACTCCAAAGGGCCAGGATTAACCTTAACAGCGTGCATATAGCCGTACAAATCTACATTATGTTGAAAATAATAATCAAAGTCTTGCGCAATATTATGATGATTTGTGATTGCAATACCAGCGTAATTGCTTTTTAAATTATAGTCAACAAAACCTGTGCTAAAATCGGTGTTATTAGACCAATTGTTAATTGAAGTGGTCAAGCTCATATTATCTGTACTGTTCTCTAATTCATGGCTTATTGAAGTAGACCAATCTCGAGAACTTGGGTAATAAATATGCAGATAATTATTTTTAGAAAGACCAGAGTTCGAAATCATATTTTCAGGAGCTTGCATTGTATAATGATATGATATACCAGCTAGTATAATTTTTCTGTTTAAACCCCCAATACTATGCGCTTCATTAATTTTTTTTGCTACTATTGAATAAAAATAGAGCAGTGTGTCTGAAAAATTTCCTAATGCTCTGGCAGAATCACTTTCATCAATTCTTATATTCTTTTTATCAGTAGGCCAAAGGTTTAAAATATCAATGTGCTTTAAGTCTCCGGTTTGTAATCTTTGGATTAATTGCGCTGAAAAGTACTCTGCTGCTTCTTGATTTGAAAACGATGGATTAATATATTGCCCCTTTGCAGTAACAGGAAGTCTTTCGCCTTTGTACAAGGTAAACCACTCCGGATATTTTTCAAATAACCCTGCTTTTGAGAATTCTTCTTGAATAAGGCTGTGGGTGCCAGCCCAAACTTTGAATCCTAATTTTTTAGCCAGATATTCATCGGTTTTACCCACTAGATTAAATTGATTCCTTGCTAGCCATAAAAGATAATCTTCAGAAATAGGATCTTTTGCGAAGGTCCAAAAGCCTCTATATTTTATTGCCGGAACTTGAATTGTTTCATAGCTACTAATGTCTTTAGTAAATCGCTTTGGAACACATGTTTCTGAAGTATTGTACCATTCAAAACCTGCTTTTCTAAGTAATTCATAAGCCCCATACATTCTTCCTATTCTTGAATTAGCAACAATAAAAAGAGCATTATGTTGCCTTAATAATGCATAGCCTTGATTACCTAGTTTATCTAAATCTACTCGAGCTAAAACTGAAGGGTGGTGGTGTTTTAAGAGATTTCTCTCAATGATAACAATGGTTTTATTGATTGATGTTGGGTTGTATTCTATTACGTTCAACTGATTGCCCGTTAAAGCAAAATGAGATTTTATCTCAGATGCGGCAAAGGCTGTAGTTATAGCGTTGGCTAGTTTAAGTTCTTCATTCCAAGAAATTAGCTTTTCATTTTTTAAGGCGTCATTAATTGACTTGTATGGCCCGAGTGAGACCATGATGTTTTTGAAGCCAATTTTTTTTGAAACTGCAGTTTTGGTCTCGCTATTATTTTCATGCGCCTGTAACTGCATTGAAATGATAGCAAAAATTAAAAAAGACCATTTAAGCTTCATGAAAATATGAATTAACTACTGTGCCACCTTACTGCTAAAATTAACTATTAGCCGCAAAAGGATGGTATTCTCCTTTTAAACCAATTGGTTTAGCATTTCTAATACTATGCACTATTTCAATAGCGGTTTGTGCAGCTTCTAGTCCGTAGCCTTTACCCGCCAAAATATCTTTATAGACCATGGTGTGTAAATCTTTAAACCCGCCACTAAATTCTAATTCTTCGCCATTAATGGTAATTGATCTAAAAGTGGTATTCCCTTCTTTTTTAATGGCTTCAGGTAAATACTTTGCGTTAATTGAAAGAAACCATTTTACACGGGCGTTTTCAAACTCTAAGTACCCTGCAGCACGATCAGTTTCATGAATATGAACCACATTTTGTTGTACGCTGCCAAAGATCCAAGAAAGCATATCATAAAAATGAACACCAATATTTGTGGCGATTCCGCCAGACTTACTATGGTCGCCTTTCCATGAGGTATTATACCAATTACCTCTAGAGGTTAAGTATGTCAAGTCAATTTCAAATTTTTTGTCGCTCTTGGTATTTTTTACCTTTTCTTTAAGGGCAATGATACTTGGGTGTACACGTAGTTGAAGTATATTAAACACTTTCTTACCTGTGTTTTCTTCAACTTTTCTAAGTTTTTCAACATTCCACGGGTTTAAAACAAGTGGTTTTTCACAAATGGCATCAGCCCCAGATCTAAGTGCAAAACGAATATGTGCATCATGTAAATAGTTGGGCGAACAAATGCTCACATAGTCTAAATACATTTCTTTTTCATATTTCATTTTTTCAATATGACGATCAAAACGTTCAAATTCTACAAAGAAATCAGAATTCGGAAAATAAGTATCAATAATGCCAACACTATCAGCTTTGTCAAAAGCTGCTAACAAATTGTTATTAGTGTCTTTGATGGCTTTCATGTGCCTTGGTGCAATATATCCGGCAGCGCCAATTAGTGCAAAATTTTTCATTATAGTGGGTTTAATTTATTCTGGTTACTACACCATTTTCTAATTTATATTCTTGTTCACTTTCTTTACAAACAGCAACGTTATTTTCAAAATTTAGTCGGTGGCCATATTCACTAACCCAACCAATTTGTTTGCCCGGATTACCAACTATTAACGCATAATCAGGCACCTCTTTTGTAATGACAGTACCTGCGCCAATTAAAGCATATTTTCCGATAGGATTGCCGCAGATTACAGTGGCGTTAGCGCCAATTGAAGCTCCTTGTTTAACTAACGTTTCAACATAGCTATCTCTTCTAATTACCGCGCTTCTAGGATTGATAATATTTGTAAAAACCATTGAAGGACCTAAAAAAACATCATCTTCACAGATGACACCTGTGTAAATTGAAACGTTGTTTTGAACCTTTACATTTTGACCTAAAACAACCTTGGGAGAAATAACCACATTTTGACCAATATTACATTTTTCTCCTAAAATACAATCTGGCATGATATGAGAAAAATGCCAAATTTTGGTTCCAGAGCCTATTGTACAACCGTCATCAATGACTGCGGTTTCGTGGGCAAAAAAATCAAGCTTGGTCATTTAATTGGTCCTTTTTGAAGTTTCAAAACACTATACTTTGGTCGTGCAGCAAAAGTACGATAATTCTCAGCCTTGTCGAGTTTAACTTTATCAAGCAAATTGTTTTCACTTAAAATGCGTTGGGCAAAATCATACCAGGTCATAACCTCGCCATCAGTGAAATGAAGAATTTCGTATTTGTTACTATCTGAGTTTATTAATTTGATTATGAATTTTGCTAAATTATTAGCGTTAGTAGGGCAACCTTTTTGGTCATCAGTTACAGTCAAATTTTCGCCCTCTTTTGCCTTTTTTAAAATAGCCTTATAAAAGTTATTTCCAAATTCAGAATACAACCATGAAGTTCTAAGAATAAAATATTTTTCTGCTATTTCTTGAATGTACTGTTCTCCTTTAAGTTTCGATTTTCCGTATGCGTTTATTGGGTTTGTTTGGTCTTTGACCTCGTAGGGTGTTTTCTTTTTTCCGTCAAATACATAGTCTGTAGAAATATGTATCAAACAAATGCCGTATTGTTTACATGACAGTGCTAAATTTTTAACCCCCTCAGCATTAATTTTGTAGGCTTGTTCTGGTTCTTTCTCGGCCAATTCTACATTTGTAAAAGCAGCACAATTAATACAGTAATCAAAATCAAGAGATTCAAAGACCTCAGAAATTGACTCGTTACTAGTAATATTAAGTTTTTTAGCATCATAAAAGTGAAATGTCAAATCATCATGCTGATTAGCTCGCTTCTGAATGCATTTTCCTAACTGACCATTGGCGCCAGTGACCAAGACATTTTTCATGAAAAAACTTCTTTGAAGGTGGGTAAGACCTTGTCTTTTTCAGAAATTATAATATCGTCAGAATTAATTCCCCAATCGATGGCAAGCGCATCATCATCATAAATAATACCTCTTTCAGAAGCTTTGTTAAAGTAATTATCACATTTGTAACCAAAAACAACTTCCTCGCTCTTAGCGAGAAACCCATGTGCCATACCTTTTGGTATAAAAATCATTTTGTGATTTTCATCTGAGAGCACCATTTTAAAGTGTTCTCCAAAAGTTGAACTGTCAGTACGTAAATCAACTACCACATCAAGTGCTTGACCTTTCAAAACTTGAACCAATTTTGTTTGAGCGTGAACACCCTCTTGATAGTGTAAACCACGCAGCACATTTTTTGAAGATGTAGACAAATTATCTTGAATAAAATCAATAGAAAACCCTAATTCAGCTTCTAATTTTTGTTTGTGATATGACTCAAAAAAATCGCCTCTTTGATCCTCATAAATCATAGGTTCAATAACAAAGCAGCCTTTTATATACGTTTCTTTTATCTTCAATTCTATCTGTTATTTGAGTAACATTAAATATTCGCCGTAACCGCTTTTAAGTAAAGGCTTTGCCAATATATGTAATTGCTCTTTGTTAATGAAACCCATAGTATAGGCAACTTCTTCAATTGAGCCAACTTTTAAACCCTGTCTTTCTTGAATTACCTCAACCAAGTTTGAAGCTTGCATTAGTGACCCAAAAGTGCCTGTATCAAGCCAAGCTGTACCACGATCTAAAATTGTAACATTGAGTTTTCCTTTCTCTAAATACACCTTATTGACATCAGTTATTTCTAATTCACCACGATCGCTTGGTTTTATGCTTTCAGCAATACTTATTACCGAATTATCATAAAAATAAATACCTGGTACTGCATAATTTGATTTCGGATTTTTTGGCTTTTCTTCAATTGATATCGCTTTTCCATTAGCATCAAATTCAACCACACCATAACGTTCTGGGTCTTGCACATGATAGCCATAGATAATACCACCTTCAGGTTCTCGATTTTGCTGTAATAGTTTAGCCAAACCAGTACCATAAAAAATATTGTCACCTAAAATCAGTGCTACATTATCAGTACCAATAAAGTCTTTACCAATCAAAAAAGCTTCTGCTAAACCGTTTGGGTTTTCTTGCGTTTCATATTGAAAAATACAACCCAATTGACTGCCATCGCCCAGTAAATTTTTAAAATTGGGTAGATCAGTTGGGGTAGTAATAAACAATATTTCATGAATGCCAGCAGACATTAAAGTTGCTAGCGGATAATAAATCATTGGCTTATCATAAACAGGCATTAATTGTTTACTCAACGCCATAGTTATGGGGTATAATCTTGTGCCTGAGCCACCGGCTAAAATGATTCCTTTCATTTTATACTATTTGGTATTTATTAGAGTACCATGCTACGGTTTTTTGCAAACTTTCTTCAAAATCTGCTTTAACCTTCCAGCCGAGTTCTTTCTTTATTTTGCTCGCATCAATAGCATACCTAAAATCATGACCTAAACGATCTTTTACAAAAGTTATTTGGTCTTCATATTTAACCCCATTGCTTTTAGGCAAAATTGTATCTAGTATTTTGCATATTTTTTTAGCAATATTGAGATTGCTAATTTCACTATTGCCCCCTATAACATAAGTTTCTCCGGTTTTACCGTTCTTAAAAACTAATTCAATGCCTTGACAATGATCAAGTACATATAACCAATCACGCACATTGCTTCCGGTACCGTAAATGGGTATGGCTTCACCAGATAATGCCTTACGAATAATGGTTGGTATCAACTTTTCTTTATGTTGTTTTGGTCCAAAATTATTAGAGCAATTTGTGGTTACCACCTTTAAGCCGTACGTATGAAAATAACTTCTTACTAAAAAATCTGATGCTGCTTTTGACGCGCTATACGGACTATTAGGTGCGTAAGCTGTTTCTTCATTGAAAAAACCATCTTCTTCTAAGCTGCCATAAACTTCATCAGTTGAGACATGCAGAAATCTAGCATTTTCAAAGCCCTCTTTAGAAACATTGGGCGCTTCTAACCAGTGCTTTTTTGCCGCTTCTAAAAGCACAAAAGTGCCTTCAATATTGGTTTTTATAAAGTGGTCGGGGCTTTCTATAGAATTGTCAACATGCGATTCAGCTGCAAAATGAACAACTGCATTGATGGCATATTTCTCAAAAATAGTATTGACCAATTTTGGGTCACAAATATCACCTTCAACAAACATATACCTTTCATGGTCCTCTATTTCAGAAAGGTTGTCTAGGTTGCCGGCATACGTTAATTTGTCAAGATTGACAATTTGTGCGTTAGGGTTTGAAGCTAAAAAATAAGGTATAAAATTACTTCCGATGAAGCCTGCACCGCCTGTAACTAAAATTCTATTTTCTAACGTATTAGTCATTTTGTTGTAAGGCTACAGCCCTCTTATTGATGTACTGAAAGAAAGAAAAAAGAAAGAAAGAAAAAATAAATATTAGCGGAAGCAGTGTATAGTTTCGATTAAATAAAGGTTTTTCAATTTTTTGAGATTTACCAATATTAAGTATGCTTATAACTTCTTTCTGTTGTTCTAATTCAAAATTCTTATTTTCAATTTCTACATTTAATTTATTTTTCAAATTAAGAAGTGCTGGCACATTAAGATTTTCTTTCTCCATGTAAACCATACTTGCATCTTGCTTTTTTGAACCCATAGCCAAGGCCTTCGAGTAGTCCCTAATTAAGGCGTCAATTTGTACAATAAGTGCCTTGTTTTCAGTAATTCTTGATGTTGCATTTTCGCTATTTATCTTTTTTAATCCTTCAAAATAATCGTTCTTATTAATGTAATTGATTAGTTTGTTTACAACCTCATCATCGTTAATAGCACTATTGTTTTTAAATACAATTTTGTGATTGATAATGCTCTTTTCAGATAACTCAGATTTTAAAATGTCAATGACAAAACTTTCATTTTTAAAATTTCTCAAGACTTCAAGATATTTAGTCTGTTGTGCTATGGCTTCTTCACTTTCAATATCTTCATCTTGAACTGCTTTTATTTCTATTTCAAAACCATCAAGTTCATCCTCTTTAAAATTTAAAGCCTCAATAAAGTAACTATTCTTTGATTTTATATTTTGATTTATTTCTTCAACTTTATCGTACAAATAATTTTTACTCTCAAAATTGGGTCTTACTAAAACCTCTATTTTATGCTTTTCAGAGATGATTTTATTCAAGGCAAAACCCGCAGCAACTCCTAGTAAAGTCAAGCCTGCAAGCTTCAAGAAATTATTCTTCAGAAAAAGGTAGCCCTTCAAGAAAAAATTAGCAATCTTGTTTAACCCCTTTTTAATCAGTGCTAATAACTGTGCTAAATCTATTTCATCTGCTGCTTGGTTGTCGCCCATAGTATTATGAATTGAATAGTTGTGTTAAAATTTTATCGGTAATCAAATAGGTTGGTTTTACACCTGTAGTACCTAAACCACCTGATGCTAAAGTGCTTCCTGTTTTTAACGGATTATCTGAGGCATAATACGCATACCTCACTTTTACATCTTCACGTATGCTTTTTCTAATCTTAGAAGCAGATTGAATTGCTTTTTGATAATGAACTCCTTCCATTTCTAAGCCAATAACATTCCATGTTGATTGATGAAAGAATTTCAATATGTCTTTATTTTGTAATGATGTTCCTAAAACCGTAACCATGGTACCTTCAAAAACTTTCAAACCATGGCCCTCAAAATCAGCAGCACATAATTCATTTTTAAAAGGATAATTATCAGCAGTACCCTCAAAGATATGTGCTGAAGGAATCATTAAATCGCCTTTTCCGCCTTCTAAAATTCCGGCTTTACCCATGATTGAGATTGAATCTACATTCAAATAACTAGCTTTTTTGTCATTAGCCGCCAAGGGCTTCAGCAACTCATCAATAGTCTCATAAGCCTGTTCTCCAAAGGCATAGTCCATCACAAAAATAACAGGTTTCTCCTCATTTTTAAGTCCTTTAGTCAATGTATAACAGCAGGCGTCTGGTCCTAATTTTGCCATATCAAATATCTGCACGTTTATATTGGTGCCAGAAACATCTTTAATAAAAATCATGCCGTTCTTTTTGGCTAATTTTTCAACTTTCAAACGTAAATCAGCATTTTCAGAAGAACTTAATGCTTCATAAATTTCAAGAGGGTCAGAATTTGCATATTCATTTTGAAGTGCCTTGCGTGCAAACAATGAATTCATAACACTATGCATATTCGCACTTATAATGTGAATGGGTCTTGATAAAAGGTTGTTTTTCTTTAAAATTGTTTTTATATGATCTGACCATCTTTCGCCATGAATATGATGCCCTAATCGCTCTCTTAGCAATGCGCTAAAAGTTAGGGTACGCTTCTCATCAGATAATTCTTCATCAATTGATAGTTTACCTAACCAATAAATAATCTTTAAAAATCGTTCAGGATTCTCTTCTGAACTAAATTTCGAATATACTTCGAGTACTTCTTCGAAACTGCGTCCCAATATATTGGCAGTGTGCAATAAAGCCGTTTCTCTTTCAACTTGAGTAAGTTCTTTTTTGTGAACGGCATCTTCTAGTTTTTTCCAGTCGCGAATTGTTTTATTCGAGTCTTCAATAATCACACGATTTGAAATTTTTTGAGACTCAACAAATAAGAAAGTAAGGTGGGTCAAGATATCATAAATGTCAGACCGCCCTCTTGTAATTTCAATATTCATTTGCTCATCATCAATGCGATAGCAATTACGTCTTCTTTTAAGTGGCACAATAGCATCAAAATGCGATTTACCATAGCCCTCATCAGATGTTAAATTGATGAAACGACATTGTTCAACACCTTCTGGCAAACGTTCTAAAACGTATATGAGTCCGTGAAGTTCAGCCTTTTCTTCAGCTATTGAGCCATAAATTTCAGGTCTTAGTTGAAGTAAGGCGTTTTTTAAAGACTCTCCTGAAACACCAGTAGGCTTATAAAAACCTCTATTGAAAAGGTGGCGCATTGTAATATACAATCTCTCAATTGCATTTGTAGATTCTTGAGCGCGCGTTGTTTTTTTGGTATTACTCATGTATAAATTTCAAGTAAAATTACAAATAAATATCAGTATTAACATCTACCGCTCAACCAGCCCATTTTGAGTGTTTGATTTACATCAAGTTTCTTTAGTGTTTAACAATAAGTAAATATCAAAATCGTTGATAAACTATCTATTCTAACTAGAACTGATTTTATATCATGCCATTTGAAAAAAAAACGTACTTAAAAGTCGCCACTTTTTTGGTCTTTATCTTGCTCTTCAATAGTGCCTTTGCTGGCTCAAATCCTATTGTAATGAAAAGCCATAGTTTTAATGCTAAGAAAAGAAGCAATTTTACTATTGATGGTCAAATTGAACAACTAGAAAGAGGCTTAACTATAATTCATTTTCAATCAAATAAGGCTTTTGAGTTCAGAACTTTTGACACACATTCTAGTGAAGAAGAGGCTCAAAAATTTGTTGAAATCCTTGAAAAATTAAAGTCAAATAATGCTGTTTTCAGTATTTTAGGTCATGATTCTGCAGCTAAAAGTCTCATTAATTTTCAAAAGAAGCTTAAGCAGTTAGGCTTTACACAATTGAGTGCTTTAAAAGGACGTCAGGCTTATATCATGCATAATTTTGAAGGAAATTATCACGAACAAACTGATGCTATATCTACCTCTATTGAATTAAAGCATCTTGCTAGCCTTAATGACAAGGTGGTTTATTTTGAAAAAATAAAGTACACCTATGAACCCCATAATAACCGTTACATTGCCCATGCTGGTGGCGAAATAAATGAGGTTAAATCCACAAACTCACTTGAGGCACTAAATACTAATTATAAAAAAGGATTTCGCCTTTTTGAATTGGATATCATTGAAACTTCTGATCAAAAATTAGTGGCAGCACATGACTGGAAAATGTGGGCGAGATTTACAGATTATAATGGCCCTTTACCCCCAAGTCATGAAGAATTCAAAAAACATAAGATTTATGGAGATTATACTACGCTTGATTTAGAGGGAATAAATTCATGGTTTAAATCACACCCTGATGCTACTTTAGTTACAGATAAAATCAACGACCCTTTAGCTTTTGCGGATGCTTTTGTAGACAAAAATAGATTAATAATGGAGCTTTTTAGCCCTATGGCCATTGAGAAAGCTACAAAAAACGGAATTCAAGTAATGGTGTCACAACAGCCATTAATGAGCATAGTTGGCGACAAATTAAATTACCTTTTGGTTAACGACATAAAATATGTATCTATTTCAAGACGTATTGTTGCCAGCAAAAAAGATTTAATGCTTAAACTACAAGAAAACGGAATCAAGGTATATGTATACAATGTAAATTTTGACCCAGGTAAAGATGAACGTTATGTTCAAGAAAACGAGTTCGGCCTTATTTATGGAATGTATGCAGACAAGTGGATAGCGAGCGAGCCCAAAAAAGCAGCTATGGCTAAGTAGTACCTATTCATTAGCTTTAAACAGTTGTAAGCCTTTAGCAAGTTTTCGGTCATTTGAAAGTCTTTGAACTTTGTTTTGACCTCCTAATTTTCCAATTGATTTCATATACTCTCGAAAACCTCCAAGCTTTATTTTAGTAAGTTTTAAGGGCTGAAGAACCTTGCCATCAATCAAATCAAAATAGTAGCTATTCTGTTTTTGTAATGATGCGTCTAAAGTTTGAACAAATTTTTGCTCATTAGAAGGTGGGTTTTCAAATTCAACCAACCATTCATGAAATGGTAATTCTCCTTCATTTGGTGTAATCTGAGGTGCAACTGTAAACTCACTAACTCTAGCGTCTGAATCAGCGATAGCAATACGCATTGCCTCTTCAACTTCACTGGCAATGACGTGTTCGCCAAAGGCAGAAATAAAGTGCTTAATGCGCCCTGAAACTATTATTTTATAAGGTTTTAATGAAATAAACTGAACGGTATCTCCAATATTATATGCCCACAATCCTGCATTGGTTGAAATGATTAAAACGTAATTGACGTTCAGCTCAACATCTTTAATTGTTATTCGATTTGGGTTTTTATCAAAGAATTCATCGGCTTTAATAAATTCATAAAATATGCCTGAATTCAAGAGCAAGAGCATGCCTCTTTCATTCTGATTGTCTTGATAGGCAAAAAAGCCTTCGCTCGCAGGAAACAACTCAATACTGTCAACTCGCCTACCTATTAGATTCTCAAATTTAGATCGATAGGGCTCATAATTAACCCCGCCATATATAAACAATTGAAGGTTTTTGAAGAGCTCTCCTATTTTTTGACCAGTTTCTTGATGTAGTTTTTCAAAATACATCTGTACCCATGAAGGAATACCCGCAATAATGGTCATGTCTTGATCAGCGGTTTCTTTAACAATCTGATTTACCTTGGTTTCCCAATCTTCAATGCAGTTTGTTTCCCAACTGGGGAGTCTGTTTTTTTGAAGATAGTTTGGTACATAATGTGCCGAAATTCCTGAAAGTCTTCCCAGTTGAATTCCGTTTTTAGTTTCCATTTCAGGACTTCCCTGTAAGAAAATCATTTTTCCATCCACAAAACTACTATTGCCAGTTTCATGAATATAATTTAGAATAGCATTTCTCGAGGCTTCAACCTGATGTTTTATAGATTCTTTGGTTATTGGTATGTACTTCGCCCCAGAGGTGGTTCCAGAAGTTTTAGCAAAATATAAGGGTTTACCTGGCCATAAAACATCTTCTTGACCATCAACAACCTTTTCTACATAGTCTTTGAGTTCTTCGTAATCTCGAACAGGCACATGCTTTGTAAAATCAGCATGAGATTTAATTTTAGAAAAATTATGGTCTTTGCCAAAATCAGTATTTGCCGCTTTTTGTAGAAGATGGTTAAAAACTCTTTGCTGTGTTTCAATAGGGGTATTAACCCATATTGCGGTTTTTTTAACTATGCTACTGGCGAAAATTTTGGCTGCGAAGGATTTTAAGGACATTGTTTCCTATTTAAAATCAATAAAGTTTAAAGGATTAATGGGTGTGCCGTTTTGCCAAAGTTCAAAATGTAAATGCGCACCAGTTGTTAACTCGCCTGTATTACCGACCTCTGCAATTACCTCGCCAGCACTTACCGCATCACCTTGCCCTTTATTTAAAACCCCATTATGCTTATAAGCGCTAAGAATGCCATTGTCATGTTTTAAAATAATAACATGCCCTGTATCTGCTGTCCATTCTGCAAAAACAACAACGCCATCAGAAGTTGCTTTAACCGGCGTTCCTCTTGGCGCGACAATATCAACGGCAAAATGTTTCTTTTCTAGATTAAAATTTTGTGATAAGGTGCCACTAATTGGCGGAAAAAGTGAAATACTAGCATTGTTTGTGTTTCTTTCAAATAAATTATATTTGTCTTCTAACGCAACTTCAGCGCGCAACAAAGAATCTTGTTTAATAGGTGATAAATCAACGGTTGAAGGGTCTAGTTTAAAACGTTTTCTAAGCGAATCTCTATTAATTTGATTGTTTTCAATATCACCTTTCAACACCTTTCTTATATTTTCTAGATAATTATTAGTGTTGTTTAATACACGAACAAGTGAGTCAGTTTCATAGGTCAACTCAGTAGCTTGTTTTTTTAGCTTGGTTGAAGAATACCCTGGTATATACTCTCTTAAGGGAGTAAAAGCAATTAACAAAATGGTAAAGGCAATAAGACCAATAATCAATAGCGTACTAGAAACAAATACATTTAGTCTACTCAGCTTAAATGATATTTTTTCTTCAAAAGTGCTCTCATTAAGAATTACTAAGCGATACTTATGCAGTAGCTTTTTACGTAATTCACCTCTTTTTTTAACTTTTTTAGCCATTATGACAAAGATAGCGATCTGATTTAATTAGATCGAATTAGGTCTCTATTTTTAGAATCGTTAAAATGAAAATTATATAAATGGTTTTTTTACTACATTTGTGACCTACATATACTATAGAAATTATGATTACGTCGAAAATATTTTTAGCCATTGGAGCTCCTCAAGTTATTTTAATTGTAGTAATGATTGTATTGCTCTTTGGTGGTAAGAAGATTCCTGAGCTTATGCGAGGCCTAGGTAGTGGTATTAAAGAATTTAAAGATGCTTCTAAAGACGATGAAAAGTTAGAAGAAAACTAAAAGCTCTACATAAAATTAAATAAGCTCTGATTCTAATCAGGGCTTTTTTTATGCCCAAAATGTAAATAATAAAAAATTATACTAATTGGTATTTAGTTCTATTTCTCCATATATACCTGAAAATTAGGTTGCTCTTAATTTCAGACGCTTCAACATTTTGCTATTTGACTACTAAAAAAGGTTCTTTCACAACAAAAAAAAATTGAAAGCATTCTTTACTGTTATTTTTACTTTGAATTAAAAGTATTTAGTATTTGCTTATTAACCACATTATTCACGATGTCTCAGACACTTGATGTCTAAAAATATAGTTTACAATTGACCTGAAATTAAATCATGAAAAAAGTAATAACCTCTTGCATTCTTCTTTTCGCGCTGTTCGTCGGAGCACAAACTCCTATGGGTATTGGCATGAATGGTGAGTTTTCTGATACTGATCTTGAAGAAACAGTTTCCCAAAATGCTCCATTAGAAAATAATTTTAAAAGTGAAACTTTTGAGCAAATTGCTGAAAAAGAAAACATTCCGTTTAAAACGCTACAAGATGTAGAAGACGTTGAAAATGGCTTTTACGCCATTACTGGTATTTTTAGCAGCAAGAAGAACTTGAAAAAGGTTGTTAAAAAATTGAAAAAGCGTGGTTTTGATGCAGGTTCAGTGTACAGTAAAGAGAAAAAATTAAATTACGTTTACATTCAATACTTTCCTATTGGCTCAGAGGCAATTGAAGCTTATAAAAGTAGCTATAATGGTACGTTTAATGAAGATTCTTGGATCCTTCATTTAAATTCAGGTACTATTCAAAATGATTCTGCTGACCAAACTGATGATTCGATTTCTGAGACCATTGCTGAAGAAACTACTGACCTAGAATCAAATATTGAAAAAACTTCAGCTATAAAACCTAATGACTCTAAAAAGCAAGCAACAAGCAAATTATTGAAAAAAGCAAATGCTTATTTTGATAAAATGTGGTATGCTGAAGCGGCTGAACTTTATGAAAAAGCAATGGCTAAAGGTGAAAAGCACCACACTTTTGATGTTATTCAAAAAGTTGCTGATGCCCATTATTTCAATACTAATATGGAGAAAGCGCATCACTGGTATAATATTCTTTATGAAAATTACGGAAAAGAAATGTCTGCTGATAACGTTTTCAAATACGCACACTCTTTAAAAGGTACTGGTAAGTACGCACACTCTAAAAGATTAATGCGCTTGTATAATAAAAAAATAAAAAATGGTGAGCACACAGTTTCGTCATTTAAAGAACCAAGTAGAAACGAAATAGTTCTTGATGAAATTTTAAGTGGGAAAAACGATTTTGAACTTAAAAATTTAAGTGTTAATACAGAATATTCTGATTTTTCACCCATGTTTCTTGATTCAAATCAAGTGGTGTTTGCTTCAGCTAAAGACTCTTCCTTTTTAAATACTAGAAGGTATAAATGGAATGATCAACCCTTTTTAGATTTGTATGTTGCGAAAATAAATGAAGAATCTCAAGATCTTAAAAACGCCATAAAATTTTCAAACAACATTAACACCAAGTATCACGAAGCCTCAGTGACCTTTTCACCTGATAACAGTACTATGTACTTCACACGCAACAATTTTGGAAAGAAATTAGGCCGTGATAAAAATGGCGTTAATCACTTAAAAATTTATACTGCAAATAAGATAAATGGAGAATGGACAGAAGCTGTTGAAGTACCTTTTAACAGTGATGATTATTCAACAGGTCATCCGGCCTTAAGCCCTGATGGCAAACAACTCTATTTTGTTTCAGACATGCCAGGTACCATAGGAGAGACTGATATTTTTGTAGTCGATGTATTAGGTGATAATAGTTTTTCAGACCCTAAAAATTTAGGTCCTGAAATTAACACTGAACAAAAAGAGATGTTTCCTTTTATTAACGACAAGAAATTATACTTCGCTTCAAACGGTCATGTAGGCCTAGGTGGATTAGATGTTTTTGAAGTGGCTTATACTGAAGAAGGTTTTGAAGAAGTAAAAAATGTTGGTATTCCAATCAACAGTAGTAAAGATGATTTTTCATACATAGTTAATGAAGATAATCAAAAAGGCTATTTTGCTTCAAACCGTGCTAAAGGTAAAGGAGACGATGACATATATGCTTTTGAGAGATTAGTTATTGAAGAAGTTCCGACAAGTAAAAGTGCCATTGCTGGTATTGTTACTGAAATTGTAACGGGCGAGATAATGCCTAATGCGCTCGTTGAATTGTTAGATGAAAACGGAATAAAATTGAAAGAATTAGTAGCAGATGATGATGGTAGTTTTGTATTCGAAGACCTAGAAGCAGATAAATCCTATTCTGTGAAGGTAACTAAAGAAGATTATGAAGAGAGCAGTAAATCTGTGACTTCAATTGAAAATGATACTATTCAGGCAGATTTAGCCATTAATAGATTGGTCGAATTGATTAGTATAGAAGACGGAATCAGAAAACTTAAAATAGATAACATCTTATTTAATTTTGATAAGTTTAATATTAGAACTGATGCCTCTGAAGAGCTAGATAAGCTAGTTAGCATAATGAATGAATACCCAACAATGATTATTAAAATTGAATCACATACTGATTCAAGAGGTAATAAAGCATATAACAAATATCTTTCTGACAAAAGAGCTAAATCAAGTAGAGACTATTTAATTTCAAAAGGTATCTCTAAGGATCGTATTACTAGTGCAATTGGGTATGGCGAAGAAAATTTATTGAATGAATGTGATGGGTCTATCAAGTGTACTGAAAAAATGCACTTACTGAATAGGCGTTCTGAATTTATCATTGTAGAGATGTAAAAATCGTTTCACAACTTTATTCACGTTATTCACAACAAATATAGAGGGTAAATGCACTTAAAATATAGCTATAGAGTTATAGGTATATTGAATCCCAAATCCAATCCATCATGAAAAACATTACCCTTTTAAAAGAAATTTATTTAGAAGCTTTTAAGAACCTGGGAAATAAATTCATTAAATCTTTTTTTAAAGTATTTTCATGGTTTTGTTTTTTAAGTTTCTTAATTGTTCTTTACGCATTTATTTTCAGAGTAATTACTGGCTTTGCCTTTGATTAATATGTTAACCAACCTAACCAAAAAAGCACCTTCACAGGTGCTTTTTTTATTTTTGCTTTTTCTAGTTCTGGGCAGCTAACAACTCCTTTGTAAATGAATTTTCAGCTGTTCTAAGCCCTTTTCAGGTTTTCAAGCCTCACTTTTTGCTAAACGCTCATAAAAACCGCCTAGAGCGATTCTTCTTCTAAAAACTTAACGGTTTTCATGATCGCTTCAAGTTGAAACATATCATCGCGTTTATTGGTTGCAGGCGCATAGGTAAATCCTTCTAAAACCAACTTACGGTTATTATTGGTATCATCAATAATATAAGTTAAAAATGGGCCTGCCATATAATCATTCTTAACATCCCAAATACCACGAACTTCATAGGCTTTTCTGCCAGCAATTTCTGTTTCAAAAACTGAAGGTGAAAATGCCTGCTCTGTTCTCATATGGGTTACTAAACCAGGTATATCTTCACCAGGCAAATATGCAGCGCCTATTGAATCACGCATTCTAATAATATCAGTTAACAAGGTTGAGTCATTTCTAAAACTAGTATTTGGCATGGCGTAAGCCACAATGTTTGCGTGACCTTTTGGTATCTGACGATCTATCCAAACAAAATTCTTTTCTCGCTTACCCACTTTGTAAATAGACGGTATATTCAATGTTATATTAAATTCTTCACTTAAAGTTTTGTCTTTATTTAATGATTTTAAAAACCGCTGCTGTGCCTCACTTAGCTCTAAACTTTTAAATGATCGACTTATTTGCGCTGCTTTTTCATTGATATTTTGAATTAGCTCTTCATTTGTAGTGCCTTTGATAACTGCAACACGTTGAGGCCTTGCAAACATATCTTGTTTAAGATGAGCGCTATTTAGAGTGTCTTTTTTAACGTAAATAATAGCTCTTGTTTTGCGAAGCGCACCAGAGAAAACTTTGTGAGGTACTTGGTTAAGTGTAAACAAAGGTTCATCCCATGTTAAACCAATAATTGGTGAGGCAAAATGACTACGTAACTGATCTCCTACTTCGCCATTCCATAAATCATTGTCAATAACAACGGTAACAGAATTAATCGCACCTATTGATTGCGCCTTGTAGACTTTCTTTTTTTCATCACAAGAAATAACTATGAAAAATAAGAGCGCTAGAATGAGTTTACTGTATTTCATTTGAATGCTTTAAATTAAGATGAGCAATCACAAAGATTTAATTTCATGCCCGGTTTTAAGTTGTTACCACTAATACCGTTCCATTTTCGTAAATCTTCAATACTTATTCCAGGATATTTTCTGGAGATTGTCCAAAGTGAGTCGCCACTTTTAACAACATGAACTTTGCCATTGCTTGGTTGAGATGATGTTTTTGTCTTTTTATTGGTTGTATTTGCTGCCACTTTGGGCTTCACATTTGAACCTCTAGGGTAAATGGTTAAACGTTGCCCAACTCTGAGGTTGTTGCTTCGAAGACCATTCCAATTTTTAATTTGACTTACCCCAACGCCATAACGTTCAGCTATCTTACCCAAGTAATCACCACTTCTAACTCGATATCTAATTCTGTTTTGCGATGCTTGTTTCACTAAAGCTGGCAACGGACTCTCTTTACTATTCAGTTCTTTTTCAACATAGGCATAAATAGCATCTTCATTAGAAACAAATCTTCCCATTGCCTTTGTGGGTAACCTCAAGTAATAATTTTTGCCTTTTACAAAAGGTATTACTTTTAGTTTATACGATGGGTTTAAAACCTCAAGCTCTTCCACACTAATATCAACTAGCTTTGAAATTTGGTCAAACGTTATAAGGCTTTTGATGTGAACCGTATCAGTTTCAAAATAAGGGCGGTCAATTTTTTGTCCTTTTAAACCATGTTCTTCAGCATATTCAAAAAGGTACATGGTGGCAATAAATGCTGGAACATATCCGGCAGTTTCTCTGGGTAAATTTCTTCTAATATTCCAATAATTCTTATACCCGCCAGACCTTCTAATCGCCTTATTGACATTACCTGGGCCAGAATTGTAGGCAGCCAAAGCTAGATCCCAATCATTAAAAACCTTATATACTCTATTCAAATATTCACTCGCTGCCCTTGTTGATTTAATGGGATCTGAACGTTCATCAACATAACTATTTACTTCGAGACCATGCTCTTTACCTGTACCGTACATAAATTGCCATAGCCCCGTTGCCCCCACTCTTGATCGAGCCTTTGGGTTTAGCGCTGATTCAACAATGGCTAAATATTTCATTTCAACAGGAATGTCATGATTATCGAATTCTTGCTCAAAAAGAGGAAAATAGAATTGGCTAACCGTAAGCATTCGATTCATTAATCCTCGTTTTCTACTTAAAAACGATTTGATTACTGATTCAAGAGAGGGGTTGTAAACAATGTTGAAAGGGGTTTTTTGATTTAATAAGGCCAGCCGTTTTTTCAGGGTGTCTGTATTAATTTCAACGCCTTCATAAGTCTGCGTTTCTTTGCTAATAACAAATTCATGCATCTCATCTGATAATGAGGCAAGTTGATGAAGTTCTTTCAGCCATAAACTATCATAGTGCGCCGCCTGCTTATTATCTTGAAGATTAAATTCATTGTTCTTTTTAACGCTATACAAAATTGTTTCAGCAGCTATTGGGGTGCTAATCTCATCATTAAGTACGTCACTAATGACCTTAGTTGAAGTAGAATCTAACGCTTTATTCTTGCTAATTTTTAGACTATCTGTTTGATTGACAATAGAATCATTTATTGGTGTTTGCGCATGTAAAGAACTGGCAACAAAGAAAAAAGAAAGTGCCGCAGAAAAGAGAATATGTATTGATTTCATGTTTTCTTTGTGAGATTAGGACGATAGCTAAAGTCGCATTTTTAAAAGAAAGAAAGAAA
Organism: uncultured Flavobacteriaceae bacterium; assembly: GCA_937929935.1. GTDB lineage: Bacteria > Bacteroidota > Bacteroidia > Flavobacteriales > Flavobacteriaceae > Maribacter_C. Next base: position 111,459 of record CALFUL010000015.1, on the reverse strand, counting down.
TTTTATTGACAATAAAACGCTTTAGTTCTTGCAAAAACAACCTATTACCCTTCTATTGCAGCGATACCCGGAAGCGTTTTTCCTTCAAGGCTTTCTAGCATTGCGCCACCCCCTGTTGATACATAACTCACTTTATCAGCAAAGCCAAATTGTTTAACAGCAGCTACAGAATCGCCCCCACCTACTAAAGAAAAAGCTCCGTTTTTTGTAGCCTCATCAATATAATTGCCAATGGCTTTAGTGCCAAGTGCGAATTTTTCCATTTCAAAAACGCCAACGGGGCCATTCCATAAAATGGTTTTACTAGCCAAAATTACTTTTTTGAAATTTTCAAGGGTTCGGGGTCCTGCGTCTAACCCTTGCCAGCCATTCTCGATTTTATCAACATCAATTATTTTAGTCTCAGCATCATTTGAAAAATCATTGGCCGCCAAAACATCAACCGGAATATGAACTTCAACTCCTTTTTCTTTTGCTTTCTTCAATATACTCAATGCCAAATCCATCTTGTCATCTTCGCAAATTGATTCGCCTACTTTTCCGCCTTGCGCTTTAATAAATGTATAGGTCATACCGCCTCCTATAATTAGGTGATCAACTTTATCTAAGATGTTTTCAATAATGGTAATTTTAGAAGAAACTTTAGCCCCTCCTAAAATAGCAAGAATTGGTTTCTCACCGGTCTGCATTACTTTTTCAATGGCATCGATTTCTTTCGCCAATAGAAGTCCGAAACATTTGTTTTCCGGAAAAAACTGAGCCACAACCGTGGTTGAAGCATGAGCACGGTGCGCGGTACCAAAGGCATCATTAATATAAATATCTCCTAGTTTCGAAAGTTGCTCAGCAAAATCTTTATCGCCATTTGTTTCTTCAGCATGAAAACGTAAATTCTCTAATAAAAGAACTTCGCCCATATTCAATTCAGCAACTACATTTTCAACACTTTCGCCTGTACATTCACTACTAAATTTGACTTGAACCCCTATAACTTCAGATACCGTTTGGCAAATGTGCTGTAATGACAAATCTTGATTTACTTTGCCTTTAGGTCTGCCTAAGTGACTCATCAAAACAACGCTTCCGCCATCTTCTAAAACCTTAATAATAGTTGGTTTTGCGGCTTCAATTCTACTGGTATCAGTAACATTGAATTCATTATCTAGTGGCACGTTGAAATCAACACGAATAAGTACCTTTTTGTTTTCAAAATTAAAATCTGTTATAGTCTTCATTATGCAAAATTTAGCGAATGGCAAATGTAAAGATTTCTATGGTTCAAATAAAGTGTGTTTTGTTATTTTTAAGCCAATTATAAAGGCTTTTTTGATGGGTTTGAATGAATTGAAGAGTTACTATTTTTTAAAATTTATATTAAAACGAAAAAGGTATATTTGATTTATGCTTTTCAAAGAAATTTTAGGGCTTAATCATATTAAAAAACATCTTGCATTAAGTGCTGATGCGGGTAGAATTCCTAGCGCACAATTATTTGTAGGTGGTGAAGGCACGGGTACTTTAGCCATGGCAATTGCCTATGCTCAATATATCATTTGTTCAAATCAAAATGCTGAAAACGAAGGAAGCAATAGTGTTTGTAATTTGAAATTTGATTCCTTATCGCATCCTGATATGCATTTTGTATACCCGACGGCAAATTCTGAAAAAATTAAAAGTCATGCAGTAAGTGACCACTATATTAAAGATTGGATATCATTTGTCAAAGAACAACCATATGGCAATCTTTTTGATTGGTATCGTGCTATCGGAATTGAAAAAAAACAAGCTCAAATTGGCGTAGATGAAGCGGCTTCAATTTCAAAAAAACTTTCGTTAAAACCATATGAAGGCGGTTATAGGGTTATGCTTATATGGATGGCGGAAAAATTAAATTCATCAGCTTCAAATAAATTATTGAAGCTCATTGAAGAACCCCCAGAAAAAACTGTTTTCATTTTAGTTACTGAAGATGAAGAACAGATCATTCAAACCATTAAATCAAGATGTCAGATTTTACATTTTCCGCCTTTAGCAGAACAATCTATTGCTGATGGTCTCATTAAAAAAGGGGTTTCTAAAGAGAACGCCCTTCGCTTAGCGCATGAAGCTAACGGCAATTTTAATAAAGCCCTTGATTTGATAAATAATGATTCTGAAGATTTGGTCTTTGAAAAATGGTTTGTGTATTGGGTTAGAACAGCCTTTAAGGCCAAAGGAAACAAAGAGGCAATTAAAGATTTGTTATCATGGAGCGAGGAGGTTGCAAAAAACGGTCGTGAAACACAAAAGAAATTTTTACAGTATTGTTTGGTTGTCATTAGACAGGCTATGTTGATTAATTTTGGAGTACCCTCATTATCTTTTTTAAAGTTTCACACTGAACAATTTGATTTAAAAAAATTCGCGCCTTTTATTCACGAAAACAACATTTTAAGTATTGTTGAAATTCTTGAAGAATCAATTTATCATGTCGAACGAAATGGTAATTCCAAAATTATTTTTACAGATTTATCAATCAAATTAACCCGATTAATACATCAAAAAAATAGTGCTTATCAAGCTTCATGAAATTAACATAAATATCTAATTATGAGTCAATTAACAGAATATGCTGCAGAAATTTTATTGCTACTTTTTATGGTCATTACTTTTTTACAAAGTGGGGTTGATAAACTAGTTGATTGGAAAGGAAATTTAGGCTGGCTAAAAGGTCATTTTGAAAAAACACCTTTTAAAAACCTGGTTCCGCTTCTTTTAGGCACTGTACTTATTATAGAATTAGTTGCGGGTGTTTTGTGTGCTATAGGTGTATTTCAAATGATTACATCGGGAGCCAACACAATTGCTTTTTATGGTGCAATCACATCATGTGTTGCGTTACTAATGTTATTGTTTGGGCAAAGAATTGCCAAAGATTATGCTGGGGCAATGACTATTGCAGTGTATTTTATACCCGCCATCTTTTTGGTATTTCTATTACAGCTATAAAAAAAATCCATATCGCGTTGATATGGATTTTTTTCTATTTTATTTTATTTAAAAGAGCCCTACTCATTTTTGTAATTGTCATTTAAAATCTTAACAATCTCTTCAGTTATATCAGCTGCTTCAGGTCCGTAAATAACACTACCTCCGTCGCCACCTGAGAAAACATAAGAGTATCCTTTTGACTTTCCGTAAGCTCCAATAGATTTTTTTACTTTGATTACCATGCTGTCCATTTCAACGCGACCAGCCATTTGCAAACTTTGTTCTTCTTGTTGCAATTGCTGTCCCATAAATTGAGCTCTTTGTTGAATCAAACCATATTCTTCTTGCGCTTTTTTATCTGATAATTTTTGCGCTCTTAATTGAAACGCCTGCGCTTCAATTTGATATGCTTGAGAAATACTATCTCTTTTTTGAGTCAGCTTATCTGACTTCATTTTAAAATTTGCTTCAATATCAATTTTTTCTTGATATTCTTCAAGCATTTTGTTGTTGTCAACATAAGCTAATTTTTGCTGCTCACATGAGAAAAGCAACATTGCCGCAGCTATTACTACTAAATTTTTCATTTGATTTTAATTTTCAAGTTGCGCAAAAATAGGAAAAGCATTTTGAATGAGATTCATCAAAATTCAACAATAGAGAGGCTCTATATAAAATATATAATGATATAAGATAAATTTATTGAAAACCACGCGCTCTTTAAGGTCTATTTTGCAACAAAAAGAATCAGGCAACACATTATTCATCACACTGCCTAAAACACTCAGAAATCGCTTTAAAATTAGATTTAGCTCTTTTGAAGGATGTAAATTAAAGAGGAGTATTCTTTTGTTCTCCAGGCAGCCATATTTGAATAAAGGCCAACGCAAAAAGCTTTTACCAAAGAACCAAGTCCTTTTTTATCTGACTTATATTTTTCAGATAAAATTGAAACATAAAAAGAATCGAATATCATTGGTTTTGTTTTTATAACTTTCAATCCTTTTTCAGCAAATAGTTTTTCAATTGATGTTCTAGAAAAATGCCATAAATGTCTTGGTGTGTCATAAGCCGCCCAAAATTTACCATAATGTTTTGCATCAAAAGAATTAAAATTAGGAACCGCTATAACCAACGTTCCACTCTCTTCTAGATGCCAAAGCATTTTTAAAATTTGATTTTCAAGATCAGGCATATGTTCTAAAACATGCCATAAGGTTATGACCTGATATTTTTTACTGGGCAACGACTCCATTGAAGTTAATAATGACAACCCTTTATCAAGCGCTTTCATTCTTGCTTTAGAGTTTGGTTCTACCCCTTCAGTTACCCATTTATTATGTTTCGCCTTCAACAAAAAATCGCCTGTGCCTGCACCAATATCAAGTAGTGTTTTTGATGATTTTGAAAAATGAGAAATCAATGATAATTTTCTTTTTAAGCTAAACCCTTTAATCAAATGATACAGTTTGTCGACTAAAGATATCTTAGCATCAGTATGTGAAATATACTTTTCGCTTTCATAATAAGAAACAAGATTTTCTGGTTGCGGCGTGGTAATAAGCATGTCTAAACCTTCATCATAAAGCAGTTCAAATTCATCACCGGTAACGGAATAGTCTTTGGTCTTGAGAAAGGATTTCATTGTAGTTTGCGCTAGAGGAGTGTTGCTTATTTGAAAGGCGAAGATACTTTAAAAAGGCATAGACTAAAAGTTATTTATAAGATGAGATTCTGTGTGTTGCCAAATACGTTCCACGTGGAACATGCTAAACTATCTTCCCATGAAAACCAATAAAACACTAATATCAGAAGGTGAAACCCCACTAATTCTTGATGCCTGTGAAATAGTTATTGGCCTAATGTTTTCTAATTTTTCTTTTGCCTCAAACGATAAAGATTTCAACTTTGAATAATCAAAGTCTTCAGGAATTTTTACATTCTCTAAACGATGTAATTTATCAGCATTCACTTTTTCTTTAGCAATATAGCCAGCATATTTTATTTGAATTTCTGTCTGCTCTAACACTTCATTATCTAGTTCATTTTCCGCCACAAATTTTGATACATTTTCTAATTGCAACATATGAGCCATAGTTACATTTGGCCTAGAAAATGCTTTGTACATTTTATCTGATTGTTTTACTAAAGCAGAATCAACACTTTCTAAAATTGGATTAATATCATTTGGCAATACACTAGTTGTTCTGAAAAAATATAAAAAAGCATTTGATTTGACTTGCTTTTCTTCCATTCTTCTTACACGACTTTCGCTTGCCAAACCTAATTCGTACCCTTTTCGGGTAAGTCTTAAATCAGCATTATCTTGACGCAACAAGGTTCTATATTCAGCTCTCGAGGTGAACATTCTATATGGTTCCTCAGTACCTTTAGTAATGAGATCATCAATAAGCACTCCAATATATGCCTCATCTCTACGTAGAATAAAAGGCTCTTTATTATTAATTTTAAGGTGCGCATTAATACCCGCCATTAGACCCTGCGAGGCTGCTTCTTCATACCCCGTTGTTCCATTAATTTGACCAGCAAAAAATAAATTCTCAACCAGCTTAGTTTCTAAGGAATGTTTTAACTGTGTTGGCGGAAAATAATCATATTCTATTGCGTAGCCTGGCCGGAAGAACTTAACCTTTTCAAAACCTACAACTGAACGTAACGCTTTAAACTGAACATCTTCAGGAAGCGAAGTTGAAAAACCATTCACATAAACTTCAACTGTATTCCATCCTTCAGGTTCTATAAACATTTGATGGCTTTCTTTACTAGCAAACCTGTTAATCTTATCTTCAATTGAAGGACAATATCTAGGGCCGGTGCTTTTGATTCTACCATTAAACATTGGAGATCTATCAAATCCCTCCTTTAAAATTTCATGTACTAATTTGCTGGTATGCGTCATATGACAATCACGCTGCACTTTAAGTTTTGGAGTATTAGTATATGAAAACTTTTCAGGATTAGCATCGCCAGGTTGTATGATCATTTTAGAATAGTCAAGAGAACGACCATCAACCCTTGGTGGGGTTCCGGTCTTCATTCTACCACTTTTAAAACCTAAATCAACTAATTGTTCTGTGATGCCCGTTGCTGCTTTTTCGCCTGCGCGACCACCTCCGAAATTCTTATCGCCTATATGTATTAGTCCGTTTAAAAAAGTTCCGTTTGTTAATACCACAGATTTTGATCGTATATCAATTCCTAAAGAAGTTTTTACCCCTACAACTTTAGATCCTTCAATAAGTAACCCTGAAACCATTTCTTGATAAAAATCACAATTAGGTAGTTTTTCTAATACTAATCGCCATTCTTCAGCAAAACGCATTCTGTCACTTTGGGCTCTAGGGCTCCACATCGCAGGACCCTTTGATGTGTTAAGCATTTTAAATTGTATAGCAGATTTGTCAGTGACAATTCCGCTATAACCACCCAAAGCATCAATTTCACGAACTATCTGACCTTTAGCTATACCGCCCATGGCAGGATTGCAAGACATTTGCCCAATAGTCTGAAGGTTCATGGTAACCAACAAGGCTTTTGAACCCATACTCGCAGCTGCCACTACAGCCTCTGCTCCAGCATGACCACCTCCAACCACTATTACATCATACTCTTTTTCAAACATTTTCTTACCTATTGTTCCACGTGAAACATATCTAATTTTTCATTCTCCTTCAAACGCATTTCTTTAATATCGTCCTCAGCCTTGTCTTTAAATCCTAATAAATGTAAAAGACCATGTGCCATAACTCTTCTAAGCTCTACATCACTGTTGACCCCCAAGTCTTTAGCGTTATCTTCTACTCGGTCAATTGAAATAAATATATCTCCTTTAATACTCTGATTATCAGCATATTGAAAACTTATTACATCAGTGAAATAATCGTGATTAAGATGCTCTTTATTAATTTCTAACAAATACTCATCACTACAAAAAATATAATTTAAATCAACTAAAAATGAATCTTCAGAATTAATTATACGCGTTAACCAATGAATATAATCAGCTTCATTTGGTAATCGAAAATCGAGTTCATAATGAAATTCAATCATCCTTTCTAAAATAATACTTAACCTTGTTTTTATAATTCTGCTTCAAAGGTAGGCTCTCTCTATTTAATATCTCAATTTCATTTCTATCCCTCTTTAACTGTAACGGTTGTGTTAGTATGGGGTTGTTAAAATTTATTTGATTTGTATTACTTTCTCTTTCCTTTTTCTCCCCTTGCTTCATGGCGGCATTCTGCAACTTAATCAACTCATATTTAATAGTATTAATCTTATTTTTTCCGGCTTGCGTAATTCCGTTTTCTAGTAGTTCATTTTCAAAATCTTCCATTTGTTTAATGAGCTTTTTACCTAAATTACGATCACCTTGATTGATCATGTCTTCGAGTTGCTTTTCTAATTCCTGCCTAATCTTTTGCTGTGCTTTATAAATTTCAAAAATCTCTTTTAACTCCTCCTCACTTGGTCCATTTTCAGAACCTTCACCTAGTGGTCCAGAACCTCCGTTTTTGCCATTTTGACCACCCTTACCATTGACGCCCTGGTTTTTTTCATTCTCACCTTGTCCATTCTCACCTTGTCCGTTCTCCCCCTGACCAGAAGATCCGGATTTGCCAGCACTACCTGGTTGTCCTTCTCCTGGTGTTTTACCCTGTCCTTCTTTGCCTTGCCCTTCCTTACCTTGTCCTTCCTTGCCTTCTTCTCCTTGTTCGCCCCCGTCTTTACCCTTTTCTTTTCCATTCATCTTTTCAGATAATTCAGACTGGCTTTTTATAATGTCTGGCAATTGAAAACCTTGGCCTTCTCCTTTTCCCTTTCCTGATTGCATACTTTCTTGCATATTATCTAATATATTGGCAAGAAAATCTGAAAGACTATTCGCGGAACTTATGACATATTTCTGATACCCCACCCCCTGAAATATTTGGCTTTCTGCCATTAGATCCAAGGCTTTGTCTGTATTATAATAAATTTCCGTTATTTCTTCATTTACAAACTCTGAAAGCTCTACTCTTCTCAAAGACAAGGCGAACAAACTATCATCAACATGCTCAAATAATTCTCTCAATTCTTGTTGTGCCTTTATTGATCCTGCAAACTGAGGTAAATCAATATCTGATTTACTTAAGTCATCATAGAGTTTTTCTTGTTTGAAAGAAAACGTAATTAAATTATCAAGTATTTGTCTTAGCATTTCAGCGTCTTCTGTAATAGAAGAACCACCGCCACCACCTGAAGATGATTCTTGAAGTTGCTCGCTCATTTCTTTCATTTTTTGAGCAGCAGCCTTTTGTTTGTTAGCAGCTTTTTTATTGGCCTCTTGCTTTTCATTTGACCCGCTAGATTCTTGTGCTTCTTTTTCTAGGGCATCTGTTGCTTGTTGTTGGTCTTGTTTTGTGTCTTCCTGCTTGGTGTCATCAATGCTTAAATTTAAAGGTTTCTTTAGCTCTTGATTGTCTTTTTCAAGCTCTTTCATTTCATCAGAAAGCGTATTAAATTTTTCATTTAGCTGTTTCTGTTTTTCTATTTCATCTTCTAGATTTTCTTCAGCTGCCTTTTCTTGTGCTTCGGCTAATTTTTTTAATTCTGTAGCTAATTGAGCCGCTTTTTCAGTTACATAGTACCTTTTGGTTAATTCAACTAACTGTTCTAAGTTTCGCTCACTTTTTTGTTGGTTCTTACCTAGTTCTTCTAACCGTTTCTTTAAATCATCTTTATCAATTTTATCGGCTAATTCATTAAGTTCGTTTAATAACTTCTCGTTCTTTTTTGCTTCAATTTCTTGACGTTCAAGGCGTTCTTTTAAAAGCTCACTCATTTTATCATCGCCTTCATTCTTTTCAAGATTCTCTTTTAGCTCCTTGCTAAATTTCTGCATCATATTTTCTTGCTGCTCTTGCTTCTTTAAGAAATCTTTTAATTGAGTTTGATCATTAAAGTTGAGTGATTTCTTTTCTTTTTGCTCTTTATTTATTTCGTTTAACTTTTCTTTTTGCTCTTTATAGTTTACTAAAGACTTGCCTAGATTCTTTATTATTGACTGTTGAGATTCAAGTTCTTTGTTTTTTAATTCATCTGCATTTAATAATGAGGTAGAAAAGACTTGGCTTTTACTTTTCTTTCCTTTGTGAATGGCATCATTGTCTGTGACCTCAAAATAATAACTATAGGTCTTGCTAACATCAAGATTTAATCCTGAAGGAAACGTATAATAAAACCTGTCAAAATTATTGGATAACTTCTTTAAATTAAGGCGTTCTTTTTTTTGAGATTCCTCTTCACTATAGTAAACAAGAGCGATTGAATGTAGGCCATAATCATCAGAAACCTCGCCAGAATAATAGAATGTGTTATAGTTTATACTGTCTTTAACTTCAGCCACCTTTATAGTCGGATGCGCGTCTTTAACGACTTTAAATTCATATGCTAATTTTTCATAATTGTCAACATACTTATTTGAAGTTGCAATTTCATACGCATAGTTCGAATAGACACGTTTTGACCAATCAAAACTACTATCGGTTTTTCGTAACACAAGCGCGGTATCACTTTCAATAAGGGTAATGTTTTCAGTGTTTTGCGCAACAATTGACCACGTAACCTTTGTGCCTTCAGGAAAAGTAGCATTGCCCGTGCTTTTTAATACATCAGCCTTTCTATTTAAATAGGAAGGGTAATCTAACCGTAATTCAAAATTCTGAATTGATGGTGTTTCAAGGGCATTAATTCTATAGCTTCTTGATTGCACAGCATTCGCTTCAAAAAAGAAGTCGGCAGATTTAAAAGGAGGTTTTAAGGTGTATTGAAAAACCCCATCAACCTCACCTAGCAAAAGTTTATTACCGTCAATCTCAATATAAACTGCTTCAGGTTTCAACTCTCCCACAGTTACTACTGAAATGGTGTACTCTTTGTCATTTAATATATCAAGGTCATTCGACAGCAACTTAAAAGTAAAGGGCGCTGGTGGGGTATAAGCCGTGTCAAAATTAACAATACGCTCAGTAGAAGACAGGAACGGTTTTAGGTTTCCGCTAAGCCATATCAAGCCGAAAAAAAGGGCCGGAATAACTAAATACTTAGCATATTTAAGGTTTTCTTTAAAATCAATGGCATTTAAAAAAGGAATAACATCTAACTTTCGTGATCGTTGCTCAATACTTGCTAATAAAAGCTCTGATTGATTTTTGTCTTCGACTAAGTCTAAAAGATTGTACAATTTGTCATCAATATTTGAAAAGTGATGGCCTATCATCAAAGAAGCCTGCTTATTGCTTATCCCTTTTTTTAGTTTGAATAAATAAAAGATGGGCGTTAAAATAAATTTAAATAGTAGATAGCCTTCAATGGCAATAAACAACAGCAATAACATCAAGCGACCCGTCGAGTTCAGCCATAAGAAATACTCTATGCCTAGAGTGATGAAAAAGAAAAGCAAGCCAAATGCCAAAAAGAGTAGAAGTCCTTTAATTAATAACTTCGTATAATACTTCTTGGTAAAATCATTGAGTTTAGCAAGTATGTTGTGATAACTATCCAAATCTATACCTGATTTAATTGTAAACAAGTTGTGATTACAAAGTTAATCATCAAATTATTGTTAACCCCTTATTTAACGTATAATTAGATAAACTGTGTGTTTTCAAATTAAGGTTGTCACCCTTTTAAAAACCTAAACTATTGTATTAAGAACACTTTTTGGAGGCTTGGGTGCATTACCTATCTTTGCGGCTCTATATTACAAACTATGAGTCAAAAAGTACGTGTTAGATTTGCACCAAGCCCTACGGGCCCACTGCATATTGGGGGAGTAAGAACAGCATTATACAATTATTTATTTGCCAAAAAACATGGTGGAGAATTCATTTTAAGAATTGAAGATACTGACCAAAAAAGATATGTTGATGGGGCTGAAGATTATATTGTTAATGCTTTAAACTGGTGCGGTATTCCTTTTGATGAAGGCCCAGGAAAAGACGGTGGTCATGGCCCATATAGACAGAGTGAACGCAAACATTTATACAAGCAATATGCTGATAAGCTCATTAGCAACGGTAACGCATATTATGCTTTTGATACCGCTGAAAACCTTGATTTTCATAGAAAAGATCATGAGGCAAGGGGCAAAACTTTTATCTATAACTGGCACAATAGATTAAAACTATCTAATTCATTATCGCTTACTAAAGAAGAAGTACAGACTAAACTTGATGCTGGCGAAGACTATGTAATTCGTTTCAAATCGCCACAAGATGAAAAAGTCATTCTTCAAGATATTATTCGCGGAGAAATTCATATCGATTCTAATGTTTTAGATGATAAGGTTCTTTTTAAAAGTGACGGCATGCCCACCTATCATTTGGCCAATATTGTTGATGACCATTTGATGAAAATAAGTCATGTGATTCGTGGCGAAGAATGGTTGCCGTCATTAGCACTTCATCACTTATTGTATGATGCCTTTGGATGGACTGCTCCTCAATTTGCACATTTACCTTTAATAATGAAGCCAGTAGGTAAAGGAAAATTAAGTAAGCGTGACGGAGAAAAATTAGGCTTTCCGGTTTTTCCGATGTCTTGGCAAGAATCAAAAGGATATCGTGAAGAAGGATATTTCTCAGACGCAGTTGTCAATTTCTTAGCCCTTTTAGGATGGAACCCAGGCACAGAGCAAGAATTATTCTCGCTTTCAGAATTGGTTGAAACTTTTAGTTTAGAGCGCGTTAACAAATCTGGTGCTCGTTTTGACCCAGATAAAACCAAATGGTATAACCAGCAGTATCTTCAAAGTAGGAGTAATGCAGAATTGGCTGAGTCTTATGCTGAAATATTAGATGAAAAATTATCCTCTGAGCAAAAAAGTCTCGACTGCGCTCGACCAGGCACTCTTACAAAAATCGTTTCTTTAATAAAAGAGCGCGCTGTTTTTGTTTCTGATTTTTGGCAGCTATCAAACTACTTCTTTGTTGCGCCTTCTTCTTACAATGAAAAAGCCTCTAGAAAACAATGGAAAGAAGACAGTGCTGATATTATGAGTCAATTGGCATCTGTGCTTGAAGCAATAGATGATTTTTCTTCAGAAAACATTGAAACCATTGTAAAAGCATGGATTACCGAAAAAGAACTCTCTTTCGGAAAAGTAATGCCGCCGCTAAGATTAGTTGTTGTTGGCGAAATGAAAGGGCCACATATTTTTGACATTCTTGAAATGATTGGTAAAGAAGAAAGTATTGAAAGAATACATAAGGCTCATGGTATTTTAGGGTAGCTTTATGGTCTTTTATAAAAATAGCTGTTGTTTTTATTTTTCAGGAATTTGTAACATTTCTGAGGTTAATCCTACAGATATGTAAAGTGAATTACGTAAATTCAAAATATTAACTCTAAAACCAATTATATGATAAATATTCTCTTATATGTAGGTATTGCTTTATTATTACTTGCATTTACTTCCTTCTTTATTGTGAAACAACAAACAGCTGCAATTATTGAAACATTTGGGAAATTCACAAGTGTTAGGCAGTCCGGCATGCAATTTAAAATTCCTGGTGTACAGCGAATCTCAGGAAGGTTGAGTCTAAAAATTCAACAACTAGATGTTATTGTTGAAACAAAAACTAAAGATGATGTATTTGTACGTTTAAAAATTTCGGTACAATACAAGGTTATCAGAGATAAGGTATATGATGCTTTTTACAAGTTAGATTATCCACATGATCAAATTACCTCTTATGTATTTGATGTTGTTCGTGCTGAAGTTCCAAAAATGATTCTTGATGATGTCTTCTTAAAGAAAGATGATATTGCAATTGCCGTAAAAAGAGAGCTAAACGAAGCCATGATGGATTACGGTTATGATATCATTAAAACTTTGGTTACTGATATTGATCCTGATGCTCAAGTAAAAGAAGCGATGAATAGAATTAATGCTTCTGAACGTGAAAAAATTGCTGCGCAGTTTGAAGGTGATGCAGCTCGTATTTTAATTGTTGAAAAAGCAAAAGCAGAGGCAGAGAGTAAAAGATTACAAGGTCAAGGTATTGCTGATCAACGTAGAGAAATTGCTAGAGGTCTTGAAGAGTCAGTAGAAGTTCTAAATAAAGTGGGTATCAATTCACAAGAAGCTTCTGCACTAATTGTTGTAACTCAACATTATGATACATTACAATCAATTGGTCAAGAAACCAATAGTAATTTAATTCTGTTACCGAACTCTCCGCAAGCTGGTAGTCAGATGTTAAATGATATGGTGGCGAGTTTTACGGCAAGTAACCAAATTGGTGAAGCCATGAAAAAACAAAAGCCTAAGAAATTAGATTAAAATTATTTCACTTATAAAAAAACCCGCTTCAAGTTTGAAGCGGGTTTTTTTATGTGATTATTTACTTTGAAACCCCTCTTGCCTTATCAAAAGTTTGTTCGTCGTAAAAAAACTTTAAAAAAGTATTGATTTCTATTCTAACGCTATTTCTCTGTTCCTTCTGTTGACACAGGTCAGAATGTATTTGTGCAAAATTTAAATCCCTTAGAAACTCTTATATTGCTTTGTTTTGAATAGAAAATACCGATTGATATATTCAATTGTATAAGAAAATTTTATACTAAGCTTTTTGTTCGATTTTTGCCCAAGAATCACGTAACCCAACTGTTTTATTAAAAACTAATTTTTCTGCTGTTGAATCTGGGTCAACACAAAAATATCCTAAACGTTGAAATTGAACTTGAGCTCCAATTTCTAAATTTTTCATACTTGGTTCTAAATACCCTTTTATCGTTTCTAAAGAATCAGGATTAACAAATTCCATAAAATCTTTGTCCTTATGTGTATCGGGGCTTTCATCAGTAAACAAACGATCATATAATCGAATTTCCGCTTCTAAAGCATGTTTTATAGAAACCCAATGCAAGGTTCCTTTTACCTTTCGTAAACTCTCTTCAGTTCCGCTACCACTTTTACTTTTGGGGTCATAGGTACATTGCACTTCAATTACATTTCCTTCTGCGTCTTTAGTACAGCTTTCTGCCATAAGAATGTATCCGTTTTTCAAACGAACTTCTTTACCTAACTTCATGCGGAAGAATTTCTTATTCGCTTCTTCTCTAAAATCTTCCTTTTCAATATATATTTCTCTTGAAAGTGGAACTTTTCTAGAACCCGCATTTTCATCACCAGGGTTATTTTCAGCATCTAACCATTCTTCTTCGCCTTCAGGGTAATTAGTTATTACTACTTTCAAAGGATCAAGAACCCCCATCACTCTTGGGGCTACTTTATTCAAATGATCACGTACTTGAAATTCTAAAAGTGAAACATCAATTAGGTTATCTCTTTTCGCGATACCAATAGTATCTGCAAAATTTCGTATAGATTCAGGTGAATATCCTCTTCTTCTTAAACCTGAAATAGTTGGCATTCTTGGATCATCCCAGCTTTTAACCACCCCTTCTTCTACTAATCGCGCTAGTTTACGTTTACTTACTACCGTATGACTTAAATTTCTTCTTGCGAATTCTCGTTGCTTTGGGCGTAACTTATTCTGATCAACTACTTGGTCCAAAAACCAATCATATAACTCACGGTGCATTCCAAATTCTAAAGTACAAAGTGAATGTGAAACTTGCTCTATGTAATCACTTTCGCCATGGGTCCAATCATACATCGGAAAAATACACCAATCAGTATTTGTTCTATGATGTGCCTTGTGCAATACCCTATAAATAATAGGATCACGCATCAACATGTTTGAAGAAGTCATATCTACTTTGGCGCGAAGTACATGTTTGCCTTCCTCAAATTTGCCCTCTTTCATCGCTATAAACAACTCTAAATTTTCTTCAACGGTTCTGTTTCTATACGGACTTTCTTTACCTGGTTCTGTAGGCGTTCCCTTTTGAGATGCCATTTCATCTGAAGATTGACTATCAACATAGGCCTTTTCGTTTTTAATTAAAAGTAAGGCCCAATCATAAAGTTGTTGAAAATAATCAGAAGCATACCGTTCAGTATCCCATTTAAAACCCAACCACTTTACATCCTTTTTAATAGCGTCAACAAACTCTTGTTCCTCTTTGGCGGGGTTAGTATCATCAAAGCGTAAATTGACCGGAGCTCCATATCTCAAGCCCAACCCAAAATTCAAACAAATAGAACTGGCATGACCAATATGTAAATAACCGTTTGGTTCAGGCGGAAATCTAAAGCGTAAAACATCTTTTGAATACCCGTTTTTAAGGTCATCTTCAATGATGTGTTCTATAAAGTTCAAAGATCTTTCGGCCTCGCTCATGTGCTACATTTTAAGATGCACAAAAGTAGCAAAAATGCCGTTATAACAGTATTTAAAAAATCATGACATACAAATAATTGCGTTTCACAACAATTTTAATCCGTGAGACAACAATAAATTAGATAAGCATCAAGAAAGCTACATATTTGTTGTAATACTGATTAAAGTAAAAATTTTAACGGAAAGGGGCGATTTCTGAATACTAATGAAACGTCTTTATCGTTTTATCAATTCCCGAATCTGATAAAACTGTAGTGACCTAAACTACAACTACTTATGAAACTAGTTACACTTCATCGATTTAAAGTTTTACTGACCATCACTTTTTTGATGGTTACTTCTCAAGTTATATCTCAAATTGCGATGAAAGCTCCAGAGCCAGTTGGCGGTCCAGGTTGGGCGGCATGCGCAGGAGTTGACAACGGCAGTGGCCCTTTCAATGAATATTATGCAACTATTTCATGGATTGGCACCCCCGATACAAACAATGAATTTGTTTTAGAATTGTCTGATGCTACCGGCGACTTTTCAGAAGCTGTTGAGGTTGCTCGTGTTAAAGATCAAAACAATGACCCTGATAAAGAATTTGATATTTTGTTCGCAATACCTACTAACACTAGAGGTAACAATTACAAATTAAGAGCCAGTAGCACTCTTCCTGCAGATTTTGCAGATTCTGCCGAATCATACAATATGTATTATTTGAATGTTACTACCAATCTCAATATTAGCGAAACTGGTGATGGTAACCCTCCGGGAAGTATTTGTGCCTCTGGACCATTTACTTTACAAGTGGATAACATTGATAATCCGGAAACATATCAATACATCTGGTACCGAAGCGGAACAGAGCTTTCAGAAAAAAGTCACATACTCAACGTAACCCAATCTGGTCTATACCAGTCTTTTATTGATTACGGAAACATATGTACTGGTTCAGCCAATACTGATTCGAACTTAGTCTCAGTCAATTTAGGTGGGTCCGGAACTGGTGTTGGAATTACGCCTCCAAGCAAAACAGCTTTGTGTGCGGGTGATACTGAAACATTAAATATTGATACCACTGACCCTGATTGGTCTTATCAATGGTATAAAAATAGTGTCGCGATTTCGGGTGCTACTACGTCAAGTTATACTGTAGACGGAAGTGTAAGTGGATTTGAAGGAGATTATCAAGTAGAAATAACTGGTTCAAATGTTTGTACTGAAATTTCTGCACCTGTAACTATAACAAATGCTGATGGTTTCGCAGTGACCAGAGATAACCCTGCTAATATTGTAGTGTTGCCTTCAATTTCTGAAACCCTAAGTGTTTCTACAAATGCAGTTACTCCTTCATATCAATGGTACCGAAATGGTAGTGCCTTAGCAGGTGCAACCAATAGTACTTATGATGTTACACAAGAAGGAACCTATTTTGCTGAAATAACACAATCTGGCGGAACCTGTCCAGGTACTATTAAAAATTCAGAGACCACAACTGCAGTGATTCCAGATTCTTTTGAAATAATCATTGACCATGATGCAGTGTATACGCCATGTATAAGTACAAGCACGACATTAATGATTACTACAATAAATGCATTAAGTTCTGATGGTTCATCAACAGATGTTACCTCTCAATTAAATTCGGCTTTTAATTACCAATGGCAATTAAACGGAAGTGCGATACCCAGTGCTACATCACAAAATATTAGCATTACTAATATTACAGAAAATGGCAATTACACCCTTACTGCGACATTAGATTCATACAACGAAACTTCTGAAATTGTAATGGTTCAACTTTTAACAAGTGAGACCATAACAATAGAAAGTAATGGCACCATATATTGTAATGCTTCTGACAACATAGCAATTACCACGACTACTGATTTAAGCTCTGAAACGTATCGATGGGAACTTGATGGTTCTTCAATAAATAGTACGAACACCTCAATTACTGTTGCTCAACCTGGTATTTATAGATTAATAGTTGAAAAATATGGTTGTGATTTAATTTCAAATGAAATTGCAATTACACCACTGGATCCTGACCTTATAACGCTTGATGTTGATGGAACAGTGATATTTCCTGAAGGAGGTTCTCAAACGGTTAGAGCAAGTGGTGGTACTTCTTACCAATGGTTTGACAGTAATAATGCACTATTAAGTAGTACCGACTCAATGACCTTTACACAAGAGGGAAGTTTTGTACTTATTGCAAATATTGATGATTGTGAAGTATCTAAAACAATTACTGTTGAATATTTAGACCTATTCAATATTCCTAATGTTGTGACTCCAAATGGTGATGGTGCAAATGATCAATGGATTCTTCCAAACACCTATTCAAACAAACAAGAAATTAATGTAATCATATATAATGGCGCTGGCCTTGAAGTTTTTAATGATAACAATTATCAAAATAACTGGCCAGAATCAACGACGTCTTTTAAGGCGCAAAACATGGTCTTTTATTACGTAATTAGAAATTCTTCTGAAATTTTAAAACAGGGAACCATAACCGTGATACGCTAACAAACTACAACCAAACCAATGAAACTTAGAAATATACTATTATTGGCACTTTTATCTTGTATGGCTACCTCTATGGTACGTGGACAAGAAGAAGACCCAATACTGCAATATAGAGTAGCTCCTCAAAATTTGTTGAAATTCAATAGATTTCTGATTAACCCTACGTTTTCTACTGTTAGAGAAGAAAATTCATATATTAACTTGTTACACAGAAACCAATCGGTACAATTTCAAGATAATGACCAAACCTACTTCTTAAGTTACAGTGGTAGAATTGGTGATCGCAGTGGACTAGGATTAAGTCTTTACAATCAAAGTGTTGGTCCTATTTATAACCTCGGGGTTCTTGCAAACTATGCCTATGGCATCAAACTAAGCGACAAAAGTAATTTTACTTTTGGTGCTAACTTAGCCTATTACAGTTCTGGCCTGAATAGAAATAATATTAATGTTCCTTTTGAAGATGACCCTCGTCTATTTGGAATACAAGACAGTAACGTTCTGTCTTTTCAACCAGGATTTAACATTTCATACGGCCAATTTGATTTTGGTGTCTTTGCAGAAAACCTGATAGATTACAACCTAAAAACAAGTAAATCTTTAACTGCTTTTGGAGACAAAACGTATTCTACTCATTTACAATACACTTATCCTTTTGAAAGTCAAGACGGAATTTTCGAAAACGCACGATTAATGCCTTTAGCACGCGCTCGTATGAATGCGCAAAACCGTTCTTTTACTACTGAAGGTGCTGATTTGTCATATGGCGGAAGCTTAATTTTAGATCTTCCAAAATTAGGATGGCTACAAGGTGGTTATGATACTTTCTATGGCGCATCTGCAGGAGCCGGTTTTAACCTAAATCAAAGACTCTCTATAGGGTATACTATGGAAAAAGGGTTGGGTACTGCTTTAAATAATTTAGGAGTAACCCACGAAATTTCTTTTGCATATTCTTTTTCACCTAACCTTACTGAAGACAGAGTGTTACTTGAAGATGATAGTGATGATTTGGTTGAAAACGAAGCTATTGATTTAGACGAATTGGCATCGAATGAAGAAGTAGCAAAATTAAAAAAGAAATTGGCTGAAAATGATGAGATTCTTGCTGAATTAATTCATCGTCAAGATTCTTTAGAAACCAGTAGGCAAAAAGATCTTGAACGTCGTTTTGAAATGGTTATGAGAATGGTCAAAAACGAAACAAAAGGCAGTAGACCTGATATAGAAAAAAGAGCTAAAAATCTTTTTATGAACACTAAGGATGAGCCCTCTGTTGTTTTAAATAATTCAGACAATCTTACCCCTGAAATAGCGCCTCAAAATGAGATTAATACTAGATATGAAGACAAAGCAAAATTAAATGAAATTGTTACTGAAACTACTAAAGTAACCAATACAGAGAGCAATTTAAATACAGAAAAAACAGATCTAAGAACCCTTGCTTCTGAAACCGTAAATGAAATTGTTGAAAACAATAATGATGTTGTAGCTGAAAATATTCAAGAAATAAAAACGCTCGAGCCTGATAAATCTGAGTTTAATACTTCGATTTCCGAAACTGCTACTAAGGTTATTAAAAACAATGATGATTTTATTGTAGAAAACACACCAAAAATTCCTTTGCTGAAAACTACAAAACCAGAAGAGCCAAGGTACAATCCTGTTATTAGAGAAACCACCAGAAAAGTGACAACAGCTGATGAAATCAAAAATGCTGCACCCATAAAAACCAGAAAATTCGATAATCTTGAAGGTGTCGATGACGGTTACTACGTTGTTGCTAATGTATACAGTGGCGAAGAATACATGCATAAATTCATTAATGCCTTAAGTGAAAAAGGGTACAACCCAGACTATGTTGATAATGTCAATAACGGACTCAAATATGTATATCTAGACAAATTCAGCAGCTTACAAGAAGCAGCTGATGCTTATGAAAATAAGATGAGTTCTGGCTACGAAAATGACCTCTGGATCATGAATGTTGACAATTCATTTACCAACAAGGCGTATGCATCAAATACCAACACCTTGAATAAAAAGGCATCGAAATACAAGCCTATTAAATCAGCAACCAAAACTGTTCGTGATAAAGTTGTTGCCTCTGAGTTAAGTACTAGCACGTATAAACTTAATGGTATAGACAAAGGGTTTTACATCATTGCTAATGTATTTGCAAACCCTAACAACGCAAATCGTTTTGTAAAATTATTGAACTCTTATGGCCTAAATGCTAGTTATTTCATTAACCCAGAAAATAACTGGAGATATGTTTACTTAAAAAAACATGAGTCTTGGAATACTGCTTTAATTTCTTATTACACAAAAATCAATGACACTTATGATGATGAAATGTGGATTATGAGAGTAACACCTGATTTAGTAGTATAATAAGGGCACTAAAAAATTGAAGTTTTATATAAGAACAGGGCGCTAAAAAAATACTAACTATAAAAATTAATCGTTATGATAAGGCAGTTTATCAAATTCATTTCAATTAGTTTGAATATTGTAATAAAGACAAGAATCAAGTCATTGTTGAAATTAGAACTGTAACCTAAACTAGAATAAAATTCGCATTTAACATTATATAGATTACCTAATATGTTTAAAAGAATACTCTTTGCGATATCACTTTTAACCGCCTTAGTTTCTAAAGGGCAAGAATTAACAGTGCCTCAACTTTCACAATATTTAGCAGATAACCCTTTTGTAATGTCGCCTACCTATGCAGGTATTGGTGATCATGTTAAAATTAGATTAAATGGTCTAACACAATGGGTGGGCATAAAAGATGCTCCTGACACACAGTCTTTAGCAGCTGATGCTCGTATAGGAGAACGCTCGGGTCTTGGAATGTTGCTTTATAATGATAGTAATGGAAATACAAAACAACGTGGGGCTAGAGTTTCTTTTGCGCACCACTTAACCATTGACCGTTATGATGATAAATTTCTTTCATTTGGTCTCTCTTATAGTTTTAACCAGTTTCGTTTAGAAATTGAAAATTTTAACGGTCCTGATACTGGTATTACAGATGATAGAGCAACAACAAATCATAATTTTGATGTTGGAATCTTATACCGATGGGATAAATTTTATATTACCGCAAATGCCTCAAATTTAGTTAATAAAGACCTTACAAGATTTAATGAAATATATGAACCTAATCGTCTTCGCAACTACTTCTTATACACTGGGTATCGCTACAAGAAAAATAAAAACAGTGATTTCGAAATTGAACCTTCTCTTTTCTTTCATTATTTTGAAAGTGATGGTAGGTCTGAAACTGACTTAAACGTTAAGTTCAGGTGGTATGATTTTGAAGATTACTATTATGCTGGTTTATCCTATCGTTTTTTAAATGATCAAATAGGTACACCCTTATATATAGCTCCTATAATGGGTTTAAAGAAAAACAACTTTTACTTCGGATATTCATATCAGTTAATATTAGAAAGAGACCTCATACAATATAGCACTGGTACTCATGTTCTAACTTTAGGGGTAGATCTTTTTCAAGGTGTTAGTAACTGTAGGTGTACGTATTAAAACAAATTTCAGTCTTATACGGGGTTTTCTTCACGACTTACACTTTTCTTAATTATTGATTTTATTTAATAATATTCTCATAAGTTTGCCCAAGCAGATAACTTCGTGGTAAGCCCACGACGCATTAATAGGAACCTCAACATTACTTTCGACGCAAGTGTCGAAGCATTTAAATCTCGATTATCGGGTCAAAAAGATTATGGGCAAGATTACATTGAAAAACATTAAGGTTTATGCACACCATGGTTGCTTAAATGAGGAAACTATTATTGGTTCTGAATATTTGGTTAATGTTACCGTATGGGTGAATTTAGAAAAAGCTAAAAACACTGACAACTTAGTAGATACTGTTGATTATGTACATATTAATACCATAGTCAAAAAAGAGATGAGTGTGCCCTCTAAACTCTTAGAACATGTTGCTCAAAGAATAATTAACAGATTATTTTCTGAGCTTTCAGCGATAACAAGAACTAAAATAACTGTCGCGAAAATAAATCCACCAATTGGTGGAGATGTTGAAAATGTTTCTGTTCAAATTAATTCAAAAAGAAGCTCAATATAAATTTTTGAAACTATAGATTAAGGTACTACATTTGCACCTTGATTTGGCATCGTGGCCGAGTGGCTAGGCACAGCTCTGCAAAAGCTTGTACAGCGGTTCGAATCCGCTCGATGCCTCTAAAAACCTCTTCCTAAACAGAAGGGGTTTTGTTGTTTATTGAGAACACCATTGTAACGGTTCTACCCAACTTTGAAGTACTTACTTAAACTAATCTTTAAAAAAAACGACAGATGAACAATTTATTCTCTCATTTGTTCAATAGTTTCAAAACCCTTTTCAATATTGAATTGGTCTTTTGGAAGAAAGCCTTTAACCATCAAGACAATACCACATATGACTAGAAGAACTCCGAGGCTTTTTTTAATGAACGTTATTTTACTCTTTGTTAAATGACGCTTTAACTGTTTCGCTAATAGTATTTTAAAAACATCAGTAATAAAATAAACGCCAATCATGGTGCCAAAGAAAACAAGAATTCGATTTGGATCATTGTTTACGCTGGGTCCCACAATAATGATAACACCTAACCAAAAAACAAGAACACCAATATTTATAAAATTGAGAAAGAATCCTTTTATAAATAAATTGAAATAATTCTCTTTTTTAGGCTTTAACTCAGTGGTTTGTTTTTTTGGTGCTTTATTTAAAAAAGTAACGATGCCATAGACTATTAGAATAGCCCCTCCAAAAACAAATAAACCTGGTTGATTACTTAAGTTTTCTAGTAATTTAAAACTACTGAAATATGCCACTGTAATAAATAAAACATCAGCAATAAGCACCCCAATATCAAAAGAAATTGCGGCCCTAAACCCTTTGGTAATACTGGTTTCTAGTAATACAAAAAAGACAGGCCCTATCATAAAGCTTAAAACAAAGCCTAAGGGAATTGCCGCTTGTATATCTTCAAACATGAGCTACTGCATTCTTTTTATAGTGCCTTTAAATACTGTTTTCTGATCCATTTTTGCCGGATCACCATAAACTAAAACTTCTCCGCCTGCCTTAACAATAGCTTTTACATAATCTGAAGCAAAAATCTCTGCCCTTGATCCTGCGTTAACATTAACGGTAGAAAATTTAGTTTTAAATTCCTTTCCTTCATAAATACCGCCAGTATTTATAGCTACATCTTGTAAATCTGAAGAACCGCTTGTTTCTATTAACCCACCAGTAACTGTTTTTACCAATAATTGTTCAACCTCTGCACGTATCGATAATTCTCCGCCCTCTTGTGCTTTTAATTCAAGAACATCTTGTTTAATGGTAGATTTTGAGGTAATTCTTGCGTCTTCATTTACATCAATAACATTTAAATCTTCAGTATAATGTAGCTCAACAAAAGTTCGATAACCACTGAACATCTTATCTATTTGCATTTTAACCTTAAGAACGCCTTCTTTATTAACAAGGTTAACTTTATATACATTGTCGCCAGTAATAATAGCCTTATTTTCAGAAGATCTTACCAATATAACTGAAAGGCCATCATACACTTTAACTTCTGTAAATTTTTGTAAATCTTGAACCCGTTCTTCTTTTTGTGAAAAAACAGCTTGAAAAGAGACTACTAAAACTAGTAATATCAAATTCTTCATTGTGATTGTTTTTTAATTTCTAAAACAGGATTACAAACTTTATTCCAAAACCGTTGAAAGTTCATTTTTTCCTAAAAGTGAAAAATCTAGGTGGCGTTTTACTAAATCAATATTTTTAACCATGACTATTACCTCATCGCCAAGTTGATATGATTTTCCTGTTTTTTCACCAACAATAGCATACTCTTGTTCATTAAAGATATAATAATCCTCTTTTATATCTCTTATTCTTACCATTCCCTCACATTTATTTTCAATAATTTCAACATAAATACCCCATTCGGTAACCCCTGAAATTACCCCTACAAATTCTTCATCTTGGTGGTTGTGCATGAATTTTATTTGCATGTATTTAATAGAATCTCTTTCAGCGCTAGCCGCTAAACCTTCCATATCAGAGCAGTGTCTACATTTCTCTTCAAAAACTTCTGCTTTAGGTGTATTTCCTGCATCTAAATAATGCTGTAATAAACGATGCACCATCACATCAGGGTACCTTCGAATAGGTGATGTAAAATGTGAATAATAATCAAAGGCCAAACCGTAGTGACCAATATTTTCAGTAGTGTAAACAGCCTTACTCATACTTCTAATAGCTAAGGTATCTACTAAATTCTGTTCTTTCTTTCCTTTTACATCAGCAAGAAGCTTATTTAAAGACGCACTAATAGCTTTTTTATCTTTAAAGTCAAGTCTATGTCCAAAACGTGAAATAATACCGTTAAGAGCCATTAATTTATCTTCATTTGGATTGTCATGAATACGATAAACAAAAGTTTTGATTGGTTTTTGTTTTCCAATAAATTCAGACACTTTTCTGTTTGCTAAAAGCATAAACTCTTCAATCAATTTATTCGCATCTTTTGATTCTTTAAAATAAACACTTTCTGGTTCGCTTTCTTGATTTAAATTAAAACGAACTTCTATTGAATCAAATGAAATAGCGCCTCTATTCATGCGTTCAATTCTCATAATTTTTGCTAAATCATCCATTTTTAAAATGGCTGTTTTAACATCTTCACTTACTTCATAAGCGGTATCACGAATTGAAATTTCTTGAGGTATACTGTTTTTTTTTGTTTCAATAATATATTGCGCTTCTTCATACGCAAAACGTTCATTAGAATCGATTACTGTACGCCCAAACCATTGGTTTTTGATTACTGCATTATGATCTAATTCAAAAACTGCTGAAAAGGTATATTTTTCTTCATTTGGTCTTAAAGAACAAGCTTTGTTTGAAAGTACTTCAGGTAGCATAGGCACTACACGATCTACTAAATATACTGAGGTGGCTCTTTGATAAGCTTCATCATCTAAAACAGTATCTTCTTTTAAATAATGAGAAACATCAGCGATATGAATTCCTATTTCATAATTACCATTTTCTAAAATTTTAAAAGAAAGTGCATCATCAAAATCTTTTGCATCTTTTGGATCTATAGTAAAGGTTAATTCTTGACGCATATCACGCCTTTTAGCAATTTCTTCTTCTTTTATTGAAGTATCTATATTATTAGCAAATTGCTCAACTTCAAGCGGAAAATTATAAGGCAAACCATATTCAGCTAATATGGCATGTATTTCAGTATTATGTTCTCCTGGTTTTCCTAAAACTTCAGTTATTTTTCCAAAAGGAGAGTCTGCGTCATCTGGCCATTCAGAAATTTCAACAATTACCTTATCACCATCATTTGCGCCTTTAATCTTATCAAGAGAAACAAAAATATCAGTATACATTCTGAAATCAGAAGGTCTTACAAATGCAAATTTCTTTTGCATATCAATAATACCAACAAAACTACTTTTCTTTCTTTCTACAATTTTTGTTATCTCGCCTTCTAACTTTTTACTCTTTCTTTTTGGAAAAATATACACCTCAACAATATCGCCATGAAAAGCTCTTTTTAATCTATTATAAGGCACAAAAACATCATCATCCATTCCTTCAATAACAATGTATGCATTTCCTCTTCCTGTAATATCAACTTTACCTACATGATAGGTTTTAGTGCTTTTTATAGCACTATAATTACCTCTACTAACTTCATTGATTCTTTTCTTTTCTTTCAGCTCTACTAATCTCTTAATTAAGGTATTTCTATCATGCGCTTCAGTCACATCAATTTTTGCAGCAATTTGTTTATAATTGTAACTTTTTTGAGGATTTTCTTCTAAGACTGTAAAGATGCCTTTAGTAATCTCATTCTTTTTTTGATTGTTAGACTTCTTTTTCTTTTTCGACATTAAGGGTTTTTATTTAACAACGAAATTACAAATTATAATCAACTGCTCTTTTCAAAGGAATAATTTCAATGTTATCAACAATTATTATAATTACATTTTTTTCTTTTTTAAATTTTAAAATTAAATGATGGTTATTATAGTATGTTAATATGTCTGATAAAAAATGAGCTAAAAGTTTGTAATACATCATTTTCTAATTTTATTGACAATTTAATATGTGCTTAGTTTGTTAATTTTCAAAGACTTAAGTATTTTATGAACGTATCTTAATAACTACTATGAACATAAATTAACTCATAACATTTTAGTTATATAGTGTTAGTTACTATGCTATTTTTATGTATTAAACCTTACTATGTTTTTAAAAATTAATTATTCTATTAATTAATTTTTTTTAAGTGAAACCCTAATTTTAAAATCAAAATTTAGAATTACATTCTTGTTACTCTTTTATAAACAATCTAACAAGGACTTATCACTATTGATCTAACAATGATATTTAGCCTTTAATAGTATTGTATAAAATTACATATTACTTTTTCATCAACAATGTATTTGTACCTTTGTTAGGGTAAGCAATTAAACTTTATCAAAATGAAAATAGCTATTGGAAATGATCATGCTGGCACTGAGTATAAACTCGCTATCATAGGTTTATTAAAATCGCTTGATATTGAAATTACTAATCATGGTACTGATGGTACTGATAGTGTTGATTATCCTGATTTTATACATCCGGTTTCAAATGATGTTGCTAATGGTACAGTAGATTTTGGTATTATTATTTGTGGTAGCGGAAACGGAGCATCTATGACAGCTAACAAACATCAAAAAGTAAGATCTGCTTTATGTTGGACTAATGAAATAGTAAAATTAGCTCGTGAACATAATGATGCAAATATTCTTAGTTTACCAGCACGCTTTATTTCTTTACCTCAGGCTTTAGAAATGGTACAAACCTTTCTAAAAACCAAATTTGAAGGCGGTAGACATGAGCGTAGGGTTGAAAAGATTGCCTGTAATTAAGCATTAAAAAACGTCACTATTTATTCAATAGTTTTGCTTTTTGAAATACCCTTTTAAGCATGCTTGAAATTTCTGTAAAATTTTTTGAAGAATTAACTATAACTGAACTATACGCTTTATTGCAATTGCGTTCAGAAATTTTTGTAGTTGAGCAAGATTGTGTTTATCAAGATTTAGATGGTAAAGACCAAAAAGCCATACACATCATTGGTTTCAAAGACCAAAAAATTGTTGCTTATACTAGAATATTTAAAGCTGGCGATTATTTAGCCCAGGCAAGTATTGGTAGAGTAGTTGTAAAAGACACTGAACGCAAACATGGTTATGGTTTAGATATTATGAAGGCCTCTATTAAAGCGGTAGAAGAAAGGTTTCAAGAAACTTCAATTGCGCTTTCTGCACAAACGTATTTAAAACAATTTTATAATTCACTAGGGTTTATAGAAAAAGGAGGGGAGTATCTTGAAGACGGCATACCTCATGTGATGATGATAAAAGCTTAAAAAGAAGCAATTTTTAGTTTAGGTTGGCAGTAAACCAATCAATTAAAATTTGATTCGCATTTGTAACATCGGGTAGATTATAGCCTAAATACAAGCCAAAAGGATCTTCATGATAGGTGTGATACGTAAAGTGAATATTGTTGGTTTTTAAAATAGCTACCATATCTTCAACAAATTGAAGTCCGCCCTTATCATTTTGAAAACAAGGATTTCCAGCACCAAATTCACCCATATATAGGGCAACATTTTTGTTTTGTGCCCAAGTCACTATTTTACCTATTTCAGTTTGTAAATAATTTTTATCGCGTAGTAAAACGTTACCTTCTTGTGTATAAAAATCTAAACGAAGTGCAGCACCATTATCAACTGCTGCACCAACTCCTTTCATCCATCCACTAACCTCATAAAAGTAATTTTGCTTTGGAATAAAATGACGAACAAAGTTTGATAAATTACTGTTTTCTGTAGTATTAGATACAAATAAACTTCGGTTGTCGTTTCTTCCTTCTTGTTTACTTAATCCACCCGACCCCAGATTGTTTTCACTCCAGAAAAACCATCCATTATCATCATTTAAATTGATGTTAGGAATATCGCGCACAAAGTTTTCGTTTTCATCATATTCTTTAATAACCATATCGTCAAAAAACACAACTCCACCTACTTCAGCGCCAACAACAGTAGGCACTGCAATTTTTATTTTATCATCTTTTATCTGATAACGATTTCCTTGGTAGAACGTCCAATCAGAATTATTTTCAACTAGTTTAGGGTTATCCAATATTGCGCTATACCATTCTTCAGAACTAGTTTCAATAATAGTTTCATCCGGATATTTTCCACCATCACCTAGTTCAGCGAATTTAAGTGATTGATGTGTATATAAGTAGGGGCTGTATCCGTGAAATTCATACACAAGACCATCTCCATTTACATCCGGAAAATTGTAATCTTCAGTGTCTGGCTGTCCTTTTATTTCAATAGCTTGTTCAATAAATAAAATATGGTTTTCATCAACTTCTCTGATTCCGTTAATTAGATTTTGTGCGAGTGAGCTCCATTGATCAATTGAAGAAGTTGGAAAAGGTTCATTGAGCGGCCCAAAGCCTGCAATTTTAACTTCATCTTTATAGCGCTCAGCAATAGCTTTCCATAAAGCGACAAGTCTGTTTTGGTTTTCAATAGAATTCCAAAGCGCATCGCCTTCTCCTCGCGATTGGTACCCGCCTTGGGGTATATGCATATTTAGTACCAAATAAAGATCATATTTTTTTGCCCATTCTATGTTTTGATCTAACCAATCCCAACCAGATTGTTTATAAACATAAGGGTTTGAATCATCTTCAAAATAGTTGTAATTCATGTAGAAACGAATGGTGTTCATTCCCATATCACTGACGCGCTGAAAATCAATTTCAGTATGATGAGGCATTAAATTTCCAGACCACACAAAGTTGCTAAAAGCAACCCCTTGTAAAAAAACAGGTCTTTGTTTGGCGTCTACAATTTGAGTGCCGTTTAGTTGTAATAATAAATTTTCAGAGCTTTCATCTAAGGGCTCTTCAATAACCACCTCATCGGGTTCTTCAGAAGTTTCTTCAATTTGCTCTTCAGCCTTTTGTTCGGGTAAACTATTCATGCTGAGCACATCATCATTACCACAGGATAAGGAGAACAAAAGAATAAGAGGAAATAAAAATAATAGTTTCATTAAAGAAGCTGTTGTTAAATATGCTCAGGAGCCCTTATCTTTTGTTTATAATAATTTTCAGAATTTAGAATAGCAAGATAAATAATCTAATCACAAATTTATAAAGGTAGGGCGCATTATAAAAACCGAAAATAGTTTTGAATTGAATCAAAACGTTAAAAAAGCAGTAATTTTCCAATAGAAATCATCAAATATAATAGCATGAAATTTAAAAACAACTTTGTATTCATCTTATTATTTTCTTTAATAATAGCATGCACAGAAACAGCAAAAGAAGATAAAAAAATAGCCACAATTCTTCAAGAATTAAACTCTGAATTTGCGCCTGATAAGCGAGTGGCTCTGTTCAATGTTTCTGTTGAAAAGAATGGCGGTTCTTTTATTCTTAAAGGAGAAAGTGATATGGCTGATGCCATAGCTTCATTCAAAGAGAAACTAAAGGCTCAAAATATCACATTTACAGATAGCATTCAATTATTACCCGCTACAGATTTAGAAGAATTGACCAATGCCGTGATTAATATTTCGGTGGCAAACTTACGCAGTAATCCAAAGCATTCAGCAGAATTAGGCACTCAAGCTACTTTGGGCACACCGGTAAAGGTGTTGAAAAAAGAAGGGGGTTGGTACTATATTCAAACGCCAGACAAATATCTTTCTTGGGTAGATGATGGCGGCATTACCTTGATGAATTTTGAACGTTTTAATGAATGGAAAGCAGGTGATAAAATCATTTATACAAAAACGTATGGGCATGCCTATGATGCAGTCGATGAAAAGGATATTGTCTCAGATTTGGTAGCAGGTGATGTTCTTGAATTTTTAAAGTTAACAGATGATCATTTTGTGGCTGCTTTTCCTGACGGAAGAATCGCTTTGGTAAGAAATACTGAAGCAGAGAGTTATTCTGGTTGGATTCAAGCAATGAACCCTTCACCAGAAAATTTAGTTGCAACTTCAAAAGGATTAATGGGAGTGCCGTATTTGTGGGGAGGGACTTCAACAAAAGGAATGGATTGTAGCGGTTTTACAAAAACTATCTATTTTTTAAACGGAATGATTATTCCTAGGGATGCATCTCAGCAAGTACATACTGGGCAGCAAATTGATGAACAAGGAAATTTTGAAAATCTTGAAGAAGGTGATTTGTTGTTTTTTGGAAAAAAGGCAACTGAAACATCAAAAGAGAAAGTAGTTCATGTAGGTATGTGGATAGGTAATAATGAATTCATTCACGCCTCAAATATGGTGCGTATTAGCAGTATAAACCCTGTTGCTGAAAATTATGATGAATATAATTTAAAGAGGTACTTACGTACTAAACGAATTTTAAAAGAAGAAGATAAAGACTTAATCAATTTAAAACAGGTGCCCGTTTTTTAAAATGCAAAAGAAACAGGAGAATCATCTGTCGTTATCGCTTTAAGCTGCACTTTACCACTTTCATTATTTGTCAATTTTACTAGAATCTTTCCGGATTTGCGATAAACATCAACATCAAAATTTTGTCCGAATGCTTTTATTTTTCTCAAGGCCATTTTATCCCAATTTTTTGGTAGTTGAGGTAAAACGGTAAAACTATTTAACCCTGTGGGGTTCATACCAAACATTCCTTCAATAAAAACACGACAATACAATGCGCTTTCTGCTGATAAGTGAGCCATGCCGCCTTCTGGAAAGGCCTCAACCACATAAGGCACTCTCGCCCCCAGTAGTCGTTCTTGTGAAAACTCTTCTAATTTATTTAATGAGATTTCAGTTGCCCCAGCTAAAAAAGTTCCTCTTAAAGCATACAAAGTGCCACGGTCCCAAAAAATTTCAGAAACTGCTGGATCAGGATTATTTTTTTCTACATGCACACCGTTACCAGACCAAAGACGATTGAAAAGTGCTTCAATGGTGTCTTCCTTTCTATTTTTAATACCTACAACAAGGGGCATACAAATCCAATGGCGTAGTGTTTTATGGCCGTCATAATAGCGATAGGTTTCAAGACCTTCAATTGTAGCACCGAAGTAATTTCCAATTGCCTTTTTAAGTGATTTTGATTGTTTTTGATATTTATTTAACACTGATTTAGGTTTCTTAAGAGACCTACCTAAATCAATGGCGTGATTCAAAGCCCCATAATACAATGATGAGGTTGATAAGTTGGCGGTGCCTGTTTCAACTCGACCCTCCATTTCATCAGATTCTGATTTTACAACGCCTTCTTTATTTAATTGTCTGTTACTATATTCTAAACACCAACTTATCAAAGGCCACAATTCATTTGCTATTTTCTTATCTCCTGCAGCTAAAGCAAATTGACTTGCCCCGTATGCAATCATAGCGGCATCACCTCGGTCAATAGAAGATGGTGGTGGCAAACCCTCAACTTCAAAAGCATAGGGCAGCTTGTTATATTCAGGATTCATTTCTTTTGCAAAGGCGCGGTACATGTTCATTGCAGATTTATTACCCGTATCATAACCTAAATATGGAAAAAATGGACTTACATATTCTGCTTGATCATTAGCCCAAACACCAACATAATATCTACCCCCGCCAGGTGAATGTATTAACCCTAGTTTTGACTCGAAAATACTTTCAGAGGCTCTAATTTTTGAAAATTCAAATAAAGTATTCAAAACAGGATTGGGCGTTTCTAAATTTAATGAACCTGACATTTCTTTTAAAAAGTTAGTTCGGTCTGAAAAATTTTCTTGAGTAAGTCTAGAAGGTTTATTTTCCTCATTTAAAATCGCTTCAATACGAACTAAAAATGAAATAGAATCATTCGGCTCTAAATCAAATTTAGCGGGAGCATCTGAAGAAATTATAGTGGTAAATTCTCCATCGGTTCCAAGGGTTTTATGTTTTTGAATGTTGTTTTTTGCTTGAAAAGAAATTTTTTTAGAATTGGCATTTTTCAAGGTTATTTTTTCTAAGAACAAACGTTCTGATGTTGATGGAATAAAAGTTCTGTTTACAACAACACCTGAAGTTGATGGGTGGTGCTGAAAGTGCAGCATACCATTAATTGACATTTTTTGAATTTTACCTGGTGAAAACTGCTTTTTGCCAATGTAGAGTTTCGGAAGTATTTGGTCAGAATAGGTATTGTTTAAATATGACCTATAAACAAACCACTTCGGGTCATTTTCCTTGATAAAAGGATGTAATTGCGGAAAAAAGATTTGACGGTTCACAGAAAGATGTCCTAAAGAATCAATATTATAAGAAATAATACCGGCAACTCGTTTTCCTGCCATTTCTATATTGTCTGAATAGGCCTGAACAGAATTTTTACTAAATGAGCGTTCAATAGAAGTTTTTGATGCAATTTTCCATTGATTTTCTTGAGCGAAACTATTCCATCCAAAGAAAAACAAATAAACGAGTAATACACTAATTTTTTGCGTCATGATTACAATGTAAGATTTTGGTTAAACTGTGCGATGTTAAATCCGTTTTTTAAAACAATTTTTGCCTGAGGGCTTTCTAAATTTAGCAGCGGATTTGTATGATTAAAATGTATGAAATGTATTTTTTCTTTCTCTTTTTTTGGCAGATTTTTAAATAATTTCATGCTCTCAATCACAAATGGATGTGGAATCTGTGAAATATCTCGCGTATTTAATTCATCGCCATCATAAAAGGTTGCATCTAAAAATGCAAAATCTACTTCTTTAATTTCAGAAACTATATTGGTTTCCCATTTTTGCCATTTGTCAATATCAGGAATAAATAAGGCACTTTTATTAGGGCCAATGATTTTATAACCAACAGCTTCAGAATATTCATCACGATGTGGCACTTGAAATGGCACTATTTTTAAAGTTGAAGTCATCGAAAGCACTTTTCTATTTTCAATAGGATGCAAATCAATGTTTTTATTTAAAACAAGCTGACTCCATGGTCCGTTTTGTTCAAGATAGGTTTTCATTTTTGGCATCACATATGTAGGAAGATGATTCGCGTTAGTTGCCTCTTTGCCTAAATACATCAGACCCGTATAATGACCAATATGTGCATGGGTTAAAAAAATTCGAGTAGGCAGTTCGGTAGCTTCCCACGAAGCATGATTCTTTAAAAGCTTTGCCTGTTCTGAAATATCAGGGGTAGCTTCAAATAGAAAAGTTTCATGATTTCGATGATCAACAATTCCTAAAGAAACTACCTTTCTTGATAAATCTGGATTTTTAAACAAACCTGAGCAACAATCTTTTTTGCAGGCGATGTGTGGCGACCCAGCATCTTGTAGTGTGCCTAAAACTATAAGTTCTACTTTTTCTACAGTACTTTTTTTCTCAATGGCACTTGAGGTCGGTGGCACTTCATTACAAGAGAGTAACAGACTTAATATGCTTCCGAATAGCAGTTGACTTTTCATAATTTATGGTGAATTAACTAGAAAGGGTTGATGGTATGTGTGCGAAACTAAAATTAGCGTATTAATTGATAATTTCAGATATTACAAAAACATAAAATCAAACTAAAGATACTAGTATGAAATTTCTTCTTCTTGTTATAAGTTTATTTTGCCTGCCAGAAAGTGCAAGTGCTCAACATGATAGCATACCTAAAACGGCATTTACTAAAATGTACCTACCTGTTTGGGAAGAAGGAACTAAACATTGCTTAGATGTAGCCAAAGCAATGCCAGAAGAAAACTACGGGTACAAACCAACAGAGGTCAGTAAAACTTTTGCTGAGCAGATGGTTCATATCGCTGCTGCAAACAAGCTATTAACAAATCGATATGTTTTAGGAATGGAAGTAAAACCAAATACACCAAACGCCTCTACGTTCACAAAAGCAGAAATTTTAGAATTGATGCAAGAAAGTTTCGATTATACAAAGCAGATAATCATAACAATTGAACAAGAACAGTTAGATCAAACGTGTAAAATGTATCATAGCGGCAATATAGTAAGTCGCGCTTTTGCGCTATTTTATACACAGGATCATTTAGCAAATCATCGTGCTAAGTCAAACTTATATTTACGTATGAATGGTGTAGAGCCCCCTGAATATACTTGGTAATTTTACTTTAAAATACTTGCGTATTGCGATGTGTTTTTCAAAAGTTGTGTAGCTTCTAAGATTGCTTCGTCTTTCAGTAAATAATATTGATAAAGACCATCTCTGTAGAAATAACGCTTGATAATTTCGTCTTCAATTTTCTTCTGAATTTCTTTTTGATGCGTTTTAAGAGAAGAAATTTTACTTTTTTCTAAATCCACTATTAATTTTTGAAAATCAGCTTCAATAGTTTGGTCAAAAAGAACATCATCTTTATCAGACAATGCTGCTTTTATTGCTTTTTCAGCTTTCGTTTCGAAAGAGAAATCGCTTTTTGATACATAAGCAATAAACTTCTCATACTGCGAATCATTGAAATTGAAATTATTGATTTTATTAAGACTATTTTCATAGTAATAGCTAGTAGCAAAATCAAAAATGACGTTGTTGCTTAAAAGCGCTCTTGTCATTGCATTCGCTTTAGCCGTTTCAATTTCAACATCGGGCAAAACACCTCCGCCATCTTGAACAGGTCTTCCATTACGCGTTTTAAACTCATTAAAAACGGTGTTTTTTACAGCCTTATTATTTTCATCTCTATTCCAATAATCTAAAGATTGAATACACCTACCTGAGGGCGTAAAGTATCTTGAAATAGTAACTTTAAGTTGGGTGCCATAAGTCAATTTCATAGGGCGTTGCACCAAACCCTTCCCAAAGCTACGCGCTCCCATAACAACAGCTCTATCTAGATCTTGCAAACTACCAGACACAATTTCACTAGCTGATGCGCTTTTACCATCAACAAGAACAACCAAAGGTATTTCGGTATCAACAGCCTTGTTTTTTGTTTGGTATTCGCGATTAAATTTTTTGACCTTTGATTTGGTAGTAACTATAAGCTCACCTTTGTCAACGAATAGGTTGGTAACATTGATAGCTTCTGAAAGTAAACCACCTGGATTTCCTCTTAAATCAAGAATAATTTTTTCAGCGCCTTGACCTTTTAAATCAATTAGTGCAGATTTCGTTTGACGTGATGCCTTTTCATTGAATTTTGCCAAAACAATGTAGCCAGTTTTGTCATCTACCATGTCATAAAAAGGTACAGCATCTACTTCAACAGCTCCGCGAGTTACGGTAGTTGTTTTGATTTCATCTTGTCTTTTAAAAGTAATTTCAACGGAAGAACTATTAGCCCCCTTGAGCAATTCACTTGCGTTGTCATCAAAATCAGCAATTTTAATAGTACCAATTTGAATAATTTCATCGCCAGCTTTAAGGCCAGCCTTATCTGCCGGATACCCTTTGTAAGGCTCAATGATTAAAAGGCGATCGTCAAAAGAACGCACTGTGGTGCCAATTCCTGAATATTCTCCTGCATTATTTATGCGGTACTCCTCTACATCTTGTTCATTAAGAAACTTGGTGTAAGGATCTAAATCATCAAGCATGTTTTTGATGGCCGTATCCATCAATTCAGCCGGATTAGTTTCATCAACATAGTTCATGTTTAACTCTTTGAAGAGTGTTGTAAAAATTTCAATCTGCTTAGCTATTTCAAAAAAATCACTTTTGAAACTACTAGCACCAATAAGAATTACAACAGAGAATATGGGAATTACAACCCTCTTTTTAAGCACTTTGTTCATCATCAATTTTCTTTTTGAATTTTAGAAGTACTGATTTCAAATTCTTATCTACCGTTTTAAAATCAGGCATCTCTTTGCCAAGATATAAAAACAGAAACGCAAAAGAGGCGTCACTATTGTCAAAAACCAAGCTTTTGTTGTGTCTGTAGCTTTCTCGTAAAAGCCTTTTAATACGATTGCGTTTTACAGCGCTTTTGAACTTTTTTTTAGATACAGATACTGTTGCCTGAATAGGTACATCAAAAGGCAATTTTGTATTAAGATAAATTAGTTTTATCGGAAACTTTGAAACACTTTTTCCCTCAGCAAAAAGAGCATCAATTATTTTTTTGCTTTTGAGTTTTTCCTTGTTTGGAAAAGAAACATCCATTTTTTAATTCTTAGGCATTACCTCAGCTTGCCATAAATTGTCTTCTTTAGCAATATCTGCCATTAATTGTGAAGGATCGATAAGAACGGCTTTAATGTCTTCTAACGGACGATCAACTGTAAAATCATATGTTGGGCTAACCCATGCCCAATCTTCAAGCACAGTTCTTTCTAATTGCGGATACGGGTTCTCTTTCTCGCCGCGCATCATGCGTAAGGGTGCGTAGAAGGTTTCTTGTGAACCGTCATTGTAAACCACCAAAACATCAATAGGCATTGGCATAAGGCCCTTTCTTTCAAGAGAAATTTTAGTTTTATTTCCTGAAGCACTTACCTCACTAATACCATAGTCAATGGTATTGGTTGTTTGGGTCCAATCAGTCAAATACCAATCTAATTCGAAGCCTGAAACTTTTTCAGCGCTTCTTTTAATGTCGTTAGGTACAGGGTGTTTGAATTTAAAGTCTGAATAGTATTTTTTCAGCGCTTCCATCAATTTATCTTGTCCAATTACATAACCTAATTGCGCTAAAAAAACCGACCCTTTACTGTAAGCAGATTTTCCGTAAGGGCTATTTGAATCATAACGATCTGCATGGGTTGTTTGTGGTTGTTCATTACCAGAACTTACCAAACTAAAATAACTATTATATGATCCTTCAAAAGGATTCTGTTTGTTTTGATTCATTACCTCATTCATGGCTAGCGAAGAAATAAAACTTGTAAAACCTTCATCCATCCATTCATGTTTAGCCTCATTGGTTGCTAAAATATGCTGAAACCAAGAGTGTGCCATTTCATGTGCCGTAACACCCACAAGACTTCCAAACTTACGTTTACCTGTAATCAGGGTTGACATGGCATACTCCATTCCGCCATCTCCGCCTTGAATTACGGAGTATTGGTCATAAGGGTAAGTCCCAATATTTTTATTGAAAAACTGCATAAGTTCAGCAGTTTTAGGCTGTAATTTTTTCCAATTATCGATGATAGTGGGGTCATTCTTATACAGAAAATGTAATGTAGGGCCGTTTTCCATTTGCAGGGTGTCATGTATATATTCAGAATCAGCTGCCCACATAAAATCATGAACCATTGGCGCTTTAAAGTGCCATGTAAATTTTTTACGTCTTTGTTTTTTAAGTTTTGTTCCGGGTGTTTGATAACCGTACCCTATTTCTTGAGGGTTTTGTAAATATCCAGTTCCGCCAACAATATAATTTTTATCAATAGTAAGCTTTACATCAAAATTGCCCCAAACACCATGAAACTCTCTGGCTATATATGGGTCAGCATGCCATCCTTCAAAATCATATTCTGCCATTTTCGGATACCATTGACTCATTGAAAGCGCAACACCTTCTTCACTGTTTCTTCCTGAGCGACGAATTTGAAGAGGTACCTGACCTCTAAACTCCATGTTAAAAGTTGATTTTGCACCTGCAGGAATAGGTTTTGCCAATTCAACAACCAATACAGTACCTTCTTCATTAAATTTTAAGGCAACGCCATCTTGTTTTAAAGAAGTGGCATGTAAATAGCCCATTTCAGAATCAGTAAGTGATGCAATACGGCTTTTCATTTCTGCGGTTGTCATTCTATCATCAGGATCTGCGATGTTTTGCAGGCGAATATCCATTTCGCTACCCGGTTGAAAGGCATTGAAATATAGATGGTAATAAACACGCGTGATGTCATCAGGAGAGTTATTTGTGTACTCTAGTTTTTGAGTTCCTGTGTATTGAAAATCATCGACATTCATATCAACATTCATTGTATAATCAACATGTTGTTGCCAATATGAAGTATTTTGTGAAAAGCCTAAAAATGATAGAACGAGTGTTAAAGTAGTAATCAATTTCATAAGAAAGATAGTATCGAATTACAATTGTATTTTTCCGGTTGAAACACCCTGAGCCATAATTAAAGCGTTATAGGCATTTACAATTTTACCTGAAGTTGAAATTTCATTTAAGGTTGACTTCTTTTCAGTATCGTTACCTAAAACAACTTTTGGCTTGATAGGCAATCCTGATTTCAGAATAATTTTCTTAACCTGTGAAGCTGTAAGTTTTGGGTATTGAGACCAAATTAATGCCGCTACCCCAGCCACCCCGGGCGCTGCCATTGACGTGCCTGGCGAATATTCATAAGTGTTGTTAGGGTACGATGAGTAAATGTCAGTACCAGGAGCAAAAACATCAACATTTATTTTACCATAATTTGAGTAATTAGCTAATAGGGTGGTACCGTATTTTGGGTTTAAAGCGCCTACCGTAATAACATTATCTGAAAATTCAGCGCCGTTATTTACTTGATCATTTGGAAAATTAGGGTTGCTAGGATCATCAAGATCAGCACTATCATTGCCCGCCGCGTGAATAAAAAGCACATCTTTTGAAGCTGCATATTTTAAAGCATCATAAACCCATTCAGGGTTAGGAGAAAATCCTTTTCCAAAACTGGCATTAATTATTTTCGCACCATTATCAACGGCATAGCGAATGCCAAGCGCAATATCTTTGTCATATTCATCACCATTTGGCACGGCACGAATACTCATTAATTCAACATTGTTAGCAATACCGTTAGCTCCTTTGCCATTGTTTCTTTCTGCAGCGATAATACCGGCAACATGGGTACCATGACTTTCATCTTCTGATTTACTCTGAGGGTTTCCATTACCATAACCACGATCATTAAAATCGTATGGGTTATCACCTACATCTTTACGCCCATTAAAATCAACATTATAATTATAATTGGCTTGCTCTGTAAAATAGGTAATACCACCATTGAGTTCTTCAATAACTTCAGGTATGGTGTCTTTGAAGGTATACATTTGTTTTAGCACACTTAAATGTTGTTGTAAAGCTGGGTCTTCAGTTTTAATAGCCGAAACATCTTTTTTAGTGTACTCGCTTTTTCCCAAATGTTTTTTAACAGCTGCATCAGCGCTATTTACTGCTTGCAAAATTTGCTCATATTGTTGTTTGTTTTGAACTGCTTTTGGGTATTCAGCATCAACTTTTTCTTTTGCCTTTGCTTGCATTGCTGCATCGCCTAACTTGAGTCTTAGAATTCTTGCGGCCTCTAATTGTTCATTATATGACTCGCCTAAGAAGTTATACCCATGAATATCATCAACATATCCATTGTTATCATTGTCTTTTCCGTCACCAGCTTTTTCACCTTTGTTGGTCCATAAAACATCATCAAGGTCTTCGTGTTTTAAATCCATACCAGAATCTAGGACAGCGACAATGACTGTTTTACCTTTTTTAGAACCGATAATTTCTTTGTATGCCTTGTCAACACTCATACCTGGTATGGTATCAGCTACTAAATCAAGATGCCCCCAATTTTTCTTTTCAGTTTCTGTTAAATCTCCAATTTTTAAAGGAGATGTATCAATATTGTCAATAGGAGTAGAGATAAGGGCTGTTGATCCGCACCCCATTAAAAACAGTGATGAAATGGTAACTACTAAAATATTTGATAAAAAATGTTTCATGTTGTGATAGTACTTAAATTTATAGTTGAGCTAAAATTATGAAAAAAGTATGCCAAAAATGAACTTTAGCTTGTGCTTTTGACTATGAGAAAAATTCATTGAAACGAAATGTTTCATTTAGCCTGACGCCTTTTTCAGTTTGCTGCAAGTTACAAATTTCGTTATGAGCATCATGTTCAAAAAACAAAAGGTAGTTTTTTGCTGCAGCTTCTTTTAAAAAGGATGCTTTTTCATCTAAAGTTAATAAAGGCCTTGTGTCATAGCCCATAACATAGGGCAGCGGAATATGCCCAACCGTAGGTATGAGATCAGCCACAAAAACCAGGGTTTTATTTTGATAATGAATATGCGGAAGCATCATTTTTTCAGTATGCCCGTCAACATAAAGAATATCGAAACCTAGTTCTTGGTGTTTCACAAGAGAAACGCCCCCTTTGGGGACTGGGGAGCTAAACTTCAATTGCCCACTTTCTTGCATTGGTATGAGATTTTCTTTTAAAAAAGATGCTTTTTCTCGAGTGTTAGGTTTTGTGGCCCATTTCCAATGGTCTTTGTTGGTCCAGAAAACAGCATTTTTAAAGGCAGGTTGATAGCCTGTTCGGTCTTTATTCCATTCAATACTTCCGCCACAATGGTCAAAATGTAGATGGGTCATAAACACATCAGTAATATCATCTCTATGAAAACCCTTTTCAGCAAGAGATTTATCTAAAGTATGTTCGCCCCACTGAAAATAATAGCTGAAGAATTTATCTGATTGTTTGTTGCCAAGGCCCGTATCAATTAAAATAAGGCGGTTTTCATCTTCTATGAGTAAACTTCGCGCAGCGATATCAATCATGTTATTGGCATCAGCTGGGTTCGTTTTTTGCCAAAGCTTTTTAGGAACCACTCCAAACATGGCACCACCATCAAGCTTAAAATTTCCGGTTTCTATAGAATGAAGTTTCATATTTCAAAAATAATGAAATGATATGGGTAGGGTAAATGAATAAAGGATTGTTATACTTTGGAAACCAAAATTTTTATAGGCATATGAGACAGATATTTCTTTTCCTATTTCTTTTCAAGGGATTTTTTCTAGTTGCCCAAGAATTTAACAAAATAGAGGTAGATAAATTAAGTGATTTTGGAATTTCATTAGAGAAATACAATTTGAATAATTTGGAAAAGCGAACTGACTTTGCAAGTATTTTGAAATTAGATAAACAAGGTAAAAGACGAAAATCTGGTGGTATTGTTCTTGGGTCTTTAGGCATATTAACTGCATCGGCAGGTACTTATGGTTTGATAGTTAATGAAAGCAAATCACTTGGTTCTATATATAGCGGTATTATTTTGGCGGCCGGAATAATCGAAATTGGTGGTAGCATACCTATTTTTATATCTTCAAAAAGAAAAAAGAAACAGAGAGATGCCATTATTAAAAAATACAATATAACTTTTGGATTATAATAAAAGTATTCAAATGAAAACCAAACTTCTCTTTTTTATAAAATTTTACACTGTTTTTTTATTTATCAGTGTGTTTTCATGTGACGATGGTTGCGGGTCTATCAATGAAACAAGACAACAAGCCACAGAAATACAAGGTAATTTTGTTAGTTATGAGGTTAGCGAAGATGGGTATTCAATAACATCTTTGACCAATGAAACTGTATTTTTTGAGAATGTTGCCTTTCAGATCGGCACCATATTTCAGACGGTAAAAACAGTACAATTAAAGTCAAAATTGATGTCTTTTGGTTTCATTGAAAGTGCGTATGCTTGTTCGCCTATTCCACCCTATACAAATGATTCTATTCTAGATATTGAAATTGTCGCTAATAGAGAATTTAAAGAGAATGTACCCATGGGAAGCAACTTAATTCAATACTTTGATTTAGTTGACTATGAAAGTTTTTCACAGCGTATTAACTCAAGAATAGAAACCAACACACTATTTAATTCTATTTTAGAATTACCTTATCAAATGACCTTGGTATTAAATGAGGCGCCTCAAACTTCAGAACCAATTGTATTTACTGTAAAATTAAATGTAGAGTCTGAATTGTTAAGCGTTTTTGAATTGACATCAAATTCACTACAAATTACGAAATAATCAAAATTTTGACGCATCCATTGCTTTCTTGATGTAATGATGTTTTTCCCTAATTCATTTCATCTAAGAGCGTGGCTAATTCTTTTCCATAGTCAATAAAAGCTACAGTTTCATCAGTTCTTGCCAATTTGATTTTATTAAAAATGATTATTGCCTCGCCGTTACTTTCTAAATGATAAATTTGATGATTTTCAAAAAAGCGAATGACCTCTTCTGTAAAAAATGACCGAATTTCAGACTCCTCATTTCCCATAATCAGAAATTTTTTGGAAAAATCTGAAT
The DNA here is from genome assembly GCA_937929935.1 of uncultured Flavobacteriaceae bacterium. GTDB lineage: Bacteria > Bacteroidota > Bacteroidia > Flavobacteriales > Flavobacteriaceae > Maribacter_C. The sequence goes on along the minus strand of CALFUL010000015.1, from coordinate 69,525 downwards.
ACATTTCAAAACCAATATCATTATACCCTGTATAGGCTATCACTCGGTCAAATAGTTTTTCAATTACCCCTTCTTTTTCCATGGTAAAAACGGGTATTTTTTTACTCAATTGTAAGACCATTAGTGTTGTATTAAAGGTTTCGGCCGTAAAAGCTGCTCCTTCACTGAATGTTACATCTGCAATCTCCCATGACACATCTAAATTTTTAAATGCTCCTTTGAGACAATTTGCTTTGCGTTCGATAGGTCTAATTTCAAAAAAGTGAAAATTCTTCAAATACTTCGTATTCCAATCTACTTGATGCGCAAATTGATAATCTTTTTCATTGGCTAAATTTTGCAACCTGTTTTGTCTAGGCGATAATTTAGCGACAGAGTTGTTTAATGAAATTTTTAAGGCTCTATTATGACTAGATGATGAAACATGCGAATCCAATCCATTGATAACAACTGTACCACCTGTGTTCTTTTGTATTTTTAAGTAATCGACCAAGTAATCCATATAGGTCATGCCCACCAATCTTGTTTCTGACAAATCAATATTGACATCTGCCCCTGCAGGAATTTTTGCCACTAATTTGTCAAGCTTTAAAATGCCTAAAAAATTCGCAATTCCTTTAATTTTTAAATCGTAGCTACCATCTGATTTCGCAATCAAATCTGAACCTGATTTATAAACCATTTTAAAAAATTGCGGAATAGAAACCCTAGCCAAAAGCATGTGAGTAATCATGGCCAGTAATAATCCACCCAGCAATCCAATTAATAAATTGGTATAAAGGGTTAAAATCATGGTGCCAATAAAGAATATTAGTTGCTCGGCTCCTTGACTATAAACCTGTTTAAAAACGGCGGGTGAAGCCAATTTAAATCCGGTGTAAACTAATAAAATAGCAAAAGCACAGAGCGGTACTTGCCTCATGATTGGGCTTAATAGCACAATAAAAATTAGCAACAAAAGACCTTGATACATATTAGACCACGTTGTTTTTGCACCATTATGAATATTGACCGTACTTCTAATAATCACAGCAATAATTGGTAATCCTCCAATCAAACCAGCTGCGACCGTACTTAATCCTATTCCTGTCAAATCTTTATTTAAATCTGTCTTACGTTTATAAGGATCAATTTTGTCAACTGCTTTTGCAATAGCCAATGATTCAATACTTGTTATAATTAAGATGGATAATACGGTTGTCCAGAATTCAATGGTATTTATTTTGCCAAAATTAGGATGCATTATTGAATCCATAATATTATCAGGAATGTCTAACAGTAGTTTTGGCCCAACTTCATATGCCTTTCCAAAGAATGAAAGGGTGTGTTGTTCAAAGAAATTGAAATAATAAACGAACGGAATTGATAGCGCAATAACCCACATTGGTGCAGGCAGAAAATTTAAAAAGCGATAACTAATTTTTGAATGAAACAATATTAAAAGCAAGCCAACTAGAGCAATAATTACTACAAAAGGATTCGCTTGAGGCAATTGTTTAACAGCATCAACAAGGTTTTGTATAATGCTCGGGCTGTCAGAATGCGTGCCCATAGCAACATGTATTTGTTTGGCAAAAATGATAATACCAATGGCCGCCAAAATACCGTGAATTACTGAAGAATGAAAGATATCAGCTAGTCGACCCAATTTTAATATGCCCAATAAAACTTGAATAGCACCTGAAACAACCACTGCTGCTAACACATAATTAAAGGCTTGCCCGGATCCATCATCCATTAAGGTAATTCCTAATAATATGACAGCAATAACACCTTTGGCAGGTCCGTTTACTGAAATGTGTCCTCCTCTATAAAGTGTTGTTACAATACCACCAACAACAGCAGAAATAATACCTGCCATGGCAGGCGCACCGGCTGCTAGGGCAATACCCAATGATAAAGGCAAAGCAATAAGTGATACACTTACAGCTGCTATTAAATCATTTTGCCAATTTTCTAGTAAACCCTTGATTCCTTTTTTTGGTAGTACTTCCATTTATTTAACTATTTGGGCTTCTAAAATATAAAATTTTGAATTTAAAATAAGCCTATAGATCGTTTCAAGTTTTTTATCTTCATTTCGCAACGCGTTGCATATCACATAGATTGTCGCCTATTTAGGCAACACTATTGCTGTAAAGCTACTCATTGGCCTTAATCATTAAGTTTTAAAACAGCCATAAATGCTTCTTGTGGTACTTCAACATTACCTACTTGACGCATACGTTTTTTACCTTTCTTTTGTTTTTCAAGTAGTTTTCGTTTACGAGAAATATCACCACCGTAACATTTTGCAGTAACGTCTTTTCTAAGTGCTTTGGTGGTTTCACGAGAAATAATTTTCGCACCTATCGCCGCTTGAATTGGAATATCAAATTGCTGCCTAGGGATAAGCTCTTTTAGTTTCGCACAGATCTTCTTACCTATGTTTACTGCATTGTCAGCATGAAGTAAAGCAGAAAGGGCATCGACTGGCTGTGCATTTAGTAATATATCAACACGCACTAATTTAGAAGGGCGCATTCCTATTGGTGTATAATCAAAAGAAGCATATCCTTTAGAAACCGTTTTTAAACGATCATAAAAATCAAAAACAATTTCAGCCAATGGCATATCAAATGTAAGTTCAACACGTTCAGTGGTCAAATACGTTTGATTAGTAATCACGCCCCTTTTTTCAATACACAAAGACATAACGTTACCAACAAATTCCGCTTTCGTAATAATGGTAGCTTTTATATAAGGTTCCTCAACATGATCAATACTTGATGGATCTGGCAAGTCAGATGGGTTGTTTACAACAATTGGAATTTCTGGATTTTTTCTTGTGAAGGCATGATAACTAACATTGGGTACTGTAGTAATTACAGTCATGTTAAACTCACGCTCTAAACGTTCTTGAATAATTTCCATGTGAAGCATTCCTAAGAACCCACAACGAAACCCGAAACCAAGTGCCGCACTACTTTCTGGCGCAAATACTAAAGAAGCATCGTTTAATTGAAGTTTTTCCATTGATGAGCGTAACTCTTCAAACTCATCAGTATCTACAGGATAAATTCCTGCAAAGACCATAGGCTTTACGTTTTCAAAACCAGCGATTGCATTTTCAGTAGGCTTGATAGCATCTGTTATAGTATCACCAACCTTTACTTCACGCGCATCTTTAATACCGGTAATTAGATACCCTACGTCGCCCGCTTTTACGCTTTGTTTAATTTCTTGTGTCAGTTTAAGAGTTCCTACTTCATCAGCAAAATAATCTTTATCTGTAGCTACAAATTTTATTTTTTGTCCTTTTTTAATTTCGCCATTGATTACTCTAAAATAAGTTTCAACCCCTCGAAACGGATTGTAAACTGAATCAAACACCAAGGCCTGTAAAGGCTCGTCAAGGATTCCCGTTGGGGCAGGCACACGTTCAATAATAGCTTTTATAATGGCCCCAATACCTAAACCTGTTTTTGCACTAGCCGGTATAACTTCTTCAGCATCGCATCCTAATAAATCAACAATATCATCAGTTACCTCTTCAGGGTTGGCACTTGGTAAATCAACTTTATTTAAAACAGGAATTATCTCTAAATCATTTTCAAGAGCTAAGTACAAATTTGAAATGGTTTGTGCTTGAATGCTTTGAGCGGCATCAACTACTAAAAGAGCTCCTTCACAGGCAGCAATTGATCTTGAAACTTCATATGAAAAATCAACATGACCAGGGGTGTCAATAAGATTAAGAATATATTCTTGACCTTCATGAGTATACTCCATTTGTATCGCATGGCTTTTAATAGTAATACCACGCTCTCTTTCTAGATCCATGCTATCTAATAGCTGATCTTGCTTTTCACGTTCGGTAACAGACCCTGTAAAATCTAGCAGGCGATCAGCCAAGGTACTTTTACCGTGGTCAATATGTGCAATTATGCAAAAATTTCGAATATGCTTCATAAATTCATCAGCTTAACAAGACCTTTCAGTAGCCTTGTAAAGAGCTGCAAAGATAGCGCAAATTATAAAGGCCATATAACTTATCAACTTGAACTTAAATATATGAGGGTAAAGAATTAGCTAAGAGTATTTATAAAATTACTCTTGCCATTCAGCAATGAACAAATTAGTATCTCTTGTACCGCCGTTATTACGGTTGCTTGAAAAAGCTAAGTACTTTCCGTTGTTTGAAAAAACAGGAAAAGCATCAAAAGTTTCTCCGTGCGTTACACGTTCTAAGTTCTTACCATCAACATCAATAAAATAGAGGTTAAACGGAAAGCCCTTTTCAGCTTCAAAATTACTAGAGAATAGTATTTTCTTACCTGAAGGATGAAAGAACGGACTCCAATTCGCATTCCCTAAAAAGGTCAATTGTTTCATCTCAGAACCATCTGCATTACAAATGAAAAGCTCCATTTCGGTGGGTTCAACTAATCCGTCAGCTAATAAATCTTTGTATTTTTTAATGGCCTCAGGCGTTATTGGTCGTGAGGCTCTAAAGATAAGTTTGCTTCCATCCGGAGAGAAAAAAGCACCGCCATCATAACCTAGCTCATCAGTAATTTGTTTCACATCTGAGCCATCAATATTCATGGTATACAATTCTAAATCACCACTTCTATCTGAAGTAAAAACAATTTTATCTCCTTTGGGCGAAACCGTAGCTTCTGCGTCATATCCTTTCTCATCAGTTAGCTGAGCGGTAATATTGCCCTCTAAATCGGCCACAAAAATGTCGAACGAATCATAAACAGGCCACACATAGTTTCCGTTTTTACGTAGTGGTACTTCTGGGCATTCTTTGTCTACCAAATGGGTTGAACCATATACATAATGTTTGTTATCTAGCAGAAAATAGGCGCATGTTGTTCGCCCCATACCAGTACTAATCATAGGTGGTTTGCTGTCTTTGAAATTCTCTTCAATATTCATCAAAAACATTTGGTCGCAATTCATACCCCAGGCTTCATTGTTCGATTGAAAAACCATTTGTTTATCGTCCCAACTCCAATAAGCTTCAGCATTATCACCACCAAAGGTGATTTGGCGAATGCTTTTAAAATACTTTTCTTCAGGATAGATAAGTGTATCGCTTCCGGCCATCAACGATGTTGCTTTTTCATCTTTAGCTTTCGGTTGTTTGGTTTCAGACTTGCAACTCACAAAGGTGATTATCGCCAGTATCATCAAAATTTTCTTCATAGGATGCTTAATTTTACAGAAAGCTATATTCAAAAATGATGAAAAATATTTTTCTAATCCTGTTTTTGCTCACAATAATATCCTGTAAAACAGAAAAACCAAAGATTGTTTCAATAGCAGATGACGTAGCTTTTCTGGCAAATGATAGTTTGGCAGGCCGCGAAACAGGTACTCCCGAAGAACTAATTGCAGCAAATTATCTTAAAGATCGCATGCAAAACATAGGACTTCAACCTAAAGGGAATGCAGGCACCTACTTTCAAACATTTACCTTCAAACCTAAAACTGACCCGCACGGTGAAGTACAATTTGTATCAGGTGATAGTACTATTACTGGAACAAATGTGATTGGATACATCGATAACAAGGCTGACAAGACAGTCATTATTGGGGCCCATTATGACCATTTAGGCATGGGTGGCGCAGGCTCTTTACATGTCGATGGAGAAGCAGTTCATAACGGAGCAGATGACAATGCAAGTGGAGTAGCGGTTATGCTACAATTAGCACAAAAATTAAAAGATTCTTTAGCGGGAAGCAATTATCTTTTTATGGCTTTTTCTGGGGAAGAAATGGGACTTTTAGGAAGTAATTATTTTTCAAAAAACCCAACAATTGATTTGAAAGCGGCCAATTTTATGATTAATATGGACATGGTAGGAAGGCTTCGAGAAGACAAAACACTTTCGATTAGTGGCACAGGTACAGCTCCTATTTGGAAGCAGGTCTTGAATGCTTCTAATCCGGGATTCAAATTGGTTTTAAGTGAATCTGGGGTTGGACCAAGTGACCACACCTCTTTTTATTTACAAGATATTCCGGTATTGCATTTTTTTACCGGTCAGCATGAAGATTACCATAAACCCTCTGATGACCATGAAAAATTGAATTATGAGGGTATGCACATGATAGGTGATTATATCTTAAATGTGATATCAGAATTGGATGATGATAAAAAATTGGCTTTCAGAACTACTAAAAATGAAAGCGAAGATGTGCCAAGATTTAAGGTGGCTTTAGGCGTGATGCCTGATTACCTTTTTGACGGAAAAGGAATGCGAATTGATGGCGTGACCGAAGACCGACCAGCAGCGCTTGCGGGACTTCAAAAAGGAGATGTTGTTATTCAATTAGGAGATAGTCTGGTGACAGATATGATGAGTTATATGCGAGCCTTGTCTACTTATGAAGAAGGAAATTCGGCTAAAGTTATTGTAGACCGAAAGGGTGAGAAGATTGAAGTTGGGGTGAAGTTTTAAATTTCCGTAAATTTGCCATCCCAAAAAACTTGAAAATATAGAATGCCAAAAATTGGAGACATAGAGTTACCTGATTTTCCGTTGTTGCTTGCACCAATGGAAGATGTCAGCGACCCACCTTTTAGAGCTTTATGCAAAGAACAGGGGGCTGATGTGGTATATACTGAGTTTATCTCCTCAGAGGGCTTAATTCGTGATGCCGCTAAAAGCGTCATGAAATTAGATATCTACGAAAAAGAACGCCCAGTTGGTATTCAGATTTTTGGCGCGAATTTAGATTCGATGTTGCGTTCTGTTGAAATTGTAGAAGCCTCAAAACCAGACATTATTGACATTAATTTTGGATGCCCGGTAAAGAAAGTAGTTTCTAAAGGAGCTGGTGCGGGTATTCTAAAAGACATTGATTTAATGGTTTCACTGACCAAGGCAATGGTTGAGCATACCAATTTGCCAGTTACAGTAAAGACCCGATTGGGTTGGGATGAAAGTTCAATAAAAATTGTTGAGGTTGCAGAGCGATTACAAGATGTAGGGTGTAAGTCGATAGCAATACATGGTCGAACACGAGCACAAATGTATAAAGGCAATGCAGACTGGCGGCCAATTGCTGAGGTTAAGAATAATCAAAGAATGCATATTCCTGTATTTGGTAATGGCGATGTTGACAGCCCTGAAGCTGCCATGAAAATGCGTGATGAATATGGGTTAGACGGCGCAATGATAGGGAGAGCAAGTATTGGATATCCTTGGTTTTTTAAAGAAGTGAAACACTTTTTTGAAACAGGAACACATGCTGCACCACCAACTATGATTGAACGTGTTGAAGCCGCCAGGCGTCACTTACAAATGGCAATTGATTGGAAAGGCGAAAAATTAGGTGTTTTTGAAACCCGAAGACATTATACCAACTACTTTAAAGGCATACCTGATTTCAAACCCTACCGAATGAAAATGGTTACTAGTGATGAATCAGCTGATGTTTTTGCTGCTTTTGATGAGGTTTTAGAAAAATTTGAAAACCACCAATTCGTTTAAAACAATACAACTTAAGACAGCAACTTTTGATTAATTCTATTGCTTGCAATTTTAGATGCGATTAGCCCCAAAATAGCGATAGTTGCAAATACAATTATAAAGTTTTGAAATTGAAATTCTACTGGGTACTGAATTGATCCTATGGTTACCATTCCGAAAATTAACTGTAGCCCAATGAGCGTAGCTCCTAATAAGATACCTAGAATTCCGCCTGTAGCGGTTACCAAAACCCCTTGAATAAAATAGATGCGACGCAGTTCTTTTAAAGTAACCCCGAGATTATATAGAGTTTTAGAATTCTCTTGTTTATCTAGAATCATCATAATTATTGCACCAACTACATTAAACAAGGCAATAATGAGTACTAAAGTGAAAATAAGATAGGCTGCAATATTTTCAGTTTTTAGCATCTTATGTAAACTGCTATTCATTTCTTCTCGGTCATGAACACGAATTTTTTCTCCTAATATGGTTTCAATTTGTTCTCGAACAAGTTTTTGATTTGCTTCAGGTTTGAGCTTAAAATTGATGCCAGATATTTGACTAGGATTTTTTTCAAGTAACGCTTGAACTAATTCAAGTTCTGCAAATATATATTTACTATCTAGTGATTCTTCAATTGAGTAAACTCCGCTGATGACCATAGGTAAAACATTATATAAATCTTTAGGCGATTTTTGAACCAAAGAACCTTTACCTGGTTTTAAAGCCAGAATTTTTAGAGGATTTCTATAGTAATTAGGCACAATACCTAAAGTTTGCATAATACCATAACCCGCCACACCTAATTGTGGCCCTAGCTCCCAAGTGCCAAAAGAAACAGCACTATCAACTTGAGTGGTTTTTGCATAATTTTCATCGACACCTTTGATTACCGCAATGTCAATTTTTTTATCATAAGAGAGTACAACTTTTTCTTCTATTTCTTTTGAATACGATGCGATATCAGAAATTTCAGATAAGTCTTTTTCTTGTTCTTCGGATAAGGAAAAAACCTTCCCGACGGCCGGAGAGGCTTTTAAATCTGGATCAAATGATTTTGTAAAAGACAAGCTAAACGTTTTTAATCCTGCAAAGCCTGATAAAACAATAAACAGCGCACAAGATCCGATTACAATAACTAAAAATGTTATGAAATTTATTATGTTGACTGCGTTTTGGCTACTTTTTGAACGCACATATCGTTTTGCTATGTAGAAAGGAAAATTCAAATTATGACTTCTTTCTTTTTTCTAAGAGTTCAGGATTTTTAACCGGATTCTCTTTTCCTTCAAGTGACTTCTCAATATTTTCAATGTAATCTAGTGAATCATCTAAATAAAATGAAAGTTCAGGCACCCTACGCATTTGGTGTTTAGTACGTTGTGAAAGCTCATGTTTAATTAAAACTTGATTTGATTGAATTCCTTTTAAAAGTTCTTTAGCTTCTTTTGCCGGAAAAATACTGACATAAATCTTACCCATTGAAAGGTCAGCAGTAATAACCACTTTTGAAACAGATATTAAAATGCCTTTGAGTCCGCCACCAATAGCAGCCCGTTGAAGTATATCAACAATATCTTTTTGAATTACCCCAGCAATTTTCTTTTGACGTTGCGTTTCCATAGGGCAAAAATACGTAGTAATCTCCGTATTTTCGTACTAATTAAGCATCTATGATGAATTATAGATGTTGAAATAAATTCAGCATAAACAAGTTCAGCATGAATAAAATTGAACATATTGGTATTGCAGTAAAAAATCTTGAAGTTTCTAACAAGCTATTTGAAAAGCTTTTAGGGGTACCATCTTATAAAACTGAAAAAGTTCTTTCAGAAGGGGTAAACACCTCTTTTTTTAGAGCTGGACCCAATAAAATAGAGCTTTTAGAGGCAGAAAATGAAGATAGTCCAATTGCAAAATTTATTCAAAAAAGAGGAGAAGGTGTGCATCATATTGCTTTTGCAGTTGATGATATTTATAAAGAGATAAGTAGATTAAAATCTGAGGGTTTTGTTGTTTTAAATGAAGAACCTAAAAAAGGCGCAGACAATAAATTAGTTGCATTTTTACACCCAAAATCTTCAAACGGAGTGTTAGTTGAACTTTGTCAAGAAGCCCCAACCCAGCCCTTCTCGAAAGCAAGCAAGCAATAATATACTATTTTGCATTTCCCTTTTTGAATACAATGCTAATGCTTGCAGTGGTAAAAAATAAGTAGTAATATTGCAGTCCAAAAATAGGTCCTATAGCTCAGCTGGTTAGAGCACCTGACTCATAATCAGGGGGTCCATGGTTCGAGCCCATGTGGGACCACATTAGTGAAGACAAGCCTTTCGAGAAATCGAGAGGCTTTCTTGTTTTTATAGACGATAAAATCTTAAAAAGATATTGAATAGGCCTGGTTTGGCTTTTAAAATTATTTAATCAACTAATTTCGCCACCTTAATTTTATTATAAAGCACTGAATAATAATAGTGTACATATTTATTTTAGTTAGAAACCAAAGCGATTAGATAGTTCTTAACCATTTAAATTCTTAACAAGAAAGTTCTTTAATATAGGGCTAAAATGTCTTCTACACGAATATTTTGGCTTTTTGTCTAGTATATACTGTTATTCTTAAAATTGAACTAATCTTTGTGTCTTGAAATAAATTGTTTTAACCTCCTGAAAGAAATTTTTGGGCACAAAACTAAGATTTAGCATAATTATATTGATGCATATCACAAACAGTATTACCCACTGATGAATACAAAAAATAGATTCATACTTCTTCGACTAATCGGTTTTGAATTTGCCCTATTAAATTTAATTTTAATTGGCTGCTTTGCTTTTGGTTTACCTAATATGGATTTTAACCAAGGTTCATTCATTTATGATTTTGCACCTATTTTTTTGATTTATAATGTTAGTTGGTTTTTTATTATTTTTTTAATTCGTGACAAAGAATTTTATTTTAATCCTGATAAAGGGTATTTGAAAAGTCATTTAACCTTACTATTTTTCTTTGTTGGATTTATAACTACCGTTTTTGCTCTTTTCAAAGTAATTTCACTTTCTCCTCCTGTTCATTTAATACCTATTTTTCTTTTTTCATATTTGAATTTTTTAGGACATAAGTACATAATCCGTTTTTTAACTAAGGGTCGCTCAGAAGTATTGTCAAACACGCTGTTGATTGCTTCAAATAATGTCTTATCAAACCTTAATGGTTTTCCGAAAGAAATGGCTGAAAACGGGTATAACATAGTAGGTTATTTGGGCAATGAAGAAGATGCTTCAGAAGTATCAGTTTCTTCAAATAAAATTATTGGAGACATCAATGAACTAACCAATGTTTTAAATACCAAACCAATTGATGAGGTTTTTATTGCGATGCGGGATCTTGATAAAAATCAAATATCAAAATCAATACAAGTAGCAGATAATCATGGCGTTAGAGTAAAATTATTACCTGAAGATTCATTTATATCTTCAAACAATTATAAGGTGGATATGATTGGCGGTCATGCTGTTTTTAAGCTGCGCCAAACACCTCTTGATAATGTTAATATGACCATTGTGAAACGTCTTTTTGATTTTAGCTTTTCATTTATTGTTTTAATGATGTTGTCTCCTTTATTCTTGTTAATAGGTATATTTATTCTTTTTGATTCAAAAGGACCTATTTACTATGCTCCGCACAGAAAAGGCGAAGCAGGTAAAACGTTCAAGTGTTTTAAATTTAGAACTATGTCAGTTAATGACAACCCTGTAAATGGCACTAAATCTACAATCGTCGATGACCCAAGAATTACAAGAGTAGGAAGGTTTTTAAGAAAAAATGATTTAGACGAGTTACCTCAATTCTTTAATGTTTTGAAAGGTGATATGAGCGTTGTAGGACCAAGACCACATAGAACAATTTTACAAAACCTTTTTAGACAAAGTGTAAATGATTATATGGTTAGAAGTTATGTGAAACCAGGTATCACCGGATGGGCGCAGGTCAATGGCTGGAGAGGTCCAACTGAAACCACTGAACAAAAAGAACAGCGTACAAAGCATGACCTTTGGTATATTGAAAATTGGAGCTTTTGGCTTGATTTAAAAATAATTTTTAGAACAGTTTTTAAGAGTGATCGTAAAAACGCCTTTTAATAGAAAACTTAAATATTTATAGATAAAATAGCTATGAAATTACTTAACATGAACAAATCATCTTTGACCCTCAAACCTTATTTATTACTTGGAAAAGTACTGTCTCTTCTTTTGGTTTTGAGCCTTTCATCTTGTTACACAGCAAGTTCGGTAAATTACCTTCAAAGTAGAGAATCAAGACTTGTTGTACCAGTTAATCATTTAGAGTATACGGTTCAACCCAATGATATTTTGAACATTGTTGTTCAAAGTAGAGATCCAGAACAATCAGATTTCTTTAATATTACTACGCTTCAGAATCAAAATATGCAAGCAAATCCGGCTTCATTATTTTTAACGGGCTATATAGTAAATAAGCAAGGTATGATTAACCTTGCCATTGTTGGCGAACTTAGAGTAATGGACCTTACTGTTGAAGAAGTTAGGGTTTTAGTTCAAGAAGAAATAGATAAGTATTTATTAAACTCAACGGTTACAGTAAAACTTACAAGTTTCAAAATTTCTGTTTTAGGTGATGTTAAAAACCCTGGCACGAACTATATTTATAATAGTCAGGCTAGTATATTTGAAGCACTAAGTGCAGCAGGAGACCTGAATTTTTCAGCAAAACGTAAAGATGTTAAAGTTATTCGTCAATTAGGTGATACTTCAATTGTGGTCAATTTAGACCTTACCGATCCAAATATTATTAAATCACCTTACTATTTCTTACATCCAAATGATGTGATATATGTAGAGCCTTCTAAACGTAAGAACGCGAGCAACAATTTACCTATAATTTCCGTTCTATTAACTGCAGTTTCAACCGGAGTATTACTTTTAAATTTTGTAAACACAAACTAGTATCTTTGTGTTAATTCATTGAAAAATAGCTAACTAAAAGCAATCAAAATTCTAAGAACAAATATTTTAGAATTTGATTAATTAGAAATTTTAGAAAGAAAAATGTCAAAAAATAGCACAAAGCAAGAGATTAATCTAGGATCTTTTTTCAGTAAAGTATTAAAAAACAAGTACCTCTTTTTAATAAGTATTGGGTCATTTATAGCCATTGCCTTAGCCTATATTTTTTTGGCAACGCCTCAGTATCAAGTATCGTCATCTCTATTGATTGATTCTTCAGGTGAAAACCGAGTTTTAGGTGAAAGTGATTACGTTGATGGTGGCATTAGCTTAATAGAAATGGAGAAAAACTTGTATAATGAAATAGGCATTATAGAATCTTATAGTCTTGTACGGCAAACAGTTGAAGATTTGAATTTTGACATTTCATATCATGCAGGCAGCGTAGTAAAAACCAGAGAATATTATGGATATTTCCCGTTTGAAGTAACAATTGATAAATCAAAAGCGCAACTTTATAGTGTTCCTTTTGAAGTAGAGATACTTTCTAATGAGAGATATAGACTTTCTATTGAAGCCAATGACTTTTGGGTTTCGAATCCTGTAAATGAATCAAAACGTGAAATAAAAAGATCATTTGATTTTTCGCAAGAATATAATTTTGGTGACCAGGTAACTAATTCTTTTTTCAATTTTGTCATCAACAAGCCCAGTTATGAAGTTAGCCCCATTGAATTTGAAGGAGAAAATTTGTCATTTAAAATCTATGATTTAGAAGATGTGGCGAGCACATATGCTTCTAAAGTTGAAGTCAATAATATTGATATTCAAGCGAGTATTTTTAGAGTTTCATCTTCTGGCGCAGTAGTTAAAAAAGAAACAAATTTTATTGAAAAATTAACCAATAATTATATTCAAGGCAATCTTAATTCAAGAAATGACATTGCATCTACCAAAGAAGATTTTATTAGAACTCAGCTTGCTGATATTACAGATTCATTAACCACAGCTGAATTAAAATTAGAACTTTACAAAAAAGATAAAAGAGCTGTTGATTTAGGCACAACCGCAAAAAATGCCTTAAATCAAACACAAAGTTTTCAAGTTGAAAAAGGAAAAACAGAACTCAATATCAAGTATTACAAATCATTAATTAAAAATGTTCAGAATAATAGAAATTCTGATGATTTTATAGTTCCTACTGCCTTGGGTATTGATAATCCATTGATTAATGCCAATATAAAAGAGTTGACAGACCTTTATGCATTAAAGTCTAAGAAAAAGTTTTTTGTTACTGATAATAACCAAGAAATGGCAATTTTAAACCGCCAAATTGAAGGAGCAACGGATCTTTTGATTAATAACCTTAGAAACGCAATTCAATCAGCTCAATTAACACTTGGAAGAATAAACTCGCAATTATCTAATTTCAATGGTTTGATTAGCACACTTCCAACCAGAGAAAATGAATTGTTAACTATTGAAAGAAAAAGTAAACTCTATGAAAACCTTTTTAACTATTTAAGTCAAGAACTTGCTAAAACAGGTATTGCAAGAGCAGAAAGCACCTCTGGCACCAGAGTATTAGATAAGGCTAGAATGGTTGGAAGTGGACCAATAGCGCCGCAAAAAACCTTACTGCTTCTTTTAGCGGGTATCTTAGGCACATTAATTCCTTTAGTTAAAGTTGTTTTCTTTACAGATAATGAGATTATTGAAAATAGAGATCAAATTACATCGAAAACTGATATTCCAGTGATTGCAAGTATTTCAAGATATGATGCTAAATCAAGTAAGTCTAATGCAGCACTTTCATTATGGAAAACCAAAGAGTCTTTTAGAGATTTGTATGCGCAATTAGAACTTGTCAAAATGGACAAAGAGTGTACCGTTCTGGGTATGACTTCAATTATGCCCGATGAAGGAAAAACATATTGTTCGATTAATTTGGGAATTTCACTTGCTGAGGCGGGTAAAAAGACGCTTATTATTGATGGCGATTTAAGAAACCCTAGTTTGGTTTCAGAGAACTTTGATAGAATAACGGGCAAAGGACTTTCAAATTATTTAAAAGGAGATTTAACCTCTTCAGAAGATATTATATACCCGCACAATAATGTCAAAAATCTTGATTTTATTCCTACGGTAGTCATTGACAGTAATGTTCATTCACTATTATCAGGACCAAGACTGAAACCGTTAATTAAAAAGCTTGAAAAACAATATGATTATATAATTCTTGATACCCCCGCTGTAGGCGTTGTTTCAGACTTTTTATTGTTCTCAGACTATATTGACATTAATTTATTTGTAGCGAGACGAGGTGTCGCTAAATTTGCTTTTCTGCAAGATTTCGAAAATTTAATTGCCAATGGTAAAAAGAAAAAAAACTTTATCATTTTCAATGACACCCTCGGAAAAGACTATAAGTACGGTTATGGTCAGAAATATGGCGACAATGATGAAGAACAAATAATCAATGAATCCTTAGCGGTATAGATATCTTTTGCAAAACTTTTTAGTGGGCGATATACAATGAACCCGCCAATGATATTTTGAAGCAATGAATGATATTACCCAATACTTTTCTTTCGATTTAAGTGACGTTAAACTGATGCATTTTTATGCCTATATGGCAATTGCAGCGTTGATTTCGTTCATTTTAGTTTTAAAAAGTGAATCAAAGTATAAAATAGAACTTTTCTTTATTTCTTTCTACTTGATTTCTGGTAACATCAATGATTTAGGAGTTATAGTAATACCCGGGTTTTCTTTATTCGAAATACAACCTAAAAGGTTTATTTATTTGATGTTACTGTTTTTCATGTTTAGAAAACTGATAAAATCAAAAGGAAAGCTTGAATTTGATCTTAAATTACCTTGGTTTCAAATAGCACTATACGCTTATATTGCTTTACAAACAGTTTCAATTTTTGTAAATGCATTTCCTGCTGAATTAAAAACAGTACTTGATGCAGTAGCTTTTTTAATTATTGTAATAGGTATTAAACTAATTGCTGACAAACCCTCATATGACCTCATTGGAAGATCTATAATAATTTGTGCAGTAATTTCAAGCATTGTGTCAATTATACAAATAGGAATTGACCCATATTTTCTTAGAATAGGTGATAATAGAGTTGCTTTTGGTCAAATTTTAAGGTCAAATGGTGTTTTTAGAGCAGAATATTACCATTCTTATCTTTTAATTATTGCCGTTACCTGGACGCTTACCACTATTCAAAAAACGCAGCTTAAAATTGCACTACTTTCTCTTTTCTCAATAGGAGTATTTGTTACTTTTCACAGAATGAGTTGGGTTATTTTGACACTCGTTTTCCTAACCTATTTTCTATACATTGAAAAAATAGCTATTCAAAAATTAATGGTATTGGGTATGTTAGGATTAACTATCCTGCTAGGTTTAACTATTTTCTTTTATAAAGACATAGTCAATAGTACTATGGTTCAAGAAAGATTAAGTGACACTTCTGGAGGTAGAGATCAATATCGTGCATTGGTGTTAGACAATATCGGCGATCGTCCCATATTTGGCTATGGTAATTTTGAACATGACTTTTTTTATCGCCGTATGCTTGAAATCACTAGTAATAGAGACAGGGCCTCAGGCAAAACAGGAGGTATTCATAATGGGTATTTAGAGTCTCTTTTTTTATACGGAATACCCGCCAGTATTTGTTTCGCATTTTTTGTGCTTTTAACTGTATTTTATTATGCAACACGGCCTTTTAAAGAAGAACTTTATTTTGTGATTCCTTTTTTTGTGAGTGTAATTTACTTGATTGCAAATTTGACAAATAGCTTTCTTTTTCTAACCTATCTTTCAGTCTTACTTGCCATGCACATTGGCATTGGAATGGGGCTCAATGAAATAAAAAAGGAAGAGTCTCAAACTGAGGCTAAATCTCAAGTACCAAAATAGAAAGTGAAAAACTCATTAAGAAAAATAATTACGCTTTACGGGGCAAGCATTTTTGCAATTGCGCTAGGGTTTCTTTTGAGTATTTTTAACTCTAGAGTTCTTGGTCCTGAGTTATTTGGCGACTATAAATTTATACAAACAGTGGCTACCTTAATAGCAAGTGTGGTGGCAGTTGGTTTTTTTGTTTCCTTAACCCGTTTGCTGGCCATAAATGATGATGAGCAAAAAGAGAGAAAATTTCTAGGCTTGTTTGTTATAATTTTCGGTATAGTGTCATTGATAGGCATTGTTCTTTTTATTGCTTTTTCATTTATTGAACCCTATTACTTTAAACACGGGCTTGATTCAAAATTCAGGATCTTCTTTTTTATTGTTCCGGCAATAATTGGTCTAACAGCCTTGAAAGAAATATTAAAAGGCATGCATAAAATATATCTGCTTGCACTTTTGAGTTTTTTACCCGCACTTTTTTATCTAATTATTGTGTATCCGGCAAGTTTGTACACAGAAATTAGTTTGAACCAAGTGCTTCTTATTTCTTATGCAGTTACACTTGTATTGGTAGCCTATTATATCATCAAACTTAAGCCAGATTTTTCATTTAAAAAAAGACTGAAAAGCAAGCTTTTTATTGAAAACAAATACAATGGCAAACCTATATATTTTGGTAGTTTGGCAGGGGTAACCACAGAGCATATTGCAGGAATGAGTATTTCTTATTTTATGGATAATGTTCAAGTTGGTTTTTTTGTTTTGGCGCTAACAATTTGTAGGCCGCTACTAGTAATACCCTCTGTTATTGCAACGGTTTATTTTAAGCAATTTGCTACTTTAAAGAAGATACCTAAGAAAGTATTCTCATTTAGTATTTTAGGCACTTTAGCTGCCTTATTAGTTTTTTATCTCTTCATTGAAAAAGTTATAGAAACCTTTTATTCAGCTGAGTATTTACCGGTATATCCTATTGCGAAATTTTTAATCATAGCATTTATTTTTCATGGATTAGGCGATTTATTTAATCGCTTTTTAGGCGCAAAAGGAAAAGGAAAACTATTACGTAATGCAGCCTATTTGGTGGGCATTGTAAATGTTTTCGGCTATACAGTTCTAGTAAAATATTTTGACTTAAACGGGGCCATTTTTACAAAGATAGCAGCTAGTGGTTTGTACATGCTTGTAATGTGTTACTATTACTTTAGATATATTAAAAACAGTAAACAAAAGCTCGTAACTCTATAAACTTAGCGTTACAATAAATAAAATACCAAACAGTATACTATATTAATGAACAATCATAATTTTTACATATATAGCAATTGTGATTTTTCTGCCAAAAGCGCTGGGGCAACAAGAATGCTGTATTATGCCCAAATTCTAGCCAATAAACACAACAAAGTCTATTTAACAAGTTGTTGTTCTGGAACCATTGAAAATAATATGTTTTCAGAGATACAACCCAACATATTTGTACACACTGACAAAGAACTTACCAGAAAACCATTAAAGACAATTTCTTTTCTGAATAACTTACATCAATTTTCTAAAAATAACCCAGGCGAAGACACCTTTATTTTGTACCCTTATCCGTTTATTTTTCTTGAACTTTTTTCAGTGCTCTATTTCATTTTTATAAAAAAAAATACTGTGTTTTATGAGCTTAATGAGGTAAGAAAATATGCATCAGAATATCACGCTTCTATTTCCTTTAAAAGAATTTGGTATTCTTTGAAAAAAATAAAAAACACAACCGCATTTGCGCTTTTAGACACCTTATTACCGTTTTTTAAAGGTTTGATTTGTATCTCTTCAAACATTGAAACTTATGGCAAGAGATATCAAAACAACACCTTTCGTTTGCCCATACTCACAGACCCCAATATTTCGATCAAAACGTCAGAAATTAAATATGTAACAAGTAATAGTTTCAATATTGGTTTTTCAGGCTCAATTTTACCCAGTAAAGAGAATTTGATATCGTTTGTTAACGTATTCAATAAGTTGATTGAAAGTCAATACAATCTCACATTTAATTTATGTGGTTCTGTTGACACAAAAGATAGAAATCTTCTTTTTGAACAATTAGATAAGTATGATAAAATTCATTATCATGGTAATCTTGAAAAGAATGAGCTTTCAAGCTTTTTAGACCAACAAGATTTGTTGATTTTACCAAGAGGATTTAGCCTTCAAAACAAGTATGGCTTTTCAACCAAACTATCTGATTATCTAAATCATAAAAAGGTCATTTTAGTTACTGACATTAGCGACAATAAAATGTACATTAAAGATGGTATTAACGGGTTTGTTGTGCCACCCGATGATGAAGAATTAATGCGTAACAAATTAAAATACATAGTTGAAAATTTTGAAAATTTCAAAGAGACGATTATTTCAAATGCTGAGCAGACTTCAAAAGAAAAATTTGATTACAGGTTGTTCAAAAAAACATTTCAGGCCTTTTTGTTAGCGTCTAAAAAAAGCAGTAAAAACTAAATAGTTTTAATAAGAAAATGAAAGTATTTTTAATTGGCGATTTTCCTGAAGATGACAAAACCTATGGTGGGGTTCAAGGTGTTTTGATGAACCTGACTAATGAGCTCATCATCAGGCCTGATATTGAACTTATTTTAGTATCCTTAACTGAAAAAAGTGCTTTTGAAAGATTTGATGCTAAATGTAAAACGTATAAATTAAATTTTAGGGCTTCTATATTTAAAGCAAGGTCAAAATTTCTTTCAATTTATAAAGAAGAAAAGCCTGATGTCATTCATATTCAAGGGGTAGTGCCTGGTGCGATACTTTTCAATAAAACATACAGCAAATCTTTTGTGGTTACGCAACACGCTATTCTAAGTGAAGAACGCCTATGGCAGGTTTCTGCTAAAAGAAAGTTGCTTTTTAGGTTCAAAGAAATGGTTGAAAATTATTATTTCAAGAAAATCGAGAATTTAATTTTCATTTCTGAATACAATAAGAACATTTACCATGCTAATTTTTCGAAAGCAACGAAATACAAACTAATACCTAACCCAGTAAATACTATATTTTTAGATAGCAAATCAGCGATCAATGTTCAAAAGCAAAATGAAATGTATTTTGTTGGCGAAATTAAAAAGCGAAAAGGCTTGCATGTTTTACTCAAGGCAATAGCCATTCTAAAGCAAAATAGAATGAATTGTAAAGTACATGTAATTGGCGGGTTTAAAGAAGAAGCCTATGAAAAAGAAATTAAGACTTTAATTTCAACGCTAGATATTGAAGAAGAAATAATTTTCTGTGGATGGAAAAATCAGCAAGAAATTCTTGAATACATTCCTACTATTCCAGTATTTGTTTTGCCATCCTTTCAAGAAACATTACCCTTGAGTATTGCTGAAGCTTTATGTCATGGTAAAATAGTGGTTGCTACCAACAAGTGCGGAATCCCAGAAATGATTCAAGATAAAAAATCAGGATACCTATTTGAACCAGGCGATAGCGAAGGTTTAGCGAAACAGTTAAAAACAATTTTCTCTCAAGATAATACGGCCATATCACAAAACGCATTAAAGGCCAGTAAAAGGTATCACCCTAAAAATGTAGTTGATGAAACTATAGCGTTTTATAAGAGCATGATAAATCAAGAATCAATTTAAACACTAATTACCTAAATTAAATCTGTGAAAGTACTTTTACTTATTGATAGTCTTGTTGCCGGCGGTAGAGAGCGTAGATTAATTGAGCTCATAAAGGGCTTGAAAAAAGATTACACTGATATTGAGCTACATTTAGTGGTTTTCAGAGAACAAATACATTATAAAGAGGTTTATGATTTGGGTGTTCCGGTTCAGATAATGAAAAGAATTCCAAAGAAAAACCCAAAGGTTTTTTATCAGCTTTATCAACTGTGTAAAAGCTTCAAACCTGATATCATTCATAGTTGGGGCACCATGTCATCTATATTAGCCATTCCGTCAGTTGTATTGTTGAACATTAAACTAATAAACGGCAGTATAGTTGATTCGCCTAATCATTTAAAATTCTATCATAAATTATTATTTAGGGCACGATTAACGTATCCTTTTTCAACCTTGATTATCAGTAATTCTTTGGCAGGATTAGAATCTTATAGAGTACCTGAAAAAAAGGGAATATGTATTTATAACGGATTTGATAGCAATAGAATATCAAATATTAAGAGTCCTGAAGAAATTCGGAAGAAATTCGAAATCAATACCCCAAAGGTGGTTGCCATGGTAGGAAGTTTTTCAGCAAGAAAAGATTATAAAACCTATTTGAAAGCCGCCCAAATTGTTTTAAAAAACAGAGAAGATGTGACTTTTTTGTCAGTAGGTGACGGACCCGATTTGGCTACTTGTAAAGATTTAATACCTGAAGTGTATAAATCGCGTTGTATTTTTACCGGGGTTCAAAGAGATGTTGAATCAATCATTAATATGCTTGATATTGGGGTTTTATCAACCAATACTAAAATTCATGGCGAAGGTATTTCTAATGCGATCTTAGAGTATATGGCATTAAAAAAACCAACAGTAGCAACGGCAGGCGGCGGCACAAATGAAGCAGTTGAAGATAAGGTTACTGGGTTTTTGGTAAAAGCTAATTCGGCCGAAGATATGGCTGACCGTTTAAATTATTTACTTGATCATCAAGATAAATCTGAGTTAATGGGCTTAAAGGCAAGAGCGCGAATGGAAAAATTATTTTTATTAGAAAGAATGACCGTTGATTATTATAATCTTTACACTAAGGTTTTAAAACCTGTTTAAAAAATGACAGCTTTGAAAAGCAAACCTAACATAGCATTTTTCGGAATCAAATATTTTCCTGCCCGAGGGGGTACCAGTAGGGTGGCAGAGAATTTAATTCGCAATTTAGTTGTTGATTATAATGTAACTGTATATTGCTACAAGCATGAACAGGCTAAAACCCATATTGAAGGGGTTGAGGTAGTTCAGTTTCCAGAGATTAAGTTAGGAAACATCGGGGTCTTTATTTATTTCTTTTTCTGCTGTATGCATATTAGATTTAAAGGATCGTATGATGTAATTCATGCGCATAAGATTGACAGCTTCTTTTTCTTAAACTATCTGCCTAAAAACATTCACACTATTGCAACTGCTCATGAAGCCCCATACAACAGAGATAAATGGAGCAAATTGGCAAAAGCCTTTTTCAAAATTGGCGAAAAAAGATTTTTAAATTTCAAAGGCGTTAAAACGGCAATTTCGAAACCATTATGTGATTTTTATAAAAAAGAATTTGACGTTGAAGTTAAATTCATACCAAATGGTATAAACATTGATGATAAAATGAATTCAGGTTCTAGCCAGAAATTTTGGCCCGAAGATGTGCATCCAGACAGCCTTTTTGTCTTATTTGCTGCTCGAAGAATAATGGGCACAAAAGGCCTACATACGATGCTTGAGGCGTATAAAGAAATTGATTTTCAAGGACACATTTTTGTGGCCGGAGAACTTGATAATTTTCCAAATTATATCAAACGTGTCAAGAAGATAGCAGAAGGGTTAAACGTAAGCTTTCTGGGTTTTGTGAATCCGTTACCTGCTTTACTTGAACTTGTTGATAAATGCGAATATTTTGTATTTCCTTCTGAAACAGAGGGTATGTCAATTATGCTACTCGAAGTAGCTAGTGTTGGCAAACCTATTTTAGCAAGTGATATACCAGAAAATACCCAAGTTTTTGAAACTAATGAAGTTCTGTTTTTTGAGAATAAGAACGTCAAAGATTTGGTTCAAAAGATTCACTGGGCAAATGAAAATAAAGAGGCGTTTACTGCGATTGGTAAAAGCGCCATGAATAAGGTAAGAACTAGTTATACTTGGAATAAAATCACGCGTGAGTATAAAACACTTTATGATACGCATTCAGTTCAGTAAAACTTGAATTTAAGTGTATAAAAAGTTTAAAGTAAAGCGTTTTATTTTGATCGCATCTACTTGCATTTCATCGAATTAACCTTCAATTTCAGCGAAATTAATCTTTAAATAGGTATATTTGAAATCCCAAATTACTTGCACCTATGAGATATACTCCGCTAACTATTGCGAAAAACGCAATCTTCATCCTGTTTTTTATTTTCATTTCATGCAATTCATGTTCTAATGATGATTTCATGAATACAGTTATACAAGAAGACCAAGAAGTTACTTTAGCTGAAATCGATATCATAGAAAATTCTGCTCAGAATTCAACGCAAGAAGTTATTGATATAACTGAAAATTTAGAAACTACTACCCAACGTAATTGTGAAACATCTGGTGGCAAGGCAAATGAAATAGGTTTAAAAACATGGTGTTGGGGTGATGTGAATTTACCCACAGGTGAACCAGGCAATAATAATTTTAGTAATGGTGAATTAGTATTAGCCACAGAATGCAACCCAGGGCAAGTTACTAAAGTAGACGATCGATTGCGATTTTATTTAAATCCTACATATCCTGAACCCAAAGGTTGGTGTTCAAATTCTTTTAACATGCGAGCTGAATTTAGAACCGCTCCATGGAAAGTTAATCATCCTATTGGCACTGAAGAGTGGTTTGGATGGAGTTATACTTTTGGAGACGATTATGTTATTGATCAAAAAACACCTTGGGCATTTTTTCAAGTGCATGAGGGTACCGTAGGCAAAACGCCAATGATAGCACTTTGGTGTACAACAGATGGTGGCCCAGGTGGCGGAAATGGTGGAGAAATAATAGTTTCTAATACTACAGGCGGTGGCGACACCTATGCTTCAACAGGTGTAATACCTGAAGCTGGGCAAACTATTGACATGGTAATAAGAGTGGTTTGGGGCGATGCCTCTAATGGCGAATTACAAATCTGGATTGATGGCAGCTTAGTTCATGACGTTAAAAGAAGAACTGTTCATAGTTTTAATCCTGTTGGTGGCAACGCCAAGTTTGGAATATATAAATGGCCTTGGCGTGATGGTTCAGGAGTTCAAAAATCAGCTGAGCAAGGCATTACTCATATAGAAACTTTTATGGGTCCTTTACGCATGATTACACGCAGACCTAGTGATCCTGATTACGGCAAAAATTCATTTGAAGAAGTTTCTCCAAATTAACTTTACTACACATCTTATTTTCATGGGCATTCAACTGTTAATCAGGTTGGCATGCAGATGTTAAAATTAAGTGCATTTCATCGAATTTAGCAACCAGTTGTCGGCTAAATTTAAATAAGATACGTACCTATAATCAAACTGTTTAACTACTGTACTTTAACCTCACAATATAAATTTTAATGCGTTTAAGAAAAACACCTACTTATTTCAATTTCGCAATGTTTATCATAGTTACTTTATTGGTTAATCTTTCATGTGATAAGGACAGTGACCTTTTTTTAGAAACTGTTTTGGACGATGATGCCGTATCAGTAGAAGAATTAGACGCTACAGACACTGAAGCACTTCTTGATGAGGCAGATGTTGATGAAATTGATTCTAATCAAGTTGATGCTATTGACTTAGAAAGTCGAATAACTGTTTTTCCAACAGTAAATGATGCTTATTTTCAAGATGGCACAGGTTTTAACACGCAAGTCAATAGGCTTGAAGAAGACTCAAGAATAAGTTATTTAATGTTTGATTTGAGTCAAATCGAATCAATTGGGGGCGTAATTACTGCCGCAACCTTAGAATTTATCATTCATGAAGATACTGGAAATGGCATCATTGATGTCTATAAAGGAAATTCTAATGACTGGTCAGAAAACAATCTAACACCAGATTCAGCCCCAAGTAAAGATGTTTTGCTAGGTTCAATTGAAAAAGAATATAAACTTAATGAGAGAATTCAAATTGACCTAGATGTTCAAGAAATAGCCTTAGAATACGCAACTTTAATCTTATTTCATAGAGGTGGAAATGATTTGGCTTTTGCTTCTCAAGAAAACAACAATTTTGAAGGCCCAAAATTGAAGGTAGTTTATGAAACTAGTATTGATGCTGATGAAATTGTGATTGAAGATCTTCAGTCAATTGAAGAAGAAAGCACTGAAGAAGAGACTACAAATGATACCTCAGCAGAAGAAACTGTTGATGAAGATTCAACAGAAGAGGAGCATTCAGAAGAAGATGCAGAAAATGACACTTCAGAAGAAACAAGCGATGATGAAGCGTCTTCTGAAGAAGAAGAAACAACTACCGAAGAAGAAACTCAAGAAGAAAGCACTGAAGAAGAGACTACAAATGATACCTCAGAAGAAGAAACTGTTGATGAAGAGGCTACAAATGAAGAGGAAGAAACTACAAGTGAAAATCCAAATATTGAACCCGTTGCCGTTTTAGACGCTACACCTAAAACGGGTTATGCGCCCTTAGAAGTTCAGTTTTCAGGTAGTCAATCAACAGATGACAAGGGTATTTCAACCTATGAATGGAATTTTAATGACGGCACCACGTCTTCTTTAAGTAACCCTAATCATACTTTTAATGAAGTGGGCACTTATAATGTTAGTCTTAAGGTTTATGATGAGGAAGGTAAATCTTCAACAGCTGATGTTTTAATTACCGTACAAGAAAGACCAAATGAAGCTCCAGTTGCAGTAGCAAAAGCAAATCGTCTAGAAGGCGATGCACCCTTAGAAGTAAATTTTAGGGGTAGTGACTCAACCGATGATAAAGGAATTGCAACTTATTATTGGGATTTTCCTTTTGACCCTTCAGCAGCTCCTAACAACTTACGCACTTTTACGGTTCCTGGTGTTTATATTATTTCATTAACAGTTACTGATAGAGAAGGCTTACGAAGCACAGCTCAACTTACCATAACAGTAAACGAAAGTGAAACCCCACCACCTTTACCAATAGGATGCGTAACAACTGGTGGTAAAGCTGATGAAACTGGTTTTAAAAGCTGGTGTTGGCAAGATATCAATTTACCTTCAGGAGCACCCGGAGACGATAATTTCAGCAATAGCGATTTAGTAATATCAAATGAATGCAACCCTGGTCAAGTTACTAAAGAAGGAAATCGATTAAAGTTCTCTTTAAACCCTACAAGCCCTGAACCACAAAACTGGTGTTCTAACAATTATAATATGAGGGCTGAGATCAGAACGGCTCCGTGGAAAGTAAATCACCCGATCGGAACTGAAGAATGGTTTGGGTGGAGCTATACTTTTGGAGACAATTACAAAATTGATAAAATAAACCCTTGGATATTTTTTCAAATTCATGAAGGTACAACCGGAAAAACCCCGATGCTTGCACTTTGGTGCACCTCAGAAAATGGTGCTGGCGGTGTAAACGCTGGCGAAATAATTGTTTCTAATACAACAGGAGGGCAATTGTATTCAACAACAGGAGTTCGCCCTCAAGCGGGTCAAACTATAGATATAGTGGTTAGAGTGATATATGGAGACGATTCTAATGGCTTAATTCAAATATGGATTGATGGCAATAAAGTTCACGATGTTAATAGAAGAACTGTTCATAGGTTTAACCCTGTTGGAGGTAATGCCAAATTCGGTATTTACAAATGGCCATGGAGACAAGCTTCAGGTGTGCAAAGTTCAGCTCAACAAGGCATTAATAGTTTAGAAACTTATATGGGTCCGTTACGTATTATTACTAGAAAACCGAGTGACCCTGATTATAAAAAAGATGCCTATCAAGATGTCGCTCCGAGATAATAGCACTTATTTTTTAATGCTAATAGCGACAAATTTGTAATGAATTACAGTTATCATAAATAGAAATAAAGGAATTGCTGGGATCAGATGTCTTACCCTACCGTCAAGAAGAATTAAGCCCCCAATAAATATACACGCAAGCAACGCGATAAAACGCATTTCAAATGAAATGAAATTTAGGTTTCTAAGACCTAAAAATAATGCCGTCAAAATAAGTACAACCATAAACATATTAGGTAGAATATAGAAGAAACTGGTCGGTTTTTGATTTGTATATGAATACGGATAATTAAAGAAAAGGCGAAAGGCACTTGCTACCGTATTCTGCATATATTTCTTTGGATGCGCTTTTATGTTTTCAACTGCCTTTTTCTTATATAATTCATTTTGTTCAACAAAGGAGTGCACTTGCAAGCTTTTGACAAAATCTTCATGATGCTTTCTTACTGCATCTGTTGTGTGGTATTCTCCCTTTTCCTTTCCGAGAACAACATCCGAACTAATCCAATCTCCATATTCGCCCTCAAATGGGGTAGTTCTCCAATATAAAATTTCGCCACCTTGGGTTCCCCATAAAAACTTCTTTCCTGTTACGGCATAAGTATGACCTAAATAGGGTACGCAAAATAAGAAGGAAACCCCTAGAACCAATAGCGCATTTTTTATTTTACGTGATCGTTTTAATGCAAAGGCTACTAGGTAAAAAAGGAACATTACAATAAGGGCGTAAGAAAAAATAACCTTGGTTAACGTTAGAAATCCTAGAAATAGAATTGAATAAACAATATTTCTTTTTTGATTTTCTGCTGATTGGTTTAATAAGATGAAAAAATAGAGAAAACCACATATTAAAAGAAGTGCTAGGGCTTCAGAGTGCATGTAAATAATCCATTTTAAAATAGGAGGATAGAGCCCCAGAAGATAAGCTCCAATAAGTGCTTTTTTCTCACTTAAATAAAGAGACAAGGTTTTAAAAAAGAAAATCACAGCACCCAATAAGAAAAATGCATTTGCTGATTTTATTACTAAAGGAGATGTTTTTAAGAGCACAAAAATTGAGATCACCAAAGGGTAGCCTGGCCCGTTTCTAAAAGAAGGATTATCTGCGTCAGTATAAAACCCTTGTAGAATGTTCTGAGCGTAATTGAGGTGCCTATCTTCATCAGCAAAAAAGGAGTCTTTTGAAAAAACAAAAATCAAGACAATATATAAAACAAGTAAAGGAAATAAATATCGAATATGTTTCAAATTGAGGCTCCTCATCAAACTATTTTTGATTTTGTATTTTACGATTCATTGTTGAGTTCAAATGAAATAGTTCATCAAAGTATCTTTTCTTTTGCAGTGAAATGAAACCTAAGCCCATAATTTGAATTGAAGTAATTAAAGTCACACCGCCCACTATAAATGAATACGGTCTTTGAGCATATACCTCTGAAACGGCTAATGAAAATCTATTTTCAAAACCTTGAGCCAACTCAGCCGTCATTGGGTACTGTAAATAGGTATTTATAAAAATCCAGAGGATGATATAAATTGAAATTATAAAAATGCCTAACCCAATAAGCCAGAAAAACAAGTACGGTCTAAAAATGAAACTATTTACTAGCCCATTAAAAATACCTTTAAAAATACGCATACCTGAAGTTCTAACCTTACCCAAAGCCATTTGCGCTGACCAATCTAAGTGAGCAGGAATTTCAACCACTTTTGCACGTAATATATGGGCTTTAAAGACAAGCTCAGACATTATGTCAAAAGTGGTAGACTTGGTGTTTACAGAACGTATGAAGTCTCCTTTATAGGCTCTTACCATGCCGGTAAAGGTGTAAATGTTTAGCCCAGAGGCTTTACG
The DNA here is from genome assembly GCA_937929935.1 of uncultured Flavobacteriaceae bacterium. GTDB lineage: Bacteria > Bacteroidota > Bacteroidia > Flavobacteriales > Flavobacteriaceae > Maribacter_C. The sequence goes on along the minus strand of CALFUL010000015.1, from coordinate 41,606 downwards.
CATGATAAAATTTACAGTTTTACTTAATAGTAGTCTAAGTCTTGGTACAGCTGTATTTTTGCCTCCTTTCATGTAAGGTGAGGCGATAACCATTTCAGCATCTTGTACTATAGCTTCATTCAATAACCTTTCAATATGAGCAGGGGCATAACTGAGATCCAAGTCAAGTACAATGACATAATCACCTTTTGAATTGTTGAACCCTGTTCTGTGCGCAGTACCCAAATTTCTATTGGTGCTATGATGAAATATTTTTAAAGTATCATATTCTTTTGCCAGTGCATCAGCAATTTCACCAGTTTTATCAGAACTACCATCATTAACTACTAAAACCTCCCAAATGTATAGATGACTTAAGGTATTTAGGTAATTATAAAGTAAACCTATATTTTTCTCAATTATGGCCTCTTCATTAAAGGCCGGTAAAATAATGCTTACTAGTGGTTTAGTAATTGTTTCAATGGTTTTTGAAGCATCCATTTAGATGGGTTTCTTGTAAAATAAAACTAATTATATTAAAGTTTAGAGGCAAACTTATAAAAATAAAAGACTGCGGTTAATTCTAAACGTTAAAGCGCTCAAATTAAAGACAAAACTTTAGTTACAGTTTTTAAGAGGCCATATTGGCTGGTAAAGGCACTATTTTTAAAGCTCCTTTTTCTTTAATTGCATTCACATGAGTATTCATATCAACCAACGTATAATGTTTAGCTAGTTTTTTCATCACTTTTTTAAAGATGAATACTTTTCTATCACTACTAATATTCATGCCCGGAAAAAAGGCAAGGCTTTTTATTTGATCACCACCTATAATATCTAAAGGGTGTAATAAAAAACTTGGTTCTGTTTTGGTTATTTTACATAGAAATATAGCTATGTTTAAATAAAGCATCGCCAAGTGAATAGAAATATTACTTAGATATAATAGATAACTTAAGTGAAAAGGTATCCTGAACAGTGGCATTGTGGTTACAGGTAATTCAAGTAGTTTTTTTTGGCCACTAAGCCTCCAATAATATGGCTTTAATTTTCTAAATCCGTCAGAAAATTTTCCAAAAATTTCTTTTCGATCTTCTTTTTCTTCCTTAGAAAGATTTGAAGTACTAAAATAGTAGAGTCTTGCTAAAGGGCCAATTACTGTGGGTAAAGTTGAAGCATCATAATTATACCCTTTTTCCTCTAAAACCTCAAGTAATGTTTTGCTCCAACTAAAACCAGGTCCTCTAAAACCATTTGGTTGTTTACCTGTTACCTCAGCAATGGCATCATGTGCTGTGTCAATCTCATTTTTCATTTCTTCTTTGGTATACAAATGCAACCAAGTTTCGTGTTTAAATGAGTGATTGGCGATATCATGACCTGCATCAGCAATAGCTTTTAGAAACTTATGATTTTTTTCAAAAGCGGCATCTTGACCTACTATGAAAAATGTTATTTTCAAATTGAGCTCATCTAATATTTCTAAAACATGAGGAACAAAAATATCAAGGTATGAAGGGTATGACTCCCAACCTTCTTCGCCATGAATTTTCATGTAAGACCATTGGTTATCCATATCAAGCGAAAGACTTAAAAGTGGTTTGCTCATAATTGTGTTATATTCTTATTTATTGGCTTGAAGAAGTTCTTTTTTGAAGTCAACCATGAATTCTTTAACGTGATTAACCACTGAATTATTATTTAAGGTGTCATTCACAAACTGTGATGTATTAACAACGAAAAAATCAGGGTGATTAGTCTGTGTCTTTGGTATTATTTCAGAATAGTTCAATACTTGTAAGGGCTGTACTTTGAATGCTTTATGCATGTGAGTTGAAACAACATCTTTTTCATCAAAGTCAGTATAAAGATTACTCACACCTTCTAAAAATATTGATTCAAGTTCTTGATCATTTTTAGACCAATACTTGTGATTTGCAGTTACATATTTAGGAAAATAAGTAATATACTTACCGCCAGTTTGCTCAATATCAACTAAAGAACTCATGCCTATTACACCAGTAAAAGGCACTTCTTCATCAGCAAGATTTAGTACATAATAAGGGGTAAGAGGTTTATTGGTAACAAGAGCCATGCATAGTACGCCCAGATACTCAACTGATTGTTTGTTTTTTGAAACGGTTACTAATTTCGGGTCACTTACTTTTTCTAAAACATTCAAAGGGGCTGTAAAAATTACCTTATCAAAATGTTCTGTTTTGCCGTTATAGGTAATTTCAATTCCGCCGTTCTGACCTGAATTGATTTTATCTACACCGGTATTTAAATGAATGGTTGAGTTTTTTTCTTTAAGTGCTTTTTGCAATTGGTCAAAAACAGTTTTATACCCACCTTTAACATAGCCCATATGCTCTTTTTGAGCAGCTGAGCTTCGAGCTTGAAATAGTCTTTTTATATAGGTCCAGATGAAAACAGCTGAAACGCGTTCATGGCTATCTCCTAATTTGGCAATAAGTAAAGGAGACCAGAATTTTTGATAGGTTCTTTTACCCCCAAGTTTTATAAGCCAATCTTTAACCGTAATTTTTTCGAGTTTTTTTCTATCATTGATTTTAGAGCCATAAAAAATAGTAAAGGCTAATTTCATTTTGTCAATGATATTCAAAGGCTTGAAAAAGAGAAAGTCTTTTGAACTACTAAAGGGATAGAATTTTTTATTGACATAATAACCAGTCATGGATCTACGCCATTCTAATTCCGTCTCAAGTCCTAAATCTTTTATAAGACCAACCAAATGATCGTCAGTAGGAAGAATAACATGATAATACTTGTCCCAGATAAAGCTTCCGTAATCATAGTGCGTTGCTAATCCACCTAATTGCGAATCACTCTCAAACACTTTTACAGTAGCATCTGTTTTAGAAATTTCATGGGCTAAAACTAGCCCCATAAAACCTCCACCAACTATGCCTATTTTCATTTAACCGCTTCTTTTTCTTGAGCTCTAACTTCTTTTTGCCATTCATACGCCAAACGTAAACCTTCTCTCATTAAGGTTTTAGCTTTAACACCCAATATTCTCTCTGCTTTAGATGTATCAGGTACACGTCGCATCACATCTTGGTATTTTCTACCCTTAGAAATCTCATTATATGGTATAAGTTTGATGTCAACTTTTTCAGTCTCATCAGCAATTTCATTTAACATCTCAGCTAATTGAAGAATAGTAATTTCTTCATTTGCACCAATGTTAAATATCTCACCATTAGCTTCTGGCTTCATTGCCGCAGCATAAATACCCGCCACCGTGTCTTCAACAAAGGTGAATGTTCTTGTTTGTTGACCATCGCCATGAATAGGAATCGTATCCCCATTTAAAATACAATCAATAAATACTGATTGCGGCCCACCCCACCATGAAAGGTGTTGATGTGGCCCGTAAGAACCAAAAAATCTAAGTAGTACAACCGGAAAATCATAATCTTCCATATATGCTAAGGCTAAGTGCTCATCAAATAATTTTGATACCGCATAAGCCCAACGTGGCACTTTTGAATCTCCTAAAACAAGATTGCCATCTTCTTTAAAAGGAATATCAGGACTCATGCCATATACGTCAGAAGTTGATGCAAGAACAAATTTTGTTTTTGTTTTTCTAGCAAATTCTAACATATTCTCACTACCCTTTGAGTTAACCTGTAAGGTTGCAACGGCATTGCCGTATCTAGGTATTTTGAATGCTGCTAGGTGTATAATAACATCGAATTCTTCATCAAGACTATCAATGAATGATGTATCTAAAATGTCTTTTTCTAAAAATGTGAAATTCTCATTATCACGGTGCGCTGCAATGTTTCTAAGATTACCCATTGATAGGTTATCTACTCCTACTACTTTATGACCTTCTCTTAATAGTTTACTCAATAAATTTGAGCCGAGAAATCCGGCAACTCCTGTGACTAATACTTTTTTACTTAATTCAATCATTTATTTTAATTTTATAGTCTTGCTTTTCGATGGGTGCAAGTTAAATCAATTGTTTAGTAGCAAAAAATGACAAACATGTCATTGAAAGATTAAAATTAGCATGATGCCGAAAAAACAGGAATTGAGCTTCAATTATTTTCAAAAACAATCTCCAATGATGAAAAACAAGCTGTTATTGTTGATTTTATCGATGAATGGCAGTAATCTTTGAGAAGACTGTTTTTTAGGCACAATACAACCTTTAAAGAATATATTTTCTGTTCTGACAAACGCCTTTTACCCTTGGCTTCAACATAGCATGAATTCAAAAAAAGAGTAATGTTTTAGGGCAAAACCCTTAAATTATTGTACATTGTGACCCCAATATTGCTAGCTTAAAAATGTATTAAATAGAAACTATTAAGCCTAACAATTTATTTATACAATGGCAAAAAACGATAAAATAGTGTTTAAGCTTGAAGATAAAATTGAGAGTTCTGCTTCTAAAATAGAGGTCATCAAAAATTTGATTTTTGGCGAAACTATTCAGGAGTATGACGCTGAATTAGAAGTGTTAAAAAAAGAAGTTCTTAAAAAGAAACAAGAACTTGAAGACCTTATTGATGAGGTTAAATCAGATTTAAATACTACCCTAGATAGTGTTGCGACTGATGTTAACATTCGTATCACTGAGCTTGAAAAAAACTTCTCAGAAAAAATTGAAGATATTCAACAAGACCAAGTTAATAAAGATACTCTTGGTAAACTCTTAATTGAGATGGGAGAACGTATTGGAGGCAAGTAGCCAAATTTAAGACCCTCTAAAAATGAACGAGAACGATAAGCTTGAAATCTTAAAGGATATACTTTTTGATGACGGACACAAGTTCGAAGAGAAAATATCTAAAAGGGTTAAAAATTTAGAGCAAACCTTAAATCAGAAGAAAAAATTCTCTGACAAAGTAGATCCTCTTATTACCCAACAGCTTAATGAATTTAAAGAAAGCATACCCAGTACGCTTGGGCCTGTAATTACTGCAACTTTAAAGCAAGAAATTAAACATCATAAAGATGACGTTGTTGATGCTTTATATCCGGTTTTAGGTAAAATGGTAAAAAAATATGTAGCGCAAGAAATGCAGCTGCTACAAGAAAAAATAGACAATCAGCTAGGGTTTTTAAAAAGGTGGAAACTAAAAATAAATTCTATTTTTTCTGGCAAGAATGAAGAGGAACTAGTTTTAGACCAATTAGCAGTAGCAAAAATTGAACAAGTGCTATTGATTGAAAAAGATTCAGGAATACTTAAAGCAAGTTTTTCAAAATCTAAAACAATTGATGAAGAAATGGTGTCAGGAATGCTTACCGCTATTAAGTCTTTTGTTGAAGATGCATTCAATCAACGAAGTCAAAATCTTGAATCAATAGAGTACGAGTTATACCAAATACACCTACAAAGCTTTGCCACACATTATATGGCAATTGTCATTTCAGGTAATTATACAACTAGTTCAAAAGACAAATTACAAGATGTAATTTTTAATTTTTATAATAGTTTTATGGCTATGAATCTTGATTTAGTTTTTGAAACAGACACTACTAATAAACCAATTGAGACTGTAAGCAAACCGCGAATTGAACGTGAGTTGAAAAAATATTTTGGTAATGCAAAAATCTAAAAAAGTAGTTGTTCTTGGTCATTTTGGTGTGGGCAAAACTTCACTAATTAGACGATTTGTGACCAACTCGTTTTCTGACAACTATAAGGTTACTATTGGCGTTCACATCACCAAAAAGGTAGTTGAAATATCAAATGAAAACACCATTTCGTTGATTTTATGGGATTTAGAAGGAACCGACAAGCTTGACACTATTCGGAATGCGTATTTACTCGGAACCCACGGACTTGTATTTGTTTTTGATGTCACAAGACCCTCAACATTTGAGCATTTAAATAATGACTTAGATATAGTTCGATCAAAAGTGCCAAATACCCCTTTAATTATTGTTGGTAATAAATCAGATTTGGTTGACTTGGCTGAACTTGATGTTTTGTTCAAAAAAAATTCACTTTCGGTTGATTTTGTAACAAGTGCTAAAACAGGCGAAACAGTTGATGACTTATTTTTAAAAATGGCAACACTTTTAAATGAAGATGCTTGAGAAATATAAAAAAGAATTTCTGAGTCAAAATGTACAGTTCATTTTGTTAGATGAACATGGTGCTGTAACAGAAAGCGATGATGAAATATTTAAAGTTTCATCAGGCTCTTTACTGCCGAGTTTACACCCTTTTTTTGAAAGTATACCGTCAATTGATGATTTAGATGAAAACGCACTTGATTTCTTTTGTGTGAACTTGAAGTTTGATAATGTAGATTTGATAGTCGACATAAAAGTTAAACGTAAAAAGGAATGTGTTTTACTTTCAATAACTGATTTTACAGAACATTATAATTCATATCAATCAGTTGCTCAGTCAAGAAATGAATCTATAATCAAAACTGAATTAACCGTTCTTAAAAATTTAGAACTTGAAGAAAGAGAGCGATTTAAAAATCAGTTTATCCAAAATTTTAGTCATGAGTTAAGAAACCCGCTAACCAGTGTTATGGCAATTAGCGATATACTTAATGATACTAATCTTAGTACAGAGCAAGTTAAAATGCTTGACTTTTTGAAAGTATCAGCTAAAAACCTACATCTTTTAATTGAAGACACCTTAAGTATTGGTATGATCGATGCCGGTAAAATGAATATTCAAAACAAAAGGTTTAGTCTAAAAGATCTTTTTGATTTATTGAGTTTTACCTACGGCAATAAGATTAAACAAAAAGGAATATCATTTAATTTTATTTGGGATGATAAGTTACCAACTGAAGTAGTTGGTGATCGCCTACGCTTATATCAAGTACTTGAAAATTTACTTAATAATGCATTAAAATATACGGCGCAAGGAAGCATTTCTTTTGAAATGAACTTAAATCAAAAGTGGGCAAACAAAGCTAGTGTTAGAGTTAAGGTTAGCGATACAGGCACAGGTATTCATGAGAATAACTTAAGCGCCATTTTTGAAAGTTTTAACAGAGTAGAGACTGATGAGAAAATTAAAGGCACTGGTCTTGGGCTTACTATAGTTAAGAATTTACTTCATCTTATGGGAAGTGAAATTAAAGTTGAATCTGAAAAGAATAAAGGATCTACCTTTTATTTCGACAAAGTCTTTGAATATCAAATCGGTGGCTTAAAATCTAATCCGTTACTAGAAAAGCCTGAAGCCCAAAAAACAAAACCAAAAAAGAATTCAAAAAAGTACAAAGTGCTGTTGGTTGAAGATGATGAAAGTGTGCAACTAAGCTTATTTAAAATATTATTAAATACAAAGCAGTTTCATGTTGATTTGGCGTATGATGGTAATTTGGTTCTACAAGAAGTAGTGAATACGAATTATGATTGTATTTTAATGGATGTCAATCTGCCAAACATTGATGGTGATCAAATTACACGACTTATACGTGACTTTCCTTTTAAAAACGTTAAGAACATTCCGATCATAGGAATTACGGCTAATGCTTATCCTGAAAACATACAAGAATATATTAAAGCAGGAATGAATGAAGTTTTGGTAAAACCTTTTCAAAAAGAAGCTTTTTTAGAGACGCTTTACAAAGTACTTAAGTAACTTTGAGTTTTCTAAATTATATTCTAAAGTAGGAATATTCTTACAAATAATGTATTTCATCGATCTTTTATGTATTTCATCGATACCAATTAATTTTTCATTTTCATTTTCTCATTCCACTTTTAAAAGGTTCTAAGTTTGTTCACACAAAAGCACGAAAGTGTTTTTCTATAACAATAATAACTAAAGAAAAGTGAATTTTTTTATGAACATCTTAGAAATACCCTTCTTGTCAGAATTTGTTTTTATGGTAAGTACATTGGTATTCATTTTTGCGGTATATATGGTATTGCCAGCAACAATGGTTCAAAATAAAATTAACGATTTAAATAGAGGAAGAAAATAATATTAAGGCTATACTAGCACTAACCATTGCAGGTAAACCTAAACCCTAATGATTAAAAACGACTATTCTGAATCACGGTAATTTTGGAGGCGTTTTACTGAGGCATCAGAAAAAAATCAAAGTGTACTTAGGTACATTTAGAGAATAAGTTTTAAGATTATAAGGGATAAAAGGCTCATTTTGAGCCTTTTTTTTATGCTTTTTTTTGAGGTTTTAGTGTTGCCTTCTGATTTGGGTTTCAAAAAAGCAAGATAATTGCACCCAAGGCGGTTAAAATTAGAATCATTTTTCTGTAAAACTGATTTTTTATAGTCTTAACCAATTGAATTCCAATTATAATTCCTAAAATTATTGCGGGTACTAATTTCAAATTAATGGTCAATGATTCCATTGAAATAGTTTTCCAAGACCAAATATGAAAAGGTAACTTAAAGAGATTAATAATTAAAAATAGCCAGGCTGCCGTTCCAATGAACTGATTTTTAGGCAAACGCATTGCTAAGAAAAAGATATTGCTAAAGGCTCCAGCCAAGTTTCCAATCATTGTTGTAAACCCCGCCAACACTCCTATAAACCCTGCAAAGGCCCAGTGAGTAGGTACTTTTTTCGATTTTTTAAGATCCCACGAATACATTACAATTACGCTAAAAAGAATAATAAATGCCATGCCAATTTTAAAAGTAGTATCGTTTAAATCTTTACCTACAAAAACCCCTAAAAGAACGCCAGCAATCATCCAGGGTAGAAAGCGTAGAATATATTTCCATTGTGTATGACGGTTATAGTAAATGACCGCGAATATATCGCCAACAATAAGTAGCGGCACCAATAATCCTGTTGATGGTTTTGCCCCAAAGGCAAGTGCCATTAAGGCAACTATGACAGTTGAAATACCTTTTATTCCTGCTTTAGAAATTCCAATTACAAGAGCCGCAGCAAATGCCATTACCCATCCGCTAGTAGATATGTCGAAACTTGTTAATGAATACACTATTATGATTTAAAAACAAAAGTATTTTAAAAAACAATATCTTTAGCTATCAACCAACAACCACTTTTATGGAATTAAGTACGCTCGATTATAGTTTTATCATAGTATTTTTTGCGATTGTATTAGGAATAGGGGTTTACGTTTCTAAAAAATCTGGCAAAAACTCAACAGAATTTTTTCTTTCAGGCAGAACAATGCCATGGTGGTTATTAGGTCTGTCTATGGTGGCTACTACGTTTTCTACAGACACGCCTAATTTGGTTACTGATATTGTTAGAACTAGTGGTGTTTCAGGTAACTGGGTTTGGTGGTGCTTTTTGTTAACCGGTATGCTAACCGTATTTGTTTACGCTAAACTCTGGCGTAAATCGAATGTAAAAACAGACTTAGAGTTCTACGAAATGCGTTATGGTGGCAAACCAGCAAGTTTTTTAAGAAAATTTCGTTCACTTTATTTAGGTGCTTTATTCAATATCATTACTATGGCATCAGTGACTTTGGCCGCTATTAAAATAGGCGGTGTTATGTTAGGTCTTGAGCCTTGGGAAACTGTTGTTGGCGCAGGCTTAATTACTGTTATATTTAGTGCCCTAGGTGGGTTTAAAGGGGTAGTTTATACTGATTTTCTTTTATTTTTCGTAGCCATGGCTGGGGCTGTTGGTGCTGCTTTTTACCTTGTAAATATTCCTGAGGTAGGCGGTATTGATGCTTTATTAGCCAATGAAAATGTATCTGATAAACTTAATATTTTGCCTGATTTTGATGATAAAAAAATCTTGATTACCATGTTTATAATTCCCATTGCGGTACAATGGTGGAGCTCTTGGTATCCTGGGGCTGAACCAGGGGGTGGGGGTTATATTGCGCAGCGAATGCTAGCAGCAAAAGATGAAAACCATGCCATTGGGGCCACTTTCTTTTTTAATATAATGCACTATGCAATTAGACCGTGGCCATGGATCTTGGTTGCCTTAGCATCTTTAGTTGTCTATCCTGACGTTGCAAGTATCGCAGCCGCTTTTCCAAATGTAGAAGAAAGTAAATTAGGCCATGATTTAGCCTATTCAGCAATGTTAACCAAACTTCCTAGTGGGTTGTTGGGTGTGGTACTGGCATCTTTAATTGCCGCCTATATGAGCACCATTTCTACACAATTGAACTGGGGTTCTTCATACATCGTTTTTGATTTTTATAAACAACAAATTAACCCTCAAGCTACTGAAAAGCAGATGGTTGCCGTGGGTAGAATTTCAACCGTTGTTTTAATGGTTTTAAGTGCTTTATTAGCCTTGACTTTACAAAATGCTTTTGAAGTATTTGACTTATTAATCACTTTTGGGGCAGGTACCGGCTTGGTATTTATTTTGCGTTGGTTCTGGTGGCGTATTAATGCATGGAGTGAAATTACAGCCATGTTTGCTTCAGGTATACTATCCATTCTTTTAGTTAAAACTGAATTAGGAGAATTTCTTTTTGCACCTGAAACAGGGGTACTTCCTGAATGGATGAACTACCCTTTTGTTGTCATAGTCACCACAGCTATTTGGATCATAGTTACACTTATGACCCAACCAGAATCTGATGAAACGTTACGAAGTTTTTATAAGAAAATACAACCCGGTGGGCCAGGTTGGTCTAAGGTAGTTGCTAAGGCAAAGGCTGATGCCGTTGAAATAGTACAGAAAGATCAAAAGTGGAGTGTACCTTCTGGAATCACGGCTATGTTATTGGGGGTTACCCTTGTTTATTCTATAATGTTTGCCACTGGGTATTGGATCTATGGCGAAACAACTTTAGCGAGTATTTTAACTGCTGTTGCAGTAATTGCAGCGTTGCTATTAATTAAGGTTTGGGGTAAAATGAAAGAAGATATTTTATAAAACAACATAAAATATGAAAGATAGAATTCTAGCCGTTGATATTTTTAGAGGGGCAACTATTATACTCATGATTTTGGTAAATACACCAGGTACTTGGTCTGCAGTTTATGCCCCATTTTTACATGCTAAATGGCATGGGTATACGCCTACTGACCTTGTTTTTCCGTTCTTTTTATTCATTGTAGGCACCTCAATTGTTTTTGCCTATCAAAATAAAATTGCCAATAACAAGACCTATAAAAAAATTGCAATTCGAGCATTAAAATTAGTTGGACTCGGACTTTTTCTTGGGGCTTTTACCTTGAGCTTTCCTTTTTTCAAAGATTTTGTAGACATTCGTTTTCCAGGAGTTTTACAGCGAATAGGAATAGTTTTCTTCTTTACATCGGTATTGTTTTTAAATTTTAAATGGAAAACTCTGATTGGTATTGCAGCATTTTTATTGATCGGGTATTGGCTTTTAATGACCGTTATTCCTGTTGAAGGTGTAGCATCAACCTTAGATCGTGCGCCCAACAATTTAGCCAACTGGCTTGATGTAAAAGTCTTTGGCTCTCACAATTATAAAGCTGATTATGACCCTGAAGGGTTGTTAAGTACTATACCCTCAATTGTAAGTTCTTTACTTGGCATTTTTACTGGATTAATTTTAACCTCGAAGCAACAAAAGAAAGCCACTATCTTAATGGGTATTGGCGGATCATTGCTAATAATAGGTCATTTATGGAATATTTTCTTTCCAATTAATAAAGCACTTTGGACAAGTAGTTTTGTTCTCGTCACTGCCGGATGGGCGAATTTAATCTTAGCGCTAATTTATTACCTGACGGATATTAAGAAAATTAAATTTGGAAGTATCTTCAGATATGCCGGTGCAAACGCCATAGTAGTTTATTTTTTGTCAAGCTTTATCAGTAAGATAATGGGGCTCATCAAAGTAGGAGAAACATCATTACACGGATGGCTTTTTAACACTGTTTATGTACAAGACTTTTTAGCCCTTAAAACCTCTTCATTACTTTATGGTTTAAGCGTTGTAACCTTTTATTGCCTTTTGGCCTATGTACTTTATAAAAAGAAGATTTTTATTAAAGTTTAATTCAAGACATAAGTTTAGCAACGTACTTGCCAATAACATCAAACTCTAAATTCACTACCGTACCCGCCTTATAGGTATTGAATCTTGTGTTTTCATACGTATAGGGTATGATAGCCACACTAAAAGTATTTTTACCTGAATCAACAACAGTTAAACTGGTGCCATCAATGGTAATAGATCCTTTTTCAATGGTTGGGTTACCTTGATTTGCATTGTACTTAAAAGAAAAAAACCAACTACCATTCTTTTCTTCTACCGCAGTGCAAACTCCTGTTTGGTCAACATGCCCCTGAACAATATGTCCGTCTAATCTGCTACCTAAAATCATGGCGCGTTCAAGATTAACAAGATCTCCCTTTTCAAGGGTAGCCAAATTGGTTTTTTGCAATGTCTCTTCAATAGCAGTAACGGTGTAGCTAGATTCACTTTTAGAAATTACCGTAAGGCATACGCCATTATGGGCGACACTTTGATCAATTTTTAATTCTTTGGCAAGCAATGAATCAATGGTTATATGAAGATTGCCACCTTCAATTTCTAAATTAGAAACAGTGCCTAAAGTTTCAATAATTCCTGTAAACATCTTTAGTTTAATTTAAGTAGTTTTGTTTCTTGTTGAAGCCCTTTACGTATTTTGTTTTCCTTTTAAAAAGAATTAAATTTTAACTACGTATTTGTAGCTCACAAAGGTACAGTATATCATGGAAGAAAACAGTAAAATTAAGCTAGGCATATCTGTAGGAGATTTAAATGGCATTGGTTGCGAGGTAGCCTTGAAGACTTTTGAAGACTCGAGAATGCTTGATTTTTGCACCCCTATTTTTTTCGCTTCGAGTAAGTCAATTGCTATTCAGAAGAAAGTTATTAATAGTGAAATAAATTTTAATAGCATACAAAAAATTGAAGAGGCTTCTGATGGTAAGATTCATGTGCTGAATGTTTGGCAAGAAGAACCAAACATAGAATTTGGCAAAGCCACCGAAGAAGTTGGTGCTCATGCTATTAAATCTTTAAGAGCTGCTACTGAAGCTTTAAAGAATGGCGATATTGATGTTTTGGTAACTGCACCCATTAATAAAAACAACATTCAATCTAAAGACTTTGATTTTCCGGGGCACACTGATTTTTTGGCAGCTGAACTCGAAGGCGAGAGTTTAATGTTTATGGTAACTGATGATTTAAAAATTGGGCTATTAACTGATCATCTTCCAGTAAAAGATGTGGCTGATGCGATCAACCCCATTTTAATAAGAACCAAGGTTAGAACCATTGAAAAATCGTTACAAACTGATTTTGGGGTGCGTAGGCCAAAGGTTGCTCTTTTAGGCATTAATCCGCATAGCGGCGATAACGGCACTATTGGTAAAGAAGATGATGAAGTATTAAAACCTATCATTAAAGAAATGTCAGATGCAGGTCATTTGGTTTTTGGGCCATACGCAGCAGACAGTTTCTTTGGTTCTGATGGGTATAAGAAATTTGATGCTATACTAGCTGCATATCATGACCAGGGCTTAATTCCGTTTAAAACTATATCATTTGGTAACGGGGTAAACTATACAGCGGGCCTGTCTAAAGTGCGCACTTCGCCTGATCATGGTACGGCTTATGAGATTGCAGGACAAGGCAAAGCAGATTTCAGTTCGTTCAAAGAAGCAGTGTTTACTGCAATTCGTATTTTTAAAAATAGGCAAGCAAATATAGAACTCACTGCTAATCAGCTTCAAAAACAGCGTGTTAGAAGATAATACTTAAATTATAATTTTCAGTTTAACAGTCTTGGGTATTATTAAAATAATACTATCTTTGCACCCGCATTGTTTACAAGGTGTTTGACATTGTTTACAAGCATAGTATTTTTAAAACAACGTGTAGCGATGAAAAAAAAGGAGTTTAGTATTCCTTTCTCAGGGCTGAAACAAGGTAAGCACGAGTTTGAATACGAAGTTAGAAATGAGTTCTTTGAATCTTTTGAATACAACGAGTTCAATGATGCCAATATTGATTTAAAGGTTGAAATGAATAAAACAAGTACCATGTTAGAATTGGTACTCAATGCACAAGGTCATGTAAATGTAAATTGTGATTTGTCTAATGAGCCTTTTGATTTAAGTATTGGTGATAAATTAGAACTTGTTGTAAAATTTGGCGATAGTTTTAATGATGAGAATGATGAAATTTTAATCATTCCGCATGGAGAACATCAAGTAAACATAGCCCAATATGTTTATGAAATGATAGTTCTAGCGGTTCCTCATAAAAGAGTGCATCCTAAAGTTCTTGATGGCTCGATGAAGTCTGAAGCACTTGAAAAGTTAAAAAATTTGAATCCAAATTCGGCAAAAGATAATAAAGAAGAAACAGACCCCAGGTGGGACGCTTTAAAAAAGTTAAAAACGGATAAATAAGTTATAAAATGGCACATCCTAAAAGAAAAATATCGAAAACCAGAAGAGACAAAAGAAGAACTCATTATAAGGCTGTAGCCCCTACGTTGGGAACAGACTCATCAACTGGTGAAATGCACTTGTACCATAGAGCACATTGGCATGAAGGTAAATTATATTACAGAGGTCAAGTTTTGGTTGACAAAACTGAAGAAGCAGAAGCTTAATCTGACGCTACATAAAAACTATGAAACTCCCATTTTTTTAAATGGGAGTTTTTTTGTGCCAAAATCATCAAACAAGATAGTTTTTGATGTATAAAGGCTAAAAATTTCAATTTTTCCTATTTTTGTCAAAAAAGAGCGTTTTTTGACAAAAAACGACAAAAAACCAATTATTTTGTCGATTTTTGAACGTTTTTTGATCAAAACCGATTTAAATGAGCAATGTATCTGCAGCAATTACGGCAGTTGGTGGTTTCGTCCCAAAGTTTGTGATGACCAACCAAATGTTAGAAAAATTAGTTGAAACCAATGATGAATGGATAACTTCTAGAACGGGCATCAAAGAACGTAGAATCTTAAAAGAAGATGAAGGGTCAGGTACTTCTTATATGGCTATAAAAGCTGCTGAAGATCTTCTTAAAAAGGGTAATATTAATCCGGCCGAAATTGATATGGTTATTGTTGCCACTGTCACACCTGACTCATTAGTAGCATCAACCGCTGCTTTTGTTGCTTCTGAAATAGGAGCCGTAAATGCTTTTGGGTATGATTTACTTGCAGCATGTTCGAGCTTTTTATTTGGTATGTCTACTGCAGCGAGTATGATTCAATCAGGCAGGTACAAAAAAGTATTATTGATAGGTGGTGATAAAATGTCATCAATTGTAGATTATACTGATAGAACTACCTGTATAATTTTTGGTGATGGCGCAGGCGCTGTGCTCTTTGAACCTAATACTGAAGGTTTAGGGCTACAAGATGAATATTTAAGAACTGATGGCACCGGACGAGCTTATTTAGGAATGGATGCCGGAGGATCGCTTTTGCCAGCCTCTGAAGAAACTGTCAAAAACAGAAAACATTTTATATATCAAGATGGCAGAACAGTTTTTAAGTTCGCTGTTTCGAACATGGCTGATGCCGGAGCTAAAATCTTAGAACGAAATTCATTAACAGGTGATGACGTAGATTGGCTAATACCGCATCAAGCAAATAAACGAATCATTGATGCAACTTCAAATAGAATGGGGTTGTCATCAGATAAAGTACTCATGAACATTCAAAAGTATGGTAATACTACTTCAGGTACGTTACCTTTGTTATTAGCAGATTTTGAAAGTAAATTTAAAAAAGGAGATAATCTTGTATTCGCTGCTTTTGGTGGCGGATTTACATGGGGGTCTATTTATTTAAAATGGGCTTATAATTAAACTAAAGAGCAAAAACTGAAACTTTATGGATATTAAAGAAATTCAAAGCCTCATCAAGTTTGTGGCTAAATCTGGTGCCAGCGAGGTAAAACTTGAAATGGAAGACATCAAGATAACCATCAGAACGGGTGCAACGTCTAATGGTGGTGAAACTACAATTGTGCAACAAATACCTATGGCGTCAGCTCCTATGGCACAAATGCCAGTTGCAACAATTGAAACAACTGCAGCAAGCTCTGAAAAAGCGGCCGAAGATGCTAAGCAAGAAGAAGACGCAAAATACATTACAATCAAATCTCCAATTATTGGTACTTTTTATAGAAAACCTTCGCCAGACAAACCTTCTTTTGTTGAGGTAGGTAGTGATATTAAGCAAGGTGATGTTTTATGTGTGATTGAAGCCATGAAACTCTTCAACGATATAGAGTCTGAAGTTTCAGGTAAAATTGTAAAGATTTTAGTTGACGATTCTTCACCGGTTGAATTTGACCAACCTTTATTTTTAGTAGATCCATCATAAATAAATTTTAAGTGTTGACTATTAAATACCCCTTGAGAAAGGAGAATTTAAAGCTTAGACTTAAAACTTAAAATTTCAAAAGATGTTCAAAAAGATATTGATAGCAAATAGAGGTGAAATAGCACTACGTGTTATTAGAACCTGTAAAGAGATGGGTATAAAGACCGTTGCAGTGTATTCAAAAGCAGATGAAGAAAGTTTACATGTGCGTTTTGCTGATGAAGCCGTTTGTATTGGTCCAGCTCCAAGTAGTGAATCGTATTTAAAAATACCCAATATTATAGCCGCTGCTGAAATCACAAATGCTGATGCCATTCATCCGGGCTATGGTTTTCTTTCTGAAAACTCTAAGTTTTCAAAAATATGTGCTGAGCATGATATTAAATTTATAGGTGCTTCAGGCGAACACATTGATAAAATGGGTGATAAAGCTACGGCTAAAAAAACCATGAAAGAAGCCGGAGTGCCATGTGTTCCGGGTTCTGATGGAATTCTAAAAGATGCTGCTGAAGCTATAAAAATCGCCAAAAAAATGGGCTACCCTGTAATGATAAAAGCAACTGCAGGGGGTGGTGGTAAAGGAATGAGAGCGGTTTGGGCCGAAGAAGAAATGCAAGACCTTTATGACAGTGCCGTGCAAGAAGCAACCGCTGCTTTTGGTAATGGAGGCATGTATATGGAGAAGTTAATTGAAGAGCCACGTCATATTGAAATTCAAATTGTTGGTGATCAATATGGTAAAGCCTGTCACCTTTCTGAAAGAGATTGTTCAATACAGCGCAGGCATCAGAAATTAACTGAAGAAACACCTTCGCCTTTCATGACCGATAAATTGCGTGAAGAAATGGGTAATGCTGCCATTACAGCAGCAGAATATATCAAGTACGAAGGAGCAGGAACGGTAGAATTTTTGCTTGATAAGCACCGTAATTTCTATTTCATGGAAATGAATACTAGAATTCAAGTAGAGCATCCTATCACAGAACAAGTTGTTGATTATGATTTAATCAGAGAACAAATTCTAGTAGCAGGTGGTGTTCCAATCTCTGGTAAAAATTATTTCCCAAAGTTACATTCTATAGAATGCCGTATAAACGCAGAAGACCCATATAATGGTTTTAGACCATCGCCGGGTAAAATAACAACTTTGCATACTCCAGGAGGTCATGGTGTTAGAATGGATACCCATGTGTACAGCGGGTATTCAATTCCGCCAAATTATGACTCAATGATTGCCAAATTGATTACCACGGCGCAAACACGTGAAGAGGCAATCAACAAGATGAAAAGAGCGTTAGATGAATTTGTAATTGAGGGTATTAAAACTACGATCCCTTTTCACAGGCAGCTGATGGATCACCCTGATTATCTAGCAGGTAATTACACCACTAAGTTTATGGAGGATTTTGAAATGGATGCTCAAAAAGAATAGTATTTTCATATACTAAGAAAATAGAAAGCAGTATGTTTTACATGCTGCTTTTTTTATGGATGCTACTTTTTGAATTTGTAATTTAGAAGGATGAACTTAAGCTATTGGGAATATAAATCTTGGTTGTCAAATATTGATTTTACCATTGTGGGTAGCGGAATAGTAGGCCTTAGCTGCGCACTAAACCTAAAGCAAAAACATCCTAAAGCTAAAATTCTTGTTTTAGAAAAAGGGATCTTACCTCAAGGCGCGAGTACTAAAAATGCTGGTTTTGCATGCTTTGGTAGTATATCAGAAATTCTATCCGATTTAAATTCTCATTCCTCAGAAGAAGTCCTTCAATTAGTTCAAAAACGATATCAGGGTATTCAATTACTTCGAGAAACAGTAGGAGATGATGCTCTAGATTTTCAGCAGTTAGGGGGGCATGAACTATTTTTAAAAAGTCAAGAACGCAGCTTTCAAAACTGTTTAGAAAAGATAACTGAAATCAACAAACTAGTACAACCTGTTTTTGGCTCAGATGCTTTTAAAACAACTGAAAATCAATTTAATTTTAAAAATATTGAAGACCGTTATATAACCCAAATTCATGAAGGTCAAATTGACACAGGCAAAATGATGACAGCCTTACTTAATCGTGTAAGAGAACAAGGAGTACTGATTTTAAATTCAGTAACCGTGAATGAATATGCTGAAGGTCAGCATAAAATTCATGTTAGTACAGATAAGTTTGAATTTAAAACTCAAAAACTTTTTTTGGCCACTAACGGGTTTGCATCTGAGTTATTTAAAGATGATATCAAACCAGCGAGAGCGCAGGTTTTAATTACAAAGCCAATAAAAAATTTAAAAATAAAAGGCACTTTTCATTTAGATGAAGGCTATAATTATTTTAGAAATATTAATAATCGAATTCTTTTAGGAGGAGGTAGAAATATTGATTTTAAAACAGAAGAAACTACCGAATTTGGGTTGACTCAAAAAATTCAAAACTATCTTGAAACTCTTTTAAAAACTACTATTCTTCCTAAAACTGAATTTGAAATTGACCGCTCTTGGAGTGGCATTATGGCCATTGGCCAAAAGAAAACACCCATCGTAAAACAAGTATCGAATAACGTGTATTGCGGAGTGCGACTTGGGGGCATGGGCATCGCTATTGGTAGCCTTACAGGCAAAGAAATGAGTGAATTGATTTAAAGTAAAATGTACTTTTTGTCGAGATTTTTTTGACTAAACTTTTATAAAACTTATCTTCATAAAATATTTATAAGTAGCCCCAAAACTTATCGCATAAGTAAAGTGATTATTTTTTAGCACTTTACCTCGAATTACAACCTATTTATTTTGGCTTTAAACCAATTTTTTGATTTAAAGATTTTTTATGCCTAGCCCTCCAAGTCGTATCATTGTGCAGTTTGTACTTTGTACGCTGTTTTGTGTATTCTACGGGTATGCTGATGATAACCATCATGCAGAAGAGACTTCTGACCTCAAATTTGAAATAGTAAATGATTCACTTGTAAGCTCAAAATCTCAAAAATTTGACATCAAATACAATGCACTAATTACTAGAGCATATTTTAAAATTATTGTTGAAGCTGAACGTGCTGATATAAAATTATCAGAAGAGTTTAAAGAAAAGTATTTAGTGTGTCAAAACAATATTTGGAACGCTGAACGAGAACAAGAATTAGAAGAAATTTACTTAAAATTTACCGCGCACCGCAGAATGTTAAAAGGGTTAAAATCATGGCGCGTTTTTAGCGAATACCGCACCGGAGATTTAGCCTATTTCAAAACTGAAAACTATAAACAAATTTATACCATGTATAAAAGAGGGTCCAATGATTTTTCTATGGTAAAAGTTTTGATGTACAAACTAGCTGACTTGTACCACCATGGTGAATAGGACTATCTTTGACTATGACCCAAAAAGAAGCATTGTTTCAATTTTGTAAAACATACGTTGACCTACGCTTATCTCGCATTCAAAACCACATACACGACATAAAGGTTTCTTTAAATTCAGAAACTAAAAGTAGTGCTGGCGATAAGCATGAAACAGGTAGGGCAATGCTTCAGCTTGAACGCGAAAAATTAGGCATGCAACTTTCTGAGGCTGAGAAAATGAATCAAGTATTAGCCAAAGTTTCTTTGCATAAGAGCCACACTCATATTGCTCTTGGCAGCTTGGTAAGAACTTCAAAAAGTAATTATTTTATTGCCATTTCTTCTGGCGAGTTTAAATCTAAAAATGAATCTGTTTTTTGTATTTCAAGTCAAACTCCGATTGGAAAATTATTACTAGGTAAGCAAAAGAATGATGTGGTCAATTTTAATGGAGAAGACATTTTAATTACTGAAATTAGCTAGTTAAATTCTTTTACTGTGGTTTTAAATGATGTAAATTGAAGACATCATAAAAAGCACTTTCCATGAAAATTTCTTTTATTCTAAATGGCACTGATCAGCAGGTTGAAATTTCTGACGGTACCACTCCTTTGTTATGGGTAATTCGAGATATACTAGGTCTTAAAGGCACTAAATTTGGTTGCGGAAAAGCAGCTTGTGGTGCTTGCACGCTGCACGTTGATAAAATCGCCATTCGTTCATGTTCCTATCCTGTTCAATTGGTTGAAGGAAAAGAAGTAACTACCATTGAAGGCCTTGGTACTGAGCAAAATCCGCATCCGGTGCAACAAGCGTGGCTTGAAGAAGTAGTGCCCCAATGTGGGTATTGCCAACCTGGTTTTATGATGGCAACAGCGGCGTTGTTGAATCAAAACCCGAATCCGTCAGAAGAAGAAATTGACACGGCCATAACCAATGTTTGTAGATGCGCTACTTACTATAGAATGCGAAAGGCAATTCATCGTGCTGTTGAATTAAATACGAATGACAACGAACCTAAAAACGTATAAAAATGCAGAAGAAGAAAGTATCACGTAGAAAGTTTTTGGTAAGAGGAGGTTTGGGTACACTTGGCGTATTAGCCGTTGGCACCTATGTCATGAGAAGCCCTATTCGAAGAGGTATTGCAGGTGCATTAAATACAGGCGAAACACCTTATATGGGCAATACCAGCTCACCTATAATTTGGTTTGAAGTAACAACAGAAAATACTATTGTTTTGCATAGTCCTAAAGTTGAAATGGGTCAAGGGTCTTTTACAGGGCTAGCACAGATGGCTGCAGATGAACTTGATGTTTCAATGGATCAAATAAAAGTGGTTCATGCTGATTCTGCATCTGGTAATTTAGATGGTTTTGCAACAGGCGGTAGTACTTCAATTTCAACTTTGTGGGTTCCGCTAAGAGAGTTAGCCGCAACTATGCGAGAAATGATAAAAAATGAAGCAGCATTAAAAATGAATGTTGCCCTAGAAAGTATAACAAGTGAGAATGGTATTTTTTCTTCGGATGGAAAAACAATGACCTACGCTGAAGCCGTTAAAGGGGTAACTGAATGGAATGTACCCGATACGCCTGCCCTAAAAGATTTAAAAGATTATAAGTACATAGGAAAACCCATAGCTAGAGTTGATTTAAAAGACAAGGTTTTCGGAAGTCCTTTATTTGGTATGGATGCAACCATGCCAGACATGCTATATGGTGCTGTTGTAAGACCAACATTAATAGGAGCTACCTATGTTGATGCTGATATTTCAAAGGCTGAAAATATGCCTGGCGTAGTTAAAATAGTAAAAGAGAAAGATTTTGTTGGTGTAGTTGCGCAATCCTATACTGAGGCCGAGAATGCCAAAAATGCTATTGAAGCAACTTGGCAGGTTGAACGGTCTTGGCAAACTTCAGACATTGAAAGTATGATTGAGGTTGGCAAGGGCGAACCTTTTGTCATTCAAAAACAAGGAAAATCTGAGAGCATTTTAGAAGACTCAGAAGACACGATTACCGCGTCATATAAAAGTCCCATTGGCGCGCACGCTCAGCTAGAACCTAATGGGGCAGTGGCGCATGTTGAAGAAGATAAGGCTACGATTATTATGTCAACTCAAGTAGTAAAAATTACGCGTGATGAAATAGCAGATCGATTAGGTTTAGGTACTGACCAAGTAAATATAGTACCTACCTTTTTAGGTGGGGGCTTTGGGCGGCGTTTACACACGCCAAACGGAATACAAGCTGCGGTGCTTTCAAAAGCTGTCGGAAAGCCCGTAAAATGCTTTTTAAACAGACAAGAAGAATTTCAAAACGACACCTTTAGACCACCAACACACCATGTCTTAAAAGGAAAATTAAATGCTGAAGGGCTCATTGAGGCTTTAGAACATAATGTTTCAAGTGGCGATGTAGCGTTTGGTTCTCCAATGGTTCCACGTATTGCCGAACCTATCTTAGGCGCAGATTTAGGTGCTTGGCGTGGCGGAATGATTCAGTACGGCGGCATCCCAAACTTTCGAACTATTTCATGGCGTAAAAAATTACCTTTTGCTACAAGTTGGTGGCGAAGCTTGGGCTTATTAGCCAATACGTTTGCCGTAGAAAGTTTTATTGATGAGTTGGCGATAGCCGCGAAAAAAAATCCTGTTGAATTTAGATTAGCACAAATTCAAGATAATGATCGAGGTTTTCGTTTAAAAGAAGTCATAAAAGCAGTTGCTGAAAAGTCAGGGTATACTGATGAAGTGATTGATGGTAGAGCAATGGGTTTTGCAGCATCAACTGATGTAAATACACCCTGTGCTCAAGTTGTTGAGGTAACAGTTGAAAATAATAAAATCAAGGTACATAAGGTAACCTGTGCAATGGATCCTGGCCTGGCAGTAAATCCGGATCAAGTAAGGGCACAATGTGAAGGAGCTATTATTATGGGTATAAGTGCCTCAATGTTTGAAAAAATGGAAGTTGAGAACGGAGCCTTAACTCCGGTTATTTATGGTCCGTATGAAATGGCTAAATTAAAAGATGCACCAAAAGAAATTGATGTGGTATTACTTCAAAATGCTGATTTTCCGGGTGCTGTGGGCGAACCACCTTTAGGGCCAATAGGTGCAGCCATTGCAAATGCAGTTTTTAGACTTACAGGTCAACGTTTACGTGAATTGCCATTGAAATTAAGCTGATTTTTAATCTAAATCTGGCTTGCTTCGATTTGCTTTTTTTAGAGAAGCTTTCTTTTTAGATTTTAAGCGTTTTTCAATAGCCCCTTTTGAAGGTTTTGTGGCTTTACGCTTTTTTTGAACTTTTAAGGCATTTTCAATTAAGCTCATGAACCGTTTAATGACCAAAGCTTTGTTTTTATGCTGACTTCTACTTTCATCGCATTGTAATTGTAAAACATGGTCTTTTGTAAGTCGTGCAGCTAGTTTTAAAAGGAGTCGTTCTTTTTCGAGCTTTCGAAAAGAAGTTGAATTATTTAAATCAAAAGAAAGTTCAATTTTGGTTGAAACTTTGTTTACATGTTGTCCGCCTGCCCCGCTGCTTCGTACTGCCTTAAATTTTAATTCTTTTATTAGGCTGGCTTTGTTCATGACATTATGCTATAGGTAATCTTTTGTTTAGTATATCAATTGAAACGTTTAAAAATACTTTTTTATCCTTAGGTAAAGATTTATGATGATGAAAGTAAATCATTTTTCCTTCAAAACTGCCTTTAATCAGAAAATGAGCCCCCATATAATAAGACTGTAATACGGTAACTTCAAGTCCTGAATTTTGAGAAACTTTAAACTCATTTGCATAGATTATAACCTGTCTTTTTGTATCAGCATAGGTTTTTACAATATTGATAGGTACTTTATTGGCTTGCCCAAATAACGAAGCGATATACAAATCATTTGGGTGTTGATATAAATCTTCGGGGGTTCCTTTTGCAATTATTTTTTTATCTCTGATAACAAATACACGATCTGCAAAAGGCAGCATATCATTGTGATCATGAGTTGCGGTAATAACTGTTATGTCTTCTTTTTTGAGATAGGTATATAAGTTTCTTCTTAAGTCGTTTTTTCTGAAATTATCAATGTGACTAAAGGGTTCATCAAGCAATAAGATTTCAGGTTGTTGTGCGAGTACTCTGGCTAGGGCTACCCTTTGTTGCTGACCGCCACTTAAGAATTTAACCTTGGTGTTGGCAAAATCAACAAGATCAATTAGTTCAAGAAGTTCATGGGTTCTTCTTTTTAATTCTTTAGGTTTAAAGAGACTGAGGTATTGACTTATGTTTTCAAAAACAGTGGTAAATGGCATTAAGTCAAAATCTTGAGAAAGATATTTTATATACTTTTCGCCTGGCACTAAATTAAATAACGGACCCAAGATTTGTTTGTCTTCCCAATAGACTTCTCCTACTTTGATATCAAGCAGGCCATAGATGATTTTTAAAAGTGTGCTTTTACCGCAACCACTTTCTCCAATCAGAGCTACATGTTCACCAGGGTGCACTCGAATATTGATGTTCTCAAGCACCTCAACCTTATCATAAGCAAAAGAAACGTGATCTATTTGAAGCATTTTCGTAATTAGAGAGTGTCAAACAAAATTCAATTTCTATTTTAATCTTGTTCTTAGCTAAGAAACGGGCTTAAAGCACAAATATTGGGGTTAATCTTTGAATTCTTTCAACACCGCTTGATTAGGCAATTTATCATAACCCATGTTAAATAAGGTAAAGCCATAGATATCAGCATATTGATCGATAGTTTTACTTACCGGTGTACCTGCACCATGCCCGGCATTGGTTTCAATACGTATTAAGGTTGGATTATCTCCTGCCTGTTTTTCTTGTAATTCTGCAGCAAATTTAAAACTGTGTGCAGGAACAACACGATCATCATGATCACCTGTTGTTACTAGCGTTGCAGGATATGACAGACCTGCTTTGACATTGTGAACAGGCGAATATCCTTTTAAATATTCAAACATTTCTTTACTGTCTTCTGCTGTACCATAATCATATGCCCATCCTGCGCCAGACGTAAAGGTATGGTAACGCAACATATCCATGACCCCTACAGCAGGTAAAGCTACTTTCATTAAATCAGGCCGCTGTGTCATGGTGGCACCTACTAAAAGTCCGCCATTACTTCCTCCTCGTATCGCCAAATAATTTGATGAGGTATACTTGTTTTCGATGAGATACTCAGCTGCTGCTATAAAATCATCAAATACATTTTGTTTTTGCATTTTTGTACCCGCATCATGCCATTTTTTACCGTATTCGCCACCTCCTCTTAAATTAGGTACTGCATATACTCCACCTTGTTCCATCCAAACCGCATTTGCAATGCTAAATGAAGGTGTAAGACTAACATTAAAACCACCATAAGAATATAGAATTGTCGGATTTTTACCGTTTAGGCTCACCCCTTTTTTGTGGGTAATAATCATGGGTATTTTGGTACCGTCTTTTGAACTGTAAAAGATTTGAGTAGACTCATAATCTGAAGGATTAAAATCTATTTCAGGCTTCCAGTATTGTGTGTATTCGCCTGAGGCAACATTGTATTTAAATGATGAATTTGGGGTGTTGTAATTGGTAAAATAGAAGTAAAATTCTTTGTCATCTCTTTTACCTCCAAAACCACCAGCACTTCCTACTCCGGGAAGTTTTACTTCACGAACTAAGTTTCCGTCAAAGTCATATTGCAATACTTTAGAAATGGCATCAACCATATATTCAGCGAAAAAGTAACCACCGCCAGATCCAGCTGTTAGAACATTTTCGGTTTCGGGTATAAAATCTTTCCAGTTCTCTGACCCAGGATTTGAAGCATCAGCGACCACAATTTTTTTGTTGGGGGCGTTCAAATTAGTAACTAAAAATAATTTTGAACCCTCATTATCCATCACATATGTATCTGAATCAGCATGGTCTAAAATAGTTACTAAGGGTTTGTTTGGATTTTCTAAGTCTTTTAAATAGAGTTTGTTGCCTGAAGTAGAAATTGAAGCGGTAATAATTAAATAGCGCTCATCTTCTGTTAAATACCCACCTACATATCTGTGTTTTTCAGCAGCTGTACCACCAAAAATTACTTTATCTGAAGTTTGCGGTGTACCTAATTTGTGGTAATACAATTTGTGCTGATCAGTTTTGGCTGAAAGTTTACTTCCTTTAGGTTTGTCATAACTAGAATAGTAGAAGCCTTCAGTACCTTTCCAAGAAATACCACTGAATTTGATGTCAACAAGCGTATCTTCAACCTGCTCGCGTGTTTCGGTATCTATGATAATTGCTTTTCTCCAATCACTACCTCCTTCAGAGATCATGTAGGTAGCAAGCGAACCATCTTTGGTAAAACTTAAACCAGCCAATGAGGTGGTGCCATCTTCTGAAAATTTATTAGGATCAAGAAAGACCTCTGCTTCTTCATCGCCTTTTTGGCGATACACTACATATTGATTTTGGAGTCCGTCATTTTTATAAAAATAGGTGTAAGTGCCTTCTTTGAAGGGAGATCCTAATTTTTCATAATTCCATAGCTTTTCAAGACGATTTCTTAAATCTTTTCGAAATGGAATGCTGTCTAAATAACCAAAAGTGGTTTGGTTTTGAGTTTTTACCCAAGCCTCTGTTTCTTCACTACGATCATCTTCTAACCATTTATAAGGGTCTTTAACTTCTGTACCAAAATAGGTATTGCTTGAATCAGCTTTTGCAGTTACAGGGTAATTCACAATAATAGGGTTTCTTTCTTTCTTGGTTTCACAGGCGGCAAAAAGAAGTATTGTCAATACTACAGCTATATTTTTCATAATTACGGATTGTTCATGTGCTATAAAAATACCATAAAAAAACCTTTGGCCTAATTTTAGACTAAAGGTTTTAATCAGAATGTTACTGTAATTATTATACTAATTTATTTGCTACCAAATACTCTGCAATTTGAACAGCATTGGTGGCGGCACCTTTACGTAGGTTGTCTGAAACAATCCACATATTCAAAGTGTTAGGTTGGGTTTCATCTCTTCTGATGCGCCCCACGAAAACTTCATCTTTATCATGTGCATATAAAGGCATAGGATAGGTATTGGTATCTGGGTTGTCTTGAACTGTCACTCCGGGAGTATCATTTAATAATTGTCGTACTTCATTCAATTGAAATTCGTTGTGAAATTCAACATTAACTGACTCAGAATGTCCGCCAGCAGTAGGAATGCGGACGGCCGTAGCACTTACAGAAAAAGTTCTATCGTTTAATATTTTTTGAGGTTCACGGGCGAGTTTCATTTCTTCTTTGGTATACCCATTATCAAGAAAAACATCACAATGTGGCAATGCATTTCTGCTGATAGGGTAAGGGTATGCCATTTCACCTTTGATACCTGCAATTTCGTTTTCTAATTGTTTTACTGCTTTTACGCCAGTACCTGAAACAGATTGATACGTTGAGATGACAACGCGTTTCATGTTGAATTTTTCATGTAATGGGGCGAGTGCCATTACTAATTGAATTGTTGAACAATTCGGATTCGCAATTATTTTATCTGATTTGGTTAGCTCTTTAGCGTTGATTTCAGGGACAATTAACTTTTTTGTAGCATCCATTCGCCATGCTGAAGAGTTATCAATTACGGTACTACCTGCTTCTGCAAATTTTGGAGCCCATTCTAATGAAGTGCTTCCGCCCGCTGAAAAAATAGCAATGTCGGGTTGTGCAGTAACGGCATCTTCAAGACCAATTACGGAGTATTCTTTATTATTATAATGTAGTTTTTTGCCAATTGAACGCTCAGAAGCTACCAGAAGCAATTCCGTAATCGGAAAATTACGTTCTGCCAGAACTTTTAACATTACCTCGCCCACCATACCTGTGGCACCAACAACGGCTACTTTCATTGTATTAACAATTTAGATAAACAAAGGTAATTCTGAATTTTAGATTGGCAAGTAAAATCAAAAGAAAATTTTATAATACAACAAAATGTTATAAATACAACATTTATTACAAAGCATTCCCTTCAATCGCTCAAGTAAAGAACTAAAAAACCCTTGCTAAAGGCAAGGGTTTAATTTGAGAAATAGATTGTCTTGAATGTATTTCAAGAAACGCTCTAAAATTATTTTCTTAAAGAATCACGAATTTCAGCAAGTAATTCTTCTGCAGTTGGTCCTGCTGGAGCATCTTCTGCTGGAGCTTTTGTTTTGTTGTATGCCTTAACCAGTAAGAACATTACAAAACCTACAATAAGTAAATTAACAATAGTGTTAATCCACGCTCCATAAGCGATAACTGCTCCGCCAGCTTCTTTAGCTGCTGCTAAAGTTGCGTAGTCGTTACCATCCATTGCATAGTGCAAATCTTCAAAATTCATTCCACCAGCAAAGTGACCTACAAATGGCATCGCAATATTATCAACAAAACCGTTGATTACAAGACCTAATGCACCAGCCATGATAACTGCAACGGCAAAGTCAATAACGTTGCCTGTCATAATAAAATTCTTAAACTCTTTTAACATGATAAATAGTGTTTTAAATTGGTTAATTATAGTCGCACTCATGTGCGACCTTTTTGCAATTTAATGAAAAATAAGTTTCGTTACAAAGCCTTGGGTTGATTTAATAGGGCACAAAAATTCTCTTAACCCGCTGTGAAATACCAGTTAAAAGTTCATAAGAAATGGTATTGGCATTTGAAGCAAAGGAGTCAGCTGTAGGGTTTTTGCCAAAAATAATCACCTCATCTCCTTCTTGACAATTAATATCAGTAATATCAATCATAATCATATCCATGCAAACATTGCCTATGATGTATGCTTTTTGATTATTGACCGTAACATAGGTTGTACCATTGCCATATTGCCTTCCAATGCCGTCAGCATGGCCAATTGGCAAAGTTGCTGTTTTTGTTTGAGCCTTTGATTTAAAGGCCCTATTGTACCCAACAGTTTTACCTGGTTCAATAGTATGAATTTGAGAAATGATTGTTTTTAAAGTAGCAATAGGTTTTAATTCGTCATCAAAATCAGGATGATTACCAAAACCATAAAGGCCAATACCGCTGCGCACCATATCATATTGATATGTTGAATAATTCAAAATACCTGAGGTATTTAATAAATGTTTAAAGGTGGCATTTTTTAATTGCAGATCTAGTTTAGTGGCAATACTTTCAAAAGTTTCAATTTGTTCTATTGTAAAGGCATTTTCATTTTTGTCTTCGGATGCTGCCAAATGAGAAAAAATCCAGGAAGCCTTTAGGTTATTCGTTTGATTGAATAAATCGTTGATAAGGGGTATATCATCTTCTAAAAAACCCAATCTATTTAATCCGGTATTGAATTTTAGATGTACCGGATATTCTTTTAGCCCTTTCTTTTCTGCCAAAGCCAAAAAATGCTTTAAAACGTGCTTTGAATACAAACTTGGTTCAAGCTTGTTCTTTAGTAAGGCTTCGAAATTAATGGGTTGTGGATGCAGCACCAAAATAGGAATTTTTACTCCTGCCTTTCTCAATTGCACTCCTTCTTGAACATATGCCACCGCTAAATAATCAGTACCAAGTTCTTCTAACTTTTTAGCTATTATAACTGCATCAGAACCATACCCAAATGCTTTTACCACTGCTAAAAACTTAGTTTTTGGGTCTATTTTTGAACGTAGAATACGGTAATTGTGTTCTAAATGACTAAGGTTAATTTCGAGAATAGTTTCAGTGACCTTTGGCATTCTTTTTTTTTGAGGTTACTTCTTCAACTTCAACTTTCATTTTACTAACTCTATCACGCAACATTGCTTTAAAGTACGCTGCTCTACTTAAAGGTTCATACTCTTGCGTTTCGCCTAATAAAACAATGTCATCACTTTCAGATTTTCGATAACTGTAATTTGCAAGATTTCCGGTTCGGGTACAAATAGCGTGAACTTTAGTGACATATTCTGCCGTGGCCATTAACGCTGGCATGGGTCCGAAAGGGTTTCCTTTAAAATCCATATCAAGTCCAGCAACTACTACGCGAACGCCTTTATTGGCTAAATCATTACAAACGATAACAATTTCATCATCAAAAAATTGGGCTTCATCAATACCAACCACATCGCAGGTGTCTCCTAGAATTCTAATATTGGCAGCAGCGGGTACGGGTGTCGATCTAATTTCATTAGCATCATGTGAAACTACCAAGTCTTCATCATAACGCGTGTCAACCATAGGTTTAAAAATTTCGACCTTTTGTTTTGCGAATTGTGCGCGCTTCAACCGTCGAATTAATTCCTCAGTTTTACCCGAAAACATTGAGCCGCAGATAACTTCTATCCAACCAAACTGTTCTTGATGATTAACTGTATTTTCGAGAAACATTTTGTAATTTTAGACTAAAATAAGGTGTTTTTTCGTTCCAGTTAAAAGTAACTCTGAATAATCATAAAAAAGGCATACCTTTTGCGGTAAAAGCTTTGTAAAAAGAGGAATTACACTGTAACTAAATTTTGTATCGATGAAACAAAAGTTAAAAGAAGAACTGGTAAAATTAGCTACTGAGATTATCACAGCACGTGATATGAATGAACTTGGAGAAATGTATGACGCTTCAAAAAATTTATATGAAAAACTTGCTGTTCTCAAGTTCATTGATGAAAAATTGAAAGATATTGAAATTGATGTTTCAAAAAATGTGATTGCGAGGAAGTTTGAAACTATGGCAAATGCAGTTTTAAATGCTAATTCTGGAGTTCCAGAAACTAATCCGCATCAAGAAGATATTATTTCGCACCCCGGTATGGATACTATAAAAGACATGGTTTCTGAAATGCCAAATGACAGCGGTATTGATGAAATATTAAAAGACTTTTTAGGTAAGCCTGAAGAAAAAAAGGTGCCCTTTACTTCAGCTAAAAAATCTCAAAAAGAGGTTGTTTCAAAATCATTGAATGATACCTTAGCGGTTACTAAGTTCAAAGTGGGTCTCAATGATCGTTTGGCATTTGTAAAACATTTGTTCAATTCAAACACTGAAGAATACAACCGAGTACTTTCACAATTAGAATCTATTGACACTGAGGAGCGTTCACTTGCTTTTATCGAAAACATGGTAAAACCAGAATACAATAATTGGGCAGGAAAAGAAGAATACGAAGAACGATTTGTAGCACTGATTGAGCGCAGATTTGTGTAACTAGGATTGTTTGCAAGAAGAATTTTGGCCGGAAGTTGGGTAAACCACTTTCGGCTCTTTATTTTTACGTTATGGCAAAACTGTATCTGGTACCCACGCCTATTGGCAATTTAGAAGATATGACACTTCGAGCAATTCGTGTGCTTAAAGAAGTTGATTTAATTCTGGCCGAAGATACGCGCACCAGTGGCAAATTATTACAACATTTTGATATCACTACCCCGATGCAAAGTCATCATATGCATAATGAGCATAAGACAGTGGCTAATGTAGTACAACGTATTCAAAACAAAGAAACCATTGCTATCATTTCAGATGCGGGTACACCTGCGATTTCAGACCCTGGGTTTTTACTGACTCGAGCCTGTGTTGAAAACAATATTGAAGTAGAATGCCTTCCGGGCGCAACGGCATTTGTTCCTGCTTTGGTCAATAGTGGGTTGCCGAATGATAAGTTTGTTTTTGAGGGATTTCTTCCTGTGAAAAAGGGAAGACAAACAAGACTGAAACTTTTATCCGAAGAAAAGCGCACCATGATATTTTATGAATCGCCACATAAATTATTGAAAACGCTAAGTAATTTTGTGGAGTATTTTGGAAAGGATAGACTCGTGTCAGTTTCACGTGAATTGACCAAACTTTATGAAGAAACGATTCGAGGTACGGCAGAAGAAGTATTAATTCACTTTACCGAAAAACCACCGAAAGGTGAAATAGTCATTGTGGTTGGGGGTAAAGGGAAATAGGACTAAATAGTCAAATCAAATCTAAAATGTCATGCTGAGCCTGTCGAAGCACATTTTCAATTGGTATTCGATACTTCGGCCTTGCTCAGCACAGGCTAGCTCAGACTGACAATCGTGTTTTCATTGGTTTTTAATATAGGGTCGAATATGCAAAAACTACTTTCAGAAATTAGAGCTTGCGAAGTATGCAAAGCACATTTGCCTTTGGGGCCTCGACCTATTGTTGCTGCTCATGCTGATGCCAAAATCATCATTATTGGGCAAGCCCCAGGTACAAAAGTGCATGAAACGGGTGTGCCATGGGATGATCCCAGCGGAAGACAATTGCGAAAATGGTTAGGAGTTTCTGACAAAGTATTTTATGATGAAACTAAAATTGTTTTAGTGCCTATGGGTTTCTGTTATCCTGGAAAGGGAAAAGGTGGCGATTTACCACCGAGAACCGAATGCGCGCCACTTTGGCACCAACAACTCTGGGACGCCATGCCTAAACTAGAATTGATAATTCTCATTGGCACTTATGCTCAAAACTATTATCTAAAAGGAGAAATGGAAAAGAACCTGACCGAAACAGTGAGAGCCTATAAAAAATACCTACCCAAATATTTTCCGTTACCCCACCCATCGCCAAGAAATCGTTTTTGGTTGACCAAGAACCCTTGGTTTGATGAAGAAGTTATAAACGAGTTGCAAACCAGAACCAAAATGTTACTTGGTTAATGCTAAAATCATCTTCAAAAAATAGCTGATATTTCAATTAGGTTTATAATAGTAAACAAAAGAGAAATTTTCTTCTTAACAAATACTTAATGCCCAGTTGCAAAGTTGCTTTGTTCCAAATTTCTATAAACTTTTAAAACTAACCGAAATTTTATATTCTCAAAGGCTTTGGGTAGCTTAGCATTAGTTGAAAAAACTTATGACCAAAGATTACAACTTAGCCATCAAGGCGGCAATTGAAGCTGGACGCGAAATACTGCGAATATATGAGCTACCCAATCTTGAAACAGAAATAAAAGGGGACAATACGCCAATAACTTTAGCAGACAAAACTTCAAACGAAATAATCAACAATTTCTTGAATAGTACCAAATTTCCAATTATTAGTGAAGAAAATGAACAATTAGAATATAGTAAAAGAAAAGAATGGGAGACC
This sequence comes from uncultured Flavobacteriaceae bacterium, assembly GCA_937929935.1. Classification (GTDB taxonomy): domain Bacteria; phylum Bacteroidota; class Bacteroidia; order Flavobacteriales; family Flavobacteriaceae; genus Maribacter_C. The sequence continues at coordinate 8,941 of CALFUL010000015.1, read as the reverse complement.
GTATGGATAATTGACCCACTTGACGGCACCAAAGAATTTATAAAAAAAAATGGAGAATTTACCGTAAATATTGCATTGTGTTCAAATGGAAGCCCCATTTTTGGTGTTATATACGCGCCTGTTAGCAGAGAATTATATTACGGAATTACTGCTGAAAACAAATCCTTTAAAACAATTTTAGATAATTCACATAAATCGAAACAAAACTTGTTTCATGATAGTGATTTGATTTTCCCTTCCAATCCTGCAAAAGATTCCATCAGTGTGGTTTGTAGTCGTTCACACATGAATCAAGAAACCTCTAAGTATATCAAAGAACTTCGAAAAAAGTATTCTAAAGTAGAGATTGTATCCAAAGGCAGCTCCTTAAAATTCTGTATTGTAGCTGAGGGTGGTGCCCATTTATATCCTAGATTCGCCCCTACCATGGAGTGGGATACAGCAGCAGGTCAGGCTATTTGTACAGCAGTAGGTCTACATGTTATTTCGATACAATCAAATAAAGAGATGAACTATAATAAAAAGAACTTGAAAAACCATCATTTTTTAGTTCATAACAAGGGATATAATTCTATATAAATTAGGTGTTTATTGCAAGAATTATAAATCTGTCTAATTGATTCGACACAACTTAAAGAAGAATCCATACAGTTTATCGATTATTCTAAAATTAGCGAATTTTCAGCATAATCTAACCAAAACATTTTTTTACTTTGCGAGTTACTATTTAATGAATTAGCAAACAAACAAAAAGAGCTAACCATAGTACAATAGTAGCATTAAAACCAATTATGGTAGAAAATTTGGTTTCATACGATTATAAGATAACTAGGGCGCAACGTAATGAATTGAACGGCCATGGTTCTTTTATGATATTATTTACCGGATTGTCAGGTTCTGGAAAATCCACTCTAGCAAATACGCTTGAAAAACGTTTGTTCGAAATGAAAATTAAGACCTATGTACTCGATGGGGATAATGTAAGGAAAGGCATAAACCAAAATCTTGGATTTTCGGCTGAAGATCGTTCTGAAAATAATCGGCGTATAGGTGAAATATCAAAACTATTTATTGATGCTGGATGTGTTGTTCTGGCGGCCTTTATAGCTCCTTTTAAAAAAGACCGTGAAAATATAAAGCAAACAGTCGGGTCAAATAATTACTTTGAAGTGTTTGTTAATACTAATATTGAAGAATGTGAACGAAGGGATACCAAAGGCCTTTATAAGAAAGCAAAGGCTGGTATGATTACAAACATGACAGGAGTATCATCTCCGTATGAAGTCCCAGAAAGCCCAGATATTGTCATTACACCATCAACCTCTCCCGAAGAATCCGCGGAGTTAATTATTGCACAAATCAAACATAAACTTTTATTATAATGGGAAAGTATTATTTAAATTATTTGGATGAGCTTGAGGCAGAGTCCATTTACATACTTAGAGAAGTTTGGGCTCAATTCAAAAATCCTGTTATACTCTTTTCTGGTGGAAAAGACTCTATAGTTGTAACTCGTTTGGCTCAAAAAGCATTTTATCCATTAAAGGTTCCGTTTCCATTAATGCATGTGGATACTGGACATAATTTTCCTGAAACTATAGCCTTTCGCGATAAACTTGTAAAAAAATTAAATACCCAACTTATTGTTGCCTCAGTTCAAGAATCAATTAATCAAGGTAGGGTTCTTGAAGAAAAAGGTAAAAATGCAACTCGAAACTCATTGCAGATAACTACCCTGCTTGATGTTCTTGAGGAAAAAAGAATTGATTGTGCAATAGGTGGTGGAAGGCGAGATGAAGAAAAATCAAGGGCTAAAGAACGTATCTTTTCACATCGAGATATTTTTGGTCAATGGGACCCCAAGAATCAACGTCCTGAGCTATGGCATCTTTACAATGGGGCATATCAAGAAGGAGAGCATTTCAGGTCTTTCCCTATAAGCAATTGGACGGAATTGGATATATGGAATTATATAAAAAGAGAGAAGATAGAAATACCATCATTATATTATGCACACAAAAGGGAAGTCCTTTGGAGAAATAATTCATGGATTCCGTTTTCAAAGTTTTTGAAAATCGACAATGGAGAAAAAGTGGTGTCAAAGAAGGTAAGATTCAGAACACTTGGTGATATTACAATCACTGGAGGTATCGAATCGGAATGTGATGACATCAATAAAATAATTCAAGAAGTCGCAGCAATGCGAAATACAGAACGCGGTAATAGGTCTGACGATAAACGTTCAGAAACAGCCATGGAAGATAGAAAAAAGCAAGGATATTTTTAATAAAGTTATGATTGAAACTAATCAGTTATTTCGTTTTACTACAGCAGGTAGTGTAGATGATGGAAAAAGCACCTTAATAGGTCGTTTATTATACGATTCAAAATCAATTTTTGAAGATCAATTACAAGCGATAGAAAAAACCAGTTCTAATAAAGGGTTTAATGGTATTGATTTAGCGTTATTTACTGATGGATTAAAGGACGAAAGAGAACAAGGTATCACAATTGATGTTGCCTATAGATACTTTACAACACCTAAAAGAAAATTTATTATTGCTGATACTCCTGGTCATATCCAGTATACAAGAAATATGGTTACAGGAGCTTCAACAGCGAACGCAGCCTTAATTCTGGTAGATGCCAGACATGGGGTGGTAGAACAAACCAAGAGGCATTCTTTCATAGCATCACTGCTTAATATACCGCATATCATTGTCTGTATCAACAAAATGGATTTGGTAGATTTTGACGAAAAAATCTATGACGAACTGTGCAACCAGTTTAAAGAATTCTCTTCAAAGTTACTGGTTCAAGACATTAGATTTATACCCATTAGCGCCCTTTTAGGAGACAATGTGGTCAATAGATCGGAAAAAATGAATTGGTATCAAGGGGCTCCGCTATTACATACTTTAGAAACCATGTATATAGGTAGTGATACCAATAGGGTTGATGCCCGTTTTCCTGTTCAAAACGTATTACGTCCTCAAAGAGGCGAATTTATGGAGTATAGGGGTTATACAGGTAAAATTGAAAGTGGTGTTTTTCGTAAGGGAGATGAAATTCTAGTAATGCCTTCTGGGCTTACTTCTAAGATAAAGTCAATTGACATGTTTGAAGAAGCGCTTGATATAGCTATTGCGCCAATGTCGGTTGCTTTAACTTTAGAGGATGATATTGACGTTGGTAGAGGCGACATGATCGTAAGATCAAACAACAAGCCCGAGGCTGTAAAAGAAATTGTTGTAATGCTATGTTGGTTAGGCAATACCCCTTTGAATCTAAAAACCAGATTTAACTTGCAGCATACATCTAATAAACAGTTGGCAGTTATCAAGGAAATCATTTACAAAATAGATATTAATACCCTAGAAAGAGTAGAAGGTGATCAAGAACTGAAAATGAATGATATTGCCAAGGTAAAAATTTCGGTTGCTCGACCTATCATGGTAGATACTTATCGTAAAAACAGAAATACAGGCAGCATCATTTTGGTCGACACGAACTCAAACGAGACCGTAGCCGCAGGTATGATTACCTAGAATTTAAGGAATATTCAATACTCGATTTCAATATAAAGTAAATATTATTTTAGGGCAGATTACTGCTCAAGTACTTCAGATTCTGGTTAGAGTCAGTTGAGAAAAACCAACTTTTTGCGAACAATAAAGTTAAATACCGCAATAAATGCGGTAATTATGGTTTTTGAAATTACATACCAAATAGGAGTGTAACTGGTCATCAAATACATAAATACTATATTGAGAACAAGGCCTATTATTGAAAATGAAAAAAATGCTAATATTTCTTTTTGTTTTGAATGACGCCCACTTTTAAACACAAATTTTGCATTCAATAAATAACACACGAATATGGTAATAAATGATGCTATAAAATTGGCAAAGTTTACTTCTAATTCAATAAACTCTACAAAGAACATTAATAAGGCTATAGCAACAACATAACAAATACCTCCTACTAAAAGAAATAAAAGGATTTGTTGGATTATAGGACTCCTAAAATTGTTAGTAGTAATCATCATGTAATATTACTTTCTCTAACAAATGATATTTTTAAAATATGACTATAACCATAAACTAAAAATAGAATAAGGGATGGTATCATCATTATGAAGTACCTTGGTTTACCAAGTAATAATATCATACCGGCACCATAAATAATGCTAAACCATAGCGCGGCATTGACTTCAAAAGGTATTTTTTTTCTTGAAAGAAAAGCGGGCCAACACAGTACACCAAACAGAACTATTATGATACCATTAGGAATAATGTAACCAAAAGTTTTTAGTTCTTCAAGTTGATATGAATTCGGTACATTAAACAAGAACCGGCTTGTATTTGAAATGGTGTTTTTAAAATATTTAAATGGATATGCCTTCATGTTTTCTAACGCTTTAGCCTTGAAAACACTATCTTTTTGAATATTACTTAGAGGCTGCATCGCCAAATAAAATTCTTTGTGATTCAAAGTGAGCATAGTTAAATCTTCACTACTTGAATCATTATTTTGTTTTAATATTTTATCAGCTGAAAACCAGTTGCCATATTCTTTTTCAAATGGGGTAGATCTATGATAAAGTATTTCTCCGCCACGTGTGCCGAGGTAAAATAGTTTGCCAGTAACAGAATAGGAATATATTATAAAAGGACTTGTAACAATGAATGTCCCAAGAGCAACAAACAATGCCCATTTCGATTTCTTCGTCTTTTTAATAAAAATTAGAATGGTCAAAACTATAGTGCTAACCACTAAAACGTGAAAAAAAACAACTTTGGTCAGTATTAAAAACCCAAGAAATATCGAAGCCAAAATTACAGACTTCCACTTTTTCTTTTTTTGGTATAATGAACAAAAATAAAATAGAAAACCACTAACACATAAAAATGATAAAGACTCTGAATATAATGCAGGCATCCATTTAATTAATGGTGGATAAAGCCCAATTATTATTGCAATACGTAATGCAAATTTTCTTTTGGTGTAAAACAAGAGGGTTTCATATAAGAAGCAGATTCCAATAAAAACGAAGATTGCGTTTAACAATTTTGCGAACAAAAGATTACTACCAAGAGCAACAAACGGTAAAAGTACAAATGGGTAACCAGGGCCGTTTGACAAATCAGGGTTTTCAGAATCTGTATAAAACCCCTGTGTCAAATTCTCCGCATAGGCAAGGTATCTTAGCTCATCTCCTTTGAGGGGCTTACTCATTAAGATTATTGTAATCAAATAAATGACCAATAGGAAAATTAACCATATATAGTTTTTCTTCATTGTACTTGTTTTTACGCCACTTTGTTTTTATCCTGCAGATTTTTCAAACAGTTTTTGATACGAATAAACTCGACGTCTGTTAAACGTTGCCCATTTGAAGCCATTGAAAATTTTAGGTTAGCAAGGGTTTTATCAGTTATTGTATAATCAAGAGCTTGATTACTGACCAATTTAATTATATCACTGGGGTTTTCACAAAATTTTTCATAGGATACTCTAAAATATTTTTTAGGATTAATTTTAGCTCTGTTCTTGGCCAGTGTCTGATTAACTTCAAAAACTTGATGGCAAATGTCATCAATATAAGCCAATGGATCTTCATGGTTTTCTGTGTCCTTGGCGAGCAGCCCCCATCCAACTTTGTCGCTACCTTGAACAGTTCTACGTGATAAAATAATGGACTGTACGACAAAGACCGGATCTCTATAAATTTCAACAAAGAAGATATTTGGAAAAATCTTGTCAAACATAGGTGCGCAAAGTGAATTTCGATTGTTCTTGTTGAGAAATGGTTTTTTTGTCGTGTTTAACCAAGTATTAAAAAACGTCCTCATTTCCATCTTTGATTCCTCGCTTATGTCCTCTGGCGCATGGTTTCTATCCTCGCCCAACCATCTATTCCAAAGAAAAAAAGCATCGTTCGGCCCTCCAAATCCTTGAACACTGCCAAAATAACTTTGATAACTCTCAATAGATTTTGGAATCAATCTGTGGAACAGTTTATATGCGCTTATTGGGGAGTTAACAAATGATGCTATAAAATTACTGATATAGCTTACAGGCAAGTATCTTTCCAAGGTCTGATATAAAAGTGTCGTTCCGCTTCTTGAGCCGCCTAAAACTAATATAATAGGAAGTGACGAATCATTTGATTTTTTTAATTTTCTTTTTTCTGAATTTCGCAATAGTAAATCAATGGGGATCATTAGTTTAGTAAAAAATTCCCTAAATAAAATTGAATAAGCGGTTTTGTTCCCTGAAAGGAGCATGCGTTTAAGTAAACCGATCGGGTCTTTAAAATTAGAATAACTCATAATATTGTTTTTTATCGGGAGTAGCGAAACCCTTTTAGTTTAATTTTTTGAATATTGATTTTATTACTATTGTTTTCGTTAGATTTCAAGACCGTTTTTGAAATAGGTACCATTTGACATCTAATGGTGGGTAAATCAATTTTAGTTTTCCGAATGAATTTGTTAGTAATTTGATAATACCTTGTTTTAGAAAAAAATTTGGCGTGTTGGTGTCTATAAGTGAAATCCCATGTTTTAATTTTATTCGTTTGAACGGGAATCCTTTATTGATTAGATTAAAACCATAAAAATCAAAAAGTTCAGTAATCGTTTTGTCAGAAAACCAATGAATAACGCTTGGTGGACAGTATGCATGCCAGTGTTTGCCTAATAATTTGACAATCAGACTATCTCGATTCCAAGATTCTACCAGAATAATACCATTTGGTTTTAAAAAGCCATGGGCTTTTTTTAGAGCTATATCAAGGTCGTTAAAGTGGCCAATTACTTCTATTAACGTTATCAAATCGAATTTTTCTTTGGTTTCATATGACTCTAAATCGCCAACTTCTATATCGAACTTAAATTCCTTTTTGCCATACTCTGCCATTGTTTTGTTTGGCTCAATGCCATAACAATTCCAACCCTCGTCTGCAAAACCTTTAAGTACAAACCCCGCAGCGCTGCCTACATCCAAAACTTTACCTGGTTTGTCAAGGTACTTCGACACCAATTTAGCATAACGACGGCCATGCTTTATCAAGATTTCCTTTTCATTTAAATAATTTGGATAACCCGATTTTCCTTCAAAGAAATAACTATCAGAATACACTTTTTCAAGGTGTTTTTTAGAATCGTCTATACAGTGTAATCTATGCCCGCAGGTTATGCATTCAAATATTTCATGTCCATTTTTATTCATGAACAATTGTTTTTCTTCTGTGCAATCCTTTATTGACTTACAAATTTTCTTCATAACACATTTAGTGTAGTTTGAGATGGCATAATTTATTTAATGGTCTCAATTATGAACCCACAGGTCAACATGGCTTCCCCGTAATAGGGATTCTTAATATCGCTTTCCGCACTTAACCAAATTGCCCCTTTGTTATTATTAGCCATAGGGCACTTTTGTACATAAAGTGTACCGATGTGAGGTTGTACATTCATAGCAAGAGCTACCAAATTCTTGTTTAAACCTACCAGATGTATCCTTTGTTTTTCTAGATCTGTATTTGTATGAATTGCATCCAACATTTCAATACTTTTTGAAAAATGATGCTTTTCCATTTTTCCTAAATCATTTATGTCAATAACCTTTAGTTTATCCAAAGTTGCATTAGCCAAAGTTGAAGCTTGTTTCCCATCACTTGCTACAAAGGCGTCCTTCATTTTTATATATGGTTGAAGAGCTGATTGAAATTCGGATTGAAACGCTTGGGGTAATTTCATTTCTATTTTTTCAGTTGTATTAGGGGTGTTTTTTATATTGGTCCCTTGGTTTTCGAAATGTCCCTCATGCCCTGTCATTGTATTTCCGCCAGACTTGTTCATCATAGACTTCTTGCCTTGTAATTGAGCCGCAGCATCTACCGTGAAAGTGCCATTAGTAACAATTTCTTCTCCATTTTCTAAACCTGATGTCACTATAAAATTATCTCCGTTGCGCAGCTCGACAGTAACTTCTCGCATTTCAAAAACAGGCTCATTTCGATTTGGTTTTACATACACCAAAGAACGCTCCCCTGTCCATAATACGGCACTTGCTGGAATATTCAATGATTCTCCCGTAGCTAGGGCTTTACCTTTTATCTTTCCTGAAACAAACATCCCAGGCTTGAATAAATTTTCATTGTTTTTTAAGGTTGTACGTACTTTTACAGTTCTTGTACTACTATTCAACACGGGGTCAATAAATGATATGACTGCATCAAATTCCTTATTAGGATATGCGCTAGTGGCAACCTTTATTTTCTGTCCATTTTTAAACTGTGAAATCTGATTTTCATAAGCATCAAATTCAGCCCATACTGAATTAAGGTTACTTACTTTAAGAATAGGCTGACCTTGTTTTAGATAATCACCTTCTGCCGCCATGACCATCACTACTGTACCTGAAACCGTTGCGTATAATGGAAAGTTTTCACGCACTTCTCCCGTTGACTCTATAGTGTTGATTTGACTTTCAGAAAGTTTCCATAGTTTCAACTTATTACGAACAGCTTTATATAAAGCCGGTTGAGATTCTTTTAAAGAAGTCGCTGTAATTAATTCCTGTTGAGCAGCTACAAGATTAGGGGAATAGATTGTTGCTAATAATTGCCCTCTTTTTACTTCTTGCCCTTCAAAACTTACATTTAATTTCTCCAAACGACCATCAAAATAACTTGCTTGAATAGCATTGTTTTCCTCATTTGTAGCTATTTTACCAGATAGTGAAATTGCTCCATCATTGTTACCTTGAATATAGTTGCCAACAATGGTAGTTTCAATATTTGCTAATGCCATTGCATTTTCGGTCATCCGGATTTGGTTTGCTGCTAGGCCTTCAGCACCAGTTTCTGCTGGAATCAACTCCATACCACAAATAGGGCAATCACCGGGTTCTGGCTGCATAATTTGTGGAT
>CALFUL010000014.1 GCA_937929935.1 uncultured Flavobacteriaceae bacterium | reverse complement strand
TCTAATAAATCTTTCATGAAAGCTTTCTTCTGTTTCCAGAGCAGATTCATGAGTTCTTCTTCTGATTTTGATAGTTGCATGTTCTACATTTTTAGATCGTTACAAAATAATCATTCCTATATACCTCTCCTTCGGAGAGGTCATAACTGCTTTTGCAGCAGTTATGGGTGAGGTAAACAAAGAATTTTAAACGAAAATTAATGCCTTGTAGACAAAAGAATTAAATTCTTTGTTCTACAAACATAGAATAAATATTTTAATTCTACAAGTGTAGAGTTAAAAAATGAATATAAAGTACTTGAAAAACGACTAAGGGTTAGAAGCTTTTAAACCGATTAAGACGGCTGCGGTAGCTGCAACAAGCCCTATGATTAGAAGTATATCGCCAGTTAGAAATCCGAATTCCCAATGAAGAATTTTGAATTGCGCGCCTAAAATGATTCCTATTGCGGCGATTCCGTAAAGTAAATAGGATAGCTTTTTTTTAATAGAACTTTTCTTTGTTTCATTCGAAAGACCATCATCCATAGAACCCCTCAAGAAAAGAACATGTCTGATGTAAAGGATAATAAATACTACTAAAGCAATTTGTGTTGCAATTCTAAAGATATAACTGTATGGTAAATGTAAAACCTGTAATAGATAGTATATCAGAAAAGATATCAGCAGTGCTAATTTTGAATAATCTAATAAGGTTTTAGGTTGCTTTTGAAAAAACTGAATGCTGTAGAAAATTACAATGCCGGTAACGCCTACAAAAAGTAGAACCCCAGGAAAAGGCCAATGCATGATTTTAAATAAAATACCTAGTAAAGCAAGTGCTATACTTATTCTTAAACCTAGATGAATCTTTTGTTTAGAAATTGGCATGTATAAAGTTCTTATCTTTTCAATCCTTTTGGGCTTGTTAAAATAGAAATTACTGCTGTAAATAAACCGATACCAAACAAAAAGTTAGCGTTAATAATGCCAAACTGCCAATGTAGAATTTTAAAAAGTGAGGCTACCACAATATAAACTGTGGCTATGTCAGCTAATAAATAGGCTAAGTTTTCAGTGCCTAAATCTGTGATTGAAAGGTTCGACATACTATTCTCTTTAAGAGAACCTATAATTTTGATGACATAGAAAATCATAAAAATAATCAGGGTTACTCTAGTCGCCACCATCAGTAAATTACTAAATGGTAATTCAAGAACGTTAAAAACATAATTGAATGAAAAAGTAACAATAAGTGCATGTCTCGCATAGTCTAAAACTTGTTTCTTTTCTTTTTGAAACAATTGTAGCGAATGAAAGACTATCATTCCTGCTGCCCCCATAGTTATTAAAGGCCACGAAACATATTTGAAAAGTGCAGCAAATACGGTAAATGAAATGCTCAACCTGAAAAATAAAGAGGTCTGTTGCTCTGATATGGTCATTTGAAGTAAGTAGGTTAATTTGGGTCATAGAACAACGGGGATAAATTATTTGTAGTACAATCTCATCAAAATACTCGTTCAACTACCTACTTATAGTATAAAAAGCAATAAGTTTACCTCTTAAACGGTAAAAATGAATATAACACAAGCCTTAGAGGAAAGAAGCGGTAAACAATGTGAACTTTGTACGGCAACTCAAGATTTAGAGGTGTATAAAGTACCACCGTCTTCAGTTGGGGGTCTTGATGACAGTGTATTGGCATGTAAAATTTGCATAAGTCAAATTGAAAACCCCGATACTACTGATGCGAATCACTGGCGTTGTTTGAATGATAGTATGTGGAGCGAGCATGAGGTAGTTAAAGTAGTTGTTTGGCGCATGCTATCTCGTTTGAAGGCTGAAGGTTGGTCTCAAGATTTATTAGATATGATGTATTTAGAAGATGCATCACTAAAATGGGCACAAGCCACCGGAGAAGGTGAAGATGAAAGTGAAAAAATCATTCATAGAGATGTAAACGGTGTGGTCTTACAGAATGGCGATAGCGTTGTCTTGATTAAAGATTTAAAAATAAAAGGTTCTAGCCAAGTGGCAAAACAGGGTACGGCAGTACGGCGCATTTCTTTAGATCGCGAAAATGCAGAATATATTGAGGGTAAAGTAGGCCCTACACTTACCGTTATTATTACGAAGTATGTTAAAAAGTTGTAAACTCAGTTGTCAGTTTAGAAGTGAATTAGTTTAAAAAGTGTATTAGTGAATTAGTTTAAAGAGGAAAAATTTAATTTTCACTTAACACTTAACACTTAACACTTAACACTTAACACTTAACACTTAACACTTAACACTTAACACTAAGACTTCATTTCAGTAAAATACTTATAGAAGTAAGGTATTGTTTCAATTCCTTTTAGGTAATTCCATATTCCAAAATGCTCATTAGGAGAGTGAATGGCATCGCTGTCTAGACCAAAGCCCATTAAAATTGTTTTGCTATTTAATTCTTGTTCGAAAAGGGCAACAATCGGAATACTACCTCCACTACGTTGCGGAATAGGCTTTTTGCCAAAAGTAGCCTCGTACGCTTTTGAGGCTGCTTGATAACCAATAGTATCGATAGGCGTTACATAACCTTGTCCTCCATGATGTGGAGTCACTTTTACTGTCACACCTTTAGGGGCAATACTGGTAAAATGTGTTTTAAAAAGTTCAGTTATTTCTTCCCAATCTTGGTTGGGCACCAAACGCATAGAAATTTTAGCAAAAGCCTGACTTGCAATAACAGTTTTGGCGCCTTCGCCTATGTAGCCGCCCCAAATTCCGTTGACGTCTAAAGTAGGTCTGATTGAATTGCGCTCGTTGGTGGTGTACCCTTCTTCGCCGTAAACAGCCTCAATATCTAAAGCCTTTTTGTAGTTCTCTAATGAAAAAGGTGCTTTTGCCATTTCAGCACGTTCTTCTTTAGATAGATTTTCTACCTTATCATAAAACCCTGGTACGGTAATATGATTGTTTTCATCGTGAAGACTCGCAATCATTTTGGTTAAAATATTAATAGGATTCGCCACGGCTCCGCCATACAAACCGGAGTGTAAATCACGATTAGGCCCAGTTACTTCAACCTCAACATAACTCAACCCGCGTAAGCCAGTAGTAATTGAAGGCACGTCATTGGCAATCATTCCGGTATCAGAAATAAGGATGATATCATTGGCTAGTTTTTCTTTATTATTCGCCACATAAATACCCAAGTTGTCACTACCTACTTCTTCTTCACCTTCAATCATAAATTTAACATTGCAGGGTAATTGGTTGGTCTTAACCATAAATTCTAATGCCTTAACGTGCATGTACATTTGACCTTTATCATCACAAGCACCTCTGGCAAAAATGGCACCTTGAGGGTGTAAGTTGGTTTTTTTAATAACGGGTTCATAAGGTGGCGAATTCCATAATTCAATAGGATCAGCCGGTTGTACATCATAATGGCCATAAACTAAAATGGTAGGCAGTGCAGGGTCAATTATTTTTTCTCCGTAAACAATGGGGTAACCCGCTGTTTCATGAATTTCAACCAGATCGCATCCTGCTTCTTGAAGAGATTTTTGTACTGCTACTGAAGTATTCAAGACATCTTTTGAGTAGGCAGGATCAGCACTGACTGAGGGAATTTTTAATAAATCAATGAGTTCCTCTAAGAAACGATTTTTGTTTTGTTCAATGTATTTATTAATACCCTGCATGAATAGATTTTTTTTATGAATGAATAAAATTAGTAAAAAGAACTTTTTGCAGGGCAAGTTATTTAGAGAATTGATTTTTTGCTTTATATTTGCACCCCGTTTTAAACGGAAATGCAGGCGTGGTGGTCCCGAAGTTTCGGGAGTAGATACGCAGAAACTCAAAAAAGCATTTTTTTGAGAATTAATTTAATTGCAGGCGTGGTGGAATTGGTAGACACGCTAGACTTAGGATCTAGTGCCGCAAGGTGTGAGAGTTCGAGTCTCTCCGCCTGTACAGTTAAAAGCTTTTCGGAAACGAAAAGCTTTTTTTATGGTATTATATTATCAATTTGCTTAAAGGAGAGACAAGAAGCCGGCTCTCCTTTTAAACAAGAGAAAAATCTAACTTTTCAATTCATTTTTTTAATTTAGAAATTAGCTACCTTGTCATTTCATTAATCAATAGTCTTTAAATTTAAAAAGAACCTAATATTTTAAATATGCAAAATAGAAAACCTTTTTCATTGATAGTTTCAGTAATAGTCTCATTGTCAATCCTCTTGCAAAGCTGCAGCGATGAGCAAAAAGCTGCGAGTATTGAAACAGCGGCGAATGAAATAAACCCAGAAAATTGGCCAACGATTAAAGCATTACCGTTAGATCCTGCAATTGAGGCTCGAATAGATGAAATTTTACCAAAACTAACTTTAGAGCAAAAAGTAGGTCAGGTTATTCAAGCTGATAATGCATCTATTACTCCTGAAGAGCTTAAGAAATATCGTTTGGGATCCATATTGAGTGGTGGTAATTCCGCTCCCGGTCCATTGCCATATGCTGATACTAAAAGCTGGTTAGAAATGGCTGATAAATATTACAATGCCTCAATTGACACTGCAGGAGTCGAGATTGCGATTCCTTATATATGGGGTATTGACGCAGTTCACGGTCACGCTAATTTAAAAGGCGCAATTATTTTTCCTCATAATGTTGGTCTTGGTGCTGCCCATAACCCAGATCTTATTGAGAAAATTATGTCGGTAACAGCACACGAACTAACGGTTTCAGGCCATGACTGGACCTTCGCGCCAACGCTTGCCGTACCGCAAGATATTCGCTGGGGAAGAAGTTATGAAGGGTTTTCAGAAAACCCTGATATTGTAAAGTCATACGGTGATCGAATAGTTTACGGCTTACAAGGTCGTTTTAATGACAAAGATTTTATGGGTGATGGACGTGTCATTTCTAGTGCAAAACATTTTTTAGCGGATGGCGCAACTGAAAATGGGGTAGATCAAGGTGATGCAAAAATTAGTGAGCAAGAATTGATTGACGTGCATGCTGCTGGTTACTACAGCGCGATACCTGCAGGAGTACAAACGGTAATGGCCTCTTTTTCAAGTTGGCAAGAAAGAAAGCTTCATGGTGATAAAGATTTGTTGACAGATGTTCTTAAAGGGCGACTAGGTTTTAATGGTTTTGTTGTGGGTGATTGGAATGGTCATGGCCAAGTTCCTGGTTGTACTAATATTGATTGTGCACCATCTTTAAATTCGGGTTTAGATATGTACATGGCTCCCGATAGCTGGAAAGGGTTATGGGAAAGCACTTTGGCACATGTCAAGAGCGGCGAGATTCCTATGACAAGATTAGATGATGCCGTACGCCGAATATTACGTGTAAAAATTGCATCAGGTATTTTTGAAAAAGGAGCACCCAGTACACGTAAAAATGCTGGTGATGAAAGCCTCTTAGGGCTTGTTGATAATAGAGCAGTAGCACGTCAAGCAGTTCGCGAGTCAATGGTTTTGTTAAAAAATAATGGCGGACTGCTACCTTTAGATGCCAAGAAAACGATACTAGTTATAGGCGATGGTGCGAATAGTATTTCTAAAGCATGTGGCGGATGGACGCTCTCATGGCAAGGTACAGACCATACAAATGATGAGTTTCCTAATGGCGAGACCATATTAGCCGGAATTCAAGAAGCAGTAAGTAATGCAGGTGGTAAAGTAATTTTCTCACCTAACGGAGATTCAAATCAAGACGCTGATGTGATCGTGGCCATATATGGTGAAAACCCTTATGCAGAATTTCAAGGCGATCTTGAAAATTTAGATTTTGTTCCTAATGGATTTGATGTAAGTGCCTTGACTAAATTTCAAGAAAAAGGAATTCCTGTTGTCTCTGTTTTTCTTTCAGGGCGTCCATTATGGACAAATCCTGAGATAAATAGGTCAGATGCATTTGTAGCTGCATGGCTTCCCGGAAGTGAAGGGGGTGGTGTTTCTGATTTATTATTTCAAAGAGATGAATCTCATGATTTTACCGGAAAATTATCTTTCTCTTGGCCAAGCAGGGCCTTAGTGTCTGAAGATTCAAAAAATTTATTTTCCTTAGGATACGGTCTCAGTTATACAAGTAAAGAGGAAGTCGCTGAACTTTCTGAAGAATCAGGGTTAGAAAATGCCGAAATTGCTTCAAATGGTAATTTTTATGAAAAAGGAGCGCCAATAGCACCATGGTCTTTATGGTTAAAATCAGGAGATTTAAGTAAACAAATAGCGAGTTTTCCAACATCTGTTGGTGGATTAATTGTAAGTAAAACTGATCATGAGGCGCAAGAAGATGCATTACGTATAAAGTGGACGCAAACAGACGGCGATCAGGTTCGATTAAGTAATTCTTCGCCAACTGATATGTCACGTGAAAGTAATGGTGCCATGGAATTGACCTTTATGGCTAAATCATTCAAAAGCGGCAATACTATGGTTAAAATTGGTATGGGATGCGATCAAAATTCGCCATGTAATGAAACACTTGATATTAACATTTCAGGTAATGATTGGCAAGAATATCGCATTAGTTTAAGTTGTTTTGAAAAGCTAGGCGTTGATATGACTAATATCAATACAGCCATAATGCTAACTGCTGATGAAGGGGTAGATGTTGGAATTGGTAGTATTCGTTTAGAATCAGATATTGATGCCAAACCAGGGTGTACTGGTAAATAAAGAACCAAAGTCCACTTTTTTGGTTATTTAATTCGTAATAGAATTAGTTTGCTTTTTAAAAATTTAAAAAAAAGACCTCCCTTAAAAAGAAGGTCTTTTTTTATTCCCCACAGTTTATTGAACAAAGCAATGTTTAAAAGATATCGGTTAAGTTTAAAACACTAAAATACCATGAATCTTTTTGTTAGTTTTGCCCAGAAATCTCGTCTTAAGAAGTTGATATAAGTAGAATGAATAACAATAACTTAAAATTGCAGAGCAAGGCTAATTTAGAAACCCAATATGGTAATTTTAATATAGCCACTTTTACTAAATCTTCAGAAGATTTAATGCCTCATATTGCTCTATACACAAATCAGTCAGAATGGAATGAGAATTTACCCGTTAGAATTCACTCTGAATGTATTACAGGCGATTTGTTTGGTTCAAAAAGATGTGAGTGCGGTGAACAATTAAAAAGTTCATTAAAATATATTCAAGACAACGGCGGTCTTCTCATTTACCTTAGACAAGAGGGTAGAGGTATAGGTATTATTAATAAGCTAAAAGCATATTGCCTGCAAGATGAAGGTTACAATACTGCTGAGGCGAACACACAGCTTGGTTTTGAAGAAGATCCCAGACGTTATGATGATGCTCTTGAAATTCTAGAGTATTTTGAAGTCAAAAAAATCAAACTACTAACCAATAATCCTGATAAGATTAATTTTTTTGATGATAAAAAAATTGAAATTATTGAGAGAATCCCCATTGAGTTAGAACCGAATGAAAATAATTACGAGTATCTCAAAACTAAAAAAGAGCATTTCGGACATTTTCTCAAAAACCTTTGAAGGTTAAGTATTGTCCTAGAGTGCTTATTTTATACGTTATGTTTAACCCCTGACAAGTCTTATTCTTTTACTTTTATAAAGCTATAATTAGTACAATTTGGCACAAAAAAAGACCCTTATAAAAGGGTCATGATTCTTAGTTTGAATTGTGTTTAAGTGAGCTGCTAGAAAACCCCAACGGCCCAAAGTAGCATAGTGACAATTACAGCAATTAAAATACCTACTAAAGCAATTACCATTATTCTAAGAAAACCATTAAGTAATTTGGCGTTTCTAGCCTCTGTTGAAATATTTTGTTCCATTTTCATATTGTTTGACTTCAAGTTACAAAAAACATTGAAAAAAGAATAGCGCGCACTAATAAATTCGATTAATTACCTCATTTATAGGCTCTTTGTGGCTTGAAAGATCCACTTTGAAACAAATCAGAACAATTTAAAGGGTCTTAATCTTTGTTGCTCATCTTTTTGCCTAATTCTTCTAAAGAAACCCCTTTAGTTTCAGGCATCATAAATAGCACAAATATTAATTGTAAAACCATCATACCGGCAAAGAATACAAAAATTGGCCACGGATTATCTTTAAAAATACCTATCTCTTTATCTAAAAACGTAGGGGTTATAAGTGTTATAATGGCTGCAAATACCCAATGTGTACCTGTACCCCAAGATTGCCCCAGGGCTCTCACTCTTTGCGGAAATATTTCTGAGATGAATACCCAAATCACAGCCCCTTGACCAATGGCATGTGACGCTATGAAAATTAATATGAAACTCAAAAGAATGGTTGAGTCGGCAGAAGTTTTAAAGCACCAAGCAACCATTCCTAAACTGATAATGTAGCCAATTGAGCCTATTTTCATCAACTGTTTTCTGCCCAATTTATCAAGTAGCCAAACACCAACAAAAGTGAAGATTAAATTGGTAATTCCAATAGCTATAGAACTAAATAACGATTCTTGAGTGGCTAAGCCTGCTCGTTCTAAAATTTCAGGGGCATAATAAAGCACGAAATTAATACCTGAAACTTGATTGAAAAAGGCGATTAAAAAAGCCAAGATTAATGGTGTCTTGTATTTTTTTGAAAACAAGCTTCCTTTAATTTTTTCAGTATTTAGACTTTGTTTAATTTCTTCTAATTTAGCGCGTGCATCACTTTCTTCATAAATACTTTTTAAAGTTTCAAATGCTTTTTTACCGTCTTGCTTATTGATTGCCAACCATCTTGGACTATTGGGTATTTGAACCACCATGATAGTATAAATTATTGCCGGTATGGCTTCTATACCGAGCATCCAACGCCAATCATTAAAGCCGCCAAATCCTTGAAATAAATAATTGCTGATAAAGGCAATTAAAATACCCAGAACTAAATTGAATTGGTATAGCCCGCCAAGTTTGCCGCGATTTTTTGGTGATGATATTTCTGAAATATATATGGGTGCGGCCACAGAAGAAGCGCCAACACCTAGTCCCCCAATAAATCTAAAAAAAGAAAATAAATAGGGGTCAGCTGCTAAAGCTGATCCTAAGGCAGATAAAGTGTAGAGAACACCGATCCAAAATAATGTTTTTTTACGACCTATTCTGTCACAAGGTATGTTTCCAAATAAAGATCCTACCACTGTGCCCCATAAAGCCATTGACATAATAAATATACCATGAAAAGTAAAGGGTGTATTTGCAATGAACCAATTGGTAGCCCATAATTCCTTAATAGGTTCATTGGCGCCACTTATTACAACAGTATCAAATCCAAATAAAAATCCGCTTAAGGCAGCTGTAAAGGCAATTCTTAAAATTTTTGAATTCATGAAATTGGTTTGTTGGTTCGCGTAAATTTAGCGAAAAATCCAATATATGGTGTACTTATCTGAGTTGAGCACTTAAAGGTTTTAAGGTGTCTTTTTTCGGTGCTTTTTGCCTTTCAGTTTCGTTTTTTAAAGGTTTTTTTTCAAACTTTTTTAATTCTAAATTAGGGGTTGATTCTTTTTCAAGTATTGATTCAATACGCTAAAAAAAGCAAAATAAAAGCAAGACTTAAAGAAATGATTTCTTGGAACTAATAATGATAAAACTACTTTGGGGTTAAAGTAATTTACGTACGTAATACATTATTTGAACGCTTGCGCCTTTGTTTTTTTCAATGTATGATGCATTTATAGTGCCTGTTGAAGCTCGAAACGAATTGTTTTCGATTAGTTTAGTTGCTACAGTATTAAAACTTTGAGCATCATTAATTGCTATAATTCCGCCTTGCTTTACCAATTCTTCAGCTTCTTTGAAACCCCTATAATTTGGTCCAATAATTACCGGTATACCAAAAACAGCAGGTTCAAGAGTGTTATGAAGTCCTGTAACGAACCCGCCACCTACATAACTGATATCAGCGTAATTGTAAATTTTGGTAAGCATACCAATATTATCAATAATAAGCACATCAAAATTGCTGATAGTTTGCGGGGTAGCCTTCGAAAAAAGAGTGGTGTTTTTGTTAATTGAAGCAGCAAGTCTTAAAATGTTAGCTTCTTCTATTTTATGAGGGGCAATGATGAATTTTAGGCTTTTTTCAGTTGTATTAATGTATGAACTTAAAATAGCTTCATCTTCGGGCCAAGTGCTTCCTGCAACTAAACATAGTTTATCTTCTTTGAAGGTTTCGATAAGAGGTAATTGATTGTCTCTTTCTGTTATTTCTGAAACCCTATCTAAACGAGTGTCGCCGCTGACTGTGGTATTTTCTATAGCAATAGATGAAAGTAATGTTTGCGATCTTTCATCCTGTAAAAAAATATGATCAAATTTTTGAAGCGATTTTTTCATAAAGGTGCCGTACCATTTAAAATAAACTTGATCTTTTGAAAAAATGGCAGAAATTAAAAGGGTAGGAATTTTTCTTGTTTGTAAATGATCAAGATAGTTGGGCCAAACTTCATACTTGATAAAAATTGCCAATCGAGGATGTACTGCATTGATAAAATGTTTGACGTTTTTTTTGTTGTCAAAAGGCAAGTACGTTACCACATCAGCAACTGATGTGTTTTTTTTAACCTCATAACCAGAAGGCGAAAAGAAGGTTACTAGAATTTTATAGCTAGGGTATTCTTTTTTAATTCTTTCAATGATAGGTCTGCCTTGTTCAAATTCTCCAAGCGAAGCGGCATGAAACCATAAGACAGCATCATCTTTGGTAATTGATTTTTCAAGCACCTTAAAGGTGTCTTTTCTACCCTTGACAAACAAATTGAGCTTCTTGCTGAAGAATGAAAAAATCTTCAAAAGAAACCAAGCAATATGCGAAATAATAGTATAAATATGAATCAACGATAAACGGTTTAAAGCTAAATTACGCTTCTTTGAATTAATTCATTAAGCTCGGTTTCGTATTTTTGTTTTCAAATTGCTTTAAAAAGCGCATTAGGTACTATTTATATGAAGAAAATTCAAATGGTTGACCTGAACGGTCAATATCAAGAAATTAAAGAAAAAGTCAATGATTCATTGACTACTATTTTAGAAACTTCTGCATTTATAAACGGACCTGATGTAAAGGCTTTTCAAAAAGAATTGGAAGCCTATTTGGGTGTCAAACATGTGATACCATGCGCCAATGGTACTGATGCTCTGCAGATTGCCATGATGGGTTTAGGGTTAAAACCAGGTGATGAAGTCATTACTGCAGATTTTACTTTTGCCGCAACCGTTGAGGTAATTGCACTCTTGCAACTAACACCGGTGTTGGTTGATGTATACCCAGATACATTCAATATTGATATACAGGCTATTGAGAAAGCAATTACATCAAAAACAAAAGCTATTGTGCCCGTTCATTTATTTGGTCAATGTGCGAATATGGATGCCATAAACGAGTTGGCAGAAAAGCACAATCTATTTGTTATTGAGGATAATGCCCAAGCAATTGGAGCGAATTATACTTCAAAAAATGGCTCAAAACAAAAAGCAGGAACCATTGGTCATGTAGGGTCTACTTCATTTTTTCCTTCTAAAAATTTAGGATGCTATGGTGATGGCGGTGCTATTTTTACAAATGATGATGATTTGGCACATACACTTCGCGGCATGGTAAATCATGGTATGTATAAAAGATACCATCATGATGTAATTGGTGTAAATTCAAGATTAGATTCTATTCAAGCTGCTGTTTTAAGAGCAAAACTTCCGCATTTAGATGCCTATTGTTCGTCTAGAAGAAATGCTGCACGTAAATATAATTTGGCCTTCAAAGACCAAGACCATATTGTAACACCTAAAACAGTAAATGGTTGTGAAGGCATATGCGATTCTTGTGATTGTCATGTTTTTCATCAATATACTTTGAAAATAACCAATGGTAAACGTGATGCTTTGGCTGAATATTTAAAGGAAAAAGAAATTCCGTTTGGCATTTATTACCCAATTCCACTACACAGACAAAAGGCTTATTTAGATGACCGTTATAATGAAGAAGATTTTCCGGTAACCAATCAACTCATAAAAGAGGTTATTTCTTTACCAATGCATACTGAATTAGATGATGAGCAGATTAACTACATTACCAAAGCAGTTATCGACTTTGTTAACGATTAAGGGTAATAAGTAGTAGGTTTGTGTTCTTATTGAGCAAATAAATAATACAGATGAAAATTCTTGTTACAGGAGGTTTAGGTTTCATTGGTTCACACACGGTAGTTGAACTTCAAAATAAAGGTTTTAATGTAATTATAATTGATGATTGTTCTAATGCTGATGAAAAGGTATTAGAAGGAATTAAGTCAATTTCTGGTAAAATGCCAGAGTTTGAAAAAATTGACCTTAAAGAAAAAGATAAGGTTGAAGATTTTTTCAAACGCCACGAAGATGTAAAAGGAGTGATACATTTTGCTGCCTCAAAAGCGGTAGGCGAAAGCGTTCAAGAGCCATTAAAATATTATGAAAATAATATTGGCACCTTAGTGTACATTTTAAAAGAACTATCAAAAAAGAATAACGCTAATTTTATCTTTAGTTCATCGTGTACCGTTTACGGTCAAGCTGATGAAATGCCAATTACTGAAAGTGCACCAGTAAAAACTGCTGAGTCACCTTATGGTAATACCAAACAAATGGGCGAAGAGATCATCTTTGATACCTGTAAAGTAAATGCTGATTTGAAAGCAATTTCATTACGCTATTTTAATCCGATGGGGGCGCATCCTTCAGCAAAAATTGGCGAATTACCTATTGGGGTACCACAAAATTTGGTACCTTTTATTACGCAAACAGGTGCCGGGCTTCGTGATGAATTATCGGTTTTTGGTGATGATTATCCAACTTCAGACGGCACATGTATTCGTGATTATATTCACGTAGTTGATTTAGCAAAGGCCCATGTGGTAGCTTTAACACGTCTTTTAGAAGATAAAAATGAAAGCAATTATGAGGTTTTTAATGTAGGTACAGGTACGGGCAGTTCAGTTCTTGAAGTAATAGCCAGTTTTGAAAAAGCCTCAGGTAAAAAATTGAATTATAAAATTGTAGCTCGAAGAGCAGGCGATATAATTTCAGCCTATGCTGATACTACAAAAGCAAATACCATTTTAGGTTGGAAAGCAGAATCAACCTTAGATGAAGCGATGCAATCAGCTTGGGATTGGGAAAAGAAGATTCGTAAGATTCAAGACTAAGCTTACCTTTAAAATAAATAAGCATGCGAAGAAATAGTTGTATATTTCTTCGCATTTTTTGTTTAAAAACCTTTTATCATGAAATATTTAGTGCTGCTAATTTCATTACTGACCTCTTTATTTGTTACAGCGCAAGACACCTACCTTCATTGTGGTTCAATTGTCGATACAGATACGGGTAAAACATCCAAAGAAAAAACCATTATAGTTTCAAATAACAAAATTAAAAGTCTTCAAAACGGCTATGTTTTGGGTACTGATGCAGATACGATTATAGACTTAAAAGATAAAATAGTTTTGCCTGGTTTAATTGATATGCATGTACATTTAGAATCAGAATACAATCAGCAATCGTATATAAAAAGGTTTACTAGTAATGAGGCAGATGTTGCTTTTGAAGCGGCAGTAAATGCCAAGAAAACATTGATGGCAGGTTTTACTACGGTACGCGATCTAGGTGGCTCTGGAGTAAATATTTCTTTAAGAAAGGCTGTTGATCGCGGTTTGACTGCTGGGCCACGCATTTTTACTTCAGGTAAAGCCCTCGCAACCACGGGCGGTCATGCTGATCCTACCAATGGTTTTAGAAAAGAATTAATGGGAAATCCGGGCCCTAAAGAAGGGGTTGTCAATTCAGTTGATGATGCTAAAAAGGCGGTTCGTCAACGCTATAAAAATGGTGCTGATGTTATTAAAATAACGGCAACAGGTGGCGTGATGAGTTTGGCGAAAAGCGGACATAATCCTCAATTTACTTTAGAAGAAATAAAGGCAATTACTAGTACCGCAAAAAATTATGGCTTTTCAGTTGCTGCCCATGCTCATGGTGATGAAGGAATGAAGTTGGCCATTAAAGGAGGTGTAAATACTATTGAGCACGGTTCTTTTATGTCAGAAGAAACTATGGTTCTTATGAAAGAATATAATTGCTATTTAATTCCGACTATTAGCGCCGGAAGACATGTGGCTGAAAAAGCCAAACAACCAGGGTTTTTGCCGCCTGTGGTTGCTCGAAAAGCATTAGAAATTGGCCCTAAACACCAAGCGACCATGGCAAAGGCGTATAAGAAAGGTGTGCCAATGGGCTTTGGCACCGATGCAGGGGTTTTTCCGCACGGTTTAAATGCAAATGAATTTGAGTATTTGCTTGATTCAGGTATTCCGTCAAAAGAATCGTTAAAACAAGCCACAATTATCAATGCTAAATTATTAGATATGGCCAATGAATTGGGTCAGTTAAAAGAAGGTTTTATGGCTGACATCATTGCGGTTGATGAAAACCCAATTGATAATGTAAAGACGCTACAAAATGTAACTTTTGTGATGAAAAACGGCATGATTTACAAAAAATAAGCGCTCTTAGAATAATTTAAAAATTGATTCTTACAAACGGCACCAATGCATTGAGATAAATACTGTCACTTTCATCATAAATAACATTGTACCTAAAACCTACTGTTGCATGCCTGGTTCTATAACCAATTCCTAAAAAGAGAGCATCTGACCAATAATCTTGTTCAATATCACTACCATTAGTTTGTATTGAAGAGTTTACACGTAGTGTTTCATATTCGCCAGATAATTGAATTTGTTTAATTGGATTTACCAAAACAATCGCACTTGGGCCATACGCCCAAAATTTTTGCTCGTTGAATTTGTAAAAGTTTACATTCGCCCCAAGACCAGCACTCACTATTTCATTGAATTGATAAACTGCCCCTGGTGAAATTGAGCCGTTAAAGCCACCATTTGAAAAGTTTATACCAAAACCACCATAGAAATTGACATTTTGCCAAAAGTCACTTTTAGTGCTCTTATTTTGCGCAAAACATACTGCAAAGACAAAGGTCATTAAAACAGTTAGAACTATTTTTTTATTGAACTGAAGAAAAGTATGTAACATAATTGTTCTTTTTAATCGAATTACGCGCTCAAGATACTACTACAATTGTGAAAAGTTGTATTTTTGAGTAAGTTTTATTTTGAAGACAGCACAATCTTTTATGGATAATTATTCCTTTTTAAATGCCGCACATACCTCCTTTTTCGCGGAACTTTATGACAAGTATTTAAAATCACCCGATAGCATAGAGCCAAGTTGGCGTGCCTTTTTTCAAGGATATGATTTTGGAATGGAAAGCTCGCTTGATGAGCTAGACCTTGCATCAGCAAATGGGGCAGGAGCATTGCCACAATCACTTCAAAAAGAATTTCAGGTAGTTAAATTAATCGACGGATACAGAAGCCGTGGGCATTTATTTACCAGAACAAACCCAGTACGGGAGCGTAGAAAATATTTACCTACCCTTGATATTGAAAATTTTGGACTAGCAGCAACAGATCTAGATACAGTTTTTACCGCGGGTGAAATTTTAGGTATTGGCTCAAGAAGTCTTCGCGATATCATCAAGCATTTAACAAATATCTATTGTAGTTCAATAGGTGTTGAATACATGTATATAAGAAAACCTGAACGAGTAAAATGGATTCAAAATTGGTTGAACATCAATGATAATCAACCAAAATATGACCCTAATCGAAAAAAGCATATTCTCAAAAAACTAAATCAAGCAGTTTCTTTTGAAAGTTTTTTACATACCAAGTATGTAGGTCAAAAGAGATTTTCTTTAGAGGGTAATGAATCTTTGATTCCTGCATTAGATGCAATGGTTGAGCGTGCCGCTGAAATGGGTGTCGAGCAGTTTGTTATGGGTATGGCACATAGGGGTCGCCTTAATGTACTTACCAATATTTTTGGTAAGGCTGCAAAAGATATTTTTAGTGAATTTGATGGCAAAGATTACGAGCAAGAAATTTTTGATGGTGATGTAAAATATCACTTAGGATGGACCTCTGATCGCATGTCAGACAATGGTAATAAAATTAAAATGAGTATTGCGCCTAACCCTTCGCATTTAGAAACGGTTGGTGCTGTAGTTGAAGGCATAGCAAGAGCAAAACAAGACGCTCAGTATTCAGATGATTTTTCAAAAGTGTTACCTATTGTAGTACACGGCGATGCCGCCATCGCTGGTCAAGGTTTAATATATGAAGTAGTGCAGATGGCTGGTTTAGATGGCTATAAAACAAATGGCACAATTCATATTGTTGTTAACAATCAAATTGGGTTTACCACTAATTATTTAGATGCAAGAACATCAACGTATTGTACTGATGTAGGTAAAGTAACTTTGAGCCCTGTGTTGCATGTAAATGCTGATGACCCAGAAGCTGTAGTACACGCATCACTTTTTGCATTAGAATATAGAATGCGTTTTAATAGAGATGTTTTCTTAGATCTTTTGGGCTATAGAAAATATGGGCATAATGAAGGTGATGAGCCTCGTTTTACCCAGCCTAAATTATACAAGGCTATTGCAAAGCACAGTAATCCAAGAGATATTTATGCTGCTAAATTAATTGCTGAAGGTGTTATTAGTGAAGGGCATGTAAAAAAACTTGAAACTGAATATAAAGATTCTTTAGAAGAAGAATTAGAAGATTCACGTAAAGAAGACAAAACGGTAATTACGCCATTTATGGCTGATGAATGGAAAGGTTTTGAAAATGTTCAAGAACATGGTATGATGAAGCTTGTTGATACAGCATTCAACAAGAAAAAATTAACAGAAATTGCAAAGGTTATTACAGAGGTTCCTGCAGACAAGAAGTTTTTACGAAAAGCTGAGAAACTGATTAGAGATCGTAAAAAAATGTTTTTCGAAACTAAAAAACTTGATTGGGCAATGGGCGAGCTTTTGGCCTATGGTTCATTACTTCAAGAAGGTTTTGATGTTAGAATTTCTGGTCAAGATGTTGAACGTGGCACTTTTTCGCATCGTCATGCAGTATTGAAAGTTGAAGAAAGTGAAGAAGAAGTTTTATTGCTGAACCACCTTTCAAAAAAACAAGGAAACTTTCAAATATACAACTCACTATTATCTGAATATGGGGTGGTTGGTTTTGACTACGGATATGCCATGGCAAGCCCGAACACGCTTACTATTTGGGAAGCGCAATTTGGCGATTTCAGCAACGGTGCTCAAATCATGATTGATCAATATATTTCTGCTGCTGAGGATAAATGGAAACTTCAAAACGGATTGGTAATGCTCTTGCCTCACGGTTATGAAGGGCAAGGTGCTGAACATTCATCAGGTAGAATGGAAAGGTATCTTCAGCTCTGTGCAACTGACAATATGTATATAGCTGATTGTACAACACCAGCGAACCTATTTCATTTGTTAAGAAGACAAATGAAGGCCAACTTTAGAAAACCTTTGATTGTCTTTACGCCAAAAAGTTTATTGCGTCACCCAAAAGCAGTTTCAAGTGTTGATGATTTGGCTACCGGTAGTTTTCAAACCGTGCTCGATGATCCATCTGCAGAAGTGAAAAAAATTAAGACCTTAGTATTCTGTACAGGTAAATTCTACTATGATCTTTTAGCAGCCAAAGAAGAAATGAAACGAGATGATGTAGCCTTGGTAAGACTTGAGCAATTATTTCCGTTACCAACAGAGAGAATTGATGAGGTGCTAAAGAAATATAAAAATGCAGATGATGTTGTCTGGGCACAAGAAGAGCCAAGAAACATGGGTGCATGGAGCCATTTATTACTACATTCAAAAACAGTAAGTACGTTTAGAGTAGCATCAAGACGTTTTTATGCTTCACCTGCTGCAGGTAGTGCGGTGCGATCTAAAAAGCGTCATCAACAAATTATTGATTACGTTTTTGATAAAACAAAAGATAATATGACACGCCCCGGTAGTAAAAAAATAAATCAAAAAAGAATTAAATAAAAGTTTAGCGCATGATTTTAGAAATGAGAGTTCCGTCACCCGGAGAATCAATCACTGAAGTAGAGATTGCTGATTGGCTAGTAGAAGATGGTGACTATGTTGAAAAAGACCAAGCGATTGCAGAAGTAGATTCTGATAAAGCTACTTTAGAACTTCCAGCTGAAAAAAGTGGTATTATCACGCTAAAAGCTGAGGTGGGTGATGCTGTTGAAGTTGGTGCTGTTGTATGTTTGATTGACACCAGTGCCGCAAAACCAAAAGGAGCGAGTAAAAATGAAGCTCCAAAGGCTGAAGCAAAAGAAGCACCAAAAGCAGAACCTGCAACTACAAAAGCAAAAGAAACCTACGCGTCAGGTACGCCATCACCTGCAGCTAAGAAAATATTAGATGAAAAAGGAATTGCTGCTGGCGCCGTTAAGGGTACAGGTCGCGATGGTAGAATTACCAAAGAAGACGCGGTAAAAGCGACACCTTCAATGGGGTCACCCACGGGCGGAAATCGTGGAGAATCACGCTCTAAACTTTCGATGTTGCGTAGAAAAGTAGCTGAACGTTTAGTGTCAGTTAAGAATGAAACAGCAATGTTAACTACATTTAATGAAGTTGATATGTCGCCAATATTCGCTTTGCGAAAGCAATACAAAGAAGATTTTAAAGCAAAGCATGGAGTGAGTTTAGGGTTTATGAGCTTTTTTACAAAGGCAGTAGTTAGGGCATTAAAAATGTATCCGGCGGTAAATTCAATGATTGACGGTAAAGAAATGTTGTCATATGATTTTTGTGATATTAGTATTGCGGTATCAGGACCAAAAGGCTTAATGGTGCCGGTTATAAGAAACGCTGAAAATTTAACCTTTAGAGGTGTTGAGGCTGAGGTAAAACGCTTAGCAATAAGAGCGCGTGAAGGCGAAATTACTATTGATGAAATGACAGGCGGAACATTTACAATAACTAACGGTGGGGTATTTGGATCAATGTTGTCAACTCCAATTATTAATCCGCCACAGAGTGCTATTTTAGGTATGCATAATATTGTTGAAAGACCAATTGCTAAAGATGGTAATGTTGTTATCGCACCTATTATGTATGTGGCTTTGTCTTATGATCATAGAATTATTGATGGCAAAGAATCAGTAGGCTTTTTAGTTGCGGTTAAAGAAGCGCTAGAAAATCCGGAAGAATTATTATTAGATAATAATATTAAGAAAGCCCTAGAAATGTAATTGACACGGTTATAAAACTGAAGGCCTCTTTAAATTTAATTTGAAGAGGCTTTTTTCTTTTTTAGATACACACAATTATTCTTGTAATCAATAATGGCTTTTGCTTTGATGAGGATGTCGGCACCTATAATGCCATCAACAGGTTGAGCATTATGATTGATTAAAGCTTGGTTCACATGTTCTAAATTAAAAAGAACAATTTTTGTTTTATTTTTTAACCAGCCCCCAATTTCAAGCGTATTCTTTTTTGAAATTTTGGTTTCCATATTTGTGGCACCAGCACCCGCCGCTTTTATTTTTGACTCCTTTGTATTTAAGTTAAAAAAGTCAGTTTTGTCAAAGCCTACACATGTATTAGAAGCCCCTGTATCAAGAATAAAATTTCCTTTTACCCCGTTTAATTTTGCTTCAATTTCAAAATGTTTGGTAGCGGTAAGAATAAGCGGAATTTTAAGATAAGACTTCTTTAGTAGTAATTTTTTCAAACTAGCCATGTGTTCATTTTGTCCAAAGATAAGTCTATTTTTACGCTATGATAGCAACTGATACGCATACCCATTTGTATAGCGAGGCCTTTGATGAAGACCGCGATGAAGTAATTTTAAGAGCGATTGAAAAAGGAGTAGAAAGATTTTTTATTCCGGCTATTGATTCATCCTACACGCAACGCATGTTTGATTTGCAAAAATCGTATCCTGAAAATATGTTTTTGATGATGGGTTTGCATCCCACGCATGTGAAAGAGAATTTTAAAGATGAATTGGCGCACGTAACAGCTATGTTAAATCAGCATGAATTTTATGCGGTAGGCGAAATAGGAATCGATTTATATTGGGATAAAACTTTCTTGAAACAACAACAAGAGGCTTTTCGGTATCAAATTCAATTGGCAAAAAAATTTAAATTACCTATAGTTATACATTGTAGAGACGCCTTTGATGAAATATTTGAGATACTTGAAGATGAAAAGGATGATTTATTACATGGTATATTTCATTGTTTTACAGGTACTTTAGAGCAAGCTAAACAAGCAATTTCATATCAAATGAAACTAGGTATTGGTGGGGTGGCAACTTTTAAAAATGGTAAAATTGACACCTTTTTAAATAAAATAGATTTAAAACACATTGTTTTAGAAACAGATGCACCTTATTTAGCCCCCGTACCCTTTAGAGGAAAACGCAATGAAAGTGCTTACCTTATTAATATAGCGCAAAAGTTAGCGGATGTTTATGATGAGTCTATTCAAGAAATTTCAAGAGTAACCACAGAGAATTCTAAATTAGTTTTCGGTATTTAAGTAGTAAGAAAATGAGTAAGCAGACCAATATATTATTGATATACACAGGCGGTACCATTGGTATGATTAAAGATTATAAGTCTGGTGTGTTGAAAGCATTTAATTTTAAAAAGCTTTTGAAGAATATTCCTGAGCTTACCCAATTAGATTGTCATATTGATACCATATCATTTGATAAGCCTATTGATTCTTCAAATATGAATACAAGTCATTGGGTTTTAATTGCAACCATTATTGAAGAACATTATGAAAGTCATGATGGTTTTGTGGTCTTACATGGTAGTGATACCATGAGTTACTCAGCATCGGCTTTGAGTTTTATGTTAGAGAACTTAACAAAGCCAGTAATTTTTACAGGTTCTCAATTACCTATTGGAGATTTGAGAACTGATGCAAAAGAAAATTTAATTACTTCAATTCAAATTGCTGCTTTAAAACATAAATCTAAAGCTGTAGTTCAAGAGGTAGGGCTATATTTTGAATATAAATTATACCGCGCCAATAGAACCACTAAAATAAATGCCGAGCATTTTGAGGCATTTGACTCTTTAAATTTTCCGCCATTAATTGAGTCGGGTGTTCATTTGAACGTTAATAATGAATATTTAATGAGGTCAAAACGGACTAAAAAATTTAGGGTTCATAAAAAGATGGATACTAATGTGGCAATTTTAAAATTATTTCCTGGAATAAATGAAACCATTGTAAATGCATTTCTTGAAGAGACTAGCTTAAAAGCTTTGGTGATAGAAACCTATGGTTCTGGTAACGCACCTACCTCATCATGGTTAGTAAAAGCCTTGAAGTCTGCCTTAAAAAGAGGGGTTCACATTGTCAGCGTAACCCAGTGTTCAGGTGGTAGCGTGATAATGGGGCAGTATGCAACTAGCCAACAACTCAAAAAACTCAAACTAATAAATGGTAAGGATATTACTACAGAGGCAGCAATAACCAAATTAATGTACTTGTTGGGTAGTTCTGTTTCATCACAATCTTTTAAAACAATATTTGAAACTTCACTTAGAGGAGAAATGCAATAAAATAACAATTTATATTTCTCTAACTGACATTTTTTTTGTTATTTGGGCCACCTTTAAGGCTCATCTAGAGAGGTGGCCGAGTGGTCGAAGGCGCACGCCTGGAAAGTGTGTATACATCAAAAGTGTATCGAGGGTTCGAATCCCTTCCTCTCTGCATTATTAATTTACTTTTATTATTACTAAAATTTTTTATCTTTATCGCAATTAACTAATTGAAAAACTAAGTTTGAAAAAAATGAAAAAATTATTCTCTATCCTAGCAGTAGCTGGGTTATTTGTATTAACTACAAATACTGTAAATGCAAAAGCGGCAACAGCAACTGTTGTCTCAAATTTCTCAACCGTAGCTACAACTGCAGTTTTTGTTCAAGATGAAGTTGTTGAAACTGAAAAATCAGGTGGGTTTACTCAAGTTTTGAAAGAGCAATTCATCAAAGGTGGTGCAGGGTTTATGAGCTTTGTACTAATTTGTTTGATTTTAGGTTTAGCAGTAGCTATTGAAAGAATTATCTACTTAAACTTAGCTAGTACAAATAGTTCAAAATTAAAGCAACAAGTTGAAGATGCACTCGCCTCTGGTGGTGTTGAAGCAGCAAAAGAAGTTTGTAGAAATACAAAAGGACCTGTTGCCTCTATCTATTATCAAGGTTTAGAACGTGCTGGCGAAAGTGTTGAAGCAGCAGAGAAAGCTGTAGTTTCTTACGGTGGTGTTCAAATGGGTCAGCTAGAGAAAAACGTTTCTTGGTTATCTTTATTTATCGCTATTGCACCAATGCTTGGTTTCATGGGTACAGTAATTGGTATGATTCAGGCTTTCGAAAAAATTAGTGCTGTAGGTAACTTAAGCGCTTCGTTAATTGCAGGTGATATTCAAGTAGCCTTATTAACAACAGTATTTGGTCTTATTACAGCGATTATTCTTCAGATTTTTTATAATTATATCATAGCAAAAATTGATAGTATAGTTAATGATATGGAAGATTCTTCAATCTCATTGATTGATATGTTGGTAGATCACAAAAAATAAGTCGGACCCTTTAAACTTTAAGTAATGTATAAGATTGTTAAAATTGCACTTATAGTTGTCAGTGTCATAGGCTTTATTTGTCTATTTATGATGCCCGACAAAGATATGCTTCGTAGTGAAGCTATGGAAAGTACAGGTATTACACTAATGTTTGGTCTTGCCTATCTTTTAATGGCTGTTGCAGTAGCAGCTACAGTAATATTTGGATTGAAGAACATGGCTTCTTCACCAGGTGGTTTGAAAAAAGCGGCTTTCTCTATAATTGGTTTATTGGTGGCTTTAGGCTTAGCTTATGGTATCTCTAGTGGCACTGATATTAGCGTAGATAATATGTTAGAAAAGAATAATATTGTTACATCTGAAAGCGAAGTACGTTTAGTAGGAGCTGGTATCTGGATGTTCTTTATTATGCTAATCGCAGCAGTTGGCCTCATTCTATGGGGAGGAATTAAAAACGCAACAAGTAAATAATTGAAATATGGGTAGAAGAGCAGGAGCACCTGAAGTAAATGCCGGTTCGATGGCGGATATAGCATTTCTTTTGCTAATATTTTTCTTGGTAACCACTACTATTGAAACTGATGCTGGTTTAGATCGTATGTTACCTCCTATTGAGCCGCCTGATGATGAGGTTGTTATTAAGCAAAAGAACATCTTTCAGGTAAGTATCAATAAGAGTAATCAGTTATTAGCTGATGAAGAGTTAACTGATTTGAAAAATTTAAGAGCAAAGGCTATAGCTTTTCTTGATAATAACGGTGATAATACATGTACCTATTGTAAGGGGGCAAAAGACCCAGAGTCTTCTGATAACCCAGATAAAGCGATTATTTCATTGAAGAATGACCGTGAAACAAAGTACAGTACTTATATAACGGTTCAAAATGAATTGGTAGGTGCGTATAATGACTTGAGAAATAGAGAGGCTTTGCGTCTTTACAAAAGAACATATGTTGATTTAGAAGCAGAATATTTGAATCCTGAGACTGATGCAGATACAAAAGAAGGGTTGAAAGAAAAAGTTCTTACTATTAAGAAACTTTATCCTCAGAAATTATCTGAAGCGGAAACAACATCAAACTAATTTAAAAAGCAAGAATATGTCAAAGTTTGCAAAGAAAAAAGATGGTGAAGTACCCGCGGTTTCAACCGCTTCTTTACCTGATATCGTTTTCATGCTTTTATTCTTTTTCATGACTGTAACTGTTATGAAAGATAGCTCACTTAAGGTAGAGAATAGTTTACCAAGTGCAGATCAGATTAAAAAATTGGAAAAGAAAGATAGAGTTTTAACTATTTATGTTGGTAAGCCAACACCTGAGTACACCAAAGTATTCGGTACTGAATCTAAAATTCAGTTAAATGATAAGTTTGCTGATGCATCTGATGTGGGGCCATATATTTTAATGGAACGCGCTAAGAAATCAGAAGATCTTCAAAACGTTTTAACAACATCTTTAAAAGTTGATAAAGGAGCTAACATGGGTATCATTTCAGATATCAAACAAGAGCTTAGAAAAGTAAATGCATTGAAAGTAAATTACACCACCTCATCGGGTGATGCGTTTTCAAATATGCAATAATACTAGAGAATTACATTTTTTGAAAAGCTTCAAATTCATATTTGAAGCTTTTTTTTATTTATGTAACTTTGAATTAATGAAGTATTTGATTGTTTTATTTTGCGCTTTATTTTCAACAAACTCGGTTGCTCAAGTTTCTTCTGATTCTTTAAACACCAATTCGAGATATCTTGAAGATCAATTTTATATAGGAGTTACGTATAATTTTCTGCGAAAGAAAGCACCTGAAAATTTAAAGCAAAGAAAACTTTCATATGGCGTTCAAGCTGGCTTTATTAAAGATATACCTCTTAATTCTACAAGAACCTTCGGCCTTGGTATTGGAGTTGGTTTAGCACTGAATACGTATTATTCAGATCTTAAGGCTGTTGAAAACGCCAATGATATAATGTATACCTTAGAAACTGTTGATATAACTCGTAGTAAAATAGAAACTCATTTAGTTGAAATACCTTTTCAGTTTAGATGGCGTAATTCTACACCTGATGAATATAAGTTTTGGCGCGTTTACACAGGTGTTACTTTTGGATATGCAGTTGGGGCACGTTCGAGATTCATTTCAAACAATAATGATTTAAAAATTGCTTTCAATAATAGTGATGTGAGAAGGTTTCAATATGGAATAACACTAGATTTAGGTAATAATTCATTTAATGCCCACATTCATTATTCACTTACCAACCTGCTAAATGATAATGTTTCATTGACTACAGATGAAATCATTGAACTTGTGCCCTTACGTGTGGGGCTAATTTTCTACATACTTTAAGTTTGTTTTTACCACCTTATTTATAGTATCATATATTTAGCAACAATTAGTAACGTTTTGGCACATCTATTGATGCCTTTTAAGTAATCTGATTTCTTTTACCAGATTAACACCAACACCTATCATACTGTTTACCCTTATAGTGAGGGCAATTAATTGTTTAACTATCTAAAACTTTAATTATGATAGACAGAAACGAGGTACCCAAGGTGAATGCAGGCTCAATGGCTGATATTGCATTTTTATTACTCATCTTTTTTTTAGTTACAACAAGTATTGAGACTGATGCCGGTATCAGTAGAATGCTACCCAAATTACCAGATAAAACTAATAAGCCAGCGGTTAAACTTGAGCGAAACATATTACGTGTATCAATAAATGCATCGGGTGAACTTATGGTTGATAACAAAGTGATTCCTATAACCGAACTAAAATCACAAACCATTGCTTTTTTAGATAACGGAGGAGCTTCTCAAAGCGAGGAGGGGTATTGTAATTACTGCCAAGGTCAAAGAGATGCAAAATCTTCTGAAAGTCCACAAGAAGCCGTTGTTTCGCTTAGTAGCGACCGTCAAACTAGTTATGGAACTTATATAACAGTTCAAAACGAATTGGCTGCTGCATATAATACATTACGAAACCGAGAAGCTCAGCGCTTGTATAAGATTGATTTTACTGAAATGGAAGCCTTGTATAAAAACTCAGAAACGCCAATCGCGTCTAAAGCCTTATGGAAACAAAGAATTAAAAAGATGAAAAACTTATTTCCAATGAAATTATCAGAAGCTGAATTAAAATAAACTACTCTTATGTCTAAATATAGAAAAAAATCAGGGTCAGGTACGCCAGAAGTATCAACAGCATCTTTACCAGATATTGTATTTATGCTTTTGTTTTTTTTCATGACCGTTACAGTCATGAAAGATGATGTTTTACAGGTAGCCAATGAACTGCCTAACGCTACTGAAATTAAAAAGTTAGAAAAAAAGGATAGACTCATTACCATTTATATTGGCGAACCCAGCGAAAAATGGAAAGATATGGTGGGGTCAGAACCCAAAATTCAGGTGGGCGATAAGTTTATTGAAGTTCATGAAGTTGGAGCTTATGTATTGGGTAAAATAGAAGAAAAGCTTGAACATATAAGGCCTTTTGTTACAGTTGTTTTAAAAGTTGATAGAAAGGCAAGCATGGGTTTGGTGTCTGATGTAAAAGAAGAATTAAGAAAAGTAAACGCTCTTAAAATTAATTACATCACTTATGAGGGCGATGGATTCTTGAATCTTAAAAATTAGTGAATTACAGCCAGTATTCAACGGTCAATAATTGTGATATTAACCCTATTAATAAACCGATAAGGAGCTCAATTTTCGAATGTGCTTTTAAATATAATTTTGCACTGGCTAAAAGACCAGTGAATAAAATTAGTAGACTTAAAAATAGGGTTATGTTTTTTTCAAAATGCACGCTTAGGCAAATGGCATACATGATCAGACTGCCCAGACCTGTTAAGTGTAGGCTACTTTTAAAATTTAAATAAATTAATGCCAATGATGCAGCTAATGATGTAATTAGACCAAGAAAAAAGTAGTGCAGTTCAATGGTAAAATTACTAGGAAGCACTTTGTAAACTATGGTTAATAATAAAAGAATACTGATATACATTGGATATCGACGTTCTTTTAAATCTGTCATTTTGATTGAGTTTACTAAGTTCAGGTTTTTTAGAATTAAAATAATAATAATAGGAATGATAACGGTTAAAATGAAAATGGGTAGAATAGTTGCACTTTCAAACTCTGGAGATGTGTATTTCGGGGTTATTTTAAAATAGAAATAAGTGCCTAGGGTAGGAACGAAAATAGGATTCGATATATAAGACAATAACTGAAAAAAACGGCGCATTAAATCTGTTTTCTAAGCCTCGCGACAGGTATATCTAATTGTTCTCTATATTTAGCTACAGTACGTCTTGCAATAGGGTACCCTTTTTCTTTTAAAATAGTTGCTAATTTTTCATCAGTGAGCGGCTTTTTCTTTTCTTCTTCACCAATAACAGTTTCAAGTATTTTCTTAATTTCTTTGGTAGACACATCTTCACCCTGATCATTTTTCATTGATTCAGAGAAATATTCTTTGATTAATTTGGTACCATAAGGGGTGTCAACATATTTACTATTTGCTACACGTGATACAGTTGATACATCCATTTCAATTTCATCAGCAATATCTTTCAAAATCATGGGCCTTAAATTTCGCTCATCTCCGGTCAAAAAGTATTCTTTTTGATAGTGCATTATTGAATTCATGGTAATGAACAAGGTTTGCTGGCGCTGGCGAATGGCGTCAATAAACCATTTTGCTGCATCTAATTTTTGTTTGATGAATAGAACTGTATCCTTCTGTGACTTTGATTTCTTTTTGGTGTCTTTATACCCCTTGAGCATATTACTATACTCATTAGAGACATGAAGTTCAGGGGCATTTCGGCCATTGAGGGTGAGTTCTAAATCGCCTTCCACAATTTTAATTGAAAAATCAGGTACTACGTGCTCAACCATTCTATTGTTACCTGCGTAAGAACCGCCTGGTTTGGGGTTTAGTTTTTCAATTTCTCCAATTGCCTTTTTTAACTGCTCTTCTGTGATGCTATGCTTTTGAATTAATTTTTTATAATGCTTTTTAGAAAATTGTTCAAAAGACTTGTTTAAAATTGCCAATGCTAATTCTATGCTTGGCGTGGCTTCTTTTCTGTTTAATTGAATAATAAGGCATTCTTCTAAAGAACGCGCGCCTACCCCCGGAGGGTCTAAATCATGAATTAATTCAAATATTTTTAAAATAGTCTTTTCATCAGTGATTACGTTTTGTGTAAAAGCTAAGTCATCAATGATATCACTAATGGGTCTTCTGATATAACCGCTTTCATCAACGCTGCCCACCAGAAATTCGGCAATTTTCCACTCCTCATCATTAAGATAAGAGGTGTTCAATTGGCTGAGTAAATGTTGGTTAAAAGAAATTCCGGCGGCATAGGGCACGCTTTTTTGATCATCATCAGCACTATAATTATTTGCTTTAGTACGATATTCAGGAATTTCATCATCGCTTAAATAATCATCAATATTGATGTCTTCAGTATTGATGGTCTCATTTTCAGAATCATCGTATTCATCATCGTAAATGTCATCAAGTGCATCGCTTTCTTCTTTTCCAGTTTCTAGTGCCGGGTTTTCTTCCAACTCTTGTTTCAATCGTTGTTCAAACGCTTGTGTTGGCAACTGAATCAATTTCATTAATTGAATCTGCTGCGGCGAGAGCTTTTGCGATAATTTGAATTGTAAGTATTGTTTTAGCATTTATGAATGACGCTTTACTTATAAAGTTAAATAATTCATTTTAAAACTCTGCATTTTGTGGAGTTCTTGGAAAAGGTATAACATCACGAATATTGCCCATACCAGTTGCAAAAAGAACCAAACGTTCAAAACCTAATCCGAAACCACTATGAACAGCGGTACCAAATTTTCTCAGATCAAGATACCACCATAGTTCTTGTTCAGAGATATCTAGAGC
Organism: uncultured Flavobacteriaceae bacterium; assembly: GCA_937929935.1. Classification (GTDB taxonomy): domain Bacteria; phylum Bacteroidota; class Bacteroidia; order Flavobacteriales; family Flavobacteriaceae; genus Maribacter_C. Next base: position 137,649 of record CALFUL010000014.1, on the reverse strand, counting down.
TGCCATTTTTTCTTTTAAAACATCAAGGCGTTCTTCACGTTGTGAGCCCCCCACTATTTCTCCGATACCTGGAAATAATATATCCATGGCGCGAACGGTTTTTCCATCTTCATTTAAACGCATATAAAATGCCTTTATTTTTGCAGGATAATCAAATAAGATTACCGGACATTTAAAGTGTTTTTCAACCAAAAAGCGTTCATGCTCACTTTGAAGATCTGCACCCCATTCTTCAATTGGGTATTTGAACTTTTTCTTTTTATTAGGTTTACTATTTCTTAGAATATCTATTGCCTCTGTATATGAAACTCTTTTAAATGTATTGTTGGCTACAAAATTTAATTTTTCAATCAAAGGCATCTCACTTCGTTCTGCCTGTGGTTTTTGTTTTTCTTCATCAAGTAAGCGTTTTTCTAAAAACTGTAAATCTTCTTGACAATGTTCGAGAATATATTTGATGACATTAGTGATGAAATCTTCTGCCAAATCCATATTATCAGTTAAGTCAAAAAATGCCATTTCTGGCTCAATCATCCAGAATTCTGCTAGGTGCCTTGAGGTATTAGAATTTTCAGCTCTAAATGTTGGTCCAAAAGTATATACCTTTCCAAGTCCCATGGCATATGCTTCAGCTTCTAACTGACCAGATACGGTAAGGTTGGTTTCTTTTCCGAAGAAATCTTCTTTGTGATTAACACTACCATCTTTATTTAAAGGTGGGTTTTTTTCATCAAGAGTGGTTACCCTAAACATTTCTCCGGCACCTTCAGCATCAGAACCGGTAACAATAGGTGCATGAAAATAGTAGAAACCATTTTCTCTGAAATAATTGTGAACAGCAAAAGACAAAGCCGATCTAACCCTCATAATTGCCGAAAAAGTATTGGTGCGAATTCTCAAATGCGCTTGTTCTCTCAAGAACTCCATAGAGTGCTTTTTAGGCTGTATTGGGTAGCTTTCTGCATCAGCTTCACCGTGTACAAAAAGGTCTGTTACTTGTATTTCAACACTTTGACCTCGACCTTGACTTTCTACCAAGGCACCTGTTATTTTTAACGCAGCACCTGTGTTTATTTGTTTAAGTAAGTGCTCATCTAATTTTTCAAAATCAACAACGCATTGAATGTTGTTTATGGTTGACCCGTCATTTAGAGCAATAAAACGGTTGCTTCTGAAAGTTTTAACCCACCCATTTATAACCACTTCTTGTGAAGATGGTTTTGAGGTAAGAAGTTCTTTAATACTTAATGATTGCATACAAAATAATTAAAGTTCAAAGATAGCCTTTTGATCAAAGAATAAATCTTGATTAGTTGTAAATGAATACTTAAAGGTTATTTATTTTGGTTACTATTTTTATTTTCTTCTTCTTTTGGAAGTATGTTTATTTGCGGTTTTTTCAATATTTCTTTATTCGCAATACTACGCTCAAGTGATAACAGTAGAGAGGGTAATAAAATAAGGTTTGCTAGCATTGCAAACATTAAGGTTGCTGAGACTAGAGCTCCTAAAGCAACAGTTCCTCCAAAATTTGAAATAATGAATACTGAAAATCCGAAGAAAAGAACAATTGAGGTGTAGAACATACTTACACCGGTTTCGCGAAGTGCTGCGTAAACAGATTTTTTAATTTTCCATTTATTGACCAAAAGTTCTTGCCGATATTTAGCTAAAAAATGTATGGTGTCATCTACTGAAATACCAAAAGCAATACTAAAAACCAATATTGTTGAAGGTTTGATAGGCACGCCAACAAAGCCCATTACCCCAGCTGTAACAAGTAGCGGTAAAAGATTAGGCACTAATGAAATTAAGATCATTCTAAATGAACGAAATAAATAGGCCATAAAAAGCGCAATTAGAAAAATGGCCAATGCTAATGAAAGCACAAGGTTTTTTACCAAATATTTGGTGCCTTTTAAGAATATTAATGCACTACCCGTCATGTAAACATCATAACGGTCAGAAGGAAATATCTTGGCAATATGATCGTTGAGTTTGCCTTCTATCTCTTCCATTTTTTCAGTTTTCACATCTTTTATAAAGGTTGTGATTCTTGCTGTTTGGCCTGTACTATCAACAAAATTCTTCAACAAATTACTGTTGCCTGATGATTTGTTTGCCATACTTAGAATAAAGCTGTTCTCTTGCGATGTGGGAAGTTGGTAGTATTTTGGAATGCCATTGTAAAAGGCCTGTTTTGAATATTTGACCAAATTCACAATTGAAACCGATTTAGATAATTCAGGAATATCTTCAATAACCTGACCTAAATCATCAATTTTTTTTAGGGTTGACGGTTTCATAACGCCTTTAGGTCTTTTGGTGTCAATCACAATTTCAACAGGCATGATGCCATCAAATTCAGATTCAAAAAAGCGTATGTCTTTAAAAAACTGTTCTTTTTTGGGCATGTCTTCTATGGGGCTTCCTGAGATATCAATTTGATAAATGCCAATAATACTGACAACTAACAAAACAATTGAAGTTATGTAAACGGCTATTCGTTTTTCTCGAACTATTTTTTCCATCCAATTAACAAAACCATCAATCCATTTTTTATTGAGATGATTTAAATGCCTTGACTTAGGTTTTGATAAAAAACTATAAACAATGGGTATGATTAAGAGTGATAGAATAAAGATACCAATGATATTAATTGAGGCTACAATACCAAACTCTTTGAGCAATTTGCTGTCAGTTACAATAAATGTGGCAAAACCTGATGCAGTGGTCATATTGGTCATCAAGGTAGCGTTACCTATTTTAGAAATTACACGTTGTAATGACAATACTTTATTACCGTGCTTTTTAACTTCTTGCTGATATTTATTGATTAAAAAGATACAATTGGGTATGCCAATTACAATGATTAATGGCGGAATTAACGCTGTTAGAACCGTTATTTCAAATTGTAGCAAACCCAAAATACCAAAGGCCCACATAACGCCAATAATCACTACAAACATTGAGATTAAGGTAGCGCGTATACTTCTAAAGAAAAAGAAAAATAAGAGCGAAGTTACCCCTAAGGCAGCCAAAATGAAAATATAAATCTCATCAATAATATTCTGAGAATTCATGGTACGTATGTACGGCATGCCTGATACTCGAACATCTAAACCTGTTTCTTCTTCAAAATCTTCAATAAGAGGGGTTAAGTCTATTAAAATAAAATCTTTGCGTACTGAAGTATTTATAATGTCTTTGTCAAGGTTGACAATAGTTCTAATTGTTTTGGTTTCTTTATTGAACAATAAATTGTCATAAAAGGGTAGTTTATTAAACAAATGATGTGTGAGACTATCAATCTGTTCTTTTGATTTTAATTCAGATTGTATCAGAGGTTCAAGTTTAAAAGCCTTTTGAACTGTATCTTTTTTAAGTTCTTGAAGATTTTCTAAGGATAAAACAAAATCAACTTCTGGTAAAGCACCTAATTGTTTGCTGAGCTTATTCCATCGATTTAAGTTCTTTGGAGTAAACAAACTAGAATCTTTAATGGCTAAAATAACAGCGTTGCCTTCTTCACCAAACTTGTCTAAGAATGCTTGATATTCAACATTAACCGGATGCGTATCAGGTAAAAGATTGGCTTGCGAACTTGAAAAACGCATATTCTGCCATTGCATGGCAAGGGCTACAGTTATTGCCGCAACGAAAGCTAAAATTAAGATTCGATTTCTTAAAATTAATCGCGCGGTAGTTGCCCAAAAACCTTTTGTTATTTTCTTTGCCAACAGGGTTATTTTTTACAAGATTACAAAGGTATTGAATGAGAGCTTGAGTTCCTAAAAATGCAGACTTGAAAGTATATTTTAAATAAAAAAAGAGACCTATAGGTCTCTTTTTTTATTTGTAACAAGATTTTTAAACCTTCATTATCTCGACCTCTTTATTTGCTAAAAAGGTGTCTATTCTTTTAGAATAAGAATCAGTCAATGCTTGAATATCAACTTCACCATTTTTTTGAAGGTCTTCAGAAATATCTAAATCTCTAATTTCTTTATTGGCATCTTGGCGGGCTGTTCTTACACTAACTTTAGCATCTTCTGCCTCTGCTTTTGCTTGTTTAACCAAATCACGTCTACGTTCTTCAGTCAGTGGCGGTACATTGATGATAATCATTTCGCCGTTATTCATTGGGTTAAAACCAAGATTAGAATTTCTAATCGCTGTTTCAATTTCTGTCATTAATGATTTTTCCCATGGTTGCACAGCAATTGTTCGTGCATCAGGTGTATTGATATTTGAAACTTGAGAAAGTGGCGTTTGTGAACCATAATAGTCAACCTTGACATTTGCTAACATTGATGGGCTGGCTTTACCTGCTCTTATTTTTACAAATTCTTTTTCTAAATGAATGATAGCTTTATCCATGCTCTCTTTAGCAGCATCTACAGTAAATTGAATTTCTTCGTTCATACTTTTATTTTTTAATAAGGGCATACAGAAAGTATGCCAAAATTATATATTAACCACGGTACCAATGTTTTGACCGTTTACAATTTTCAAGAGGTTTCCTTTTTTGTTCATATCAAAAACTACAATAGGTAACTCATTTTCTTGACTTAAAGTAAAAGCAGTAGTATCCATTACTTTCAAACCTTTTTGCAGTACCTCTTTGAAAGAGATGGTGTCAAATTTTGTGGCATCGGCATTTTTTTCTGGGTCAGAAGAGTAAATTCCATCAACCCTTGTACCTTTTAAAATCACATCGGCTTCAATTTCAATGGCTCGCAAAACGGCTGCAGAGTCAGTAGTAAAATAAGGGTTGCCTGTACCGCCACCAAATATAACTACACGACCTTTTTCTAGGTGACGCATAGCACGTCTTCTAATGAATGGTTCAGCTACTTCATTGATTTTAATTGCAGATTGTAAACGAGTTTGTACTTGTTTTACCTCAAGAGCACTTTGAAGAGCGAGGCCGTTTATCACAGTTGCTAACATGCCCATATGATCGCCTTGTACACGATCCATACCGCTTGCCGCACCTGTCAAACCTCTAAAAATATTACCACCGCCAATAACAATTGCAACTTCAATACCTTTTTCAACTACCTCTTTTATTTCTTGGGCGTATTCTTCAAGGCGTTTATTGTCAATTCCGTATTGCTTTTCACCCATTAAGGCTTCGCCACTTAATTTTAGAAGTATTCTCTTGTATTGCATTTATTGTAGTTTGAGACAAAAATAATCAAAAAATATGAGCACTATCTTTCAACTATTATTAATATTAGCACCATAATTATTTCTGAATTTTAGAATAAAAACTGGTTAATTTTCATAATCTTGCAAAGCTTCTTATTCAAGAAGAAGATTAATTTAAATTCAAATAATGAAAAACATTTTTTCAATTACAGTTGCTGCATTGCTTCTTTACGGATGTGGCGCTTCAAAAACAGTATTAACTGCAGATAAAGCAACTGTTAATGTTCATATAGACCTAATAAATGTCACTGATGATAAGGTAAAGGTTGAAGTAAATCCTGGATCATTTACCACAGATGAAGTTTCGTTTTTTATTCCAAAAACAGTACCCGGAACCTACAGTACTGATGACTACGGAAAATATATTGAAGGCTTTAAGGCACTAGATTATAAAGGTAATGAGTTAAGTGTTTCAAAAAAAGACACCAATACTTGGACGATTTCTGACGGAACGAAACTCGATAAAATCACCTATTTGGTTAATGACACATATGATTCTGAAAATGAGCAAGAAGAAGCTGTTTTTTCTCCGTCAGGAACAAATATTTTAAAAGGAAAGAATTATGTACTCAACCTACATGGTTTTGTTGGGTATTTTAATGGATTAAAAGAAACGCCCTATGAGATTGAAGTAGCTAAGCCATTAAATTTAAATGCGACCACTTCGTTGGCAGAAAACGGTTCTGATGATGAAGATACTTCAAATGACACATTTTTGGCTGGAAGGTATTTTGATGTCATTGATAATCCGATTATGTATTCAGCTGATGCTGTCGAGAGTTTTCAGGTTAATGATATTACCGTGACTTTAAGTGTGTATTCACCTAACGGAGTTTACACTGCGGCAAGCATTAAAGATCGTATGGAGAAAATGATGATCGCCCAGAAGAACTTTTTAGGGGCTATTGACGGCACTAAAGAGTACAATATTTTACTTTACTTGTCAGAAATGGGAGAGAATGATGCTAACGGTTTTGGAGCCTTAGAACATCATACTTCAACCGTAGTGGTTTTGCCAGAAGTTATGGCAAAAGATCGATTAGAGCAGGCAATGGTTGATGTTGTTTCTCATGAGTTTTTTCATATTGTAACCCCTTTAAATATTCATTCTGAAGAAGTACAGTACTTTGATTTTAATGACCCTAAAATGTCACAACATTTATGGTTATACGAGGGTACAACAGAATATTTTGCCAATCTTTTTCAAATTCAACAAGACCTTATTGATGAGGCAGAATTTTATGAGCGTATCATGGGTAAAATAAGTAATGCCAGTTCATATAATGATGCGATGTCATTTACTGAAATGAGTAAGAATGTATTGGTTGAACCTTTTAAAACTGAATATGCCAATGTTTATGAAAAAGGAGCACTGATTAACATGGCTTTAGATATTATTCTTCGCGAGCAAAGTGGTGGTGAAAAAGGAGTGCTTTGGTTGATGAAAGAACTTTCAAGTAACTATGGCAAAATGAAACCTTTTAAAGATGAGGCGCTTTTTGAAGAAATTATTGCTATCACTTATCCTGAGGTTAAAACTTTTTTTGATACACATGTAATTGGCGAAACGCCAATTGACTATAATCAGTATTTCGAAAAGATGGGCTTAACTTCAAAGATTGTTGAAAAACCTACCGGATACTTTTTAGATGGCGATGTTCCATTTATTGATGTAGACCAAGCTAATGACAATGCAATTTTTATTAGAGAAGGAATTGAACTCAGTAGCTTTTTCAAGAAATTGGGTGTGCAAGGTGGTGATGTAATCAAATCTATTAACGGAACAGCTATTACTTTAGAATCAATAAGACCAATTATTGGGCAGAGTTTTGCCTGGACTCCAGAAACAACAGTAAGCATGATTTTGCAACGAGAAGAAGAAGAAATTGCAATAGAAGGCGAAGTGGGCTCGCCAGTTTTAAATGCACTGGAAATAGTGCCTATGGATAATGCAACTGAAGCTCAAGTATCTTTACGTGAGGCTTGGTTAAAGAAATAATAAATCAAATAAATTATTAAAAAACCATTCTAAGTATTAGGATGGTTTTTTGTAAAATAAAACCGCTAATCAATGAAGATTAGCGGTTTTAATATTGTATTAAATTAATTGGTTAAACTTTAACCTACAGTTGCACGTTTAAAACCTACAACTGAAACATCGCCGTGAGATTCAACATATTTTGCAACATTGATTTTCTCATCTTTAATGAAATTTTGATCTAATAAACACTGTTCTTGGTCTAAGGTAGTGTTGTCTGAAATAAATCTTTCCATCTTTCCTGGTAGAATTTTATCCCATATCTGCTCTGGTTTTCCTTCAGCTTTTAATTGTGCTTTCGCATCTTCCTCAGCTTGAGCTAAAACGTTATCAGTTAATTGAGCCATAGAAATGTATTGCGGTACGTTTTTAAGGGTTTTGCCTAAACGACCTAACTCAATATTATCTTTTTCGATAACAGCGATTCTGGCTTCAGTTTCTGCCGCAATAAATTCTGGATCAAAATCTTTATAAGATAAAGTTGTTGCCCCCATTGAAGCTACCTGCATAGAAACATCTTTAGCAAGAACATCAACTGTATCAACTTTAGAAGATAAACCAACTAAAGCAGCAATTTTGTTAATGTGAACATAACTACCAACGTATGGCGCTTCTAATTTTTCAAAGGCAGTAATTTCTAGTTTCTCACCAATAACGCCTGTTTGCTCAATTAGTTTGTCAGCAACGGTCATTCCTCCAAAATCAGAAGCTAAAAATGCTTCTTTAGAGTCAAAGTTTAATGCTTTTTCAGCTAACTCATTAGCTAAGGCTACAAAATTATCGTTCTTACCAACAAAATCAGTTTCACATCCAAGTACAATTGCAACTCCGGCTGTTTGTTCAGCATTTACTTTAGCTATTGCGGCTCCTTCAGAAGACGCTCTGTCTGCTCTTTTTGCAGCAACTTTCTGTCCTTTTTTACGAAGTACTTCAATTGCTTTATCAAAATTGCCTTCTGCTTCAACCAAAGCATTTTTACAATCCATCATTCCTGCACCGGTAGCCTTTCTTAACTTATTAACTTCTGCGGCTGTAATCTTTGCCATAATATTATCTCTTTAATTTTTCTTCCGCCTTAGCGGAAAGCATTTATTTAATACTTTTTTATACCTCTTCTTTGGAGAGGTCGGATTTTTCTATTTTGAAAATCCGGGTGAGGCTATTATTCAACGCCACCTTTTGTGTTGTCTTGCCATTCTTTAAGCTCATCCCATTTACCATCAGCAGCCATTTTAGCTTGCTTTGGCCAAGAAGTAGGATCTAAATGACCCATTCTAGAGCTTGCTGTTGTCAAGATTTCTTTCATTTTATCTGCCTTAGCTTTTGCAACTTTAGCAAAAGTGTCAAGACCAGCTGCAGTTAAATATTCTGCTGCCTTTGGGCCAACTCCCTCAATTTTAGTGAGGTCATCTCCTTTTGAAGCTTTCGCTTTTGTTTCTTTTTTGGGTTCAGCTTTAGGTTTTTCTTCTTTTGCTGGGGCCTCTTTTTTAACTGCTGCTGGCTTAACCTCTTTTGCTACCTCAGTTTTTTCTTCAACTTTTTTAGGAGCTTCAGCTTTCACCTCTTTTTTAAGAGTATCAGCTTTTGCCTCTTCTTTAGGAGCATCAGCACCCTCTTTATCAGCTTGCTTTTCAGATTTACGATCTTCTAAGCCTTTAGCAATCGCATCTGTAACTTGAGTCATGATAATGTCAATTGATTTTGAAGCATCATCATTTGACGGAATAACGTAATCTATGGCTCTAGGATCTGAATTGGTATCAACCATGGCAAAAATTGGAATATTCAATTTTTGAGCTTCTTTAACAGCAATGTGCTCACGCATGGTATCTACAATAAACAAAGCACCAGGTAAACGTGTCATTTCAGAAATTGAACCTAAATTCTTTTCTAATTTTTGACGTAAACGATCAACTTGAAGTCTTTCTTTTTTAGACAAAGTCAAAAAAGTACCATCTTTTTTCATACGATCAATTGCTGCCATTTTTTTAACAGCTTTTCTAATCGTAACAAAATTGGTCAACATACCACCTGGCCATCTTTCAGTGATGTAAGGCATATTCACGTTTGCTACTTTTTCAGCAACAATGTCTTTTGCTTGTTTTTTAGTGGCAACAAAAAGAATTTTTCTACCTGAAGCTGCTATTTTGCTTAGGGCTTCATTAGCTTCATCTAATTTTGCTACTGTTTTGTAAAGATTGATAACGTGAATTCCGTTACGCTCCATGTAGATGTAAGGGGCCATGTTCGGATTCCACTTTCTGGTTAGGTGACCAAAATGTACACCTGCTTCTAATAATTGTTTTACTTCGACTTTCGCCATTTTTCTTAGTTTACGTTCTTTTGAATTAGCAATGCTTGAGTGGTAATCCTATAAAAGGATCGCCTCAACCATTTAGATGCTAAACTAACCTGTGCTCTAAAATTTAATTCAGAGCATCAGAAATCACATATACTATTAAATGTGATTAGTTTTAAGTGTTTTCTTAATTTCAGAAAACTTTCAATGAACTAGTTATATTCTGAAATTATTTCAGAATTTGAATATATAATCGATTGCTGAAAATGTTTCAGCAGTATGATTAACGTTTTGAGAATTGGAACTTCTTACGAGCTTTCTTCTGACCAAATTTCTTACGTTCAACCATTCTTGGATCTCTAGTAAGTAAACCTTCTGGTTTCAAAGTAGTTCTATTTTCAGCATCAATTTCACACAATACTCTTGAAAGGGCCAATCTAATCGCTTCTGCTTGGCCAGTGATACCACCGCCATAAACATTAACATTTACGTCATACTCGCCATCAGTACTTGTTAAAGTAAAAGGTTGTTTTACTTTATACTGTAAAGTAGCTGTTGGGAAATACTGTTGTAAATCACGCTTGTTGATTGTGATCTTACCTTTTCCTTTAGAAACGTAAACACGAGCAACCGCTGTTTTTCTTCTTCCTATTTTGTGAATTGTCTCCATTACTTGAAGTCGTTTAAGTTGATTAGTGTAGGTTTTTGAGCTTCTTGACCATGCTCAGTTCCTGCATATACTTTTAAGTTTCTGAATAATTCAGCACCTAATCTATTTTTTGGCAACATTCCTTTAACTGCTTTTTCAACAATTCTTTCCGGATTTTTAGCTAATAAATCAATAACCTTCGTTTCACGTTGTCCACCTGGGTAGCCTGTGTAACGTTGGTATACTTTAGTATCCCATTTTTTACCAGAAAGGGTAATTTTTTCAGCATTGATAATGACTATATTATCTCCGCAATCAACATGAGGCGTATAGTTCGGCTTGTGCTTTCCTCTTAATAATTTTGCAACTTTCGATGAAAGACGACCTAATGTTTGCCCTTCAGCATCAACCAATAACCATTTTTTATCAACGGTCTTTCTGTTGGCAGAAATAGTCTTATAACTTAATGTATCCACTGTTGTTTGATTTTACAATTAACACTTCGTTCTAAATAAACGGGGTGCAAATGTACAACTATTAAGTTAAATTACAAATGCTAAATTCTGATTATTTTTAAGAAAATTCTAAGCATTTTGGTTTTCGATTTAGCACAATATATAATTCTGTTAAAATAAGGACAAAAGTGAAGATATACTGTAACATCGATAGTATTTTCGTGTCTATTTATAGTGTCAATCAATCACCTTTTAAATATATGAAGAATTCTCTTTTGGTATGCTGTCTCATGTTTTTGATACCTATAGTATGCCTAGCACAAGATTCAACTAAAATTGTTTCAAAACGCATCTATGTAACTCAGCCCATTTCAGGTGGTAAATCTATAGCTATAGATGGACGTTTAGATGATGAAGTATGGAATAGTGTTGCATGGTCTGGTAATTTTATTGAGTGGGTACCTGATGAAAATACTGAACCAGAACAACAAACACAATATAAGATAACCTACGATCAAAAGTTTTTATACATTGCCTATCGTTGTTTCGATTCATCACCAAATCAAATAGAAAAAAGGCTCTCAAGACGTGATAGTTTTTCTGGTGACCGCATAACTATAATTTTTGATAGTTATCATGATAAACGCACAGCCTTTGCTTTTACGGTAACTGCAGCAGGTGTTAAAGGCGATGAATTTGTTTCAGAAAACGGTAATAATTGGGATGAAAGTTGGAACCCAATTTGGTATACTGCTGCTCAAATCGATGAAAAAGGATGGACGGCGGAAGCAAAAATACCGTTTAGTCAGTTAAAGTTTGGTAAAGCTAAAGAGCAAGTTTGGGGGCTACAAATTTCTAGAATGAATTTTAGAGAAGATGAGCGTTCAGTTTGGCAGCGAATACCGCAAGATGCTCCAGGTATGATTAGTGAATTTGGTGAGCTTCATGGTTTGGTTAATATTCAGCCTCAAAAGCAACTTGAGATTCAACCTTTCATGGTAAATCAATTCGACAGGTATCCTAAGGAAGATGGAAACCCTTTTCGTGATGGAAGTGATTATATTTTTAATGGTGGGTTAGATGCTAAAATCGGAATTACAAATGATCTTACTTTAGATTTAACAGTAAACCCTGATTTTGGCCAAGTAGAAGCCGATCCTGGAGCGATAGCTTTAGATGGGTTTCAAATCTTCTTTGAAGAGCAGCGGCCATTTTTTGTGGAGAATAAAAATATTTTCGATTATGAATTTGCCGATCGTAATGACAATGTCTTTTATAGCAGACGTATAGGGCGTAGTCCACAAGTTTCAGTAAGTGCGACTAATGTTGCTTATTCTGACAATCCTGTCAATTCGACAATTTTAGGCGCTGCAAAATTCTCTGGAAAAACTAAAAACGGCTGGTCTATAGGATTACTAGAAAGTGTTACCGGAAAGATGTTTGCTGAAATTGAAGCTCCTGACGGAAGTCGAAGAAAAGAACAAGTCGAGCCATTGACGAATTACTTGGTTGGTAGGGTGCAGAAAGATTTTAATGAACGTAATACCTTTATAGGAGGAATATTTACAGCGACCAACAGAAATCTACCAGTTACTATTCAGTTCTTGAGAAAAGCGGCCTATACAGGTGGAATTGATTTTAAGCATAACTGGAAGGATCGTAATTATTATGTAGAAGGAAATATGGTTACCAGTCATGTTGAAGGTAGTGCAGAGGCAATTACCGCTACCCAACAAAGTTTAACCCATTTATTTCAGCGAGTAGACGCTGGTCATGTTGATGTTGATCTAACGCGAACATCATTGACAGGTACTGGTGGTAAAATAGAAATTGGAAAAGCAGGTGGTGGTAATTGGCGTTATAATGGCGGTATGATATGGCGCTCTCCAGAATTAGAATTAAATGATGTAGGGTTTCTTCGTCAAGCCGATGAAATTAAACAATATGCTGAAGTAGAAAGATTATTTCTAAAACCTACAAACCTTTATAGAAGGGCTCAAATAAATTTAGAGCAAACTAGCACCTATGACTTTGACGGAAACTATAATAGAATTCAATATCAAATAGGAGGTTTTATTAATTATAAAAATAATTGGTGGACAGAAGCCGGTGGTGCACATAAACCCAGAATTTACTCCAATACGGTCTTAAGAGGTGGTCCGCGCTGGCGATGGTCTGATGAGAATTTCTTTTTTGTATTTACAGGCTCAGATAGAAGGAAAAAATTTAATGCTGTTCTTGGTTACATAAACAGTCAGGCAGCACAAGATAATTTTTCGCTCGCTCGATATGTGTTAAGATTAAATTATCAACCTTTTGATGCGTTTAGTTTATCTGCAGAGTTTGAGTTTGAAGAGAATCCGAATAAAACACAATATGTTGACGAACTAAGTTTTAATGGTACTCCAAGATATATTACTGCTAATATTGATCAAACTACATTAAGTACATCTATTAGATTTAATTATAGTATAAATCCAAATTTATCGATACAGTTTTATGGTCAACCATTTATTGCGAAAGGGACATATACAGATTTTAATTTTGTAAATGACCCGATTGCTAAAAATATAAATGACCGGGTATCTCTTTACAATACGAATCAGATTTCAAGAATAGATAATTTAGGCACGTATTTGATTGATGAAAATGTGGATGGAATTACAGATTATGAGATCGATGACCCCGATTTTGCATTTGTTCAGTTTCGCTCAAACCTTGTTGCTCGTTGGGAATATATACCAGGTTCAGAAATCTTTTTAGTTTGGTCGCAGGAAGTAAATGGCTTCGGAAACCCTATGGATTCATTAGGTAGAAGTTTGGGCGGTCAAATACTCAATCAAAAAATGAATAATACGTTTTTAATTAAGGCTACTTATCGCTTTGTATTGTAGCTAAAAAAGTGTCTGTATTATAAAGTTTGGTTTGTATTTTTTGATTTTCAGAATTTATTTGAACTACATAAATGCCACTAATCAACTTCGGAACTGGAATATTTATCGAATTTTTACAAATCAGCCATTGATGTTTTGAATTAATTTTTTTTAAAAATTAAGTAGTACAATTTAGATTATTGTCATTTATGGTCTTAGAAAAAGCCTTTTAATTGCAATTTGAAAAGCTGCTAAATTATTTGAAGTTTGATGATTTTTAATTTTAATGCTTATACTTGCGTGATTTATCGTAAAATATATCTTTTACCTTTTCGTTAGGTTAATGATTTATTAAGCATAGTATTATGAGAGGCCTTTTTACAATTTTAATAATTACCTTTTTAATTTCTTGTTCTACGGATAAGAGTAATGATCAAAAGGATACAACTAACATTGAAGGAACTTGGGTTGTTACTGAACTACAAGTAGATGAATCTTCAGCCAGTGATGGCGTACTATTTGGCGCTCAAATCTTAAGTTTATTAAACGGAATTGATTGTGAAGTACTCTCACTTACCTTTACTAATGATTTGTCAGTTGAAATTGATGATTCAACAAGTTTTCTTCTAGAGAGTATTGATACGGCTTCTTTCGAAATAACATGTCCTACACAATCAGAAATTACATTAAGCTCATATACTTATGATGGCGAAGTGTTGGTGATTCTTGATGAGAATGAAGAAGAAGTTTCGGTAAATGCAACTATAGAGGGCGATCTATTATTTATTGATGCTGCTGATCTAGATTTTTCTGATTTATTAAGTGAAGGTCAACTGGTCTTCATGAAAAAATAACTACCTATTTTCTGCCATTATTGTTTTATATAATCAGTTAGCTTAACTGCTTATACAGTGCAGCTTATCGGATTTTTCTGCATCGAGCTCCTTTTTATCGAAAATTAAAATCAGATATCGGAGAATTTTTGAGTCACAAAATCTTGAGTCTATATTGCGCCTTCAATAAAATTAACAGATTATGAAACTTACAAAAATGTTAGTACTTGCAGGCTTATTAATTATGACCTCATGCGATAAAGAAGTGATTGATGACGAAGCAATAGCATCACTTAAAGGACACTGGCATATATGGGAGTTTGAGCCTAGTGCTGAGAGCCCAGTTAACGAGTCAATATTGGCTAAAGAATCTATTTTAAAGTTAGTAGAAATTGGGTGTGACCCAATTGAATTTGATTTCAGAGAAGATCGAAATATTAGATATACTGATGGTATGCGCTTCTTGGAACCTACTTTTGAAGAAAATAGAGATGTTCATGTGCATTGTGCTTCAGATTATGATAACAAATATGGGCAATACAAGTTTGACTACGATAAACTAGTTCTGGAATTTGAAGATGGAGAAATAATGGAGATGGAAGCCGAATTAGTAAATGATTCAAAACTTGTTACTACTGTTAATAATATGCTTATCAACGGTGTCAAAGTTTCAGGTAAATTAACATTTATCAGAGAGCTTGATAATCACTAAGAAGTAATCAAACTACCAAAACTAAAAGACGACATTTATGTCGTCTTTTTTTTATGATATCAAATTAGGGTTATTAGTGCGCCTCTAACCAATTGAGACCTTCACCCATTTCTACATCTAATGGTACAGAAAGTTTATAAGCATTTTCCATTTCAGATCTCACCATCACTTTTAGTTTAGCTAATTCTGGATTATAAACATCAAAAACCAATTCATCATGTACCTGTAGTAACATTTTGGATTTGTAGTTCTCCGCGGCTAGTTTTTGGTGAATGTTAATCATTGCAATCTTAATGATATCAGCTGCACTACCTTGAATAGGTGCGTTAACGGCATTTCGTTCTGCGGCACCACGTACAATAGCATTGCTACCATTAATATTTTTCAGATATCTTCTTCTGCCTAAAACGGTTTGCACGTAGCCATAATCGCGCGCAAAATCTACTTGTTCGCTCATATAGTTTCTGAGCTTAGGGTATGTCTTATAATAGGTTTCAATAAGTTCTTTGGCTTCTGAACGCGAAAGATCGGTTTGATTACTTAATCCAAAAGCAGAAACTCCGTATATAATTCCAAAGTTTACTGTTTTAGCATTACTTCGTTGCTCACGAGTGACTTCTTCTATAGGTACATTGAAAACCTTTGCTGCGGTAGAAGCATGAATATCTTCACCGTTTTTAAAAGCTTCAATCATGGTAGTTTCTTCACTTAATGCGGCAATAATGCGCAATTCAATTTGCGAGTAATCAGCAGCTAAAAGAGTATGATTTTCGTCTCTGGGTACAAATGCTTTTCTAACTTGACGCCCGCGCTCAGTACGAATAGGAATATTTTGTAAATTAGGATTATTACTACTCAGTCTTCCTGTAGCTGCAACAGTTTGCATATAATCAGTATGCACGCGACCCGTACTTTCTTCAACTTGTAATGGCAATGCATCAACATAGGTGCTTTTTAGCTTTGCAAGACCTCTATAATCAAGTACATTTTGAATAATTTCATGGTCTTTTGCTAAATAAGAAAGCACATCTTCAGCCGTAGAATATTGACCTGTTTTGGTCTTTTTAGGTTTGTCAACCAATTTCATTTTATCAAAAAGTACTTCACCCAATTGTTTGGGCGAAGCAATATTGAACTCAACCCCTGCTTCAGCATATATTTTTTCTATTAAAGATGCAATGTCGTTTGTAAGGTCTTCAGAAAGTGAATTCAGAAATTTCTCATCCAAATTAATTCCTTCTAATTCCATATCCGCCAGAACGTGTAAAAGAGGAATTTCAATGGTGTTGAATAATTCATCAGTTTGTGCCTCTGCTAATTCTGGTCTAAATTTTTGCGCAAGCTGAAAAGTTATATCGGCATCTTCAACCGCGTATTCTGTTTGTTTTTCTAACGGAACATCACGCATGCTCAGTTGATTTTTTCCTTTTTTACCAATGAGTTCAGTAATCGAAATTGGGGTGTAGTTGAGGTAGGTTTCAGCTAGTACATTCATATTATGACGCATATCTGGGTTAATTAGATAATGCGCTAACATGGTGTCAAATAATTTTCCGCCTAATTTAATATTATATTTATCAAGAACCTTAATATCATATTTTAAGTTCTGACCAATTTTTTCAATGGCTTCTGATTCAAAAAACGGACGCAGTTGTTCAATGATTGCTTGAGCTTCATTTTTATCTGAAGGAAAAGGAATGTAAAACCCTTTAGTGGCTTCCCAAGAAAAAGCAATACCTACTAATTCAGCCGTTAACGGATTCAAGCCTGTGGTCTCAGTATCAAAGCACACCGAGGATTGTTTCATTAGGTTCTGAATAAATAATTTCATCGCCATGCCCTGAGCTACACTTTGATATACATGTGAAGTGTCTGCTATGGTTTTTCTTGAATTAATGTCTTTTATAGTGCCAGCGGCTTGAGACGGATCTGCTCCAAACAAAGAAAATTGTCCACCTCCTGCTTCTTTTGGTGCTGCTTTTGCTGCAGGAGTGTTCGCCGTTGCTTTTGGTGCTTCGGCTACTTCGCCTGAGAATATTTTGGTAAACTGATCTTTGAGTCTTCGAAACTCAAGTTCATCAAATATGGTCTGAACTTTATGAGTATCAGGCTCGCACATTTCATAGTCTTTGGCATCAAAAGTCACATCAACATTAAGATTTATAGTTGCCAATTTTTTAGAAAGTAAACCAAGCTCGCCATTGGCTTCAACTTTCTCTTTCATTTTGCCTTTTAGTTGATCGGTGTTCGCCAAAAGTTCTTCAATAGACCCAAATTGTTCTAAGAATTTTTTTGCAGTTTTATCACCAACTCCAGGCAAACCAGGAATATTGTCACTAGCATCACCCATCATACCTAAATAATCAATAACCTGCTCGGGGCGTTCAACTCCGAATCTTTTTTGTATTTCTGGAATACCCCAAATTTCAATTCCGTTACCCATTCTTGCAGGGCGGTACATGAAAATATTTTCTGAAACTAACTGCCCGAAATCTTTATCGGGGGTTACCATGAAAACTTTGTAATCTTCTTTTTCAGCTTGTTTAGCCAACGTACCTATAATGTCATCAGCCTCAAAACCTGCTTTGACTACCACGGGTATGTGCATGGCTTTCAGAATTTCTTGAATGTAGGGTACGGCAATTTTTATGGCATCAGGAGTTTCATCACGATTTGCCTTGTATTCTGGAAATAATTCAGCACGTTCAACACTACCGCCTTTATCAAAGCACACCGCTAAATGATCAGGTTTTTCTCTCTTTATAACATCAAAAAGTGAATTGGTAAACCCCATAATGGCTGAGGTATCCATGCCTTTTGAATTGATTCGAGGGTTTTTAATAAGAGCGTAATACCCTCTAAAAATTAATGCGAATGCATCGAGTAAGAAAAGTCGTTTTTGTTCTGCCATTTGTGGAAAAAAATTAAGAGGCTAAATCTACAAAGATTATCTGCTTTAAATACTTTATTATCCCTTTAAAAAACTCATTGAAGAATTATCAATATGCCCCTCTTCAGAATAGGTGCGATAGGTAAACCCAGGTTGAATACAATAGCCACCTGTCTCGCCATTTTTATTTATAGCGATAAACCCTATTTGAAAATCAGTTCGGTCTTTGTTTTTTGCCATAATTCTTTTGACGCCCTCTTCACATGCTTCTTGAGGTGACTTGCCTTGGCGCATCAATTCAACAATTAGAAAACTACCTACTGTGCGCACTACTTCTTCGCCAACCCCAGTTGCCGTGGCTGCACCAATTTCATTGTCAACAAATAATCCAGCGCCAATTATTGGCGAATCGCCAACGCGCCCTGCATATTTATACCCCATACCGCTAGTGGTACATGCTCCTGAAATATCGCCTTTTTTGTCAATGGCTAAAATGCCAATGGTATCGTGGTTTTCTATGTTAATTATGGGTTTATATTGTGACGTTTTTTTCCATTCAAGCCATTCTTTTTTTGATTGCTCAGTTAAAAGATTGGTTTTCTCAAAACCTTGTTCATAGGCAAATTTTTCAGCGCCTTTTCCTGCCAACATCACATGCGGAGTTTCTTCCATCACCTTGCGGGCTACTGAAACTGGACTAGCAATATTCTGCATAGCCAGAACTGCGCCACAATTACCGTCTTTGTCCATAATACAAGCATCTAAAGTAACATTGCCATCACGATCTGGTCTACCGCCAACTCCAACGGTTTGATTGTTCACATCAGCCTCTTCAATCATAGCACCTTGTTGTACGGCATCTAATGAACTGCCCCCTTCTTTTAAAACTTGCCATGCCTTTGCCGTTGCATTCTCAAAATTCCAGGTACAAATGGCAATGGGTCTGATTGTTTTAGCCAATTTTTTTGGTATTGTTACTTCTTCTTGACAAGAATTGATAAAAGGAACGCTAATAACCGCTGCAGCAGCTGTTGTTGAATTTTTTAGAAATTTTCTTCTTTGCATCGGTTATGGTTGTTTAATTTAGAGAACTAAATATAGGTAAAATGCGAGTAGAAGTTTGTGCTAATTCTTTAGAATCTGCCGTAAATGCTGAAAAAGCTGGGGCTGATAGAATAGAGCTTTGTTCTGAACTAGCGGTGGGTGGCATTACGCCTTCTTACGGACTTATGAAAGCTGTTGCAGCTAAAATTTCAATTCCTGTTCGTGTGTTGATTCGGCCTCGATCTGGCGATTTTACGTATTCAGATGCCGAGTTTGACATCATGAAAAGAAACATAAAACTCTGCGCTGAAATAGGGTTTGACGGTGTGGTTTCTGGGGTTTTACAACATGATTTTGAGCTTGATTATCAACTGACTGAAACATTATTAAACACGGGCAAAAATTTAAAATTTACTTTTCATCGCGCTTTTGATTGGGTTCAAAACCCGCTTGATACACTTCAAAAATTAGAACAAATGGGTGTTGATACGCTTCTCACCTCTGGTCAACAAACACAAGCAGTTAATGGTTTAGGGTTGCTGATTTCGTTGAATGAGAAAGCTCAAAAACTAACGATTATGCCAGGCTCTGGTATAAATGCTTTTAACGTGCATCACTTTAAAGAAAATGGTTTTGACACAATTCATTTATCAGGCGTCAAAATGAATCAAAAATTAAAATACCAACCTAAGCTGAGTATGATCAGTACAAATATGCTTTCAGATAGTGCTATACCACAATCAAATCTTGACCTTTTGAAAGAAGTTGTTAAGAAAGTGAAATAAAAGATAATTTCTTAGCAACTTTGAAACTTCAAAATATCTTTACAAAAAATATCTTATGTCTAGATTTGTAATAGTAATTACAATTTTTTATTTGGTTTTTGCTTTTTACGGTTTTCAAGCCATAAAAACCATCTTTAAAAATCAATGGGTTTATATCGCTTATATCACTTTGTTTTTAGCTGCTTTTGGATATTTTATATTCAAAATTTCTACCTATATGCCGGGTAGTGCCATGCGCACTTCAACGGCAGTATCAGCAGGTATTGTGCTTGCTTTTCTATCATTGGCAATGGTGTTGAGTATTGCATTGTTTTTTGAAGATATCTACAGAATAGGCGTTTACATTGTCAATAAATTATTTGGTTCTAGAGCAGTGGTCGAGACTGACCTTATGCCTTCACGACGGAAGTTTATTAGTAGCATTGCCTTAGGTATAGCTGCTTTACCTTTTGGTGCTTTGTTATACGGAATGTATAAAGGTAAATACAACTATAAAGTTTTAAAGTATACGTTAGAGTTTGATGACTTGCCTGATGCTTTTGATGGCTACCAAATCACGCAAATTTCAGATGTACATAGCGGTAGTTTTGATAATGCAAAAAAGGTAGCCTATGGTATTGATTTAATTAATAAGCAGAAAAGTGATATGCTTTTATTTACAGGTGACATGGTAAATAATGAAGCCACTGAAATGGAACCTTATGCTGATATTTTTTCAAGGCTAGAGGCAAAAGACGGTAAATATTCTGTTTTAGGAAACCATGATTATGGCGATTACAAGCAGTGGCATGAAGACCAAACCCAAAATGATATACTCAAAAAAGAGAATCTAAAACGTCTTATAAATATTCAAAAAGAAATGGGTTTTGATTTGCTCTTGAATGAAAGTCGATTTATTGAGAAGGATGGTCAACGCATTGCTTTGGTTGGGGTTGAAAATTGGGGTAAAGGCGGATTTAAAAAAGCAGGTGATCTTCAAAAAGCAAAGAAGCTTGTAGATCAAAATGATTTTAAGGTTTTAATGAGTCATGACCCCAGTCATTGGGAAGAAGAGGTAATACCTGATAACTATCACTATCATTTAACCCTAAGTGGTCATACCCATGGTATGCAGTTTGGTGTTGAAATACCAGGTTGGTTTAAATGGAGTCCGGTCAAATGGCGATACAAGCAATGGGCGGGTATTTATAAAGAAAAAGGACAATTCATCAATGTGAATCGTGGATTTGGGTTTATTGGTTACCCTGGCCGTTTTGGAATTTGGCCAGAGATTTCAGTAATTACCTTAAAGAAGAAAGTAGCTTAAAATTGGTTATAGTGGCCCATAAAACGGCTGTTTCTATTTTAGATTTAACAATTTTTATTACATTTGGACTTAAATTACTTAATTGAGTATGTCGAAATTTGGTGAACTTATTGATTTGAAAGTACCGGTTTTGTTAGATTTCTATGCAGAATGGAATGATCAATCAACAGCAATGCATCCGGTTCTTCGTGATGTTGCAGCCGCTCTAGGTGATAAGGGTAAGGTGATTAAAATTGATGTTGATAAAAATAAAGAACTATCTCAAGCCCTTCGTGTTAAAGGTTTACCTACGCTGATGATCTACAAAAAAGGCGAAATGGTATGGCGCCAAAGTGGCGAACAAGATGCAAATACGCTTATTGGTATTTTAAACGAGTACGTTTAGAATTTTCTTTAGTTAGCAGTACTGTCTGGCACAACTTCAGAGATGTCAGCCGCATTGTTAGTGGTATCTAATTCTATGCTATCATTTAGTGGTAAAACGTCATTCAAGTCTGGGTCAGATTCTAACGGAATATCTCTAGGGTTTTCAAACTGGTCACCGTAAAATTTATCAAAATACTCATTAAAAATGAGCGTTTCTTTTTCAGCCCATTCACGATCTTTATTGATGACTAAAATATCAACAATACGATTGTAAGATTCCATATCACTTAAGATATTTTGTCCTTGACTAACTTTTTCTTCAATAGGTAAGTCATTGTAGTAATCTAAATTTTCATGGTACTTGGTTCGTAAACGAAGGTATAATTCACGTGCTTTTGTGGTTTCACCAACTTGATAATATCCATCAATATAAGGTTCAACAAGAGAATAAAAACCAAATTCATCAATTGGCATATTGGTTAAGGCGACTTCAATTATTTCTTTTGCCTTTTCTATTTTATTTTCTTCAATTAGTTTTTCAGTTAAACGAGCAAGGTTACTTCTATAAGTAACGGCTTGAATTCTTGTTTGCGTATCATGATAGATACTTGTGTCACTTGAATTACCCCAATCCCAACTTTTAACAATGTCATACATTAAATCGGTATCAATGCGTCCCATTTCAAAACCGCTTTCTCTTTCTGTTTTAATAGGAACTAATTTGTATACCAAACCATCTAATTGCAGGTAATCTTTCATCCATATAAATTCAGCGTCATCAAAACTACCGCCTGAAAAGTAAATAGGACGCTCCCAGTCATTATTAGCTAAAATATCAAGCATCATCATGCTTTTCTTAGTAATAGCACTTGATGGCAAATCAATATCAATGTAGTCAACAATTAAATCGGCATCTTTCTCTTTTACCAATCCGGTTTTTAATACATTCTCTTTGTTTACAGGAATTCTCAAATGAGTGGTCGGATAATACACAATATTTTGAACATTTTCTGAATATGCATTAGGGTCAACACCTGCTTTTTGAAAGTAGTATTTCAGTTTGGTCTCGGGCTTGTCATCATCGATCCAATTAATGAAATCTTGTATGCTCCATCTACTTTTTGAAACAGCTCTATTGAATAAACCATCAGCATTTTGGTGGTATAAAATATCACGTGATCCCCAGCGGTATTTCTTGTGTTCTATTTGCGAGGGTATAGGTTCACTAGAGTATGCTTGGCGCTTCATTTGGTCTATGTACCAATCAGTCTCAAAAAGACTGGTACATACTACACGCACATCAGTTCGATAATTTTCAACTTCTTGAGTATACCAAAGCGGAAAAGTGTCATTGTCACCAATGGTAAACAAAATAGCACCGGTATCTTTTTGGCAGGAGTCTAAATAGGCTTTTGCGGTAGACTTTGCTGTAAAACGATTTGATCGATCATGGTCATCCCAATTTTGAAAGCCCATCAATGCAGGTACTGCAAGTAAGCAAACAATGGTAATTGCTGGCGCTAAAATTTTAGGCGTAATTAGTTTCTGTAAACCATCAAATATGCCATAAACACCTAGGCCAATCCAAAGTGCAAAAATATAGAAAGAACCTACTAAAGAATAGTCGCGTTCACGGGGTTGAAATATATACGGATTTGTATAAAACTGAATAGCGAGACCTGTAAAAAGAAAGAACACTAAAAGCACCCAAAACTGCTTGGGGTTTTTAGAAATTTGAAAGACCAAACCAATGATACCTAAGAGTAATGGTAAGAAGTAATAGGTGTTTCGACCTTTGTTATTTTCAACATCACTAGGTAAATTATCTTGACTACCTAGGCGTATACTGTCAATAAAATTGATACCACTAATCCAATTTCCGTTATTGTTCATTCTGCCCTGAACATCATTTTGTCTTCCTGTAAAATTCCACATAAAATAACGCCAGTACATGTATCCAAATTGAAAATCAACCATGTAAACAATGTTGTCCCACAATGTAGGTGGTAGCACTTCAACATAGTCTTCATCTTCATTAATTCTTTTGATAAAATTGATATAATCAGCCTCATCTAAATCGCCACTTTCATAGGCTTCATCTACTTTTTCTAAAGTTTCTTGAAGTTCTGAATTACGCTTTTTCATTTTCAATTTTAACCTGCCGTAATACTTCATGTAATTTTCAGCATGTTGTGTGCTCCACATACGCGGTAGTAGCCCTACATGATCTTCATGTGCACTTGGTGTAGCATCTTTGTAATAATTGACAATGACATATTTGCCTAGTTCTTCATCACGCTCATACTTGGGCTTGTCATCTTTGTTTTTGCCTTGAGGAGCAAACAAATCAGAATAATAAGCGCCGTAAACAGGGCTGTCAACGCCTGGGTATTGCTCACGATTGTAATATGCTAAGAGCGCTCTTGCATCTTCTGGGTTGTTTTCATTGATGACCACTTGCGCATTGGCACGTATAGGTAACATGATCCATGAAGAAAAACCTAAGAATAAAAACATCATACAGAGCACAATGGTATTTGCTGTTAGATAATTGTTTTTTCTAGTATAACTGAGTCCGAAGTAAAAACTTGCAATGAATAAAAGGCCTATAATAATGGATCCTGAATTGAATGGTAAGCCCACATTATTCACAAAAAATACCTCGCCCCAGCCAAAGAGTTGCAATACATAGGTTAATGAGAACTTGTACACCAACATTAACACAGCAATCACTGCCACATTAGCGATTAAAAAGTTTGAAACTGTAGTTTCTTTGTAGGTTTTAAAGTAGTAAAGTAAGCCAATTGACGGTATGGCTAAAAAGCCCATAAATTGAATACCAAAGGTTAAACCAACTACAAATGAAATTAAAATCAGCCATCGATTACCACGAGTGTTATCAAGACTGTCTGTCCATTTAAGTCCCATCCAAAGAAGCAAAGCCATAATCATACTTGCCATTGAATACACTTCAGTTTCAACGGCGTTGAACCAGAAACTATCAGAATAGGTAAAAGCAAGACTACCCACTAAGCCACTACCTAAAACAGCAATTGCTTTACTGTTTGTTAATGGTTCTGCTTTTGAAATTAGTTTTCGGGTAAGGTTTGTAATCGTCCAAAACATGAAAAGAATGGTAAAGGCACTTGAAGCACCAGAAACAAAATTGACCATTCGTGCAACTTGATCGTCAGCAAAGGCGAACATGGCAAAAAATGCACCTATCATTTGTAATAAAGGAGCTCCTGGCGGGTGGCCAACTTGTAATTTTGAAGATGTAGCAATGTATTCGCCTGCATCCCAAAAACTACTTGTGGGTTCTACTGTTATGAAGTACGTTACTAAGGCAATAAAAAAAACGACCCATCCTAAGATGGAGTCCCATTTTTCGAAATTTTTTGAAAACATGTAGTGAATTGTTAACCGATGAGCGAATTTAGGAATAAATATAGATATGCGTACAGATATTTAATAACCTTTAACAGGTAAAAGTCATCTCTCTAGCCCCCTCTAAAGGGTGGCGAGTGCATTCTTAAATATTTGTATTGAAAAAATGTTTGCGCAAACCAAAGTTTGTATTAAATTTGCACGCTCGAAAGCTGAACTTGTATACGCTGAATTAATTTCAGTGTTTTAGCTTCTAGAGATTGGCCCATGGTGTAATTGGTAACACACCGGTTTTTGGTACCGACATTCAAGGTTCGAGTCCTTGTGGGCCAACATAATTATCGAAATCCTAACATCATTTGATGTTAGGATTTTCTTTTCTCTGATATGTTATGAAGATAAGTCTGCGCAGAGCGTAGTAGAAGTGAGGCTATGTGGGTTAACAAAGAATAAAAATATTAGTTTAAAGATGAGTTTTTTGTTATTCTACAATTTCATAATCAATACTCAGTTTTCGTAAAGCTCTGAGTGCAGTGGCAGTGTTTTTATCTTCTACTTCAATATCAATAGCATCGCCATCTAAGAGAATCGCGGTAAGTTCATTTGAAAGTGATTGATTTGCCTGTGACGAGATTTCTGTAATACACGCAGCTATTGCTCTACGATCAGGTCTAATAGCATCACATGACAATAAATTCAGTTTCATAGTAAAGGGGTTAGTATTTCGATTTTTTGAAAGTACTTAATTAAACCTTATACACCAAACTGGGTCAAGTGATGATTTAAATGATATTCTGCTAGGCCATTCCATCTTTCTGAATCCATTTCTCCAAAATAAGGATGTTTAGCAAAAAGATAATTTACTGGAAAATTGGAAAATTCTAAAAGGTATTGTTTTAATATTTTTTTATCGTTTTCAATTGTTGTTGGCTTTGTACCATCACCAGCTACTTGATTAAAGCCTTTTGGAGAAGGTGCTGTTTTTCCTTCCTCCACCATTTTGGTTACTTCTTCAGCGCTAAGTTTTCCATACTCTTCAGCAAGCTTTTCTCCTTTTGCTAATCTAAAGAAGTCCGCACAATGACAAATCATTTGATTTACATTAAGCGTTCCAAACAATGGTTTATGCTTTTCAGACAAAGCATCAATTCTGTTTAGAAATGAAAGTAGATCTTTATTATTCATTTAATGATCACTTAGACCTTTGTTTGAATTCCCCCAATCTAAATTAGTAGTATTTGATTCAGCTGCATTTGTTGATTCCTGATTTGATTTAGCTTCATTCAAAGCATCTTCAGCTTCGTTTCTTGCTAAAACTTCTTCATCAATTTCATCAAGCATGGTACCCATTTTCTTTTTGTCTTTTATCATGGCCCATGTCATTATTAGGCTTGTTAAGATGATGACAAACAGCAAAATACCAGAATCAAATTCAGCTACTTCAGCTTGTTTTGGTATCGCATAAAAAAGCAGTACAGTAATCAAACCCCTTGGAGCAATGAAGAGCTGTGGTTGAATATCGCTTCCTACAAAGACGCGCAATATTACCCAACGTATCACATAAATTGACGCAATGATCAAGATACTGACTAAGGCTACATTTAAACTTAAAAGTGAAGACAACACAATGGTAAGTCCGAAGATTACAAAAAAGAAAGTTCGCACTACAAAAGCGGTCTCTAGGGTAATAATGTGTAGTTCATGATACAATTGATGTATGCGCTCTTCAGCCAAGAAAACTTTTGTTTTGCCCGGAAAGAAAAGGTTGATGTTTTTCACAATTAAACCAAAAATCAATATGATAATTAAAGAAGAAAGATGCATTTTTTTGCCGATAGCGTATAATAGTAAGAGTACTGCGATTAAAAGAAAAAGTTTAGCTTGACTTTTTATACGTTGAAAAACTAATATAATCGCGTAACTAGCTATTATAGCAATGGCAATTGTAATACCTAGATTAATTGAAAAACCAACAAACCCACCACTTTCTTCTGGGTTTAAGTCACCTGCTAAGAAGTAAAATAACATGATACCAAAGATATCAGAGAAGGTGCTTTCATATATATGAAACTCTCTTTTTGAATCTATTAATCCGCCAACACTAGGTATAATAATGGCGCTTGACAATATAGATAATGGGGTGGCATACAGCCAGGCAGATTGCATGCTCATGCCTTCAATGAAATAATTCAGAATTAGAGCAGCCACATAAGTTGAAGCGAGTAAGCCTATTAAAGCGATGGCCATTGATTTAAAAATCGGAATTATTTTGTCGCGTTTCAATTCAAGCTCAAGTGCTGCTTCAAGTACAATCATAATCAAACCAACCGTGCCTAAAATTTCTAGGGATCCGCCAAAATCAGGCACACTTGGCGCGAATAAGTCTAGCGCCAACTTAATTACAACACCGAGTACAATAAGCATTAATACTGATGGAATATTCGTTTTTTTAGATATGCCGTTGAACCAGAAGGATAACACTACAATAATTGAAGCGGCAATAATTAGATTGTATGAGGAAAAAATTTCCATAGTTAGGTTGATTTTAGATTTCTAAAAATAAGAATTCGTGTTCGGTTTTTTATTTAGGAAGCAATTTATTTTGATTCAACTCGCATTTTTCAGCTTAAAAAGGAGGTTTTGATATAAAATACATGCCTAAAACTTCTTGTCAAATTCAATAAAATTTATATATTTGCGTCACTGAACGGATAGAATTATTCATGAGGGGACCTTTTTAAGTCCTCTTTTTTTATTCCTATACTTATGTTGAAGAATAAAGTAATGACATTGTTGAATGGGGCTTTAGAAGAAGATAAGTCTTTATTTTTAATTGAATTTTCAATGTCATTAGACAATAGTATCAAGGTTATTATTGATGGCGATGACGGAGTAACCGTTCAAGATTGCATGAAAATAAGTCGTGCAATTGAGCATAATCTTGATCGTGAAGAAGAAGATTTTTCTTTAGAGGTAGCCTCAGCAGGTGCAGCAGCACCAATGAGTTTACCAAGGCAATACAAGAAAAATTTAGGAAGAAAATTGAAAGTAAGAACAGAAAACGATACGTTTGAAGGTAACCTAACAGATGCCTCAGAAAACGGAATTGTTTTAGAATGGAAAGCACGTGAACCTAAACCTATAGGAAAAGGTAAAGTGACAGTTCAGAAAAAACAAGAGATTGATTTTTCTGAAATCAAAGAAGCAAAAGTTATATTAAAATTTTAACGGTAACAAACTCATGGAAAACATTGCATTAATCGAATCATTCTCTGAATTCAAAGATGATAAGTTCATTGATAGAGTAACATTGATGGCGATTTTGGAAGACGTTTTTAGAAATGCGCTAAAAAAGAAATTTGGATCTGATGATAATTTTGATATTATTATTAACCCAGATAAAGGCGATTTAGAAATTTGGAGAAACCGAATTGTTGTAGAAGATGGTGAAGTAGAAGAGCCTAACGAAGAAATTTCGCTTTCAGAGGCGCGAAAAATTGAACCTGATTTTGAAGTGGGTGAAGATGTATCTGAAGAGGTAAAATTGATGGATTTAGGAAGAAGAGCAATTTTGGCACTTCGTCAAAATCTTATTTCTAAAATTCATGAACATGACAATACCACTATTTATAAGCAGTTTAAAGATCTAGAAGGCGAAATTTACACCGCTGAAGTACATCATATAAGACATAAAGCCATCATTTTATTAGATGATGAAGGCAATGAAATTATTTTACCCAAAGACCGCCAAATTCCTTCTGACTTTTTCAGAAAAGGAGATAATGTTAGAGGTATTATTGAAAGTGTTGAATTGAAAGGTAATAAGCCTTCGATTATCATGTCAAGAAGCTCGCCTAAGTTTTTAGAGCAATTGTTCTTTCAAGAAATACCTGAAGTATTTGACGGTTTAATTAGCGTTAAAAAAGCAGTTCGTATTCCCGGAGAAAAAGCCAAAGTGGCTGTTGATTCATATGATGATCGTATTGATCCTGTAGGGGCTTGTGTGGGTATGAAAGGTTCACGTATTCACGGTATTGTTCGTGAATTGGGTAATGAAAATATTGATGTAATTAACTGGACGAGTAATCCGCAATTAATGGTTACAAGAGCATTGAGTCCTGCAAGAGTTACTTCAGTGAAATTGAATGATGAAAAAATGACGGCACAGGTTTATTTGAAACCAGAAGAAGTTTCAAAGGCAATTGGTCGTGGAGGTCACAATATCAGATTAGCAGGTCAATTGACCGGATATGAAATAGATGTATTCAGAGAAGGGGTAGAAGAAGATGTAGAATTAACTGAATTCTCTGATGAAATTGATGCATGGATTATTGAAGAGTTCAAGAAAATTGGAATGGATACTGCCAGAAGTGTACTTGAACAAGATGTTGAAGATTTGATAAAGCGTACCGATTTAGAAGAGGAAACAATAACTGAGGTTGTAAGAATCTTAAAAGCAGAATTAGAAGAATAACTATATATTAGCACAAGTTTTGACCCTTGGGTCAACAACGGCAAAAAGTATTTATGGCAGAAATTGCAAAAATCAGGCTTAATAAGGTACTAAGGGAACTTAATATTTCTTTAGATCGAGCTGTGGACTTTCTTTCGTCAAAAGGGCACGAAATTGAGGCGCGTCCTACTACCAAAATTTCAGAAGAAATTCATCAAGTTCTTTTAGATGAATTTCAAACAGATGCAAGTAAAAAAGTTGCTTCTAAAGAAGTTGGTGAAGAAAAGCGAAAAGAAAAAGAAGCCATAAGGGTTCAACTTGAACAAGAACAAGAAGAGCGGAGATTGGCGCGTGAAAAACGTGCTGCTAGAACTGAAGTTATAAAAGCTAAGGCAGAATTACCTGGTCCTAAAACAGTGGGTAAAATTGATTTAGACCCAAAGAAGAAAGAAAAGAAGGCAGTAGCTCCAAAAGAAGTTCTAAAAGAGGCTTCGAAAGATGTTGTAGAAACAAAAGTTGAAGCGAAAGTTGAAGAAAAAGTTGAAGAAACTAAAGTTGTAGAGAAAGAAGTTTCTGTTGCTAAAAAAGATGCTCCTAAAGAAGAAAAGGTGCCGGAAGCTGCTCCGCAAGAAAAGGTAGAGACGCAATATAAAAAGCTTACCGGACCTAAAATAATGGGTGATAAAATCGATCTTACCAAGTTCGAGAAGCCCAAGAAAAAGAAGGAAGAAGCTAAAACTGCCGCATCAAATGACCGCAAGAAAAAGCGAAAACGTATTGTTAGTAATAATAACAATGGTAATCGCGGCGGTGCAAGAGGTGGTGCTGCTAGAAGCGGACAAGCTGCTCGTAAAGGCGGACAAAGATTTGGTGCTCCAAAAGTTGAGCCAACAGAAGAGGATGTGCAAAAGCAGGTGCGTGAAACCTTAGAAAAGCTTCAGGGCAAGAAAAAGAAAGGTAAGGGCGCTAAGTACAGAAGAGATAAAAGAGATCAGCATAGAATGCAAACTGAAGCAGATGCTGAGCTTCAAGAAATAGAAAGCAAAACACTTAAAGTTACTGAGTTTGTAACGGCAAGTGAAATGGCTACCATGATGAAAATTACCACAACTGAGGTAATTTCAGCCTGTATGTCTTTAGGTATTATGGTAACCATGAACCAAAGATTAGATGCTGAAACACTATCTATAGTTGCTGATGAGTTTGGTTATGATGTTGAATTTGTAACTGCTGAAATTGAAGAGGCTATTGAAGAGGTAGTTGATGCGCCAGAAGATTTAAAGCCCCGTGCTCCTATTGTTACCGTAATGGGTCATGTGGATCATGGTAAAACTTCTTTACTTGATTATGTTCGAAAGGCGAATGTAATCGCTGGTGAAAGTGGGGGTATAACCCAACACATTGGTGCTTATGGGGTGCAATTAGAAGGCGGACAAAGAATCACGTTTTTAGATACACCAGGTCACGAAGCCTTTACCGCAATGCGTGCTAGGGGTGCTCAAGTAACGGATATAGCAGTGATTGTAATTGCTGCTGATGACGATATAATGCCGCAAACTAAAGAAGCAATTAGTCATGCTCAAGCGGCGGGTGTACCTATTGTTTTTGCGATTAACAAAATTGATAGACCCACTGCAAACCCAGACAAAATAAAAGAAGGTTTAGCAAAAATGAACCTAATGGTCGAAGATTGGGGTGGTAAAATACAATCTCATGATATTTCAGCCAAGACAGGTGATGGTGTTAAAGAATTATTAGAAAAAGTGCTTTTAGAAGCCGAACTTCTTGAATTAAAAGCTAATCCTGATCGTTCAGCATCGGGTGCGGTTGTAGAAGCTTTCTTAGATAAAGGGCGTGGTTATGTTTCGACCATTTTGGTTCAAAACGGTACCCTTAAAATTGGTGATTATGTTTTGGCAGGTACCAATAGTGGTAAAATTAAGGCCATGCAAGATGAGCGTGGTAATGAAGTATATGAGTCAGGACCCGCAACCCCAATTTCAATATTAGGTTTAGATGGTGCGCCACAAGCAGGTGATCGTTTTAATGTAATGACTGATGAAAGAGAAGCGAAACAAATTGCAACCAAACGTTCTCAATTACAACGTGAACAATCAGTAAGAACACAACGTCATATTACGCTTGATGAAATAGGTAGACGTATTGCGTTAGGTGATTTCAAAGAATTGAATCTTATTTTGAAAGGTGATGTTGATGGTTCAGTTGAAGCATTAACTGATTCTTTCCAGAAGTTATCTACTGATGAAATTCAAGTTAATATAATACACAAAGGGGTAGGAGCAATAACAGAATCTGATGTGCTGTTAGCATCAGCCTCTGATGCCATTGTTATTGGGTTTAATGTTAGACCAATGGGCAATGCGCGGTCAATCGCTGATAAAGAAGAAATTGATATCAGAATGTACTCTATCATCTATGATGCGATTAACGACTTGAAAGATGCAATGGAAGGTATGTTGTCACCTGAAATCAAAGAAGAGATTACAGGTACCGCTGAAATTAGAGAAACATTTAAGATTTCTAAAATTGGTACTATCGCCGGATGTATGGTGACTATTGGTAAGATTTATAGAAACTCGGGCATACGATTAATTCGTGATGGTGTTGTAATCTATACGGGTGAGTTAACCTCTTTAAAACGATTTAAAGATGATGCTAAAGAAGTTGCTAAAGGATATGATTGTGGATTGCAAGTCAAAAACTACAATGATATTAAGGTTGGCGATATTGTAGAATCTTTCCAAGAAGTTGCAGTAGCCAAGAAATTAAAATAGAAAATTACCTTTTCGAATGAAAGGGAAGAATAAGTATCAAAAAAAAATCGGCCTATCGGGTCGATTTTTTTGGTTTTAATAATATCGCATCAGGATACTTTTTGCGTACCTCTTTGAATTTTCGTTCAGCCTCGAGTTTTGATTTAAATCTTCCGGCACGAACTCTATATGTTGGTGAATCAAAATCTACATGAGAATACAAATTCGGAAAATCAATTTCAAAATCAGATTTAATTTTCATCGCCTGATTGTGAGACCCGAACCCCACCTGTATTCTATAATATTCATTGCTTTTATTGTATTCTTTATAGATATCTAATAAGGCAACAATTTTTTCGTCTTGTTCTATCTGTATATCTCCTTCTTGAGCATTCATATAAAGTGCGCTAAAAAGAAAAATCATGAGAAATTTAAAAGCTTTCATAGGTGTCTTTAACTATTAATTAAACCAAGCAATACAAAAGTAAATCATTAAAAATAAAAGACATACGTCACAAGTTATTTAGAACTATTATAAATTATAAATTATCAATACCTTAAGATTTTAAAAATAACGGCGATGTCGTATTTTTGCACTCGATTTAAGTGCTGGTTTTTGGGTTCAATGACCTGATTAGTGAAATAACCATGCCAAATCAAGATTGAAATATTCTATTTATGAAAAAGGTTACATACCGCGATCAAGTTTCTAAAGTTTTAGGTATCAGTCTCATAGTTTTTCTACTCTTTTCAATATCTGTTTTTGCGCAAGCAGATTCAGCTGCTGATACAGCAGGTGGCGATGTTAAAAAAGGAAAAGCATTGTTTAATGTCAACTGTGCCGCATGTCATAATTTAAAGAGAAAAAGTACGGGTCCAAATCTTTATAAGGTTGAAGAACGTTTAGCTGAAGATGAAGGTTTAGATCGTGAATGGCTTTATGCTTGGATTAAGAATAGCGCTGGTGTGATCAAAACTGGCGATGCTTATGCTAACAAAATATACAAGGAGTACAATCAGACGGCGATGACCGCTTTTCCTACCTTGTCAAATGAAGATATCAATAATATTTTAGCATATACGGCTGCAGAGCCAACGACGCCACCTCCACCGCCAGGCCCTGAAGCAGAATTTAACGGAACACAGCAACAAGGTTTTTCGAATGAATTGATTCTTGGAGCTCTCGCCTTAGTTTTTGGCATTTTAGTGTTTATGTTGGTTTCTGTCAACAAATCACTAAAACAGGTAATGAAGGTCAATGGCGTTGAGGTTGAAGATGATGGTAAAAAATTACCAATTTGGAAAGCATTTGCGAAAAATCAATTTTTGGTTCTCATATCGGTTATCTTTTTATTATTGACAAGTGCGTATTTCGCTTATGGCTGGATGATGCAAGTAGATGTTAATAAAGGGTATGCGCCAATACAGCCTATACATTATTCTCACAAAATTCATGCAGGTGATAATAAAATAGAATGTAAATATTGTCATTCTTCAGCACGTAAATCAAAACATTCAGGTATCCCTTCATTGAATGTATGTATGAATTGTCATAAGTCAATTGCTGAATATTCAGGAACACCAGGTGTAGCACCTTTAAAAGAAGATTTAGCAAAAGGCTATACTAATGAGTTTTATTCAGCGCAGATTGATTCATTGTACAGTGCTGTTGGTTGGGATAAGATTAACCAAAAATATACAGGCGAAAGTAGACCGGTAGAGTGGGTTAGAATTCACAATCTTCCTGATTTCGTGTATTTCAATCACTCGCAGCACGTTGAGGTTGGTGGTATTGAATGTCAAACGTGTCATGGTCCTGTTGAAGAAATGGAAATTATGGAGCAATTTTCTCCATTAACCATGGGTTGGTGTATCAATTGTCACCGCGAAACTAATGTGCAGGTTAAAGACAATCCGTATTACGAAAAAATACACGCAGAACTTTCAAAGAAATATGGTGTAGAGAACCTTACGGCGGCCCAAATGGGTGGTTTAGAATGCGGAAAGTGTCACTATTAATATATCAAAGCAGCTAATTACAGAGATAACGTATGGCATCGAATAAAAAATATTGGAAAAACGAAGCGGAGTTAAATCCTAACGATTCCATTGTTGAGAGGCTAAGGCAAAATGAATTTGTTGAGCAAATTCCGGTTGATGACTTTTTAGGCGATAAAGAAAGTTTAGAATCGTCAAATACAAACAGAAGAGATTTTCTTAAGTATGTAGGTTTTAGTACTGCAGCTGCTTCTTTAGCGGCATGTGAAGGTCCTGTTGTAAAATCAATTCCTTATGTCATAGCTCCTGAAAATATAGTTCCAGGTGTTGCGAGCTATTATGCGACTACCATTGCTAATGGTTTCGATTTTGCAAGTATTTTAGTAAAAACACGTGAAGGTCGTCCTATTAAAATTGAAAATAACGATCGTGCTAAAGTAGGTGGTGCTTCTAACGCAAGAATTCAAGCTTCAGTTTTATCTTTATATGACAGTACACGTTTGCAAGGGCCAACTTCAAAAGGAGAGAATGTTGAGTGGAGTGACTTAGATGCAGCTGTAAAATCAAAAATAAACGCCTTAAAAGGTTCAGGCAAGCAAATTGCTTTATTAACTCAAACTTATGCGAGTCCGTCAACCTCAAGGTTAATCGCTGAATTCAAAGCAGCAAATGAAAATGTAAATCATGTAACCTATGATGCTATTGCTGAAGATGAGGCTTTAAATGCTTTTGAAGCAAAATACGGGCAACGTGCTTTAGCTGATTATGATTTTGAAAAGGCTGATTTGATTGTTTCTTTCGGTGCTGATTTCTTGTCAGATTGGCAAGGTGGCGGCTATTCAAGTGGCTATTCAAAAGGTCGTGTGCCTAAGAACGGTAAAATGTCAAGGCATGTACAGTTCGAAGCAAATATGTCTTTGACCGGTGCAAATGCTGATAAACGTGTGGCTTTAACGCCATCACTTCAAAAAATTGCATTAGGGCAATTGTATTCTAAATTAAGTGGTAGTGCTGTAAAAGGTGAACTTTTGGGCAATATGCAAACCGCTTTAGATTCAGTTGTAGCGCAAATAAAAAGAAACCCTAGTAAGGCAGTTGTTGTTTCAGGTATTGATGATGCTAATGTTCAAGCAATAGTTTTGGCAATTAATGAGATGTTGGGCAGTCAAGCTTTTAACCCTTCACAACCACGCCTAGTTAGACAAGGAAATGCGAAAGCAGTTGCTTCTTTGATAGGCGATATGAATGCTGGTAAAGTAGGGCTTTTAATTACTGATGGTGTGAACCCAATGTTCAGTCTGCCAAATGCCGCTGAATTTAAATCAGGACTAGAGAAAGTTGATTTGTCAGTTGCTTTTTCAAGCAACAAAAACGCAACTACAGAGGCTACTACTTTTGCGGCGGCTTCGAACCATTATTTAGAATCTTGGGGTGATGTTGAAATTAAAAAAGGACATTACAGCTTAATACAGCCAACCATTTCAGAACTTTTTGATACACGTCAGTTTCAAGGAGCTCTTTTGAATTGGATGGGTAGTGATAAAAGCTATTATGATTATATCACAGCAATATGGAGTTCATCAATCTTAGGAGGTTCAAGTTGGAGTCAGGCCTTGCAAGACGGAGTTTTCACTGCAGCGGCTAGTGTAGCTGACCCTGTAAATGTGGTTTCTAATGCTGATGATAAAGAAAATGAAGAAGCGCCAGTTTCAACCTCAATTGCAAGTGCAGTAAGTAGTTTAGCAAATTCAAATGCTGACGGAATGGAGTTGGTTTTATACTCTAAAGTGGGTATGGGAGACGGTCAGCAGGCTAGTAACCCATGGTTACAAGAGTTTCCGGATCCAATTACTCGTGTTTCTTGGGGTAACTATGTTACTGTTTCTAAAGCTGATGCTGCGACATTAGGCCTAGTTAATGAGAATGTGGCAAACGGTGGTTTAGATGGTAGTTATGTGAAACTTACGGTTAACGGAGTTTCTCTAGATAACGTGCCGGTAATTATTCAGCCAGGTCAAGCGAAAGGTTCAGTTGGACTTTCATTAGGTTATGGTAAAAAAGTAGGAATGAAAGCTGAGATGCAAACGGGTGTAAACGCTTACGCTTTGTATCAAGGCATGAATAATATACAATCTGTAAAGATTGAAAAAGTAGCTGGTATGCATGAATTTGCATGTATTCAGTTACACAAAACATTGATGGGTAGAGGAGATATCATTAAGGAAACTACCTTAGAGATCTTCAATACAAAAGACCATGCTGAATGGAATCATGTTCCTGTGGTGTCTTTAGATCATCAAGAAGTGCCAGCAACCTCAGTAGATTTATGGGATAGTTTTGATCGCTCAATTGGGCATCATTTCAATATGTCAATTGATTTAAATGCCTGTACGGGTTGTGGTGCTTGTGTTATAGCATGTCATGCAGAAAACAACGTACCTGTAGTAGGTAAAGAAGAGGTTAGAAAATCAAGAGATATGCACTGGTTGCGTATTGATAGATATTATTCATCAGAAGAATCTTTTGCTGATGATAACCAAAAGAAAAATGATTTTGACGGACTTACTGGAGAGAAAGGTTCTTTAGGAGGTTTTGGTGAGTTAGAAGATCCATCTGCAAATCCGCAGGTAGCTTTTCAGCCTGTTATGTGTCAACATTGTAACCATGCGCCATGTGAAACAGTTTGTCCAGTTGCGGCAACATCACACGGTCGTCAAGGACAAAACCAAATGGCATATAACCGTTGTGTAGGTACTAGATATTGTGCCAATAACTGTCCGTATAAAGTACGTCGTTTTAACTGGTTCTTGTACAATAACAATGACGAGTTTGATTTTCATATGAATAATGATTTGGGTAAGATGGTTGTAAACCCTGATGTGAACGTTCGTTCTCGTGGGGTTATCGAAAAATGCTCAATGTGTATTCAAAAAACACAGAAAACAATTCTTGATGCTAAGCGTGATGGGCGATTGATTAAAGATGGTGAATTCCAGACCGCTTGTTCATCAGCTTGTTCAAATGGTGCTATTGTTTTTGGTGATATTAATGATAAAGAAAGTACTATTGCTGAATTGAAAGAAGATGACAGAATGTACCATTTATTAGAGCATGTAGGTACAAAACCAAATGTATTTTATCAGGTAAAAGTGAGAAATACAAACGAAGCATAACTGATACAATTAAGAAAGTAACTATAATAAGAATTTATGGCGTCGCATTACGAAGCACCTATAAGAAAACCCTTAGTAACTGGTGATAAAGGCTACCACGATGTAACCGTGGATATTGCTGCTCCGGTTGAAGGCAGGGCTAATAAGCAATGGTGGATTGTTTTTTCAATCGCTCTTGCTGCATTTCTTTGGGGAATAGGTTGTATTATTTATACCATATCAACAGGTATTGGTACTTGGGGTTTGAATAAAACCGTTAACTGGGCCTGGGATATTACCAACTTTGTTTGGTGGGTAGGTATTGGTCACGCAGGTACACTGATTTCTGCGGTACTTTTACTTTTTCGTCAAAAATGGAGAATGGCAATTAACCGTTCTGCAGAGGCAATGACCATTTTCTCGGTTATTCAAGCAGGATTGTTTCCTATTATTCACATGGGACGACCATGGTTGGCCTATTGGGTATTACCAATTCCTAATCAATTTGGTTCACTTTGGGTAAACTTTAATTCGCCATTGCTTTGGGATGTATTTGCGATATCGACTTATTTATCAGTTTCATTAGTATTCTGGTGGACAGGTTTATTACCAGATTTTGCAATGTTACGTGATCGTGCAGTGCTTCCTTTCCAGAAGAAGATATATGGTTTATTAAGTTTTGGTTGGAGCGGTCGTGCAAAAGATTGGCAGCGATTTGAAGAAGTATCATTGGTATTGGCAGGTTTGGCTACACCATTAGTACTTTCAGTGCATACCATTGTATCTTTTGACTTTGCTACTTCGGTAATACCAGGTTGGCATACCACGATATTCCCTCCATACTTTGTTGCTGGGGCGATATTCTCTGGTTTTGCAATGGTAAATACGTTATTGATTATCATGCGTAAAGTATGTCACTTAGAAGATTACATAACCGTACAGCATATTGAATTAATGAACATTGTAATTATGATTACAGGTTCAATAGTGGGTTGTGCTTATATCACAGAGCTTTTCATGGCTTGGTACTCTGGTGTTGAATATGAACAATACGCATTCTTAAATAGAGCAACTGGTCCTTATTGGTGGGCGTATTGGGCAATGATGACATGTAACGTTTTCTCACCGCAATTCATGTGGTTTAAAAAGTTACGAACTAGTATCATGTTCTCATTCGCAATTTCAATTGTAGTAAACATAGGTATGTGGTTTGAGCGTTTTGTAATTATTGTAACCTCATTACACAGAGATTACCTTCCATCTTCTTGGACCATGTTCTCGCCAACCTTTGTTGATATAGGTATATTCTTGGGTACCATCGGATTCTTCTTTGTATTGTTTTTATTATATGCAAGAACTTTCCCAGTGATTGCTCAGGCTGAAGTAAAATCGATTTTGAAATCATCAGGTGAGCGCTACAAAAAACTAAGAGATGCTGGTCAACCCTTATATAATATAAAAGGTAAGGCTAAAGTTGCTGCAGCTCCTAAAGCTGAAAAAGTTGTAGCTCCTAAGAAGGCAGCACCAAAAAAGGATGATGGTGGAGCTTCAGCATTACTAAGTTCATTGGGAACTTTTGATAGTTCAAAAGATACTGCTGATGATTTAAAATTAGTAAAAGGTATTGGTCCGAAAATGGAACAGACTTTAAACGAAATTGGAATTTTTAAATTTGCTCAGGTTAGTAAAATGACCGGTAAAGAATATGATTTGTTAGATTCATTAACGGGTGCTTTTCCTGGAAGAGCACAACGCGATGATTGGGCAGGTCAGGCTAAAAAATTAAATAAATAGATATGGCATCTAAAGTAATTCAAGCCTATTATAATGATGATGATATTTTGATGCATGCCGTTAAAAAGGTAAAAGCAGCAAAACATCATATTGAAGAAGTGTATTGTCCTTTTCCGGTTCACGGTTTAGACAAAGCAATGGGTCTAGCGCCAACACGAATAGCGATTACCGCGTTTATGTATGGCTGTGTAGGTTTAATAGTGGCGGTGCTTATGATGAATTTCATCATGATTAAAGATTGGCCTCAAGATATTGGCGGTAAACCAAGTTTTAGCTATATCCAGAACATGCCGGCATTTGTTCCTATTATGTTTGAGCTGACTGTGTTTTTTGCAGCGCACTTAATGGTTATTACTTTTTATTTGAGAAGTAGATTATGGCCGTTTAAAGAAGCTGAAAACCCAGACCCAAGAACTACTGATGACCATTTTGTAATGGAAATTGAAGTTCATGGTAATGAAAAAGAGTTAACTGATTTGTTGTCAGAAACAGGGGCAGTCGAAATTAATTTTGCAGAAAAAAACCTTCATTAAGTATGAATAGTTTTAAAAACATAGTGATAGTATTTGCTTTGCTAGTCTTCTGTGCTTCTTGCTACGAAGATAAAACAAAGCCTAATTACCAATACATGCCTAATATGTATGAATCGGTAGGTTATGAAACGTATGGTAAAATGCTTGACGGCATTGAAGCGAGAACTCCAGTTGAGGGTACAGTAAATCGTGGTTGGTTACCATATGAAATTGAGAATACTCCAGAGGGCAAAGAAATTGCAAGATTGATGGCAAGCCCGCTTGATACCTTGAAAGCTGAAGAGCATTTGGTAAAAGGTGCAGAGTTATACACTATTTACTGTGCAATTTGCCACGGTAATAAAGGAGACGGACAAGGTACTTTGGTGAAACGAGAGAAAATTCTAGGTATACCAAGTTATGCCGATTCTGCAAGAAATATTACAGTAGGTACTTCATTTCATACCGTACAATATGGTTTGAATAACATGGGGTCTTATGCCTCTCAAATGAGCACTGAAGAAATGTGGCAGGTTTCTGAGTATGTAATGAGCCTGAAAGAAGATTTAACTAAATAATACATAGATTTTAGATATGTACACAGTTTCGAACAGATTAAAGATGGGTGCCATTATTATGATGGTTGTAGGAGCATTGTTAACCGCATATGGCTTTTTTAGCGCTCCATCAACAATTGAGGCAGCTAAAGAAATGGTTGCAGCTCATGATGATGGTCATGGTAGCGGTCATGCTGAAGAAGCGGCGCACCCAATGGCAGCAGATAACCATGAAACAGAAGCTCATACAATGACAGAAGCCGAGCATGATGAACATGTGTTTCATCAGTTGCGCAACAAGCCTTGGGCTGCGTTATATGTAGCAGCGTTTTTCTTTTTTATGATTTCTCTTGGAGCTTTGGCTTTCTATGCCATACAGCGTGCAGCGCAAGCTGGTTGGTCGCCTTTACTTTTTAGGGTAATGGAGGGTATTACCTCATACATTGTACCAGGTGGTATCATAGTTTTTATTATTCTTTTGCTATCAGTAATGCACATGAATCATTTATTTGTTTGGATGGATCCTGATGTCGTTGCTCACGATCCAATTTTACAGGGTAAAAAAGGATACTTAAATACAACCTTCTTTTTAATTCGTGCGTTAATTTTCTTAGCAGGATGGATTGGTTATCGTGAGTATTCTAGAAAATTATCGTTAGCGCAAGATGAGTCTGATGATAATTCAAACTTTAAATTGAATTTCAGAATATCAGCAGCATTTTTGGTCTTTTATTTAATCTCTGAATCTATCATGTCATGGGATTGGATTATGAGTGTTGATCCGCATTGGTTTAGTACCCTTTTTGGTTGGTATGTTTTTGCAAGTATGTTCGTTTCAGGTATTACTGTAATTGCCATGGTAACTATCTACTTGAAATCAAAAGGTCATTTAAAAGATGTTAATGATAGTCATATTCATGATTTAGCAAAATTCATGTTTGGTATTAGTATTTTCTGGACCTACCTATGGTTCTCTCAATTCATGCTCATATGGTACGCTAACATTCCTGAAGAGGTAACGTATTACGTGACTAGAATTCAAGATTATAACTTACCATTTTTTGGTATGGTAGCTATGAACTTTTTGTTTCCTGTTTTATTATTAATGAATAGTGATTACAAGAGAATTAATTGGTTTGTAATTATGGCGGGTATTGTGATTCTAGCAGGTCACTATATGGATATTTATAATATGATTATTCCGTCAACGGTGGGTACTCAATGGAGTATTGGTATACCAGAGATTGGTGCCATTTTATTATTTGCAGGATTATTTATTTTCTGGATATTCAGAGCACTTGGGTCAGCACCCTTGCAGCCAAAACGAAATCCGTTTATTGAAGAAAGTAAGCATTTTCATTATTAACAAAGCGAAAGTATAACAGTAAGAGATACGATGACTACAGCATTGACATTTATAGTTTTAGCCCTAGTTGGAATTGCTATTTGGCAAATGACCAAAATTTTTGAGCTCACTCAAATTAAAAATGAGAACGCTCAAATTGCTAATGATCAGGATAATAAAAATCAAGGTTATTTGATGTTTGCCTTTTTGATTTTTATTTATGGCATTACCATTTTTAGTTTTGTAAAATATTCTAAATTTTTACTACCAGAGTCATCTTCAGCACATGGTGCAGAATATGACAACTTGATGCTCATATCTTTTGTAATTATTTTTATAGTACAAACAATAACACAAGCCTTATTGCATTATTTCGGTTATAAGTATCGAGGCAAAACTGGCAATAAAGCTCACTTTTATGTTGAAAATCATAAGTTAGAGTTGATATGGACATTCATACCAATGGTTGTTTTGGCGGTATTAATTGGATGGGGTTTATACACATGGACGAACATCATGGATGTCAATGATGAAGACAATCCTTTAATCATTGAATTATATGCACAACAATTTCAGTGGTCTGCAAGATATGGCGGTACTGATAATGTCTTGGGTGGAGCGAATGTACGTATGATCGATATTGACAGAGCCAATGTATTAGGTTTAGATGAATCTGATTCTTATGCTACTGATGATGTAATTGTAAGAGAATTACACTTACCTGTTGGGCGTAAAGTCAATTTTAAAATGCGTTCGCAAGATGTATTGCATTCTGCTTACATGCCTCACTTTAGAGCGCAAATGAATTGTGTTCCAGGTATGACCACGGAGTTTTCTTTTACACCAACAAAAACAACAAAAGAGATACGTTTAGATCCAGATGTAATTGATAAGGTAGCAAGAACTAATAAAATACGTGCTGAGAAAGCAGCCAATGGTGCAGATAATTCTGAACCTTGGGAGTATGATTATATTCTTCTTTGTAATAAAATATGTGGTAAGTCACATTATAATATGCAAATGAAAATTATTGTTGAAACGCAAGAAGAATATGAAGCATGGATGAAAACCCAAAAAACATTTGGGCAGACCATGACTTCAATGCAGTAATAGGCTTTAAAAGAAAATTAATACTAAAAGATTAAAATAAGATTATGTCAGCAGCAACAGCACATGTAGATGATCACGCTCATGATGATCACGGACATCATCATCATAAAGAGACCTTTGTAACTAAATACATATTTAGTCAAGATCATAAAATGATTGCAAAGCAGTACCTCATAACAGGTGTTCTGTTTATGGGCTTTATTGGTATCGCAATGTCTCTTATGTTTAGAATGCAATTGGCATGGCCAGCTGAATCATTTGCTATTTTTGAGGCTGTACTAGGTGATTGGGCCCCTGAAGGTGTTATGGATGCTGATATGTACCTAGCTTTAGTAACCATGCATGGTACCATTATGGTATTCTTTGTATTGACAGCAGGCTTGAGTGGTACGTTTAGTAATTTATTGATTCCGTTACAAATTGGTGCACGTGATATGGCATCAGGCTTTTTGAACATGCTTTCTTTCTGGATGTTCTTTGTCTCTTGTGTTATCATGGTGCTGTCACTGTTTGTTGAGGCAGGTCCTGCAGCAGCAGGTTGGACTATTTATCCACCGCTAAGTGCAGTTGAATTAGCACAACCCGGTTCAGGTTTAGGTATGACCTTGTGGTTATCTTCTATGGCCATATTCATTGCTTCATCATTATTAGGTTCATTGAATTACATTGTTACTGTTCTTAACTTAAGAACTAAAGGTATGTCAATGTCAAGATTGCCATTAACTATTTGGGCATTCTTTATCACAGCAATAATTGGTGTAATCTCGTTTCCGGTATTGTTGTCAGCAGCTTTATTGTTGATTATGGATCGAAGCTTTGGTACATCATTCTTTTTGTCAGATATCTTTATTCAAGGTGAAGTATTGCATTATCAAGGTGGATCACCTGTTTTATTTGAGCACTTGTTTTGGTTCTTAGGTCACCCAGAAGTATACATTGTATTATTACCTGCATTGGGTATTACTTCAGAGGTAATGGCAACAAACGCACGTAAACCCATTTTCGGGTATCGTGCAATGGTAGCATCGATTATGGCCATAGCATTTTTATCAACTATTGTTTGGGGTCATCATATGTTTATCTCAGGTATGAATCCGTTTTTAGGATCAGTATTTACATTTACGACCCTTTTAATTGCAATTCCCTCCGCAGTAAAAGCATTTAACTATATAACCACTTTGTGGAAAGGTAATTTACAGCTCAATCCGGCGATGCTATTTTCAATCGCTTTGGTTTCGACTTTCATAACAGGTGGATTAACAGGAATTATATTGGGTGATAGCACCCTTGACATTAATGTTCATGACACTTACTTTGTTGTAGCTCACTTTCACTTAGTAATGGGTATTTCAGCCTTATACGGTTTATTTGCTGGGGTATATCATTGGTTTCCAAAAATGTTTGAAGGTAGGTTGATGAATAAGAATTTAGGTTATGTTCATTTTTGGGTAACAGCAGTATGTGCTTATGGGGTATTCTTTCCGATGCACTTTGTAGGTATGGCAGGTGTGCCAAGAAGATATTATGAAAACACGGCTTTCCCAATGTTTGATGAATTAACTGATGTGCAAGTATTAATGACGGTTTTTGCATTAATAGCAGGTGCAGCACAATTGATCTTTGTGTACAATTTTGTTACAAG
Source organism: uncultured Flavobacteriaceae bacterium (assembly GCA_937929935.1). GTDB lineage: Bacteria > Bacteroidota > Bacteroidia > Flavobacteriales > Flavobacteriaceae > Maribacter_C. Next base: position 93,461 of record CALFUL010000014.1, on the reverse strand, counting down.
TATGTTTAGTAATAAAATAGGACCTAAAAATCCATGGAAGTCAACTACTTTGGAGTGGACAGCTGAAGTAAAGCACATTCACGGTAACTGGGATGGTCCAATACCACATGTACACCGTTGGGCGTATGATTATAGTAAAGTAGATGAAAACGGAGAATACATTATTCCGGGTCAAGATTATGTTCCACAAACAGTTCCGCTTCAAAAAGATGAAGAAGAACTCAATCATTGATATAAAAGATTCTTACAGAAAAATGCCCAACTTTAAAAGTTGGGCATTTTTTTTGATATATTAGATTTAGGATATTTAACTAGAATACGCATTTGGCACAATTTTAGGAGTACTAAAGCTGAATAGAGTATTCTGTTCCCTTAAACACTAACAAAATGAAAAAGTACATTTTAGTATTAATTGCGTTGTCAACAACTGCAATTTATTCACAACGTAAGCCCAAAATAAAAGGCAGTAAGAATGTTATTGAAGTCACTGAAAACTTACCCGCCTTCAATGCTATAGAACTCACAGATGACATTGATATAACATTGCGTAAAGGACGTAGTGAAGGGTATTCGCTTAGCGCGGATGATAATCTTATTGATGTTCTAAAGTTTGAAGTGCAAGACAGCACCCTTGTGATTAGTTCTTTTTATAAAATTACCAGCAAGAAAAAATTAGATATTACCATCGATTATTTTGAGATTAACAAGATTAATATGGTCGCCGGAAGAATTCGAATGGAAGATCAAATTGATGTTGAAGAATTAATGGTGCATACTAGTGGTAATGCAAAACTTGAATTAAATGCCAATGCTTCAACTATTGATATCACTATGATGGGCAACAGTTCTGGAGATTTTAATTTAGATGCTGATGATATGAGTATCAAAGTGAGTGACCGTATTGATGTGCGTATTATAGCAATCTGTGATACTAATATTATAGATTTACAAGGTAATGCCACCGTCAAAATGGATGGTAATTCAGAGAATTTTGGCATTACGCAAACTGGGTCATCTAATTTAAAAGCATCAAAGCATAAAGCACAAACTGTTTCTGCTAATTTAGAGGGTTCTGCTAATGCAAGAGTATATGCTAATGAACTACTTGAATTGTCATCTAAAGGGTCTTCTAAAACCTATTTATACGGTAATGGGCGCATTGAAATACAAGAGTTTTTAGACACTTCAGAACTGCATAAACAGAAATAACTTATTAAAGGTCAGTTGCTTATTTGGCAATAGGTGCAGTAATAGAACCTTTAGGAATACCCCAGCCATCTACAAGAACACCAATATGTGGTCTGAGTTCTGTACAAAGTCTTTCAACGCGCTGACGAATAGCTTTAGATTTGGTGCTTCCTAAATACCCCTGTTCTAAATACCATTCAGCATCTTGACGAATTTCATGAAGGGCATGAAGCGTACCTAATTTTGCAAACAATTCTTTATTCTTTCCTTCAGACATGGTATCAACAAAATCAGCATAAGTGCTATAAGCAAGTTCTGCTGCATAGGCCTTACCTAAAGCGAGTAAATGGGTTTGAACCTTCATAAAGGCTTGGTAAGCAGGCATACCTTTCTTGATATAACCTCGAATACGTGACGCAAGCGAATACGTTAATCTTCTAGTTCGATAATTGAGGGCATGTTTATGAAACTTTGGATTGAATAAATGTGCTTTATCTACCTTATTCGAATATAAAGGATTGGCCGTTGAAATTTTATCAGTCAATTGAGATCCTAAAAGTTTTAAAACCGCTGAAAAACCAGCACTATTAAATTCAGATTTAAAATCAGATAAAACGCCTTTAGCGGCTAATAATAGAAGCACTGTGTTGTCGCCTTCAAAAGTTGTAAAAATGTCAACATCACCTTTTATATCAGCTATACGGTTTTCAATAAGATATCCTTTACCCCCACAGGCTTCACGACATTCTTGAATTGTTGAATTTGCATACCAAGTAATGATTGATTTTAAGCCAGCTACTTTGGTTTCAATAACACGTTTATCAGGTTGACTTTCATCGCAGTACTCAGTCATCATCTTGTCTAGTGTGACATGATATACATAGGCGTTTGCAACAAGAGGAGTTAAACGTAATTGATGTGAAGGATAGTCCATCAGTAAGTCTTCTTGAACTTTTATGCTGTCATTGAATTGTCTTCTTTTTAGGGCGTGTTTTATAGCAACTGCTAAGGCCATTTTCGCACCACCTAAACCTGCACGTGCAACGCAAATTCTACCACCAACCAAAGTGCCTAACATGGTAAAGAAGCGCTTGTTCGGGTTTTTGATATCAGAGTGGTATGAGCCATTGTCATTTATGGTACCGTATTTATTTAATAAGTTAGCTCTTGGTACAGCAACTTGATTAAACCATATTTTGCCATTATCAACGCCATTTAACCCTAATTTATAACCATTGTCAACCACCTTGACACCGGGCATTAATTCATGCTTTTCATTTCTGATTGGCACCAAAATAGCATGAACTCCCTCATTTTTTCCGTCAACAATTAACTGAGCGAATACTGAAGCCATTTTAGAATGTAAAGCGTTGCCAATATATTCTTTGTTATCATTTTGCCCAGGTGTGTGAATGACTATTTGGTCAGTTTTCTTGTCATAGGTCGCCGTAGTTTTTACACCACGTACATTAGACCCATGACCCGTTTCAGTCATGGCAAAGCATCCTAGTAATTTTGCTTTACCAGTTTCACTTAGGTACTTATCATGATGCCCTTTAGTTCCTAATTTTTGAATACTGCCGCCAAAGAGTCCGAATTGTACACCAAATTTGATAGTCAAACTACCATCGATATACATCATGTTTTCAAACATATAGGCGTAGCCTTCCATATCTTCGGTTCCGCCATAGGCTTCCGGATAAGCAAGAGCGCCATAACCTTTGTCAGCTAAATGTTCTACTTGTTTTAAGACTACTTCTCTGAATGCTTCCTTATTTCGTTGAACTTCCCAATCAAAAATTGAATCATTCATCACTTTTCTGAACCCATCTATTAAAGGAGCATGCTTTCCTTTTAATATTGTATCAATTTCATTGGCACTATACAAATCAGAAGTAATTTCATGCTCTACTTCAACATCGAATAAATGGTTATAATGATTGGGTTGAATACCCAAATTAACTTCAATATGTTTTAGTTTGTCATTGAACGGACATTGTTCAAAATAGTGGCAAACCACATTTTGACTAAATGTGCTTAATGGGTACGTGTCACTTTCTACTAATTTGACATCAGAATTTGAAATGATGTTTTTCCATTTTTTAAATTCTTCATTAGAAGGTTTGTTTTTGGTGTCTAACCAAGACTTCAAAATTTGAGTCTCCTCTTTTTTTAAGCTTTCATCTTGAAGAATAGCCTTTTCAACAACATTAATTTCTGAGACTGAAACTAAATCATCAGACCATATCACATAAAAAAAAGGTATGTATTGTAAAATACCAGCTGCGTAAGAGTTCTTTTCCATATAGTGAAATTACAATTTTTAGTTCAGTTTTTAAGGTTCTCATTCGCTATTAGATATTGTTATAAGGTGTTTGATTATCTTTGGTTTAATGAATGACAATTTAGATCCATCTGCTGAAGGGTTTTCAAGTGAAGAACTTGATATTGAGAGAGCGTTGCGGCCTATAAGTTTTGATGATTTCACGGGTCAAGAACAAGTGATTGAAAACTTAAAAGTGTTTGTTGAGGCGGCTAATCAACGCGATGAAGCATTGGATCACACCTTGTTTCACGGCCCACCGGGTCTAGGTAAAACTACCCTTGCACATATTTTAGCCAATGAACTTGGTGTAGGTATTAAAATTACTTCAGGCCCTGTTTTAGATAAGCCAGGTGATTTAGCCGGTTTGTTGACTAATCTTGAAGAACGCGATGTTTTATTCATTGATGAAATTCATAGGTTAAGCCCAATTGTTGAAGAGTATTTGTACTCAGCGATGGAAGATTATAAAATTGATATTATGATTGAAACGGGCCCCAATGCACGTTCGGTTCAAATAAATTTGAATCCGTTTACTTTAATAGGGGCCACAACACGCTCAGGTTTATTGACAGCGCCTATGCGTGCTAGATTCGGAATTCAAAGTAGGCTTCAATACTACAATACTGAATTGCTTTCAACCATAGTTGAAAGAAGTGCTGAAATTTTGACTGTTCCAATAACGCTAGATGCCGCAATTGAAATTGCGGGTAGAAGTAGGGGTACACCAAGAATTTGTAATGCCTTGCTAAGAAGGGTGCGTGATTTTGCCCAAATTAAAGGTAACGGAAATATTGATATGGAAATTTCTAAATTTAGTTTAAAGGCTTTGAATGTTGATGCCCATGGATTAGATGAAATGGATAATAAAATTCTATCTACAATAATAGATAAGTTCAAAGGTGGGCCTGTTGGAATTACAACAATAGCAACTGCGGTAAGTGAGAGTGCAGAAACCATTGAAGAAGTGTATGAACCTTTTTTAATTCAACAAGGTTTTTTAATGCGAACGCCAAGAGGTAGGGAGGTCACAGAACTTGCCTATTCACATTTAGGAAGAATTAAAGGCGGTACACAACCAGGTTTGTTTTAATGAAAAAAATAACAACTATTTCAAGATTTGAGGTGCTTAAAAACCGAAAGGAAATCTTGAAAAACCCGCTGCCATTTCATGCCAAATATTTTCAAGAACACGGTCACACATTTCGAATAAATTTAGGAAAAAAGAACACTTGGGTTTTTACTAAAAACCCCCAGACCATAAAATACATTCTTCAAAAGAACCACAAAAATTATCAAAAATCTGTTTTACAAACTGATGACTTAGGTAAATATGTGGGCCGCGGACTATTAACTTCTAACGGTGCTTTTTGGCGTAAACACCGAAGAATGATTCAACCTAGCTTTCATAAGAAAAAGCTAGTTGGACTTTTAGATATAATGGTTGAATCAATTCAGAGAGAACTAGTTGAATTGAAGCCAAATATTGAACAAGATATATTACCCATGATGGGCGATATGGCTTTTCAAGTGGTCGCTCAATCTCTTTTTAGTGCTTCTGATCTTCGAAAAAGAATGCAGAAATTGAAAGATATTACCATTGAGAATCAGCAAATGCTTATTAAAGAAATGCGTTTGCCTTATTTAAAATGGTGGTTTCAAATGACCGGAGAAATCAGGCATCATTTAAAATCAAGTGAAGAGGCCAAATCAATATTGAATACTATTATTGAAGAGCGCATTGATTCAGGTAAAGAAAAGGATGATCTTTTTGATATGCTTTTAGGCGCTACTTATGAAGATGGTACTCATATGCCTCGCAAGCAATTAATTGATGAAGTTTTAATTCTTTTTACGGCTGGTCATGAGACTACTGCAAATGCTTTGTGTTTCACTTTACTGCTTCTTGCAAAACATAAAGAGCTTCAAGAGCGATTATATCTAGAGGTTCATAATGTAAATTTTGAAAAGGGTAACGTTATGGAGCAACTTTCGCTCTTACCTTATACAAAACAGTGTATAGAAGAAGCAATGCGCTTATACCCGCCAGCGTATTTTTTTGACAGAAGTAGTATTGAAGACGATACTATTGATGATGTTGCCTATAAGAAAGATACTGTTTGGCTTTTGAGTATATATGAATTACATAGGCATAAAGATTTTTGGCAGCAGCCAGAAGCATTTAATCCTGATCGATTTGCATCTCAAAATAAACGTGACTTTTCAGATTATTATTTTCCTTTTGGTGCAGGGCCCAGAATGTGTATCGGAAATAATTTTGCGATGTATGAAATGATTATCATTATTGCGATACTCGCAAAGCGATATAGCTTTACAACGCCTTTAGAAAAAATTGAAATAGACCCTTTAATTACGCTTCGACCCAAGAAAGCAGTTTTAAAGTTTATACCAAGATAAAAAGGCGAAGCAGTTTAAAACCACCTCGCCTTTTTGGTAATTAACCAATAAAACTATTTTAATATCGCGTTTTCATCTGAGAATTTTCTATAACTGAAATAAATGGCAGCAACCGCAAATGCGATCAGCGATACCAACATGGCAATATACATGCCCATGTCAATAGTGCCAGCCATGATTTCTTTGACTCCTAAACCAATATTGAGTACCGGAATTAAAGCTGTCGTCCAGGTAAATTCAATACCCGGCATTAGCGCCATTACTAAAGGTATTATGATAACAATCATGATGGGCCCTGCTTTACTTTGAGCTTCTTTAAAAGTAGTTGCCCCGGCCACCAAAGCAATAATTAATCCGGCTAAGAATAATGAAAACGGAATCAGTAATAACAGAATCATAGTTATTGATTGAAAATTCAACATTTCATTAAGTGCCAATTTAAAATCATCAGGAATATCATCTATAAATTTTAAACCTAAGATGAGACCTATGAGGTTTAATAATGCCGGAATGAACCCTAAAAGTGAAGCTACAACGGTTTTGCCCATCAATACTTTAAATTTAGAGACGGGTAACGATAAAGTAGTCTCTATAGTCTTGCGTTCTTTTTCGCCAGTAACTAAATCAATACCTGCAAGTAAGCAGCCACCCCACATGGTTAAAATAAAAATATAGGGTATAAATCCGCCAACACTTTTACCAATAATTTCTTTTTGTTCGCCAACTTCAACATAACTTTTATGAAACGGAATTAGTTTTTCTTTAGAAATAGATAATTGGGTCAAACGCTTGTCTTCAAGCGAATTGCCATAGGTTTCAAGTATTTTTGAAAACCTATTATTGACGCTTTCTTTAGAGCCATTTCTATGAATTTCAACCACGCTGCTCTGAAGACTATCCATTTGTGTAGAAAAATTATTCGGAAAAACCACCGCGGTTTGTATAGTTTCATCGTCAATTAAGGTTTTGAAATCTATTGATTCATCATAATTGGTAATGATGTTCAAGGTATCGCTTTTAACCAGTTGTACAAATTCAGTAGGGGCATTTACCATACCAATTTTCAATGGTTTTGCCTCATTGTTTTTTTGAATCATGCCCATCACTTTAACGAAACCAAACATTAAGATTGGTAACAAAAGCATGGGTAAGACTATCGAATTAATGATGGTCTTTTTGTCTCTTAGAAGCTCAGTAAGCTCTTTTTTTATAATGATAAATAATTCGTTCATTTTAAGCTTCTTTAACGCGGTTAATAAATTCTTGAGTAAGATTATCGGCCTTCATATCTCTTTTAAAATGATCAAAAGTGTCATTGTAGATAATTGAACCATTATTAATAATGGCAAGGTCATCACACAAAAGATCAACTTCACTCATAATGTGAGAAGAGAAAATAACCGTTTTGTTGTTTGCTTTTGATTCACGAATCAAATCAATAATACTGTCAGCGGTAATCACATCTAGTCCAGAAGTAGGTTCGTCAAAAATCAAAACTTCAGGATCATGAATTAAAGTACGAGCAATTGAAACCTTTTGTTTCATACCTGTACTCATTTGTCCCATTCTCTTTTTTCGAAATTCGTTGATACCTAGTTTTTCAAAAAGATATTCTTTACGTTCTGAAAGTTCAGCAGGCGATAATTTGTATAATTTACCAAAGAAGTCTAGCGTTTCATCAGGGTTCAAGCGCTCATAAAGCCCTGTTGAACCGGTTAAAAATCCGATTCGCTTTTTAACTTCATCATTACCTTGTGAAATATCAATACCATCAACAATTGCTGACCCAGAAGTTGGGTTAATGATGCCAGCAATCATTCTTAAGGTTGTGGTTTTGCCTGCACCATTGGGGCCAAGCAAAGAAAAAATTCTTCCGGGTTTACATTCAAAAGAAACTTCGTTAACGGCATTAACCGTTACGGTTTCTTTTTTAAAACCTTTGCCTGTTTTAGAGGTAAAAGATTTGGTTAGGCTATTTATTTGAATCATATGTTGAAAGTATATTGATTATTTAATGTTAGTGACAAATTATGAAAATTGTTACAGATAAGTCTTGCTTTTTTTTAAGGATGTCTTTCGGATATAGAATTGTAAATTCGTTTTTAAAATAAATAGCACACTAAATTGAGTCTAAATCAAAAACATACTGATTTAATTAAGCAAGAAGCCCAACGTTTAGGGTTTTTGTCTTGCGGAATTTCTAAGGCAGCATTTCTAGAAGAAGAAGCGCCAAGGTTAGAAGCTTGGTTGAATAAAAATATGCATGGCGAAATGGGGTATATGGAAAACCATTTTGACAAGCGTTTAGACCCTACAAAATTGGTAGAAGGCTCAAAGTCTGTCATATCACTTTTATTAAACTATTATCCACAAGAAAAGCAAATAGAAAACACCTTTAAGGTGTCAAAATATGCGTATGGTCATGATTATCATCATGTCATCAAATCAAAATTAAGAGAACTTCAAAATTTTATCTCTGAAGAAATTGGAGAAGTTGGCGGAAGGGCTTTTGTTGATTCTGCTCCTGTTTTAGATAAAGCATGGGCCGCTAAAAGCGGATTAGGTTGGATCGGCAAACATTCAAACTTATTGACGCAGCAAGTAGGTTCATTCTATTTCATTGCTGAATTGATTATTGATTTAGAGTTAGAATATGATACGCCTGTAACTGATCATTGCGGTACTTGTACGGCTTGTATTGACGCATGCCCAACACAGGCAATTGTCGAGCCCTATGTAGTTGATGGCAGTAAATGCATATCCTATTTTACTATTGAACTCAAGAATGAATTGCCAAATGAGTTTCAAGGCAAGTTTGATGATTGGGCATTTGGGTGTGATGTGTGTCAAGATGTTTGTCCGTGGAATAAATTTTCAAAACCTCATCGCGAACCACTATTTAATCCGCATCCTGATTTGTTATCGATGACCAAAAAAGATTGGCAAGAAATAACTGAAGATGTTTTCAAAAAAGTGTTTCAAAAGTCTGCCGTCAAGCGCACTAAATTTTCAGGCTTGAAAAGAAACATCGAATTTCTCAAATAGTGCCATGCTTTAGGCAGATATAAGAAATAACTATTTCAATACTTCTTATATTTTACAGTAGTTATAACCAACGTTTTTTACGGTGTAATCATTTTTAAAAGTGCTTCTTTTTACACTCAAACGTTTTAGTTTTACTTTCTATCTTTTTTCTGTAATTATTTTTATAATTCATGCATTTTTAATTTTATCTTGAGCCTTTATAAAGAATGAATGAAGAATAAAATTCAATTAATTACCTACGTTAATCGGCTCGGAAACGGTACCATTTCTGATTTAAACGCTCTAATTTCAAAAGAACTTAAAGGCCTTGTTGAAGGCGTTCATATATTACCTTTTTTTTATCCTATTGATGGTGCAGATGCTGGGTTTGACCCGATAGATCACACAGAGATTGATTCACGCTTAGGAGGTTGGCAAGATATGATAGCATTGACCAAGAAAGTTGATGTGATGTCTGATTTAATAGTGAATCATATTTCTGCGAAATCGCCACAGTTTGTTGATTACTTAGAAAATGGTAGTGCTTCTGAATTCGCAGAACTTATTCTGACAAAAGATAAAGTATTTCCAAATGGAGCTACGGAAGAAGAGATTTCAAAAATTTATAGACCAAGACCAGGATCGCCTTTCACAAAATTTACGTTGAAAGATGGTTCAGTAGAAGACGTTTGGACAACATTTACCTCAAATCAAATTGATATAGACGTACATTCTGACGCCGGTATCGCCTATCTAGAAAATATTCTTGAGGTTTTTGAAAAATCAGGAATCAACATGATTCGTTTAGATGCAGCAGGTTATGCGATAAAAAAAGCAGGTACTACTTGTTTTATGATTGAAGATACTTTTGATTTTGTGGGTCAGTTGACTGAAAAGGCAAAAGCCAAAGGTATTGAAGTTTTGGTAGAAATACATTCGTTTTATAAAACGCAAATTGAAATAGCAAAGCGAGTTGATTATGTATATGATTTCGCACTACCTGTTTTGGTATTAGATTGTATTTTCAATCATAATGCAACTAATTTGAGTAACTGGTTAGAAGTTGCACCAAGAAATGTTATTACCGTTTTAGATACGCATGATGGCATTGGTATAGTTGATGTGGCCAGTGAAGGTGATGAGCCTGGTTTGATACCTGATGATGAACTTGACAAGATTGTTGAGAAAATGCACGCTAACAGTAAAGATACGAGTCGAAAGGCTACAGGTGCAGCAGCTAGTAATCTTGATTTATATCAGGTAAATTGCACTTATTTTGATGCTTTAGGGCAAGATGAAAATGCATATTTGATGGCGCGAGCAATACAATTTTTTGTACCAGGAGTACCGCAAGTATATTATACAGGGCTACTTGCTGGAAAAAACGATATGAAATTGTTAGCGAGAACCAATGTAGGTAGAGATATCAATAGACATTATTATTCTAAAAGTGAAATTGACGATTTCATTCAAACTGATTTCTTTACTAAGTTTAAAAAATTGATGCTTTTTAGAAATTCACATGATGCTTTCAATAGCGATTTTAAGCTTTTGAATACTGAAGCAAGTGTCTTAAAAATTAAGTGGTCAAATGAAGATTCTTGGGCCTTGTTAGCTATGGATCTAAAAGAGATGACCTTCACAATTTCTTATACAAATGAAAATGGCGAGACCAAGAGCCTATTTTAAAGGCTGCCTACAGTGCGGCTAAATCGTTGTAGTAGGTTTTGAACCTATTTTTAGTGTTAAGATTTAATCATCAAAGCTTTTAAAATCTTATATTGTTAGTGCTATAAATTGACCAAACCTATAGAATTATGAAAATAAAAAAGCCTTCATTAAGTTTTTGGCAAATATTTAATATGAATGTTGGCTTTCTTGGCATTCAATATAGTTTTGGATTACAACAAACTGCTATTAGCCCAATTTTTTTATACCTCGGGGCTACTGAAGAAATGATTCCTATTTTAAATATAGCCGGACCAATTACAGGTTTAATTATTCAACCCATTATTGGAGCGATGTCTGATAAAACATGGTCATTTAAATGGGGTAGAAGAAAGCCTTATTTTTTAATAGGAGCCATTATTGGTAGTTTGTGTTTGTTTGCTTTTCCTCACAGTCCTTTATTATGGTTTGCAGTTGGTTTACTCTGGATTTTAGACGTAGGAAATAATGTTGCTATGGAACCTTATCGTGCTTTTGTAGGCGATAAATTACCAGAAAAACAACTGAGTATGGGGTATCAAATGCAAAGTCTATTTTGTGGTTTAGGGGTGCTACTTGCAACGGGTTCAATTATTCTTTTTAAATATTTATTCGGAGAAGCAATAGATGAAGTAGGTACAATACCAGAATGGATTTATTACTCCTTTTACATTGGTGGATTTTTATCATTAACAACAGTTTTATGGTCTATTTTTAAAACGCCTGAGATTCCGCCTTCTGATGACGAATTAGCAGAAATCATTAAGTTCAATGCAGGCAAGCCAAGTCCAATTATTCAATTCTTCAGTGTTTTGTTGGTCATTTCGGTAGTACCTCTGGCCTTGGGATATACCTCAGCTGAATTATATCCAATTTTATATGACAATTACAATTTGCTGGTATTACTAATTATAGTTTTTGCTGGTTTATGGCTGTGGTTTTTGTATGTCCAAATAAAGAATAATCCGAATAGCGCATTCTTTAAAAAATTCAGCGATTTATTGCTTCCATTTATGGAAACTTCAGAGGCGTTTAAAGACATGCCAAAATTTATGTGGCGCGTTGGGGCGGTGTATTTATTTCAGTGGTATGCACTTTTCATCTACTGGCAATTTTCAACACCATTATTTATTAAAACAATGGGGTATTCAATTTCAGAAGCCGCGTCTCAGGCGGCTAGTATGAGTTTAGTTTACAATACAACTACTATGCTGATTGCTCTTATTTTAGTGCCCTTGTCATTGAAATATGGCAGTAAGAAAGTGTATGCATTGAGTTTAATTGGCACAGGCCTTGCCTTATTTTTAATTCCCTTTATCACTGATCCTTGGCTTGTATTACTGCCTATGGTTCTTTTTGGTATTGGTTGGGCAGCAATGATGGGTATACCATATACCATGGTTTCTAAAATTGTACCTGAAGAAAGAAGAGGAGTATACATGGGTATTTTGAATATGATGATTGTGATACCAATGTTTATTCAAACGGTAACCTTCGGGCCAATTTATAAGCATCTTTTAGGCGGAAACGCTATAAATGCAATACTTTTTGCCGGTGTATTTTTTATCATTGCAGCCCTTTTAGCAATGCGTTTGAATGAAACTAAATCAGGTAACTAAACTAGATATAGGTCACTGATTATCTGCAAAAAAATTCTACTAAAAAAAGTAAATTAGTACATGACATTTTAAATGATCATGCTATACAGAATAGAATTATATTTGTCTCTTAAATTTTCTAGAATATGAGTAAGGAAAAGAATAGACGCGAAGCATTAATCTACCACGCTAAGCCACAACCCGGAAAGATTGAAATAGTTCCTACCAAACCATATTCTACCCAACGTGATTTAGCATTGGCGTATTCGCCAGGGGTTGCTGAGCCTTGTCTAGAAATCGCAAAAAACAAAGATGAAGTTTACCGCTACACATCAAAAGGAAATATGGTGGCCATCATCTCAAACGGAACCGCAGTTCTTGGTCTCGGAAATATTGGTCCTGAAGCTTCAAAACCAGTAATGGAAGGTAAAGGTCTTTTGTTTAAAATTTTTGCTGATATTGATGGCATTGATATTGAAATAGATACTGAAGATGTTGACAAATTTGTTGAAACGGTAAAAATGATTTCGCCAACTTTTGGCGGTATCAATTTAGAAGATATTAAGGCTCCAGAAGCCTTTGAAATTGAGCGAAGATTAAAGGCTGAGTTAGACATACCTGTCATGCATGATGACCAACACGGTACGGCAATTATCTCTGCTGCAGCATTGTTAAATGCTATTGAATTAACAGATAAAACTATTGAAGCTGTTCGAATTGTAGTAAGCGGCGCTGGTGCTGCTGCCGTTTCGTGTACGCGATTGTACAAGGCCTTAGGTGCTAAAGATGAAAACATTGTCATGCTTGATAGCAAAGGTGTTATTCGAAATGTTAGAGAAAATTTATCCAAAGAAAAATTAGAATTCGCTACTGACAGAAAAATAGATACGCTTGATGAAGCTATGAAAGATGCTGATGTTTTTATTGGCCTTTCAATTGCTGATATTGTTTCGCCAGAGATGTTACTTTCAATGGCAAAAGACCCTATTGTTTTTGCCATGGCGAATCCGAATCCGGAGATTAATTATGACGTGGCAATTAAAACCCGTAAAGATATCATTATGGCTACGGGGCGTTCAGATCATCCTAATCAGGTAAATAATGTCTTAGGTTTTCCTTTTATTTTTCGAGGAGCTCTAGATGTTCGTGCAAGTGCAATAAATGAAGAAATGAAAATGGCAGCCGTAAAAGCTTTGGCTAAACTGACCAGAGAACCTGTGCCTGAACAGGTAAACATTGCTTACGGAGAAATGCGATTAACCTTTGGTCGTGATTATATTATACCAAAACCTTTTGATCCAAGGTTGATTTCTGAAATTCCGCCAGCAATTGCTAAAGCAGCAATGGAAAGCGGAGTGGCACGTCAGCCTATTGACGATTGGGAACGTTATAAAGAAGAGTTGAGACAACGTTCAGGAGAAGACAATAAAGTAGTGCGTTTGCTTCACAACAGAGCAAAGATGAATTTGAAAAAAATTGTTTTTGCTGAAGCAGATCAATTAGATGTTTTAAAGGCAGCACAAATTGTTCATGAAGAAGGTATTGCTATTCCTGTTTTATTAGGAAATAAAGAAATCATTCAAGAATTGATGCAAGAACTAGAGTTTGATGCTGATGTTCAAATAATTAATCCGCAATCTGAAGAAGCTGCAACAAAAAGAAATCAATACGCTGAGAAATTTTGGTTAAATAGAAGAAGAACAGGAAGTACTTTATATGATGCGAAATCAGAATTGAAAAAACGCACCTATTTTGGATCGATGATGGTTTTAGAAGGTGATGCTGATGGTATGCTTTCAGGTTATTCAAGAGCATACCCAATGGTTGTAAAACCTGTTTTTGAAGTAATTGGTAGAGCATCAGGGGTAAGTAAGGCTTCAACGGTGCATATTATGATTACCAAAAGAGGACCAATGTTTCTGGCTGATACTTCAATTAACATTAACCCAACAGCTGAAGAATTAGCAGAGATTACACAGAATACAGCTAATGTTGCAACAACTTTTGGATTTGATCCTGTAATCGCCTTGTTATCATATGCTAATTACGGGTCTTCAAACCATCCGAATTCAAGAAAAGTTAAAGAGGCGGTAAGAATTTTGCATGAAAAAAACCCTGATTTAATTGTTGATGGCGAAATTCAAACAGATTTTGCTTTAAATAAAGAGTTGTTACAGAGTCAATTTCCATTTTCAAAATTAGCCGGAAAAAAAGTAAACACACTAATCTTTCCTAATTTAGAATCTGCAAATATTACGTATAAACTGTTGAAAGAAATGAATAAGGCTGATTCAATAGGGCCTATCATGGTCGGACTCAGAAAAGCAGTTCATATTTTACAATTAGGCGCTAGTGTAGATGAAATTGTAAACATGACGGCAGTGGCTGCTATTGACGCTCAAGAACGTGAAAAGAGAAAGAAGGCTAAAATTGGAAATTGATTATTAAGTAAGCAGTAAGCAGTAAGCAGTGAAAAGTAATTAGTTTGATTCTTTAAACGAACAACGAACAACCATTAACCATTAAATGATACATCATCTTAAAGGAAAATTAGTTGAAAAGAACCCTACCTATGTCATTATTGAATGCAGCGGGGTGGGTTATTTTGTGAATATTTCATTACATACATTTTCAAAACTTTCTGATGATGAAAATATTAGTCTTTTTACCCATCTTCAAGTAAAAGAAGATTCGCATACCCTTTTCGGATTTTCTGAAAAATCAGAGCGCGAAATTTTTAGATTATTGCTCTCTGTTTCAGGTATAGGTTCAAGCACCGCTCGCACCATGTTATCATCGCTCTCTCCTATACAAATAAAAGACGCTATTGCCCTAGGCAATGTTCCTACTATTCAGGGAATCAAGGGTATAGGTGCAAAAACTGCCCAGCGTGTAATTTTAGACCTCAAAGACAAGGTTTTAAAAGTTCATGATATTGATGAAGTTTCGGTCAATTCAAACAATACAAATAAAGAAGAAGCGTTATCTGCTTTAGAGGTTCTTGGATACACGAGAAGGCAAGCTGAAAAAGTTGTTGATAAGGTGGTGCAACAAGATTCCTCAATAAGTATAGAGAATATCATAAAACTCGCGCTTAAAAATTTGTAACAACTTTGAAAAACGGGGCAAACCAAATACTTAAATTTTCATTTAAGCTTTTCTTTCTGTTCACTATTTTCTTGTTTTCAGTAGCCACCAGCTACGGTCAAGAAACTGATGAGGTAGAGACAAGTACGCAAGAAGTAGATTCTGTAAAAACAGGGTTTTCTTTGGGTAAAATTCTTATTGAAAACCCTGAAAGTATTGTATCTAAATACCTTTATGACCATAAAATTGATCGCTACATTTACAATGAGAGTGTTGGCGAATTCAATATTGGGTATCCAATTATCTTAACACCAGAACAATACTTTGATTTGATTCAAAAAGAATCAATGAAAGATTATTTTAAACAAAAAGCAGATGCCTTTTCAGGTAAGAAAGAAGGAAGTGATGAAGCCCGAAAAAACCTTTTACCCAATTTTTATATTAACAATAACTTTTTTGAATCTGTTTTTGGGGGTAATTCTATTGAAGTAATTCCGCAGGGTTCTGTAGCAATGGATCTTGGTGTTATATGGCAAAAAAATGACAATCCGTCGCAATCTCCGCGAAATAGAACCAATCTAGCCTTTGATTTTGATCAGCGTATTAGTCTGAGTATGTTGGGTAAAATAGGTGAGCGCTTACAAGTAACAGCCAACTATGATACTGAAGCTACTTTTGACTTTCAAAATATTGTAAAGCTTGACTATACGCCTACTGAAGATGATATCATTCAGAGTATTGAGGTAGGTAATGTAAACATGCCGCTGAATAGCTCTTTAATAACAGGAGCTCAAAGTCTTTTTGGAGTAAAAACACAATTGCAGTTTGGTAGAACTAAAGTAGCTGCCGTTTTTTCAGAACAACGTTCTCAGAATAATACGGTTGTAGCGCAAGGTGGTGGTACGGTAAATGATTTCTCAATTACTGCCTTAGATTATGATGAAGACAAGCACTTCTTTTTAGCCCAGTATTTTAGAGATAATTATGATGACGCTTTAGCCCAATACCCGTACATCAATAGTCAAGTTCAAATTACACGTTTAGAAGTTTGGGTAACGAACAGAAGTCAACAAACATTGAATGTACGTAATGTTGTAGCGATTCAAGATTTAGGAGAATATGACGAGTTGAGTTTAGTGTTAAATGAAAGAACGACAAGAGCAGGTAGGCAAGGCGGTGTTTCTGCTTCATTTTTTAATCTTAATTCTAATGGCCTAAATAGCTTACCAAGAAACAATGCAAATGACTTTGACCCGGCATTAATTGGAGCCGGAGGTGCACTTACAGAGTCCATTCGTGATATTGCAACTGTTGAAGCTGGTTTTAATGTTCCTGGATACCCTGTAAATCAAGGTTTTGATTATGCTATTTTAGAAAATGCACGCAAACTAGAACCCAACAGAGATTATGACTTCAACACCCAATTAGGGTATATTTCATTAAATCAAAGATTGAGTAATGATGAGGTATTAGGAGTTGCTTTTCAATATACATTTAATGGCGAAGTCTTTCAAGTAGGTGAATTTGCGAATGGGGGTGTAGATGCTACAACAGTTTCTGGGGGTGTAAACCCTATTATTGAAAACAATACCCTGATTCTAAAATTATTAAAAAGTAATATTACAAGTGTTCAAGATCCAATTTGGGATTTGATGATGAAGAACATCTATGCAACGGGAGCTTTTCGTTTGAGTCAGGAAGATTTTAGAATGAATATTTTGTATTCAGATCCCACACCAAGAAACTATATCACGCCTGTAATACCGTTTCCCACGCCCACAGCGGGTAATAAAGAACTTCAAGAACGAATTTTAATTGATGTTTTCAATTTTGATAGGTTGAATGCCTACAATGATGTGCAACCCGGTGGTGATGGTTTCTTTGATTTTATCGAAGGGATTACAGTAAATACGCAAGACGGTTTAATTATTTTCACAAAAGTTGAACCTTTTGGTGAATTCTTATTTGATACATTAGGAGGTGGTAATTATGCGGCTGATGAAACAACTTTTAATGAAAATCAGCAAAGGTTTGTTTTTCGTGACATGTATGAATTAACAAAAGCAGCGGCATTACAGGATCCCGAAAGAAATAAATTTTTATTAAAAGGCCGTTACAAATCAGAAGGAAGTAATGGTATACCCATTGGAGCCTTTAACGTACCCCGCGGCTCAGTACAAGTAACGGCTGGGGGTAGAACCCTACAAGAAGGTATTGATTATACCGTAAACTATGCCGCAGGTACCGTTCAAATATTAGATCCAAATCTTGAAAATTCAAATGTTCCTATTAATATTTCTGTTGAAAATAATGCAGTTTTTGGTCAGCAAACAAGGCGCTTTACAGGGGTTAATGTAGAACATCAAATAAGTGAAAATTTTGTTTTGGGTGGTACACTTTTAAATTTGAATGAAAGACCATTGACTCAAAAATCAAATTTTGGGGTTGAACCCGTAAACAATACTGTTTTTGGTTTGAATGGTAATTTCTCAACTGAAGTACCTTTCTTAACTAGATTGGCAAATAAATTACCAAATATTGATACTGATGTACCTTCAAATGTTTCTGTACGAGGTGAGATTGCTTGGTTAAAACCAAATTCACCAAAAAACGCTGATTTTCAAGGCGAGACTACTACCTATTTAGATGATTTTGAAGGAGCACAGCGATTGATTGATATACGATCTTCTTTAGGATGGTCTTTAGCGAGTACACCATTAGAATTTGCGCCAGGAGGTGTTTTAAGTGGTAGCACACCAGAAGACACCGCTAACTTATTGAATGGCTATGGTAGGGCAAAAATGTCTTGGTACACTATTGACCCCATATTTTATAGTACTCGAGATCGGCCTGATGGTATTACAGATGGTGATATTTCAACTAATGAAACACGACCAATTTTTATCAATAACCTATTTCAGCAAGACGTTGCGGCAGGTCAACCGCAGACGCAAAAAACATTGAATATCAATTATTTTCCTGATGAAAAAGGGCCCTATAATGATAATCCTAATTTTGAAACAACATCAAATACAGCTAAATGGGGTGGTATCATGCGTTCATTAAGTAGTACTAATTTTGAACAGGCTAATGTAGAATTTGTGCAGTTTTGGGTGTTAGACCCTTATGTTGATGGTATAACCAATTCGCCCGGCGAACTAGTAATTAATTTTGGTAATATTTCTGAGGATATTTTAAAGGATGGAAAAAAGCAATATGAAAACGGACTGCCAGGTGTTGAAAGTAATGATTTGATCTCGCCCAGTTCTTGGGGTAAAGTACCAGCAACACAAGCCATAGTTTATGCTTTTGATGCTGATGAAAATAATAGAACGCTGCAAGATTTAGGTTTTGATGGCTTAAATGATCTTGACGAGGAGGCTATTTTTACATCAAATGATGGCGATGATCCCGCTTTAGATAATTACCAGTATTACCTAAACCGAGAGGGCGATATTTTATCTAGATATAAAGATTTTAATAACCCTGATGGTAATTCGCCTGTTACAGTAACCAATACAAACAGGGGGTCAACAACCTTACCTGATGTTGAAGATATTGATCGTGATTTAACTATGAATACAGTAAATAGTTATTATGAATACCGCATACCTATCAGATCAAATTTAACTACGAATGATCGCTATGTTACTGATGTTATTGAAACTGCATTGGTGAATGATAGTGAAGTGAGAGACGGAAGGTTAATCAACAGAAGATGGATTCAATTTAAAATTCCGTTAAGTGATTTTACTGATGCCGTAGGCGGTATTACTGATTTTAGATCTATAAGTTTTATGCGCATGTATTTAACAGGGTTTACAGGGCCTACCGTCTTGAGATTTGCAACTCTTGATTTAGTTAGTGGAGACTGGCGTACATATACAAATACACTTCAAGATGAAGCGATTGATCCAGACCCAACAAATGATATGACGGGTATTGATGTTAATGCTGTAAACATTGAAGAGAATGCTAGTCGTTTGCCTATTCCGTATGTATTACCACCTGAAGTCCAAAGAGAACGTTTAAATAACAACAATACCATCATTAGACAAAATGAGCAAGCCTTATCATTTGTGGTTGATAATTTAGAACCTCAAGATTCAAGAGGTGTATTTAAAAATTTGAACATTGATTTAAGGCAGTATAAGAAAATAAAAATGTTCATGCATGCTGAAGAAATTGTAGATAATGAATTTACGGGTGCAAAGCCGTTAGTTGGTTTCTTGAGAATTGGCACTGATTTTTCTGAAAATTTCTATCAGATTGAAGTCCCGCTTGAAATCACTCCGCATGGCGCATCATCCGTAGCTGAAATATGGCCAGACAATAATGAGTTAGAGGTTACTTTAGCAATTTTGAATAAGGTCAAGTCTGAAAGATTATCTTCAATTGATGTAACCTCATTAACTGAACTTAGGTTTTTTGATGTTGCTGGCACTGAAATCGTTGAGGTGGCTGAATTCGCAAATCGTGAATTGGGATCAATACGAATTGGAATAAGAGGAAACCCTTCTTTAGGTAGTATTCGTAGTTTGATGGTGGGTATCAAAAATATTGATAATATACCAAGAAGAGGTGAGGTTTGGTTTAATGAATTGCGATTAGCTGGTTTAGATAATAACGGGGGTTGGGCTGCTGTTGCAGCTATTGACGCCAATATGGCTGATTTTGCCAATATTACGGCAACAGGTAGTACTAGTACTTCTGGTTTTGGCTCTATAAATCAAGCGCCTAATGAAAGAGCACGAGAAGATGCTGTGGCTTATGATTTAGTAACCAACGTCAATGTGGGGCAGTTACTTCCAAAAAAATGGGGTATTCAATTACCTTTAAATTATGGTATTTCAGAACAATTGATTACCCCAGAGTTTGATCCTGTTTATGATGATCTAAAATTGAAAGATTTAATTGATGCAGAAGACTCTCAACAAGGTAAAGATGAGATTTTAGAACAAGCAGAAGATTACACCAAAAGAACAAGTGTAAATTTGATTGGGGTAAGAAAAGATAGAGGTGAAGAAGCTGAAGCTAACTTTTACGATATAGAAAATTTCACCTTCAATTTCTCTTATAATGAAACCGATCATCGTGATTTTGAAATCGCCAAATTAAGAGATCAAAATGTAGTGACAGGTTTTGTTTACAATCACGCCTTCAAGCCAGCTGAGGTGGCACCTTTTGCTAAAAAAGATTCATTGTTCACAGGTAAGTACTGGCAATGGTTAAAAGAACTAAATTTTAATCTTTTGCCAACCACCATATCTGTTAACTCTAATTTTAACCGTCAATTCAATTCACAACGTTTTCGCGATGTTCGAGAAGAGGGTGTTGAGCGTTTAGATTTACCTTCTTTACAACAAAGAAATTACTTATTTAATTGGCAATATGCTGTAAACTATAGCTTAACTAAGTCATTACGAGCGAACTTTACGGCAAGCAATAACAACATAGTACGTAATTATTTCTTAGATGAAAATAATCCGGATTCATTAATAGATGAGAATTTGGGCCTCTGGGATGGCTTCTGGAATTTTGGCGAACCCAACAGACACGCACAACAATTAGAATTGAACTATGAGTTGCCGTTTAGTAAAATACCTGTGCTAGATTTTATAAATGCGCAGTATACCTATTCAAGTAATTTTGATTGGCAGCGCGGTGGTGATGCCTTAAATGCTGTAGCTAGAGATGCCTTAAGTGATGTGAATGCACAAATTAATACCGTACAAAATTCAAACACCCATAATCTGACCGCTTCTTTGACTATGAAAAAGCTTTATGATAAGATTGGTTTAAAGAAGAAAGATGGTAAGTCAATAGCTGGCAAAACAACTTCGCAAAAAAATAAAATTGAAGGCGAAAATGGAAAAAAGAAAAAAGAACCACGCAAAACCAGCAAAGCCTTTAACATATTTGTTGATGTTGTGACAATGATTAAAAGACTAAATATTAACTATAATGAAAACAGCGGTAAGGTTTTACCAGGGTATACCCAGTCTGTTGGTTTTATAGGTTCAGCAAGACCTAGTTTAGGTTTTGTTTTTGGCAGTCAAGCTGACGTCAGATTTGAAGCGGCGAGAAGAGGTTGGTTAACACCTTTTGCTGATTTTAATGAGCAATATTTAGACCGCACAAACAAACAATTAAGTATTCAAGCAACAGCGCAACCTATAAAAGACTTAACCATTGATATCATAGCTGATCGAACGTTTTCAAATAGTTACCAAGAAAGCTTTAATGTTTTGCCAGATGTTACTGACGGAGGTTTTAGATACAATCAGTTGTTAGGTAATACTCAGGGTAGTTTTAGTATTTCTACCATGATGATTTCAACAGCATTTAAAAGTAGTGATGAATTTGATTCTTCAAATTTTGAGCAGTTTAAGCAAAACCGTTTGACCATTGCAAACCGACTTGAAGGCGATCGAGGTAATCAATCAAATGGAGTGGTTGATTCAGATACTTTTCCAGACCTATACAGTAAAACGCAACAAGATGTATTGCTTCCGGCCTTCTTTGCGGCCTATACAGGGCAAGATGCAAATCGTGTGAATCTAGATGCGTTTAGAAATATTCCTATTCCCAACTGGAATTTAAAATACACCGGTTTAATGAAGAATAAATGGTTTAAAAAGAAATTTAAGCGTTTTTCACTTACCCATGGCTATCGTTCAGCATATAGTATAAACTCATTTCAAACTAACCTAGAAAAAGAGAACGGTAAATTTAGAATAGAGCCAGGTGAGGTCACTAATAATGATTT
The DNA here is from genome assembly GCA_937929935.1 of uncultured Flavobacteriaceae bacterium. Lineage (GTDB taxonomy): Bacteria > Bacteroidota > Bacteroidia > Flavobacteriales > Flavobacteriaceae > Maribacter_C. Next base: position 71,347 of record CALFUL010000014.1, on the reverse strand, counting down.
ATTGCCTGATTTGATATTAAACAATGTAGTTTTAAATGATGCTTTTAACCCATTGGTTCGCCTAGATTTTGAAATGAAAAATTCAGTAAGTATTCTCGCTGAAGTGAGAACTGATAGAACCTTGTCTTTAAGTTTTGATAATAATTTATTAACTGAGCAAAATGGTAAAGAATACACCATTGGCTTGGGGTATCGTATTAAAGATGTCAAATTTGTAACCAATATTGGCGGACAAAAAACACGACTTAAAGGTGATTTGAATTTAAAGGCAGATCTATCGCTAAGAGATAATATTACCATCATTAGAAATCTTGATTTAGATAACAATCAAATTACCTCTGGGCAAAATCTATTTTCATTGAAATTTGTTGCTGACTATGCCTTGAGTAAAAACTTGAATGCCTTATTCTTCTATGACCATTCCTTTTCAAAATTTGCAGTTTCAACCGCTTTTCCGCAAACCACAATAAACTCCGGTTTTACACTTAAATATAACTTCGGAAACTAAGGTGTACTCTTTTTAAAGAGCTTTAAAAGTGATTTTTTATATTTAATTTTCAATTTGAGTTTGATTAGGAAACCCCTACATTTGCTTGAATTAAAAATTTATTACATGAATATTCCAGCAGAACTTCAATATACAAAAGACCATGAATGGGTTAAAATAGATGGCGATGTTGCCACCGTAGGAATTACTGACTTCGCGCAAGGTGAGTTAGGCGATATTGTATATGTTGAGGTTGAAACTCTAGATGAAACTTTAGATCAAGAAGAGGTTTTTGGTACAGTTGAAGCAGTTAAAACGGTTTCAGATTTATTTTTACCATTAAGCGGCGAAATTATTGAATTTAATGAGACCCTAGAAGATGAGCCAGAAAAGGTAAATACAGATCCTTATGGAGATGGTTGGATGATAAAAATTAAAATTTCTGATGCCTCTCAAGTAGATGATTTGATGAGTGATGCAGATTATAAGGCTTTGATTGGTGCTTAAAAAGCATAAATATTCAATTTTTTTCTTTGGTTGGATGGGTTTGGTAACCTTCTTAAGTCTGTTGCCATTAAAAGAAGCGCCAAAAATTGAATTTACCCTAGCAGATAAATTAGTACATTTTACATTCTACTTTATTGCCTGTGTTTTGGGGGTATTTTTTATTAGGGAAAAATTAAAGACAAAATTTTCGATAAAAAACACCATTATAGCTATGGCTATAATAACCCTGCTTTACGGTATTTTAATTGAAATTTTACAACATACAATGACCGTTTCGAGAGAAGGTGACGTTTTTGATGCCATAGCCAATTCTTTAGGGTCTATTATGGGTTCTTTTTTTGTCTATTGGCTGTTTAAAAAGTCTGGTTATATGAATTGAAAGAATTAATACCACTCTTCAAGACGATTAATTTTGTACGATTGAATTTATTAATTAAATTAGCATCCACTTAAAAGTTATATTATGGAACCAAAAAAGAACCCAGGAGCAGATTTAACCAGAAATAGTGCTTACTATTTTGCGATAGGTTTATTTGCTATTTTGGCACTTACCTATTTTGCGTTGGAGCATAAAACGCATCCTGATGACGGAGATTATGATACTTCAATGAATGTTGATGATGAATTAGATGAAGAAGTGCCTATGACTGAGCAAATTAAAACGCCACCACCTCCACCACCTCCAGCAGCTCCTGAAGTAATTGAAGTTATAGAAAATGAAGAAGAGCAGGTAGAAACTTTTATGGATGATACCGAAAGTGACGAGGAGGAAGAAGTTGTTGACGTTGAAGATGTTGAGGTTGATGATATGGATGAAGATTTAGATGTGCCTTTTGCAGTAATTGAAAATGTACCGGTATTTCCTGGTTGTGAAAAAGAAAGCAACAAACGTGCTTGTTTCAATAAAATGATTCAAAAGCATATTAGTAGAAACTTTCGTTATCCTGAAATTTCTCAAGAGATGGGCGTTCAAGGTAGAGTTAGTGTAATGTTTACCATTCAAAAAGATGGTAGTATTGGTAATATAAGAATGCGTGGTCCTGACAAGAATCTTGAAAAAGAAGCAGCTCGTATTATTGGTAAGTTACCAAAAATGACTCCAGGAAAACAAAGAGGTAGAGCAGTTAGGGTACCTTTCAGTATTCCTATTAACTTTAAGTTGCAATAAAATAAGTGTCTTTATACTATTAAAAAAATCCTGAGTTCAACACTCAGGATTTTTTTTAGTCCACTTTTAAGCTACTGTAGATGATTTGTCGTAATCGTTCAGGGTTTATAAAACCTGAGCCATGTTTTTGGTCATATGCCTTAGTAAGCGACGCATTTGCTTTGACAGCTTCAAAAGAAACGCCAGCAGTAATTTCCTTTTGAATTTTCTCAGTAATTTCTTCCAACATCTGAACATAGACCTTTAATTCTTTCGCATTTGAAGGGCGACCGTGACCCGGAATTATTTTTGTATCCTCATTAATAACCATAAGTGCCTTTTTATGTGCAGCGATATAGCCTTGAATGCTTCCGCCGCTTTTTAAATCGATATACGGATAGCGTCCAGAGAAATAAGTATCACCCATGTGTAATACATTATTTTGAGTAAAGTACACCATGGCATCACCATCAGTGTGCGCATTATGAACATGAAATGCCATAATGGTTTCAGTGCCGTCATAAAAAGTAATGTCTTCTGAAAAAGTCACTTCAGGCAGCATTTTTTTGTAATCTTCTTCGCTTAACGTTTGATTGTCTACTTTCTTTTTAAGATTTGATTTTATTCGTTCGTGTACATTATCTTGGGCAACAAGAGTAACTGTTTCAGTATTGAACCGAGCGTTGCCGCCAGAGTGGTCTCCGTGCATATGCGTATTAAACAAATAGACAATAGGTTTATCAGTTAAGCTGCTAATTGCAGTTTTTATTTTATCACTTAAATTTTCAAATTGATCATCAATCATGAAAACATGAGTTTCGCCAATGTAGAGTCCTATATTTCCGCCACGCCCAGTCAGCATATGAACGTCTTTAGACAGCGAATCGATGACTATAGTTACTTCTTTATCTTGTGCATAAGTTTGCAATGGGATAATCATAAGCGAAAGTAGCGTGATTAAATGCGTAATTCTTTTCATAACAAGTATTTTCGTTTAACTCAAATATAGCATAAATAGCATCATTTCGTTGCAGAAATAGCATTGGCAAGTTATCTTTGCTAACCCTTATTTATATAAAATGAAAACGGCGGTTAGTGCGGCAAATACTTCTTCATTGAGAATGATTTTTGCCGACTTTAAAGAAATTACAAAAGCAAGGCTTGCTGTAAGCGTGGTTTTCTCTTCTTTAGCGGGTTATCTTTTGGCACCAGTGCCTGTAGATGGCATCGCATTGTTACTTTTAGCATTTGGCGGGTATTGTATGGTTGGCGCATCAAACGCCTATAATCAGGTCATTGAAAGAGATTTAGATGCCCTAATGAACAGAACTAAAAACAGACCCATACCATCAGGCCGTATGTCAGTAAGTACAGCAATGACTATTGCGGTAGTGCTTACTATTTTAGGAATTGTTGCCTTGTACTTTTTAAACTCGCAAACCGCAATGTTCGGTGCAATTTCTATTTTTTTATACACCAGCGTTTATACACCTTTGAAAACAAAAACACCTTTGGCCGTTTTTGTTGGAGCTTTTCCAGGGGCAATTCCGTTTATGCTGGGTTGGGTAGCGGCAACCAATGATTTTGGTATTGAACCGGGCACCTTATTTATGATTCAATTTTTTTGGCAATTTCCACACTTTTGGGCCCTTGGATGGATGCTTGATGATGATTACAAAAAAGGCGGATTCAAAATGTTACCCACCGGTAAAAAAGATCGTGGTACAGCATTACAAATAATTATGTACACCATATGGATGATAGTCATATCTGTGATTCCGGCTTTTGGAATTACAGGAAGTTTACAATTGTCAATTCTGGCAGCTAGTATAGTTTTCATAATGGGGTTATTTATGTTATTTTTTGCATTTCAATTATATCAAAAACGTGATAATGCAACAGCTCGAAAACTCATGTTGGCAAGTGTGAGTTATATTACCCTTATGCAAATAGTGTATGTAATTGACAAATTCATTTGATTAAAAGCAGCACTTAAAAAAAATAAAAGTACTATGGACGTTACACATCTTAGTGATACAGAAAAAATTGAACGGTCAAAGAAAATGATGCTTTGGGTGGGTATAGGCAGTTTAATAATGGGCTTTGCAGGTTGGACAAGTGCTTATATTGTAAGTAGAGCACGTGAAGATTGGCTTGAAGAAGTTGAGTTGCCTCAGCTTTTTTTCATTAGTACAGCCGTTATTATTTTGAGCAGTATAACCTATTTCTTGGCAAGAAAAGCCATTAAGCAAGATCAAAAAAAGCAAGGATCAACTTGGCTTTTGATTACCTTGGTCTTGGGTGTTCTTTTTATTGTGTTACAATTTTTGGGCTTTCAAAGTTTAATAGATAGTGGTTTTAATTTTACTGGTCCCACAAGTAATATCAAGGCTTCTTTTGTGTTTTTAATTGCCGGTGTTCACATTCTTCACCTAGTAGCAGGATTAATCTCATTGGGGGTAGTTTTGTTTCAAAATTCAAAAAACAAGTATACGTCAACTAATTATTTAGGGGTAACCCTTGGTGAAACCTTTTGGCATTTTTTAGGTTTCTTATGGTTGTATTTGATACTGTTTATGCTTTTTGTGAAATAAATCACAAGAAAATTGGTTTTCAATAACAAATAGGTTTTTGTAAAGCAAAAAAGAAACGTAAATTTGCAGCGATTATAATCATACTTTAAAGTACTCTATGGATTCAACAGTTTCAACAAATTCAGAAGAAAGTGTATGGGGTGGTGGTAACCAACCACTGAATGCCAGCTATGGTAAACTCATGATGTGGTTTTTCATTGTTTCTGATGCCTTAACTTTTTCAGGGTTTTTAGCTTCATACGGTTTTTCAAGATTTAAATTCATTGAAACATGGCCTATTGCTGATGAGGTTTTCACTCACGTGCCTTTTTTTCACGGTAATTATCCCATGATTTATGTTGCGTTTATGACGTTTGTTTTGATAATGTCATCAGTAACCATGGTATTGGCAGTTGATGCAGGCCATAAAATGAAAAAAAACGCCGTAATCTGGTATATGTTTTTAACAATTATAGGTGGAGCAATTTTCGTTGGTTCTCAAGCTTGGGAATGGGCAACATTTATTAAAGGTGATTACGGTGCCATTGAAACCAAAGGAGGTAGAATTCTACAATTTGTAAATGCTGATACTGGCGAAAGAGCAGCGATTGCTGACTTTGCGAAAACAATACCTTCTGAGCGAAATGAATTAGAAAGAAATGAAGGGGTTTGGTTTATGTCTGAACCAACCTTGCCAACCTACTCGGTAAATGAAGTGGTTGAAGGTTTTAAAGCGGATTCAAATATTTTAATTCGCACAGAAACAATTAATGAAAAAGGAGAAAAAACATTATTAACAAGAGAAGAATCGTTAACGAAATTAGGAAATGCAACCCAAGTGGTTGAAGGTGCGAACTTAATTCATAATGAATATGGTAGCAGATTATTTGCTGACTTTTTCTTTTTCATTACAGGCTTTCACGGCTTTCACGTTTTTTCGGGGGTCATCATTAATATTATCATATTTTTTAATGTGATTTTAGGTACCTATGAAAAACGAGGCCATTATGAAATGGTTGAAAAAGTAGGGCTGTATTGGCACTTTGTAGATTTAGTTTGGGTATTTGTATTTACCTTTTTCTATCTAGTATAATTTCGTTCCCCCGAATGAGGGAATCTTTTAAATCAGGAATAATATAATATATAATGGCACACGAGCATAAATTAGAAATTTTTAGAGGCCTTGTAAAATTTAAGTCCAACATTACCAAAATTTGGGGTGTACTAATTTTCTTGACTTTAGTGACAGCGGTAGAAGTGGTTTTAGGTATAATTAAGCCAGAATCATTAACTGGTACGAGTTTCTTAGGAATGAGATTATTGAACTGGATATTCATCATCTTAACCCTTGTAAAAGCCTATTACATTGCATGGGATTTCATGCACCTACGTGACGAGAAGTCCGCTTTAAGAAGAGCTATTGTCTGGACACCTATATTCTTAGTAGCCTATCTAGTTTTGATTCTATTACTAGAAGCTGATTATGTATATGAAGTATACAAAAATGGCTTTGTTACTTGGAATTTCTAACGAAGAATTAACAAAATAAAAAGACGGCAAATGAGCCGTCTTTTTTATTTTTGTTTAAACTGAATTTATTTCAGCACATGTTCAATTTTATTGAAATTCATCTGGTTTAGAAATCTAATTCATTTGTACTGAAACTATGAAAAAGACCTTTGTTTTAGTAACCCTATTTATTTTACCTATTGTGGTTTATATCTTCTTTGCCTCAGGGGTTTATAATTTTGGAAAACTACCAACCTTAACTAAAAACATTCCTGAACTCTCAACAGCTAAAGGTGTTCAGCTTAAAGAAAAAATAACCGTCTTAGGTTTTTTAGGAAGCGATATCAATAACAAAAAGGCGAACGCCTTTAATCTCAATCAAAAGATTTACAAACGCTTTTATGAGTTCTCAGACTTTCAGTTTGTAATGATGGTGCCAGAAGGCACAGAACAGCAAGTAGCTGAGCTTAAAAAAGAACTGAGCGCTATTGCTGATGTTCAAAAATGGCAATTTGTTTACACCAATGAAAAAGAGATAGCAACCTTTTTTGAAAGTTTAGAAACTAATTTGGCACTCGACAAGACCATGGCAACCCCATATGTTTTTATCATTGACAAAGACAGAAGCTTACGAGGCCGCGATGATGATGAAGATGAGCTAGAAGGCACTAAATATGGTTTTGATGCAACCTCAGTAGCTGATTTGAATAACAAGATGGTTGATGATGTAAAAATAATTTTAGCAGAATACCGTCTAGCGTTAAAAAAGAATACATCAGATAGAAGCAAATGAAAAATAAATACACATATGTATGGGTGTCATTAATCATTCTGATTTTCGGAATCATATTCATTCCCAAAATTATTGATCGTATCAAATCAGGAGCCATAGTTGAGAATGATAGAATGAATTTAAAAGACAATTCAGGCAATCTTGCTTTTGTTACTTTAAATGGAAAAAAGCGCCGTGTACCTTCTTTTGAGTTTTTGAATCAAGACAGTTTATTGATTACTAATAAAGATTATGAAGGCAAAGTTTTTATAGCTGAATTTTTCTTTTCAACCTGTCCGTCAATTTGCCCCATCATGAATACCAATTTAGTGGCCATACAAAATGAATTTTCTGAAGTTGATAATTTCGGAATTGCCTCTTTTTCAATCACGCCCGAGTATGATACACCTCGAGTATTAAAAGAATATGCTGAACGTTATGGTATTACAGATTTAGATTGGAACTTAATGACGGGCGATCAAGAAAAAATATTTGATTTGGCAAATGCAGGCTTCAATATATTCGCTGCAAAGGTTGATGATGCGCCAGGTGGTTTTGAGCATTCTGGTCATTTTGCTTTGATAGACAAAAACGGATACATACGATCTAGGGTTGATAACCACGGAAACCCAATTGTCTATTATCGCGGAGCCATTTTAGAAGCAAAGGGTAGCAATAAAGAAGGTGAAACTGAACAAATATCAATTTTAAAAGAAGACATCAAAAAGCTTTTAGAAGAATAAATGAAAGTTGAAACTCAAAAAGAGAAAAGATTTAATAGGTTAATTACCATTGTATCTATTGTTGTGCCGCTAGTTGTTGCGATGCTGTTTCGTGTAAAAATTCCAAATGTTGAGCGCTTAGGGTTTTTGCCTCCCATTTATGCCGGTATAAATGCACTTACAGCTTTCTTATTGATACTAGCCGTCTGGGCGATTAAAAATAAAAAAAGAGCGTTACATCAAAATTTAATGACAAGCTGCATTGGTATGTCATTGGTGTTTTTAGTATTGTATATTATATATCACATGACTTCTGATTCAACAGAGTTTTTAGGTGAAGGTGGGGTCAAGTATTTCTATTACTTTATTTTAATATCACATATTATTCTTTCTATAGTCATTATTCCATTAGTTTTAAAAACCTATGCATTTGCCTATTTGGGTAAGTTTGAAAAACATCGAAAATTGGCAAAAATTACATTTCCGATTTGGTTATATGTAGCTATTACTGGGGTTGTGGTATACCTGATGATTTCGCCTTATTATATGAATTAAATTAATCAGTTATTGAATTAGTTTAACCACCATTATGAAAAAAGTATTAATACTTATAGTTGTTTTCTTTTTTGGGCTACCAAATATGGTTTCAGCTCAATGCGCTATGTGCAGGGCAGCACTTGAAAGTAGTGGTGATGTGCAAGCAGCTGAGGGCATCAATAATGGTATTATTTATTTAATGGCGATACCCTATATTTTGGTGGGCGCATTGATTTTAATTATCTACAGAAAAGTTAAAAAATAGTCTGAATCTTATTTTTAACGCTTTTTTATTACAAAAACTGTAACAAAAAGATTTACTTGACGTCTTAATGTGTGTGCGGCATTTTCTCCCCCACTCGCACACATCAATCATCAAAAACTAATCAATATGTTTGACATCGAAAGATGGCAAGAAATCTTCGATACCATCCGTAAAAATAAATTACGGACTTTCCTCACAGGCCTTTCAGTCGCCTCAGGTATTTTCATTCTGGTAATTTTATTAGGTTTTGGTCAAGGCATGCAAAATGGCATTGATGCAGAATTTAAAGAAGATGCAGCGACAAGTATTTGGGTTTGGCCCAACCGCACTACTATTGAATATAAGGGCTTAAACCCCGGCAGACGTATTCAATTACGTAATGAGAATTACGAAGCTATTTCATCAGCGAATAAAGAAGATATTGAAAAAGCATCGATGCTTTATTTTCCGCGAGGCACACAAATGGTTTACAATAATGATTTACTGGTTTATGAAGTTGCAGGTACCAATGGAAATCTACAATCTATTGAAAATGAATTTTTATCAGAAGGCAGGTATATCAATGAAACTGATGTGCAACAAAACGCTAAGGTTGTGGTCATTAGTAATAAAATAAAAAGAGAAGTTTTTTCGCATCTTGAATCGCCCTTGGGTGAATATTTGATGATTTCTGGAGCCGGATTTAAAATTGTGGGTGTTTTTGGCGAGCATGGCGAAAATGAAGGAGAAGAAGAACGTGTATTTATTCCGATTACCACAGCACAATTAGCTTTTAATGGAGCCGATAGGTTGAATAATCTGAACTATATGCTTCCTGAAATGGAAAGTTTTGAAGCTACTATAAAAAAGAACGATGAATTCACCAAAGAACTTTTATCCTATTTAAAACAATACCATGACGTTGCACCTGAAGATGAACGGGCCATTCGATTATGGAATCCTATTCAAGAAGCAAAACGCTTTTACACACTAGGTACTGCAATTGAAATCTTTTTTTGGGTAGTAGGTTTGTTTACCATAATTGCAGGCGTAGTAAGTGTCAGTAACATCATGTTGATTGTGGTAAAAGAACGAACACGTGAAATTGGTATTCGTAAAGCATTGGGGGCGCAACCATGGTCAATTATTGGTATGATCATGCATGAGGCCATATTTGTAACTGCAATTGCCGGCTTTTCAGGACTCATTTTTAGTATGGGTCTTTTAGAAATCGTGGGACCTGAAATTGAGGTAGATTATATTTTAAATCCGTCAGTAGATTTCAAAGTAGCACTTTCAACCGTCATATTATTGATTGGGGCAGGAGCATTGGCAGGCTTTTTTCCGGCATGGAAGGCGGTTCGAGTTCAAGTAATTGAGGCGCTTAAAGAGGAGTAATTATAAAATAGATATAAAGAAGTAATGTTTAACAAAGACCGTTGGATAGAAATTTTAGAGGTGCTCTCAAGTAATGTTTGGAGAACGGTCGCCACGGCATTTGGTGTAGGATGGGGTATTTTTATTTTAATCATTTTGCTCGCTGCAGGGCAGGGTCTTGAAAACGGAATTAGACAAGATTTTAATGGGGTAGCCACGAATACCATGTTTATGTGGACAGAGATGACCTCAATACCCTATGAAGGCCTTCCTGAAGGACGCTATTTTAATTTCAAACTAAGTGATGTTGACCTTTTAAAAAGAGGTGTGCCTGAATTAGAAATTGTATCCCCCAGAAATAGTATGGGTCAGTCACAAGGCGATAATGTTATTAGAGGCACCGAAACGGGTAATTATCGTGTTTATGGCGACTACCCTGAAATTATTAAACAAAACTCTATCTATGTCGCAAAAGGCAGGTTTATAAATTATAATGACATGCCTAAAAAACGTAAGGTGGTGGTTATTGGTGATGGCATACGTGCTGATTTGTATGAAGAAGATGAAGAGGTTTTAGGTACGTATCTTAAAATAAATGGCATTAACTTTATGGTAATTGGCACCTATAAAGAAAAATCAGATAATGGCGGAGGGCAGAACAGTGAACGAGCCATATTCATGCCTTTTACTACTTTTTCACAGGCTTTTAATAGAGCTGATAATGTTGGTTGGATGGCAATTACGGCAAGAGATGGTAGTTCAATTTCAGAACTAAAAGATAAAATATTAAGTGTTGTCAAGCAAAGTAGAAAAGTGCACCCTAATGACGAGAGAGCTATTGGCTACTTTGATTTGTATAATCAATATCAAAGAGTAGAAAGTCTTTTCGGAGCCTTAAAATTTATCGCTTATTTCGTGGGTATTTTGGTGTTATTGTCAGGTATCATTGGCGTTAGTAATATTATGCTCATTGTAATCAAAGAGCGTACTAAAGAAATTGGTATTCGCAGAGCTTTAGGTGAAGATCCTTGGTCAATTAGATTGCAAATTTTAATGGAATCAATTTTTCTGACTATTATTTCAGGTATGGTGGGTATTATTTTTGGAGCTCTTTCAATTTTTGGAATCAATAAACTATTAGATTCAGTAGGCCCCGTAGATATGTTTTTAAACCCAAGTGTTAGCGTGGGTGTAATTATTAGCGCCTTAACCATCTTAATAATTTCAGGCTTGTTGGCAGGTTTTATTCCTGCAAACAGTGCGATTAAAGTAAGGCCTATTGAAGCGCTAAGAACAGAATAAAGATCATCAATCAAGAACTAAATAAAAGAATCAAAAATGAAAAAATCAATCACTAGAATTATATTAATTCTCATTGTAGTTTTATTTGGGGCTGCCATGTATTACCTCTATCAAAAGAATGCTGAAGACCCTGTAACCTATGAAACAGAGCAAGCAGAAAAAAGAAATATTGTTAAAAAAACAGTGGCCACGGGTAGTATTTTACCTTTAGAAGAAGTGCTCATTAAACCTAATATTTCTGGCGTTATTGAAGAGATCTTTGTTGAAGGTGGCGATTATGTGAAATCAGGTGATCTTTTGTGCAGAATAAAAGTAGTGCCTAATCTCAATGCCTTAAACGATGCTAAAAATAATATTGATGAATCTAAAATAGCGCTTGAAGATCAGCGAAGAAATTATGATAGACAGCAAAGTCTCTTTGGTAAAGGTGTTGTTTCAAAAGTAGATTTAGAACGTGCAAAACTAACTTTTGATCAAGCAAAACAAAGTTACAGTGCCGCCAATAAAAGATATGATATTGTAAAAACAGGTACAACACGCGGTTTAGGGTCATCTGCCAATACTCAAATTAGAGCCACGGTTAGTGGTATGGTACTAGATGTGCCTGTTGAAGTGGGTAATCAGGTTATTGAAAGTAACACTTTTAATGAGGGTACTACTATTGCCGCAATTGCAGATGTTGAAAAAATGATTTTTGAAGGTAAAGTTGATGAGTCTGAAGTAGGTAAGATTAAAGAAAATCTGCCACTAGAAATTACCGTTGGAGCAATCGAAAACACAGTATTTGACGCTGTCTTAGATTATATAGCACCAAAAGGTGTTGCTGAAAACGGCGCTATTCAGTTTGAAATAAAAGGTACCATGAAAAAACAAGACTCTGTATTTATCAGAGCAGGTTTAAGTGCCAATGCCTCAATTATTTTGGGTAAAGTTGATAGTGTATTAGCTATCAAAGAAGCGTTGGTTCAATTTGATAAAGAGACTAAAAAACCTTTTGTAGAGGTTGAAATTGGAGATCAAAAATTTGAACGAAAAGACCTTGAATTAGGACTTAGCGACGGAATTTTTGTAGAAATTAAGTCAGGTGTTAGTGCAGAAGAGAAAATTAAAGTTTGGAATGCAATTGAATCGGATGAATCAAATGAAAACAATTAACATTTTTTTTAAAGAATTAATGTAACAATTTACCAACTTAGAGGTCTAATTGGTAATTGTGATGAAACTTTAAACAAACAACTAAACAGAACCGAGAACATGATCAAAATTGAAAATCTTCACAAGTCTTATAAAATGGGAAACAATTCTCTACATGTTTTAAAGGGAATAAATTTTTCAGTAGAAGAAGGTGAGTTAGTTGCTATTATGGGGTCTTCAGGCTCAGGAAAATCAACCTTATTGAATATTTTAGGAATGCTTGATCTTTTAGATGAAGGAAGCTATACGCTTGACAACGTTCCTATTGATAACCTAACTGAAACAAAAGCGGCGAACTACCGCAACAAATTCTTAGGTTTTGTATTTCAATCCTTTAATTTAATCAACTATAAAAACGCTATGGAAAATGTGGCTTTGCCACTTTATTATCAACGTGTTGGCAGAAAAGAACGACAAGAAAAAGCACTTAAATATTTAGACCAAGTGGGTCTTAAAGAATGGGCTACGCATTTGCCTAGCGAACTATCAGGGGGTCAAAAACAACGTGTTGCAATTGCAAGAGCGATGGCGGCAGAACCAAAAGTTTTATTAGCAGATGAACCAACAGGAGCCTTAGATAGTAAAACCTCATATGAAGTGATGGATTTGATTCAAAAAATTAATGATGACGGTAATACCATTTTAATTGTAACTCATGAACCTGACATTGCTGAAATGTGTAAAAGGGTAGTTCATTTGAAAGATGGGGTTATCATTGAAGATAAAAAAGTAGAACAAGTTAGAGCGGCACAGTATGTTCAGTAGAGATACTTGGAAAGAAATATTTGAAACCATTCAAAAAAACAAACTTCGTACTTTTTTGACAGGCTTTACTGTGGCCTTAGGTATCTTCATTTTTGTTACTCTTTTTGGTATGGGTAATGGCCTGAATAATACCTTCATGAAGTTTTTTGGTGATGATGCCACCAATATTTTTAGAATTTACCCATCAACTACAACCTTACCTTATGCCGGTTATAAAGCGAAAAGGCAAATTGTATTCGAAAATGATGATCTCGATGATATTTTAAATGAATTTGGGCCAATGGTTGATTACATAACCCCTCGAATTCAAAGGTCGAGTGTAGTGACCTACAAAGATAAATCTGATAATTATGGTAACATAGGGGTAGGACCCGGCATGCAATTCGCTGAGAAAACCATTATGATGAAAGGACGCTATATTAATGCGAGCGATATTCGATCTAAGGCAAAGTATGCGGTTATAGGTAGAATGGTTGAAAAAGATATTTTCAAAGGAGATGATGCGCTTGGTAAGTTTATTGATATATCAGGTAGCGTTTTCAAAGTTATTGGTGTTTTTCAAGATGATGGTGGCGATAATGAAGAACGCAATATTTTTATTCCCTTTACCACACGTCAATTATTAGAAGGTGATAATGATAAAATAGGTCAAATTACTTTGGCTTTTAATGAAGCAATTGGGTATGATGGCGCCATGCGTTTTCAAAGACAACTTGATGAATTTATTCGTAATAAAAAGCAAGTAAACCCAAAGGATCCAAGAGGTATTTTTATTCAAAATGTAGCGGATCAATTAAAACAAAATCAACAATTTGCTGGGGTGTTAAAGATTATAATTTCAGCTATTGCTTTTGTGGTAATTATATCAGGCATCATAGGTATTAGTAATATTATGGTCTTTGTAGTGAAAGAGCGTACCAAAGAAATAGGTATTCGAAAGGCAATGGGTGCCACACCAAAAATTATTATAAGTACCATTCTTTTAGAATCTATTTTTATTACCACCTTGTTTGGTTTTATTGGTATGTTTTTAGGAATTTTTGTATTGAACTTAATAGCGGGTAAAACCCTTGAAGATAATTACTTTATTACCAACCCTACCATCAATTCAGGCACGGCGGTTTTTGTAACCATATTATTAATCATTTGCGGTACTATGGCAGCATTTATTCCTGCTAGAAAAGCAGCCAGAATCAAGCCCATAGTGGCCTTAAGAGACGAATAAAATGAGGCAATTATTTGATAGAGATACATGGCGTGAAATTTTTCAATCAATTAGCAAGAATAAATTGCGAACATTCTTGACTATGTTGGGTGTTTTTATAGGCATCTATATTTACATAGGTCTGGCAGGTGCTTCTCAAGGCCTTAATAATGGTTTTGAAAAAGAATTTGAAACTATAGCCCGTAACAGCATGTTTGTTTTTTCTTCAACAACAAGCAAACCTTACGCAGGGTATAAAACAGGACGTAGAATTCAATTGAAACTCGGCGATGTTGAGGTATTAAGACAACAGGTACCTGAAATAATGGCGATTGCACCTAGAAACGTAAAAGGCGTTTTTGGCAGTCAACCTGGTGTGGTGAAAAGAGGTATTAAATCAGGTAATTACTCGGTGTTTGGCGATTATCCTGAATTTACACAAATAGCACCAAAAAAGATTTATGATGGCGGCAGATTTATTAATGATGCTGATATTGAACAAGAAAGAAGAGTTTGTGTGATTGGTGAGCGAACTCAGAAAGAATTATTTGATGAAGATGAAGAAGTAATTGGTGGCTATATTGCAATTGAAGATGTAAGTTTTCAAGTGGTAGGCGTGCATAAGTTTGCAGGCGGTGGTCCTTTTGATAATGATAGCGATATTTTTATTCCTTTTTCAACGTATAGAGAAATATATAATACAGCAGATAATGTATCATGGTTTACCATAGCAGCATATGATGATGCTGATGTTGTTCAAGTAGAGAAAGATATCAAAGCAACCTTAAGAAGAATACATAATGTTGACCCAACTGATGAAAAAGGTATTGGTGCTTTTAACTTGGGTGAGCTGTTCAAAAAGATTTTTGGTTTTTCAAATGGGCTAACTTTTTTGTCTTTAATTGTGGGCGCAGCATCTATTGTGGCAGGGGTTATTGGCATTGGTAATATCTTGTTGATTTCAGTGAAAGAACGTACCAAAGAATTAGGGGTAAGGCGAGCTTTAGGGGCTACGCCCGGCGAAGTGAGAAATCAAATAATTATTGAGGCCTTAGTGCTTACGTTGCTTGCCGGAATTATTGGAATTGTATGTGGTGCAGCAACGCTTAAATTAATTGATGTGCTCACTGTAAATGTTGAACTACCGTATACAAACCCAACAGTGCCTATATCATACGTATTAGGCGCACTATTTTTAATGGTAGCATTAGGAATTTTAATAGGATTAATACCTGCTCAAAGGGCCGTCAGTATTCGACCCATTGATGCATTAAGAGAAGAATAACAAAAACCAATTTATACAAACAAAAACACTGAAGATGAATAAAATAGTAAAATATGTATTGATTGCGCTACTGATAATCGCAGTACTTTGGGCCGCACTGTTTTTTATAAAATCAAATAGCAAAGGGGCAATTACGTATGAAACCCAAAAGCCTTTTATTTCAAGCATTGTTAAAAAAACAGTGGCTACGGGTAAGGTGGTTCCAGAAGATGAAGTTGAAATTAAACCTCAAATTTCAGGTATAATTGATAAGATTTACCTTGAAGAAGGCGCTAAAGTAAAATCAGGTGATTTAATTGCAAAAATTAAAATTGTACCTAATGAGCAATCTCTTAATCAAGCACGTGGCAGAGTAAGAAATGCTGAAATAGCATTGAAGAATACCAAAATTGAATATGACCGTAACAAGGCCATTTTTGACAAAGGGGTTATTTCAAGTCAAGATTTTAATAATCTTCAACTACGTTTAGACCAAGCTGAGCAAGAGTTATCTAATTCACGAGCTGATTATCAGATTATTAGAAAAGGATCAGCAGGTGGTTCAGCCTCTGCAAATACAAATATTCGAGCTACTGTTTCAGGAACTTTGTTAGAAATTCCTGTAGAAGAAGGTGATCAGGTAATTCAGAGTAACAACTTTAATGACGGTACTACCATAGCTACCATTGCTGATTTATCAAAAATGATTTTTGAAGGTAAGGTTGATGAAGGTGAAGTAGGTAAGTTGAAAGTGGGTACAGCACTTAAAATAAGTTTAGGAGCCATTCAAGATGTAGAACTTGATGCCAAACTAAAATTCATCGCCCCAAAAGGTATTGAAGAAACAGGGGCAGTTCAATTTAAGATTGAAGGTGATGTAGAAATTAAAGAGGATATTTTTATTAGAGCAGGGTATAGTGCGAACGCTTCAATTATACTTGAAGAGAAAGATAGTATTTTGGTGTTGCCTGAAGCCTTACTACAGTATGATAAATCAACAAACAAACCTTATGTTGAAATTGCAACAGGTGATCAAGAATTTGAACGTAAAGACATAGAGATTGGTATTTCTGACGGAATTAATGTAGAAATACTTTCAGGTATAACTGAAGACGATGACGTTAAGCAATGGAACAAAACAGAACCTATTAAGCGCGGAGAAGAAGAAGGTGAAGAAGGCGAAGAAGAGGATAAGGAATCAGAAGAATAAAAGCATCAATCAAAATCAATAATCAAAAAATTAGGACATGAAATTTAAACTAACATTGCTATTGCTGTTATTTTCAGCAGGTACTTTATTTGCCCAGCAAAAAAAGTGGACCCTTGAAGAATGTATTTTACATGCTGAAGAGAATAATATTACCATTGCCCAGTTCGAATTAGATTTGGAAAATGCTTCTTTAGATATATCAAATGCTCAAGGTAATTTTTTACCTAATTTGAATGGTCAATTAAGTGCTTCAAACAATGTTGGTTTTTCAATTGTACCCGGTACAAATGCACCAACTACTGAATCTACTTTTAGAGCAAATGGGGGAGTTAGTTCTAATGTAACCTTGTTCAATGGTCTTCAAAATTTAAATCAATTGCGTAGAGCTAAACTCAATGCTATAGCAAGCCAATATAGGCTTGATGATTTAAAAGATGATATTCGCCTTGCTGTTGCAAATGCGTATTTGACAATTATTTCTAATAAAGAAACACTGACTACTCAAAAAGCACAATACGCAGTAACAGAACAAGATTTAAAACGTACTGCTGAATTGGTTGAAGCAGGAGTTTTGCCCAGGGGCGACTTATTAGAAATTGAATCTACTGCTGCTGGTCAAGAGCAAGCCATTGTGAATTCTCAAAATTTGGTTTTGATTTCTAGAATTAGTTTAGCGCAATTACTTCAAATTTCAGACTATGAAAGTTTTGATGTGGCTGAGGTTGATTATGAAGTGCCTCCTTCTGAAGTATTGAATCTTAGTCCTAAAGAAATATTTGCTAAAGCACTTACTTTTAGAAATGACATTAAATTTTCTGAAACCAATGTTGAAATAGCTGCAAAAGATTTGCAAATTTCTAAAGGTGCTTTTTTACCAACATTATCAGGTTTCTTTAATTATAGTTCAGGTTATTCTAACCGTAATCAAATTCCTGATGTGAATAATCAACTTTTTAGACCTGATTTTATTGATCAATTATGGATTTTTGATGGAATTTCTTATGGTGCTCAATTAAATATTCCTATTTTTAATCGTTTTGTAAATAAGAACAATGTTAAGCGAGCTAAAATTGGTGTTCAAAGAGCTGAATTACAATTAGAACAAAATAAGTTAGATCTTGAAACTAATATTAATCAAGCCTATGTTGATGTAAATAATTTTGCAAAAGCTTATGAGGCAGCACAAAAAACCTTAGAGGCAAGACGTTTGGCTTATGATTATTCAAAAGAACGTTATGATGTAGGATTAATGAATGCTTTTGATTTTAGCCAAGCCCAATCAAGAGTTGATAATGCTGAAGCAAATGTAGTACGTACTAAATACGATTATATATTTCGATTAAAAGTTTTGGAATTTTATTTTGGAATTCCAATTAAACTAAATTAAGATTTAGTGTTTAATTGATGAGGCCTGCGAAGTTCATAGGAACTTTGCGGGTCTTTTTTTTTAGCTTAAATTAAATGTACTTTTGCCGCCAATGGCACTAATACTTCTTTTAGAAACGGCAACGACTAATTGCTCAGTAGCATTAGCTAAAGAGGGCGAAATTTTGGCGATACATGAACATGATACGCCCAATTATTCGCATTCTGAACAATTGCATGTCTTTATTCAAAAAGTGCTGGAGGAAGCTTCTTTAGCTATTCATGATATTGATGCAATAGCCGTTAGTAAAGGGCCAGGTTCGTATACCGGTTTAAGAATTGGCGTTTCAGCGGCTAAGGGCTTATGCTTTGCTTTAGACAAACCGCTTATTGCCATTGAAACATTAAAAAGTTTAGCATGTAAAATGAAATCAAAGAATTTTGATTTTATCATACCGGTTTTAGATGCCAGAAGAATGGAAGTCTACTCTAAAGTGTTCAATACTCAAGTAAGTGAAGTGCGAGATACAAAAGCTGAAATCATTGATGAACATTCATTTGCAGCCTATGCTGACCAAGGCAAAACAGTACTTATTGGTAATGGAGCGCTTAAATGCAGCGATGTTTTAAAACACCCTAATTTTGAATTTAAAACTGAGGCTGTACCTTCTACCAAAGAAATGGCTAGTTTGGCACATGAAAAGTATTTGCAAAAAAACTTTGAAGATGTTGCGTATTTTGAACCTTTTTATCTAAAAGACTTCATTTTACAAACCAAGAAAAAAGCCTAAATTTTGGTAACCAATTGCAGCACCTCATCACTAGTTTTGACAGGTAATTGGCATGCCCCTTGTTCGCAAACATAGAATAACGTCTCATTTTCAACATACCTGTTTTGAAGTAAAGGCAAAGATCCTTTATTTGCTGAACCTGCAATTACTACGTTAGGTAAATACTGAGAATTCAATGTATCAGCTATCTCTTTGAAATCTTTGCCTACTGCGGCAATTTCAAAAAAGGGTTGTTTTAAACATAGTAATAAAGACAACCAATTAGCATGGTTTTGAGCGTTTTTGTCAAAATTATGCTGAACGTTCTTGAGCATTTGTACTGCAGTATCTTCATAACTTTGGTTTGAAACTAATTTCGAAAGTTTGAACAAGTTATGCGCCATAATTGAATTTGAAGCAGGTACTACATTATCTGAAGTTTCTAAAGTACGTCTGATCACAAAAGCATCCTTTTTAGAAGTAAAATGAAATAAGCCGCTAGTGGTGTCAAAGAAATTCTTGATGCAGTAATCTGTCAATTTTTGGGCGTGCTTCAACCATGAATTGTTAAAAGTTACTTCAAACAAATTGATGAAAGCCTGAATTACACTCGCATAATCTTCTAAATAGCCGTTTATTGAGCTTTTTCCGTTTTTGTGATTGTGCCAAAGGCTACCATCAGAATTGACTACATTTTTCAGTAAGAATGAAGCATTTTTAAGCGCCAGTTCTAAATAGGTTTCATTTTCTAAATAACGATAGGCATCTATGAGGCCGTTGAGCATTAACCCGTTCCAAGAGGTAAGTATTTTGTCATCTAAACGAGGTCGGTTTCGTGTTGCTCTTTCTTTGTCTAAAATGATAATACAACGAGCAATTATCTTTGTTACTTCATTACTTGGTAAATTATGTTTTTTAGCTATTTTTTCTACGGATGCATCCCGTATAAGAACATAGTTACCATCTTCCCAGTAGCCATATGAGTTGATATTGAAGTAATCTTTAAAAACGATAAAATCTTTTTTTAGTAAAACTTTAAGTTCTTGTTCTTGCCAAACATAGTAGGCACCTTCTTTAAGTTTCCCATTTGTGTTTAAGCTATCAGCATCCAAAGAAGAAAAGAATCCGAAGGAAGAATGCATTAATTCTTTTTCAATAAAACTAAGCGTCTGCTCAACGGTTGTTTTATATAATTGATTTTTAGTTGCCGCATAGGCTTTAGAATATAAGCTAACCAGTTGTCCGTTATCATAAAGCATTTTTTCAAAGTGAGGTACATGCCATTTGTTGTCAACAGCATATCTTGAAAATCCGCCACCTACGTGATCAAAGATGCCGCCCCAAGCCATTCGGGTAAGGGTTGTATTGACATAATCTAAAAGCTCTTGATTCTGGTTTGATGTACCGTAGTGTAAAAGAAAATTAAGATTTACAGGCATCATGAATTTTGGCGCTCTTTTAAAGCCTCCTAAAAAAGTATCAAAGTAGTTTGACCAATTAGATACGGCTTGCTCAAGCTGGGGCAGACTAAATAGCGATTCATCAGTTTTATTTTCGACAAGATTTATGGCTTTTATGCCATTTGCTAAATTTTCAGCATAGCTTCTTGTTTTCTGCGGATTGTCTACATATAGGTTTGAAAGTTCATTTAGTACTCGAATCCAATCTTGTTTTTTGACATAAGTTGCACCCCAAAAAGGACGCCCATCAGGTAAAGCAATAATATTTAATGGCCAACCCCCACTACCTGTCATCATTTGTAGGGCATCCATATAAATTTGATCAACATCAGGTCTTTCTTCACGATCAACTTTGATATTGATATATTTTGAGTTCATGACTTGGGCCACTTCTTCATCTTCAAAGCACTCGTGCTCCATCACATGACACCAATGACACGCAGCATAGCCAATACTGATTAGAAGTAACTTATTTTCTTTTTGCGCTTTTTCTAAAATTTCATAATTCCAGGCGACCCAATTAACAGGATTATGAGCATGTTGAAGCAAATACGGACTTGTCTCATCAATTAGTGCGTTCTTATGCTTTTCAGTCATTTGACTTTATAAATTTTAAATAAATAAATGATGCAAAAAAAAAGCGACTAGCTCTTGAGAGTAGTCGCTTTTAAATTTTAATAAGAAGTAAATTATTTTACTTCAAAAGTAATTTTTACGTTAACTCTGAAATCACTGACTTCGCCATCTTTAACACTTGCGCTTTGATCTTGCACGTATACAGATCGAATATTTTTTACTGATTTAGAAGCCTGTGAAACTGCTTTTTTAGTTGCATCTTCCCAACTTTTATCTGAATTAGCTAATACTTCTATAACTTTTAAAATTGCCATAATTTGTTGTTTTTAAATTTTTTTCAAGGTAATCATTTTTCTGTTTAATACCCCAATGGTTTTTAGAGATTAGCCATTTAAAGCTACAACTTCATTTACTTTATCGCCCATCATATTTTTGAGCATAGTTTCAATTCCGTTTTTAAGGGTAAAGGTTGATGAAGGGCAACCACTACATGCGCCTTGTAGAATGACATTTACAGTTTTGGTTTTTTCTTCATATGACTTGAAAAGAATATTACCCCCATCACTTGCAACAGCTGGTTTTACATACTCTTCTAATATATCAATAATTTGAAGTGAGGTATCATCATAAGCTGCAATTTCTTCTTCAGAAACTGGTGGTTTAGCAGCACTAGGTGTTGCTTTTTCAGTAGCAACTACTTCTTTGCCTTCAGCGACAAAATTTCGTATGAGCTCTCTAATTTCAATGGTAACATCATCCCATTCAACGACATCAAATTTTGAAACCGACACATAATTTTCATCAATGAAAACTTGTTTAACAAATGAAAATTGAAACAAGGCAGTTGCTAACTCTGAATTTTTAGCCTCCTCAATATTTTTAAATTCATAGGTGGCAGGTACAATTTTTCTGCTCGCTACAAATTTCATGGTTGCTGGGTTTGGGGTAACTTCAGCGTAAACAGTAACCGCAATGGGTTTGTTGGTTTCTTCTTCAATAACAACAGGGGCACCTGTATTTAAATACTCAACAAGTTGTTGAGCAACCTCATCTTTTACATCTGACCATTCAACAATGTCAAAACGTTCTAAACCAATGAAATTACTTGATATGTAAACTGTTTTAATGAAAGGTAAATGAAACAATTGTTGCGCTAAAGGTGAATTTTTTGCCTCATCAATATTTTTAAACTCGTAATTTTTCTTTTGCGTTATAAAATGATTGGTTTCGAATTTAAGAATAGTTGGGTTATTGGTGGTAACCACAGTTATTGAGTACTCTTTCATAATTACTAATTTTTGCCAAAAGTACAAATCATTTCTTAAGTTCTGCAGTATATACTATAGTTGCTATTCACTCGTTATAAAGTATATTTGGTAGTTTTAATAGCTACCCTTGAAAAAGCTCATGAAATTACGCATTCTTTCTTTTTTTACATTCATTATTTTTGGTGCTCAAGTAAATGCTCAAGAAGGTATTCCTGTATATTTTGACTATTTAGCTGATAATTACTATTTGGTGTATCCATCAATGGCAGGTATAGGCGAAGGAGGTAAAATAAGGGCCACCGCAAGACAACAATGGTTCAGCGTTGACGAGGCTCCTAATTTACAAACCTTAAATGCTCACTTCAGACTTGGTGAGTCAAATAGTGCAATAGGTGTCATTGTTTTTAATGATGCAAACGGGTATCATTCGCAAACTGGAGCAAAAGCAACCTATGCCCATCATTTAAAAATGGGTGATGATGCACGTTACTTGAATCAGTTTTCTTTTGGATTAAGTGCTGGTTTGTTACAAAGTAATTTAGATGAAACTGAGTTTAGGTCAATTATTCAAGACCCTCTGGTAACAGGTACTAATAATAGTGCAAGTTATTTTAATGTTGACTTTGGTTTTTCTTATACTAAAATGGAATTTTATGCCCATTTTGCTATATTGAATTTGTTAGAAAGCGGCAGAAACTTATATAATGCTAATGTAGATATTGCACCGGTTATTAGAATAGATAATATAAGAAGATACCTTTTCTCTGTTGGTCATATTTTTGGAAGAAATGAAGTTCAGATTGAGCCTTCACTTTTATTTCAAATGACTGATTTTACTCAAGAAAAGACAATTGATTTTAATTTGAAATTATATAAAGATGTTGACTTTGGTCGCGTTTGGGGAGGGTTGTCATACCGCAGAAGTTTTGATGGTACACAATTTCAATCAGGCACTGATTTAGGTGAACAACGCTTACAATTATTTACCCCTATTGCCGGCGCCAACATTGGTAATTTCATGGTCTCTTATAACTACTCTTATCAAACGGGCGATATTCGTTTTGATAGCGGAGGATTTCATCAAATAACAGTAGGTTATAATTTTGGTCAGCCAGAGCGTAAATATGATTGTTATTGCCCAGCTTCACAATAAAAAGAAATGAACCTATTCAGTATATCGAATAGATTCATTTCAAACACCTACCAACTATCTTTAACAACTATTAAAACAGTTGTTTTTTAAGCAGCAATTTTATTCTTGCCAAGTATAATTTTTCTTTTCCGCTTGTTTTTTTATAGCGTTTAACATCGCATTTTCTAATTCACCATTTGAATCTTTATCTTGGTTTTTGGCTATATAAGCTTCCCTTTTTTTGTTCAATTCTTGAATTTCTTTTTGAATTTTGATACGCTCATTTTTCTTATCTGAAATGTATTTTTTCATTTCAGCATTTGACTTGTTTTTTAATTCTTTAGGCAATTCATCAGCTTCAATTTCTTCTATCTCGAACTCTGCGTCATCTGCAGCATCTACTAAATCCCATGTTTTGTTGTTATATAAACGGGAGCTTTTACTAACAGCACGCTTTACAACTATAGCTTCATTCATTTCCATAGCATTGTCATCTTGAACTGATTGAGATGCGAGTTTTGCACTTCCCATTTTACCGTAAGAAATGTAGGTGTTATTCAATTTTGAGTTTAATTCAATAATTACCTTATCATACGGAGTTTCAATATGTACAACTTGTCTATTATGGTCTATGGCAACATATTCTCCACCAGTTAGGCTTGCTCCATTTTTCCAATAGCTAGTTATGCCTTGATCGTAGTTACCGCAAAAGATGGTGTTTACAATAACATCTTTTTCTTTTGCATTGCATAAAGCGTCTTCATAATTTAATTTACCTTGATTGAAAGGCTCATTGCCAGCAATGAATATCATTTTCAGATTGTCAGGGTTCTGGCCCCATTCTAATTGTTTTAAAGATGTTTGAATTACTTCGCCACAGTATTCTTCACCACCATTTGTTGTTAAGGAGAATAGTTTTTCAGAAATTTCATCTAAGTCACCACTAAAATTCAAAACCTGTTGAATGTAACCTTCTCTTGAAGATAAATTGTCATTACCATATTGGTAAAGGGCTATTTGAAGATCTGGCCTGACATCATTACCGCATCTAGCGTGGGCGAATTTATTGACAATATCCCACAGTTGTGCTTTTGCTTGGTTGATTAATCCATCCATACTATTACTAGTGTCTAAAAGAAGAGCAATCTTAACTGTATTGTTGTCTTTCTTTTTATCCTTAGTTGAAGTTTGGGTTACTATTGGCTCAGTATGCTTGTTTTTCACTTCTAGGTCACCTGCATATGATGATGTAACAGCGAATGTTAAAAGCAGTAGTGCTAAAATTTGTGTTGTTTTTTTCATGAGTATTAGATTTAATTTCAATTCGCGCATAGGCGGTAGTTTTTACATTTAATAGTTTAAGTATTTGTTCGTAGTTTTTCTACAGCTAATAATAAAAGGTAAGCCAAAAGAATTGCGAACGATAGTCCAATAAGCGAAAGGGCGTAATATTTAAGCGTCCATTCTAAAGCAACTTTGACTCTATGAATTAAACTTATTTCAATAAATTTCGTTTCAGATAAAGCCACCTTTACGGTGCAGAATTCGTTTTCATCATCAAAGTTTCCTAAGCTCACGCCTAGTTCTTGTAATTGTTGTTCAATTTCTAATATTCGATTTTCTAACTGCATATACTCGTCTATACGCCCGCTTTTGGCTTTTAGTTCAATTAAAGAACTGCGTACCTTTTCAAGTGATGCTTTTTTTGCATTAAGTTCTTTGTACTCGTTTGTTTTATCTGTTTTTGTGATTTGTTTTGATTGAATTCTACCAATTTTAATTAAGTTATGATAGATTGAATCAAAGTTTTCAGGCGGAATACCAATTATTAAATTCAATCTACGATGGCCTTCATTACCACTTTTGTTCTCAAACTGAATCAAACCTTCATATTCTTTTACATGGGTACGAATCTGTTTCTCTTCTTGATTAAATTTGGTTGAAACTGTATTTATATCAGCAATTTTCTCATACTTCTGATCTACGCTTACTGGCGTCATGCCCGTATTGAATAAGTGTTTTTTAGTAGCATAGTTTTTGCGATTTTCAGAAGAAAAATCTACCATATCATAAACAACATTAGATATTGTTGGCTCGGTTACGGTTTGGTACCCATATAGAAGTCTAAAGAAGAAAAGCACCGCAAATAATGAAATTAGAATAGCAATAGTCTTTTTAAAGCGTTTTTTTATAAATGTTTTCATTGTGGTGTTTTTGCTAATTACTATGTAAAACTACCTTCAAAGTTTTTCAAATAAAATGCAAAATGAGTGAAACGTACATTTGAATGAGTTAACGTATCTTTTAATTGCGTAAACCCAATAAACAGGCTTAATTTGATGGTTATTCTAATGAAAGTTCATTTTTTAGTGACACATAAATCAGCTAAGTTTACGTTCTATTATCAATGAGGATGTATAAATTTATTTACATAGGGTTTCTTTTTTTCTTAGGATATTCTCCTTTGTTTTCGCAGATAAATCAAGTTGAAGAAAGCATTAATCAGAACCTAAAACTCATAACTATTAGTGGTACTGTTCAAGGAAAAGAAAGTAATGAAGCCATTTCAGGGGTTACTGTGTATACTAATAATGGAGCTTATGCTACAACCAACCCCTTAGGCGAGTATAAAATAAAAGTAGTTTTAGGTGATGTTCTCATTTTTGAGAGCCCTGAATTTGAAACCATACGTCACACGGTTACCACTAATGAAGATATTGATGTACTTGTAGAGGGTTATTCAAAGAGTAGCTCAGCGCGCTCAAAAAGTAAAAGGTTACGTGATGATAAAATTGCCATACATCATGCCTATATAGATTCAGCCAATAGTTACAAAAAGACTGATATTCAAAAAAGTATTGAATACGTTACAGAATCAATCGATCAGATAGGGCCAAAAGGAAATAAAAAAGAGTTCGCGTTGTCTTTATCTACTTTGGGTGAGGTGTACCAGTATGACAAGCAATTTGATCTAGCAATTACGTACTATAAAGATGCGCAAGAGGCAAATAAAACAAGTGCTACAGCCCTGCTATTGGGTAGCGCTTATATTGCTAATAAGCAGTATATTGAAGCAGAAAATACGCTGAAGCCGTTATTGAAGATTAAAAAATTAAATGCAGATCAACAAGTACAATTATATGAATATATAGGAGATTTAAATACTGGGTTGAAAAAGGTAAATAGGGCAGTTTCTTTTTATGAAGAAGGACTGCTCATCGCCAACAAAAATCAAAATACTTCAAAAATTGCTGATTTGAATTCTAAAATAGCCGAAGCTTACGTAACTGATGATAAATTAATCGAGGCAGAAGGGTATTTTAATAATTCATTAGAATTGGCTGAAAAAGTAACACCTAGCAGGGCTATTCAAGAAAAAGAAAAGGTTGCTGATTTTTACAATAAAAAAAAGCGCTATAATGATGAAATTGAACTAAGAAAAGAAAGCCTAAAAGAACTAGAGGTATTACAAAAACCAGTCACTGATTTAAGTAAGATAAAAATAAAGCCAGATACCATTACCTCGCAAAGAATTAATTACAAAATTGGTAGCGCTTATGTTGCACAAGATAAATATGAGCAGGCAATACCTTTTTTAGAAAAAAGTATTGTTGAGGCAGATATAGAAGATGATTTGGTGGTTCAAAAAGACGCTACTTATAAACTTTCAGAGGTTTATGAATATACGGGTAAATATACCAAGGCATTAGCAACCTATCGCGAATATGTTTCAGTAGTTGATACACTTTATACGCGTAAGGAACAAGAAATATCACGGGCAACCCGTTTTAATCGCGAGCTTTCAAAAAGGCAGAGTCGTATTGCTGGTTTAGAGCGAGAGCGTGAATTACAACAGAGCAAATATGATTTAGCCTTAGTTGAACAAAGGTTGATTAATGAAAGTGTTAGCCGGCAAAAATGGCTTATTTATTCTCTGGTTTTGGGTTTATTGCTATTGGGTTTAGTGACCTTCTTTTATTATCGTAGTAATCAACAACAAAAATTAGCAAATAATTTATTGGCGTTGAAATCATTGCGTACCCAAATGAACCCTCATTTTATTTTCAATGCATTAAACTCAGTGAATAATTACATTGCGAAAAGTGATGAACGTAGTGCTAACAGATATTTAAGTGAATTTTCAACTTTGATGAGGGCTGTATTAGAAAATTCAGAAGAAGATTTTATTCCGTTATCAAAAGAATTAGAACTTTTACAATTGTATGTAAAGTTAGAGCACTCAAGATTTTCTGATAAGTTTGATTATGAAGTCAAAATTGATAATCTTGTTGACATTGCTTCCTATCAAATTCCGCCAATGTTACTGCAGCCCTACATTGAAAATGCTATTTGGCATGGCCTGCGTTATAAAGAAACAAAAGGTTTTTTAAAGATTGAAATGACACAAAAGGATAAAGAGTCTATTGAAATAGTAGTAGTTGATGATGGTATTGGGCGTGCAAAATCTGAATCATTGAAAACTCAAAATCAAAAAAAGCAAAAATCTAAAGGCATGGGTAATATTAAAAAACGGGTGGCTATCTTGAATGAAATGTATAAAGACAAAGTAGCAATAAATATAGCTGACTTAAATAATGATGGCAGTGGCACAAAAGTAGTTTTTACCCTAAATAAAGATTGAAAATTGAGTTGCCTAAAATGAAGCATATGAAACTAAACACAATACTTGTTGAAGATGAAGCAAATAGTAGAGAGATTTTAAGAAACTACCTGGCTAAATATTGCCCAGATATTAATCTTTTAGGTGAAGCAGCTTCAATAAAAGAGGCTCTTGAACTTATTGATAAACATGAATTAGATCTTGTTTTTTTAGACGTTGAAATGCCTTTTGGTAATGCTTTTGATTTACTAGATCAATTACCAAATAGAAGTTTTGAAACCGTTTTTGTTACCGCATATGACCACTATGCAAAAGATGCCCTTAATAATCATGCTGCCTATTATTTAATGAAACCTATCAATATTGATGAGCTTATCATAGCCGTTGATTATGTCAAGGAGATTAGGCAAAAAGAAGATGTTTTAGAAGATCAAGTATTAAAATCAAAATTGAATAAAGTTGACGGAAAAATAACAATTCCGCAGCAAGACGGATTTCAAGTGCTCAATATCGCTGAAATATTATATTGTAAAGCAGATGATAATTATACTGAAATATATATAGGAAATAAGAAAATCTTGGTCAGCAAAACTTTGAAATATTTTGAGGATGCGCTTTCAAAATATTCTTTTGCTCGAATTCATAAATCTTATTTAGTCAATGTAAATGAGGTGGTTAAGTATAGAAAAGGTAAAGGCGGTAGTGTTGTAGTTTCAAATGGTAAAGAGCTTTTAGTTTCAGCCTCTAAAAAGAAAGAGCTTTTAGCCTATTTTTAAAACAAATAAGTAACTCAAAAATGATACTAAAAACCATTAACGGAAATACACCTCAAATAGGAGAAGACTGCTTTATTGCCGAAAACGCTACCATTGTGGGTGAAGTTTCTATGGGTAAACAATGCAGTATTTGGTTCAACGCTGTTTTAAGAGGCGATGTACATTTTATAAAAATGGGTAACAAGGTTAATGTTCAAGACGGTGCTGTTATTCATTGCACCTATAAAAAGTCACCAACAACCATTGGTAATAATGTATCAATTGGGCACAATGCAATTGTGCATGGGTGTACCATACATGATGATGTTTTAATTGGTATGGGTAGTATAGTGATGGATGATTGTGTGATTGAAAGTAATAGTATTATCGCTGCTGGGGCAGTGGTAACTAAAGGAACCCATGTGCCTGCAGGCACTATTTTTGCAGGTATGCCGGCCAAAAAAATTAAAGACATTAGTACTGAGTTAAGTTCAGGTGAAATTGACCGTATTGCTACAAATTATGTAAAATATTCAAGTTGGTTTAAGTGAATTTATCAAATAGGGTAGGGTAGTTGGCATCATAATTGTTTATTCAACACGAACAAAACCATGAAATGATGCACAAGAAACTACCACTTTCAGCCTCTTCAAAGCATTTTATTCCCTATTTTTGGCCCTCAAAAACCTAAAAAATGAACGCATTTATTTTTCCCGGACAAGGGGCGCAATTTGTTGGTATGGGCCTCGATATTTATCAGAAATATCCGTTAGCACAAGAATTGTTTGAACAAGCGAACACTATACTTGGCTTTTCTATAACTGATATGATGTTTGAGGGTACCGCTGAAGGTTTGAAAGAAACTAAAGTGACTCAGCCTGCTATATTTCTACATTCTGTAATATTAAGTAAAGTAATGGGTGATACTTTTAAACCAGATATGGTTGCAGGTCATTCATTAGGTGAATTTTCAGCTTTGGTTGCAAACGGAGTATTGGATTTTGAAGATGGACTAAAATTAGTATCGCAAAGGGCCTTAGCCATGCAAAAAGCTTGTGAGATACAGTCAGGTACAATGGCCGCCGTTTTAGGATTAGAAGATGCAGTTGTTGAAAAAATCTGTGAAGAAACTGATGGAACTGTAGTAGCTGCTAACTACAACTGCCCTGGGCAATTGGTTATTTCTGGAGAATTTTCAGCAGTTGAAAAGGCATGTGAGTTATTAAAAGACGCTGGTGCAAGAAGAGCACTTATGCTTCCGGTAGGTGGCGCATTTCACTCGCCTTTAATGGAACCTGCGCGTGAAGAATTAGCTGCGGCTATTGAAAATACATCTTTTAAAGAAGCTTTGTGTCCTATATATCAAAACGTTACAACTAATGCTACGAGTAATTCTAATGAAATAAAAGAGAATTTAATAGCACAATTGACAGCCCCGGTAAAATGGACACAAAGTGTTCAGAATATGATACATGACGGTGCTACATTGTTTACGGAAGTGGGGCCTGGTAAGGTTTTACAAGGGTTGATGCGTAAAATAAACAGAGAAAGTGAAACAGCAGGAGTTACTCTTGATTAATGATTAATAATTAATTACAGTAGTCATTCATCTATAATTCCCTGAATTAAAACGTTTAATAGGTATTGAAGCGCCTTTTTTTCGTAATATTGAGTCCCAAATTTTGCAGATAATTTTGCCTGTTTTGTTGATGATTGAATTTTTTACTTCAATGAATAGCATATGAAAATGAACAAAAAAAAATCTTTAAGCTTTAAACATCCTTTTGAGGTTTTTAAAGAAGCTGTATTGATATTATTTTTATTAATTACAACCCTGTCTTCTGCGCAAGTGGTTTCAGTAATTGCATTTGATGATTCAGGTAATGAAATAGCGGCTGGGGCACCCAATGATATTATTTTTGAAATTTCAAGAACACCGCTTAATGGTCCTGCCACTACAGTTAATTACGTCTTATCAGGAGACGCAACAGAAGGTGTTGACTATACTACGCTTTCAGGGTCTGTGACTTTGACCAATGCAGCAGCAACTGCCCAAGTGGTAATTACGGGTATAGTTGATGATGATATTGTTGAAGGTGATGAATCAGTACTGATTGAACTTACTTCTGTAACTAATGGAAGTATAGGTGCACAAAACACCTCTTCTGCCATCCTTTTTGATAATGACATGGGTGTCATTTCTTTAGATATTTTAAGTCCCGCTTTCGATGATGAAGCTACTGAAGGAATAATTGATACCGGTAATTTTAGAATTGTACTCGATAAAGGCAAGGGTCAGGGTGTGCCATTGAGAGTAGGTTTTACGTTAAGCGGTACAGCAAATGCTTCTGGTGTTAATGATGATTTTGAACTTACGGGTCCTGCGGTAAATTCAGCTCAAACAGCTGTCGTTTACCCAACGGTTTATACACATACAAGGCATATAGGTCTTTTGGCCCTTGAAGATTTATTAAATGAGGGTGCTGAAACGGTAATTATGACCTTGACTACCGTTAACAACCCTTTGTTTAGTATTGACCCCTTAAATAATGTTGCAACAATAACCATTAAAAATACGCCTAATCAATGCGCTGCAGGTACTGTTGCTCCTTCTTTAAATACAACAACGGCTACCGAATATTGTGATGTAGATAATGTGAATCTTAATACAATTGTGGTTGGTGGTGCTGCGAGTGCTCCAACTGGTTCTTCTTTGCGATGGAGTTTAAATCCAAACCCAACATTACCAACTGATTTATTAGCAAATGCTCAAGCTACATCCTCAGGTACTTATTACGGACTTTATTGGGCGGATGATGACTCCTGTTTTAGTCCCGTTTTAGAAGTTGAGTTAGTTATCAATACCACACCAGAAATAGGTGTTTTAAATAACAATAACGTTAGATGCAACCAGACGGGGCAACAATTCGGCACAGCAATTAACTTAAACAACGCAATTAATGGAGAAGATACTGGTGGAACATGGACCTATGTCTCAGGAGGTAACGGCCCTATTAATATTACCAACAGTGGGGTCGTAAATTTTCTTGGTGAGCCCGCTGATACTTACGTTTTTAATTATGCTCTTGTAGGTGATGCGCCCTGTCAATCAGTAAACATTGACGTTCCTATTACAGTAACATCTTGTGTAAATTGCGATGCCGGTGACGATGCTCCTGATTTAGACGGTACCACTCCAACTGAATTCTGTGATAATATTACGGTAAGCTTGAATGATTACACATCGTCAACCCCTCCAACTGGATTAGAGTTAAAATGGAGTACAAATAGTGACGCAACCGTTGTAAGTGATCATTTGACCAACAGTGAGATTAACAATGTTGATAGCGAAGGTACATATTATGGTTTCTTTTGGGATGATACCAATAGCTGTGCTAGCCCTACTTTAGAAGTTGAAATTATAGTTTTCGATTCACCAAACTCAGGAACGCCGGTTGATGGTTTAGAACGATGTAATGTAGCCGGAGGAGGTAATCAAGTTTCAATTAATCTAAATAGTACCATTTCTGGCGAGGATACTGGAGGAACTTGGGAATATGTTTCTGGAGGAACCGGAAATCCGGGTATTACCACAAATAGCGGTGTTAATTTTACAGGAGATGCTGAAGGGGTATATGTTTTTAGATATACAGTTACGGGCAATACGCCCTGTGATGACGCTTCAACCGAGTCAACGGTAACGGTAAGTGATTGTGTAAATTGCGATGCTGGTACGCAAGCTCCTGACCTAGCTTCTAATGCACCAGAAACCAACTATTGTAGTGATAATAATGAACAGGTAATTCTTAATTTAGATGATTTCACAAACTCAACGCCCCCTGCAGGTACTGAATTAAGATGGAGTACCCTCTCAGATGTAACCAATGAAAATGCGCATTTAGCTTCAAGCAATATAAATATTACCGCTGGGGCAACTTACTACGGTTTCTTCTGGGATGATGCAAATGATTGTGCAAGCGAAGCCTTAGTTGTAACCATTGTAATCAGAGAATTACCTACTTTAATAGTGGGCAATAATCAAACAAGATGTGGCCCTGGTGAGGTTACTTTTTCAGCTTCTGCCACTGTTGGTGGAAACAATGCAACAATTAACTGGTACACCACAATGGCAAGTAACTCTATTGCCGGTTCGGGTCAAACATTTTCAACAAGTGTTAATGAGACAACAACCTATTTTGTTGATGCTACATTTAATGGGTGTACAACAGTACCTCGTACACCTGTTGAGGTATTTGTAGTACCTGAAACATCAGCTGGTATGCCTGTAAATGACAACGGCTTAGCTTCCGCTTGTAATGTTGCCAGTAATGGTCCTACTATCGTGGATCTTGATGATTTATTGGTGGGGCAAGATGTGGGTAATTGGGTGTTTAATAATGGGCCAACAGGAGAAAATATAAGCATACCCTCAAATAATATTATCAATTTCGAAAACCGTATTTCAGGTGCGTATATGTTTACCTATACTACTGTAGGTGCACAAGCACCTTGTGTGAATGAATCTCAGGTTATTACTATCTCTGTCAATAATTGTGACGTAGATAGTGACTCAGATGGTTTACTTGATGGTATAGAGGCAAGCCTTGGTACCAATCCTAATGAACAAGACACTGATGGTGATGGTATCAATGACGGCGTTGAGGTTGGTAACGACACCGATAATCCTTTAAACGAAGACGGCGATGAATTTATTGACGCCCTTGATTCTAATATTGCAGATGATGATAATGATGGCGTGGTCAACCAAGTTGACCCTGGTAATTTGAATCCTTGTTTGCCTAATACTATGAACGGAATATGTGATAGTGATTCTGATGGTATTACTGATAGTGATGAAGCTTTACAAAATTCAGACCCTTTAGATCCTTGTGATCCAAACCCAGAAAATAGTTTTTGTAATGTAGTAGTCGATTTAGAAGTGTTAAAGTCAGTAAATAATAGTGATGCTACAGTAGGTGACACAGTGATTTTTACGATTACAGTAAATAACATTTCAGATACAACCGCAAGTAGTATTCTTATTGGCGATTTGTTAGAAAGTGGTTTTGAATATGTTTCTCACAGTCCTGAAAATGCTCAATATGACCCTGAAAATGGGGAATGGAATATCATGTCAATTGAGCCAGATGAGAATGCGACCTTAGAAATTACTGTAAATATCATTGCTGATGGTGTATATACAAATACCGCAGAATTACTTGATGTATTTCAAACAGATTCAAACTCCTCAAATGATATAAGTGATACCATAACATTGAATGTCACGAATACTAACAATATTGATTTGGCTTTAGAAAAAATAGTGCAAAACCCAAATCCTTTGGTGGGTGATGATGTGGTATTTCTGCTTACAGTAGAAAACAAATCAGTCGAAGAAATTGATTTTACCAATATTGAGGTAATTGATTTAATAGGTGATGATAGCGGATTCGTTTTTAAAAGCGCATTAGCAGATACAGATTCTTCTTATGATGAAAATACTGGTATTTGGTTAATCAACAACTTAGCTTTTGGTTCAGAAATTTCACTTGAAATAACTGTAAATGTGCCTAATGCAGGATCTTTTACTAATACTGCTGAAATTCAAACTTCTAATCCCGTAGATGTAAATATTGATAACAATACAGCGGCTGCTGATGTAAGAGTCGGAACAGCTAATGTGGCGGAAATAGGATTTTTATTCAATCAATTTTCGCCCGATGGTGATGGTACAAATGATGTTTTAACAATTAACCAAAAACATCCTGATACAGGTGAAGAAATTGGTATAACTTATAATATTCAGATATTTAATAGATATGGTAATGTAGTATATGAAGCAAATGATAAGACAACAAATCAAGTTTGGGATGGCACCTGGAAAGGGGATAATGCTCCTGAAGGAACTTATTATTATACCATGAGTATTGATACCGGAAACGGATCTGAATTTAAAAAAGGCTGGATTCAGCTCATAAGATAATAGTGCAATGACAGATACAAAAGGCAGTAAAATCATGAGGCACTATATCCTATTCTTTGTATTTATTTTAGGTGCTTTTTATAGTGTAAATGCCCAAAAAGAGCCACAATATACCCAGTACATGTACAATATTGGCAGTTTCAACCCTGCCTATGTAGGAACCACAGAATCTCTTGAAATTTTAGCTGCATATAGAGCACAATGGATATCATTACCAGGAGCGCCAAGAACTATACGTTTAGGTTCAAATATTCCATTCGCAAATGAGCAATTGGGTATGGGATTTAATGTAATAAGTGACCAGCTAGGACCTGTTCAACAAACCTTCATTAATGCGGCTTTTTCATATCAATTTGATATTAGTGAAAACGCTAAAATGTCTTTTGGTATTGATGCTGGGGGGTCTTTGTTAAATGTTGATTTCTCTAAAGGAAGTTTTGAAAACCCAGGAGAACCAATTTTAGGGGCAAACAATATCAATGAATTTTATCCTACTATTGGAGCAGGATTTTTTGTCTACGGACAGGATACTTGGTACTTTGGTGGGTCGATTCCTAATTTTTTAGCTGATAGTTCTGTGAATGATGAGGTGGCCTCAATTATTGAAGACAGAATTCAGTTTAATATCTTAGGTGGTTATGTTTTTGATTTATCTGAAACCTTAAAATTTAAACCTGCATTTTTAATGAATTATATTGGGGGCGCACCTATTAATATGAATTTATCTGCAAATTTTTTAATCAATAGTAAATTTACTGCTGGTGCTTCTTATCGAATTAATAATGCAGTAAGTGGCTTAGCTGGCTTTCAGATTTCTCCGAGTACTTTTTTAGGCTATTCGTATGATTTTAACACCAATGCCTTAGGTCAATTTAATAGTGGTTCTCATGAACTAATTATGAAATTCTACCTTGGGGGTAATTTAGAACGAACAAATTCAAAAAAATCAAAAGGTAAAATCAAGCAAATTGATACACCAAGATTTTTCTAACTAATGAGAATGAAACTAATTTTTACAATACTGATTTTTGCAACCTCATTTTTGGTGTGCGGCCAAGAACCTGATTCTGAAGGTGACAAGTATTTTTTTAGTTATGATTATCAAAATGCTATCAAGTCTTATCTGCAAGATAAATCTGAGGGAGTAGTCTTGACTAAAAATCAAATACTTAATCTGGCAGACGCCTATTTTAAAACAACCAATTTTGATGAAGCTGCAAAAACATACTTAAATAGCGAAGCAAAGGAGCCAATTAAAGATAAAAATCGAATTAATATGATGCTTCAAAGTTTAAAGCGAAGCAAGAAGCCTAAAATGCTAGACAAACTATGGGGTTCTAAGAAAAATTTGTTATCGACAGAACTGCAAGAGAACGCAGAATTTAATTTTCAATTATTACATAACCAGACAGATGCTGATAATGCTATTGATATTTTTAATAGCCTCGAGAATAGTATAAAAGATGATTTTTCGCCTACTATATTTAAAGACAAACTACTTTTCAGTAGTTCAAGAAGTTCTAAGAAAAAAGGGAAATATAGTTCAGGTGGATCGTTTTTAGATATCTATGAGGCAAGAATAACGCCTACCGGAAGGTTAAGTAATGCTAAGAAATTTAGCTTTTTGCCTAATTCAAAGTATCACAAATCAACACCCTTTTATGTTGAAGAAAATAATCAATTTTTTTACATTTTATCAAATTCAGAAGACGGTGAACTAACATTTAATGATCATGGTAAAAATGCATTAGCCATTGGTATGGTATATAATAACGGTTTTTTTAGATACATCTTGGCTGATTTGAGTACATCTTTCTATTATCCGTTTTTTGATAGCAAAACTGAAAAATTATATTTTGCTGCAAATTTTGAAGATGGATTTGGAGGTACAGATATTTACTATGTGTACGTTAATAACGGTCAAATTATGTCTGAGCCAATAAATTTGGGCCCCAGAATTAACTCACCGGGCAATGAAATAGCACCTTATATACATGACGGAAGCATGTATTTCTCTTCAGATGTTTTCTACGGAATAGGGGGTATGGATGTATACAGAACCAATATTCAAAGTGATGACTCTTTTAGTATACCCGTTAATTTAGGAAGCAGTATAAATACAGAAGCTGATGATTTTGGTTTTATAATAAAAGAGAATGAAGCCCAAAAATTATACGGCTACTTTGCTTCAAATAGACCTGGAGGCAAGGGTGGTGATGATTTGTATGGCTTTGTAATGAATGAAAAACCTGGCTTGAAAACCATAGCAATCAAAGGTAAAGTGGTTGATCTTAATACCAATCAAGGGTTGGCTGATGCTCAAGTTCGAATTATTGGGTCAGATGGTATGGTAATTAAAACGGTTAAATCAGCTGAGTATGGTGGTTACAGTATTGAAATTCCATACCAGGCGAAAGTTACTGTTCAATCAACCAAAGAAGGGTATTCTGTTTTCACAGGATCGTTTTCAAGCAATTCAGAATCAAATGGCTTCAATTTAGGTATTCTAAATTTAGATGATTTAATTGAAGATGTCGAGGATAAAAAAGTGGTGGCTATTAATAAATTCTTTTTTGCTAGTCGTTCAAGCGAATTGACAGAAGCAATAAAATTAGAATTAGATAAAGTAGTTCAGGCGGTTCAGAGTTTTCCAAGAATGAAATTGGCAATTGAGACACATACTGATAGTCGTGGTTACACGAAAACAAATAAGAAAATTTCTCAATTGCGTGCAGATGCTATTAAGAGTTATTTGTTAAGTAAAGGAGTATCATTAGATAATATGGTTAGTGCAGTTGGTTATGGCGAGGAAAAAATTATGAATAACTGTAAGAACGGAGTGTACTGCCTTGAATTTTTACACAATCAAAATAAGAGAACCCTTATTGTAATAGATAATTATACTGAATTAAAGTAAAAACGTTTTACAAAAGTTCAAGATACAGGTAGTACAGTGAAAAAACTGTTAAGAAAACTATGCCCATGTACGCCAATACTTGAAGCCGTTTTTTAGGACGAACTTTTACAGGTACCTCTTCGCTCATTACATTTTTTAGATTCATAAAGCCAATAATAGGCGCTACCACAAAAGAAACAAAAGTAGCCAAAGCTACCAATTTTCCCATGTTGGCTGAGAAAACTGCAATCACTATAAAATTGATTAGGGCTAATACTAATACCGCTATAGCGAAATAACTTTTTTTACCCTGTAGTTTGATTCTTGGCCTTAGTTTGTCAATGATATCAATACTTACTCTCGCTACGGCATCATGAGCCGTCATACAGGTGCTAAACATAGTGGCAAGAGCCGAAACAGCAATAAAAATATAGGCCCATGACCCAATATGGGTGGTAAATAAACCCACAACTTGATCTGCAAAAATTACCGAATTATTGCTAAGAATGGTATCGGTGCCATACAAGGTAAACCATCCTATAATTAGAAAGAAAACAGCTAGTATGGCAGTAATAAAATAACCTGTATTAAATTCTTGAAGTGATTCTTTCAAGCTAGGTTTCTTATTCTCTGATTTCCATTTTTCAATACTCCATAAACTAACCCAGCTTGAAGCTTCAACGGTGGTAGGCATCCATCCCATTAAACTTATTAAAAATAAAATACTTGCATTTTCAAAAAGGGGGGTAGGTATAAAATCTTCTGAGGTAGCTACTTGGCCATTATAAATAACCAAGCCGGTGGTTACCACTAATGCTATAAATAGTATGGCCACCACAAATTTTAAAGAGACTTCTAAGAACTTGTACCTACCAATGATTAAGAGTCCGCTAATAAGCGCAAATAGCCCCAGCGCTATATATGTAATAGAAATGTCAGAAATCTCAAATAAATTTATGAATAGGCCCGCCGTAACCGTATAAAGAGCAGCCAATATGGTAAAGGTTGAAAAAAGCGTAATAAAGGCATAAAACCATAAATATGCTTTACCACGATTGA
This sequence comes from uncultured Flavobacteriaceae bacterium, assembly GCA_937929935.1. Taxonomy (GTDB): domain Bacteria; phylum Bacteroidota; class Bacteroidia; order Flavobacteriales; family Flavobacteriaceae; genus Maribacter_C. Next base: position 32,648 of record CALFUL010000014.1, on the reverse strand, counting down.
GATACCCTTCAATTAAAGTTTTATCAGTGACATTGGTATAACGTACCCCAAATTCAAAAAAAGGATACTTAAAAACATTTGCTAAAATAATGGGAATTACCATTACCCAGCCGTATTGAGCGCCGGCTTTTGTAGAAAGTACAAGATGTGATGTGCCAATTGCCATGCTCGCAAAAAGCAACCCAGGCCCCAAATTTTTAAGTAGTGTCTTAATCGATGACATATACATTGAAGTAATCAATCACTCTAAAGTACATTTTTTTATTAAGTGAAAATTACTTGATTTCAATTTGCTCACCAAAACATTCATAAAATTTGATTGATTGCTATTTTATTAAAGGATGGCTTTGGGTCTAAAATTCAAAGATAAGAAGACTTGCTTAACCTTGTGATATTAATTTTTTTCTAGATACCATTGGTAATATTTTTTAACCCCGTTTTCAAGATCAATTTTGTGCTGCCATCCTAGTTTATGAAGTTTGCTAACGTCCGTTAGCTTTTTCATGGTTCCATCTGGCTTATTAGCATTGTATACTAAGGTGCCTTTAAACCCTATTTCATTTTTTATTAAGACAGCTAACTCTTTTATTGAAATATCTACGCCCGTTCCAATATTGATATGGGTATTACGTATTTCTTTTTGATTTGAAGTATAGGTGTCTACAAAATTTCTATTCTTCATAATAAAAATACAGGCATCAGCCATATCTTCAGACCATAAAAACTCACGTCTTGGTTTACCACTACCCCAAATTTCTACTGATGTTGAATCGCTGGTTTTTTCAATGCCAAATTTTGATAAAACAGTACAAATGTCATTTTTAGAAGAATTTTCATCGATCAAATCAATTGGTGTTTTTTCTAGATCTTTTCTAATAGTCTTCCAATCATCTTCGTAAACTGCCTTTGCTAAATGCATTTTTCTAACTAGCGCAGGCATTACATGAGATTTTTCTAAATCAAAGTTATCATTTGGCCCATACAAGTTCGTTGGCATAACTGAAATGTAGTTGGTGCCGTATTGAAGATTATAGCTCTCACAAAGTTTGATTCCCGCAATTTTAGCTATTGCATAGGGTTCATTGGTATATTCTAAAGAACCCGTAAGAAGGGCATCTTCTTGCATAGGTTGCTCACAATCTTTTGGATAGATACAAGTGCTTCCTAAAAAAAGTAACTTTTTTACTTTATTTAAAAAACTATGATGTACAATATTGTTTTGTATCATCAGGTTATCATAAATAAACTCACCTCGATAGGTATTATTAGCCACAATTCCGCCTACTTTGGCAGCGGCTAAAATGACGTATTCAGGCTTTTCTTTTTCGAAGAACTTGGCAACCTCAGTTGAATCTATCAAATCAAGTTCGCTATGCGTTCTAACAATTAAGTTTTTATAACCGTCTGCTTCAAGGCTTTTGACGATCGCACTACCAACCAGCCCTCTATGACCAGCGATATATATTTTAGAATTTTTGTCCATTTTTTATTCGAAGTAATTCATGGTTCGATACCCACCTTCTTTTAGATAGGTGTCTTTTTTCATAAGCTTTAAGTCACTTTGCATCATGTCTTTAACCAAACCATTCAAATCATATTCAGGTACCCATCCTAATTTGTTATTAGCTTTACTAGGGTCACCAATTAATAATTCTACTTCTGTAGGTCTAAAATATCTTGGATCAACAGAAATAACTTCTTTTCCTATTTCAAGCTGAAATTCAGGATTGCTGCATGATTTTACATACCCTTTTTCTTGCTCACCTTTTCCTTTAAACTCTAATTCAACACCTACTTCTTTAAAACTTAATCGAACAAAATCTCTAACGGTGGTTGTTTTACCTGTCGCAATTACCCAATCTTCTGGTTCATCAGCTTGAAGAATCATCCACATCATTCTAACATAATCTTTTGCATGACCCCAATCACGTTTAGCATCAAGATTTCCTAAATACATTTGGTCTTGAAGACCCAAAGCAATTCTAGATGTTGCTCTGGTTATTTTTCTTGTTACAAATGTTTCACCTCTTATGGGCGATTCGTGGTTGAAAAGAATACCGTTACACGCGTACATACCATATGCTTCACGATAATTTACGGTAATCCAATAGGCATACATTTTTGCAACTGCATATGGACTTCGTGGATAAAATGGCGTAGTTTCTGATTGCGGAACTTCTTGTACTTTACCGTACAATTCTGAAGTTGAGGCTTGATAAATTTTTGTTTTCTTTTCAAGACCAAGAAGGCGTACAGCGTCTAATATACGAAGTGTGCCTATGCCATCTGCATTGGCAGTATATTCTGGTGTTTCAAAAGAAACAGCAACATGGCTCATCGCAGCTAAATTATAAATTTCATCAGGTTGTATCTCTTGAATTAATCGGATAAGATTGGTACTATCTGTCATATCTCCGTAATGCAAATGAAGATTACGGTCTTCAACATGAGGATCTTGATAAAGATGATCAATACGGTCAGTATTAAACAGAGAAGACCTTCTTTTTAGACCATGAACTATATAATTCTTTTTAAGTAAAAACTCGGTTAAATAGGCACCATCTTGACCTGTGATACCTGTAATTAGACATGTTTTCATTAGAGTAAGAGATTAGGTTGCAAAATTAGTTGCAAATATTAATTTTTATGAATGAAAGCGAACAATAAATTCTTCTAAAAGTATAATATAACGATTAAAGTTATAATTAACACCTGAGGTTGAACTTAACAGAAATTTGTTCTCTTTAATTTTATTTTTTCTATAACACATAGTTTACTAGGTGTTTATGTTTTTTTACTTTTTTTTAATCTAAAATTTATTGTTATAATCAAAAATATTTGAGATAAAACGATGCAAAAAGCTATATAAAATATGATGCGCCTCAGTTTTGCATGTATTCTATGTAACTCGGATACTTTTACTTTATTTCAATTTGCTCGCCAAAAAACTTTGGTTGTGTATTGAAGATGAGATCAATGAATACTTTAACTCGGGCTAGTAATTCTCTTGCTTTAACTTTTAAACCGGTTCTACCAAAAACGTCTTTTGCATTATAGCCAACTGCTTTTAACCCTTTTTTATTTGCAAGATAAATAGCACGTTCATTATGAAACTTTTGAGAGATTATGGTCACTTGTTGCAAACCAAAAACTTCTTTAGCGCGAACCATTGAATCAAGGGTTCTGAAACCCGCAAAATCTAAAAAAATTTTCTCAGTGGGAATACCTGCTTTTATTAAGTCTTGTTTAATGGTTTTAGGCTCATTGTAATAGCGCGTTCCATTATCGCCACTAATCAAAATAAATTTTATTTTTTTAGCCTTGAATAATTGTACTGCCGCCTCAATTCTATATGTATAGTAAAGATTATTTGTACCATCTACCAACTTTTTTGAAGTACCAAGAACCAAGCCAACGCGATTTGTAGCTATCTGCTCTATGGTATCAAAGGTTTTATTTTGGGTTGTATAAATTATCGTGTAGTTGCTAATAAAAATAACTAGTAAAGTGCTAATTACTAGATAAAGAAATATTTTAATTACCTTTTTAATCATTGAATTTGGCGCTAAACCCAAAGGTAGTTAAATATAAAAGGAACTAGAACTTTAGTGTTTTTGAGATTCTTATTATCGAAAAAACGATACGTTTTGATTAATCTAATTAATTTGTTCCCATTGAAAACCATTACTTTGTAGTTGCACTACATTTTCAGTCATTGTGAGCGAGAAATTCGAATCAGCATCTAAATACCCAAATGAGATGTTAACTACATTACCAGGTCTTTTTTTTAGATAGTAAATGCGACCGATCATCTCTGGTAATTGTGGGTCAGGTATCGTTACAAAAGTATCACCATTTATAATGATGGTGTGTGAAGTTTCATCTAATTCAGAACTGCCACCTGCAAAGTTTATAGGCGCTGTGATAGGACCATTAATATGCAAGGCAGAATTAGGTGTATTTGTACCTAGACCTAAGCGGTTATTTGTATTATCCCAAAAAAATTGATTGTTATTCTCTGTTGGGTCGTTATCAACCCCAGCGAAAAAAACCGAACCAGTAATTCCTTGGTGTCCGCCCAAATCTACAGCATCTAATTGCGATTTTGTAATGAAATCTTGAGGATTTGAACCATCTTCGCCCTTAACTCGACCTAAAAATTCAGCAGCTTCATCTGTTAAGGCGCCCGTGTTGACGGTAAGTTTTTCTGTAAATGTTTTTTCTCCAGCTACAGATTGAACATTGATTATATCAACATAATTCGCAAACTCATTGGCGAGGTCAATTTGATTTGTTAGGGTACCCGTAATAGATCCCCATACCGGGTTTCCACCACCAACAGCATCTAATTGAGCTCTGGTTACAAAATCTTCTGGGGCAGTACCATCTTCTCCTTTTACCCTTCCTAAAAATTCGGCAGCGCGATCTGTTAGTGTACCTGTATTGACAGTAAATTTTTCTGTAAATGTTTTTTCTCCTGCTACAGATTGAGCATTGCTTATATCAACATAATTCGCAAACTCATTAGCTAGGTCAGTTTGATCAGTTAGGGTACCCGTAATAGATCCCCATGCCAGATTTCCGCCGCCAACAGCATCTAATTGAGCTCTGGTTACAAAATCTTCTGGGGCAGTACCATCTTCGCCCTTAACTCTACCTAAAAATTCAGCAGCTTGATCGGTTATTGTACCTGTATTGACAGTAAATTTTTCTGTAAATGTTTTTTCTCCTGCTACAGATTGAGCATTGATTATATTAACATAATTCGCAAACTCATTGGCTAGGTCAGTTTGATCAGTTAGGGTACCCGTAATAGATCCCCATGCCAAATTTCCACCTCCAACAGCATCTAATTGTGCTCTAGTTACAAAATCTTCTGGGGCAGTACCATCTTCTCCTTTTACCCTTCCTAAAAATTCAGCAGCTTGATCGGTTATTGTACCGGTATTAACGGTTAATTTCTCTGTAAAAGTCTTTTCACCGCCTACTGATTGTATATTCGTTAAATCAACAAAATTGGATAATGCTGTACTTAAATCAGTTTGATTAGCTAGGTCTCCTGTAATAGATCCCCAGGCACCACCACCTGTGCTCCCACCTTGACAAAGGTTAATCCAATTTATACCGTTAAAATAGAAAATACACGCTTCATCTTCATTGTAGATTAAAGCCCCTTCTAAAGGGTTCATGGCTTGCATTTCAATATCGGTAACTCTGGTAATCACTAAAGCCTTTGAAGAACTTTCAAGCTCTAAAATAGATGTCGGGTCTATTATACCTGGATTATCTCCAATTTTTACCTGAGCTGATAAGGTGCCAAGACAACAAAGTAATAGAATTGTTATGCACTTTTTCATTTGTCTTCTTTATTTTGAAGGGTTTACACAATTAAACCGATAAAATTATGAAAATAGTATTGCTTAAAATCTTTTTCTCGTTGTTACAGCAATTACGTCGTCAAAAACCCTACTTCTATGCGTTAGAGGCAGTTAAAATCAAAAAAAGTGCCCTTTAGATTAATTGAAAGCGAAAGAAATAATACTGTATACTACTCATCTGCAAACCCGCGGCCAAATCTAAATCCGAGACTTAAACCGTGAGTATTTCCAAAAGTTAGCTCTTTTGCTGCTGCATTGTAATTATATACCAAACGTAAACTGTCGAAAATATAAAATCCAAATAATACGTTTAACGAAGCATTTGTTCTATACCCCAAACCAAATTCAAGTTTAGAATTCATTGTTAAAGAAAGATTCAAATCAGCCTGTAACGGAGCGCCTTTTTCATATTTTAGAAGAACACTAGGTTTTAATAAAAGATTTTCAAGGCGACTGAAGTAAAATCGATAACCGGCATATGAATAATATGGACTTTCAAGACTGAGATTGTCTTCAGAAGCAAAGCGATCACCTAAAATATTTGGAGTTGAAACTCCGATGTAAAATTTTGCATAATTCAATAATATTCCGGCACCAACTATTGGTATCGTTGCGTTTATATTTTCAGAAAGAAGTGGGTCTCCAGTTAAGCCCAGATCCACTAAATTTTCTTGGTATTTTTGAAAACCTGCAGTTATGCCAAAAGACAAGCCTGTTGGATCCTGTACTTTCCAATAGGGTTGATCGTCTAGGTTTAAAGGAACTCTATAAGAGTACGCTGCGAATGCAGAAGTAGAATTTGTAACTCCTATTTTATCACTAATCACGCCAATGCCTAAACCCATTTGATTGTTAGACAATGGTGATCTAAAACTAAAACTCGAACTTTGAGGACTTCCTTCAAAACCATTCAAAAAGCCCGAAGTCGTTAAAGATACTTCTGCTTTCTGCAATGCACCGGCATGCGCAGAATTAATAATAAAAGGATTGTAATTGTATTCTGAGAATACTGGGGTCTGTTGGGCATGGCAAAAACTAGCCAAGGCAATAATCATAAAAAACAAGCGATTTCTCATGATTATCTTTTCAAAATTAAGTAGCCTCTCAACGGGGTAATTTCGTGCTCACCATCAATTTGAATATCGAAGAAGTAGGTTCCCGTGGGTAATACTCCTGCACCAAAACTGGTTTGTTGATTTGCTTTACCAAAAAATGCATTGGTCAAATTATTATAATTATTCACTTTAAAAACTTCATCACCCCAACGATTGAAAATGCGTACCACATTATCATGATCTTCGATACCATCTATTCTCCAAAAATCATTTAGGCCATCGCCGTTAGGGGTCAATGCAAATTTCGTGTCACTTATATTTTCTTCGTCAAACACAGTTATAAAAGTAGAAAAACTACATCCTTCAGGAGAACCTTCCTGGTTGTATGCATTAATTGATGCGTATATTACTGAAGCTGCAGGTAAGCCGCTAACTTCGTAGCTATCAACTTGGCCTACATCAAACTGATTTAAAATATCACTTTCTCCTTCGCTAGTACCTAAGCTTAAAAAATAACCATCGGCATCGGAAACCTCATTCCAACGAATAGTCGTCGTCAAAGCAATATTCGATTGGCCGTTTATAGGCTCAAAGATATCTGTACATCTCGGCACAGGATCTAAAGGTAAATTGGCGGTGGTAAAAGATGCCACGTTGCAAGATGAATTAATACCTACTTCATTATAAGGTCTTATATCTATAAAAATTTGTGAGTCAAGAGGTAGCAAACCATCAAAATTATATTGATTTACGTTACCTACATCTATATCATTAACAAGGTCAAATACTCCTGGCGCGGTACCAACTGATAACCGATATCCTGTAACATCAGCTATACGAATCCATTCTATAGTTAGCTCCGGATTTACAGCTTTTGATCCGTTTAATGGAAAACTTAAAATTGTACACGAAGGAATAGTTGGTGCATTAGCGGTTATGAAACTTTCTTCATTACAATTAATAGCATTACCTAATTGGTTATAGGGTATTACAGAAACATATATTGTTGTACTCTCTGGTAAATCTATAGGCAATTCATACCAAGTTGATGCCCCAACATCGCCTGAGAAAATATCAGTGCCTTGTGATGAAGTGCCCACATTTAATAGGTAACCCTCAGCATTAGCCACCAATCCCCATGCAATTGGAGTACTCGTATTAACCATTTGATCTTCGTTTTTAGGAATGAGAATTGTAGTGCAACTGGGCAATGTAGGTTCTGAGGTAGTTTCAAATTGTTCTTCTAAACAACCAATTGAGGTACCTTCTTCATTGTATACGATTATAGATACATATATTCTTGTGTTTTCTGGTAAACTTTGCGGAAGGTCATACCAAGTAGTTCTTCCCACATCTGCTGAGAAAATATCACTGGCTCCTGAAGTAGTACCTATATCTAAAACATAGCCATCAGCATTGTTAATCGGCTTCCAAGAAACGTTGGTGTCAATAGAAACGTCGGTAGCATTGTTTAAAGGCATTGTAAGGCTAGTACATTCAGGTATCCTTGGTTCTGAAGCAGTTGAAAAACTTTGTTCCTCACAATTGAGTGCTTCTCCTAAATCATTGTACGGTAAAATGGATACATAAACTGTCGCATTCTCAGGTAAATTTTCAGTAATATCAAATGAATTGGCACTTTCCACATCTCCAGAAAATATATCACCACCTCCACTTGAGGTCCCAATGTTTAGTCTATATCCTTCTGCATTAGAAACTGCTGCCCATGCAATTGGGGTATTTACCCCAACTTCTACTGCTCCATCTAGTGGTTGGGTTAAGTTTGAACAATTGGGCAATGATATTGCTTCTGATGTTGTGAACTGTTCTTCTTGACAATCAAGCGCCTCTCCTTCATTATTGTACGGAATGACCTTTACGTAGATCAAGGTATTTTCAGGCAAACTGGTAGGTAAATCAAAAAAAGTGGTTGCGCCAACATCTTCATTAAAAAGATCATCTCCACCAGAAATCGTTGATAAAATCAAACGATAACCCGTTGCTGTGCTTGCTACATTCCAAGCAAAATTAGTTGCCACGCTAACGTTGGTCTCCTCATTCTCAGGAAGTGTTAAACTAGTACATTCAGGACGTATAGGTACACTTGTAATAAAACTTTCTTCAGTACAAGATATGGCTTCGCCTCTTTCATTATAAGGTGTAATACGAACATAGATAGGCCTGCCCTCAGGTAAATCATTTCTGAAATTATAAAAGGTAGTTAAACCAACATCTTCCGAGAAAAAGTCATCTCCGCCAGGTGTTGTTCCTACTTCTAAAATGTATCCTTCTGCATTTTCTGAAACATTCCATACTACATCAACCTGAGGGTCTACATCTCTTTCTCCTGCTAGCGGCTCTATTAGGCTGGTGCATTCAGGAATAGGCTTCAGTTCTTCTGTTAAAAAGCTTTCTGATACACAAGCTACTGCATTTCCTTGGGTATTATAGGGTATGATTGTGACATAAATAGTGGTATTATCGGGCAAATTATTTTCTGATAAAAATTCAATCTGCGAGCCAACATCACGAGATAATAATTCAGATCCAAATTCGGTTGTTCCAATATTTAATATATACCCAACCGCATTACCTACGCCATTCCAACGTATTATTGTACTTGTACTTACCTCGGTATCTCCATTCAGAGGTCTACTTAAAGTAGTACACGGGGGTATGCCATTAGCTTCTGAAACAAGGAAACTACTTTCAGCACAACCTATCGCATCTCCTTCATTATTAAATGGAGTAACGGTCACAAAAATTTCACTATTTAGTAAAAAATCATTTGGTGGGTTATAAGTAGTTAAACCTCCTTCAATATTTGTATTTGCAATATCACTGGCTCCAGGGCTTGTTCCAATTTTAAGACGATACCCTTCGGCGCCACTGGCAACCGACCAACTGATATTGGTGTCAGGGTTTACGCCTACGCTACCAGATAGCGGTTGTGTTAAAACAGAACACTCAGGTAAGGTAGACTCGTTATTAGTTGTAAATGATTCTTCACGACAACCTTCTAAGTTTCCATTTTCAAAATAGGGTGTAATGGTTACAAAAATTTCAGTGTTGGGCGGTAGGTTGTTTTGAAAATTATAGGCACTTACATTTCCAACATCGAGATTATCTACAATATCTGTGGCTCCAGAAGTCGACCCTACATTTAATATAAAACCACAAGCACCAGATTCACTTTCCCATGCAATACCTGAATTGATGGGTATGTCAATAGACCCATTTAACGGTTCTATTAATAGTGCACATGACGGTACCCCGTTGGCACCTAATACCAAATCATTTCTTAATAAAACCAAGTTTTTTCCATTCGTACCAGGTGCATTAGTATTTTCAAAAGGCATTAAATCGCTAGTAATTTCAACGTGATAAACCCCAGATTCACAAGCTTCAGGAGACGGTATGGTATACTCTGGTGCATCAGCTGCTCCTGCAATAGCAACACCATCACGAAACCATGTGTAATGATTTTGAGCACCGCGTACTACTGTTGCTAGGGTCACTTGTTGACCTGCCTCGGTGGTAATGACTTCTCTAATATTAACTTTTGCCTGATTGGCATAAGAATAGGTTTTGAAAATAGTACCACCACCACGGGGGGTATTTCTAAAATTCACGTATTGTTGGTGCCTAGCTTCTAAGTCACCAAAATGAAAATTATTGTTTTGTAAACTAATGCTGAAATTGGTGGTTGAACCATCAACTAGTGATGCAAAGTCAGGTACTGTATTTGACAATAAATTATCATTTAAAAGATACGTTTCTTCACCCAATGACCTACCTGCAGTTTGATAATTTTGAACAATTTGTTCTAATATGTTATTGCCTGACAAGGCATTGAAAGAAAGATCAACTTCTTTTAATTTTAAATTGGATAAAATGTCAAGGGTTGATATGTTATTATTTGACATGTTAAGCCTTTCTAGTTCTGTATTTTGACTTAAATCAGGGGCATTATCTGAAAATAAATTTTTAGAAATATCAAGATTTACCAAGTCTGTATTTTGACTTAAATCAATACTTTTTAGTCTATTATCAGACAATTCTAGGTTCCATAGTTTTGTGCAGTTTCTCAGGTCTATGTTTGTTAATAAGTTCTCGAAAGCAACTACTGATTCCAGTTCTTTATTCTCACTTAAATCTAAAGATTCTAAGTTATTTTCTTTAACATTGATTGAAGTTAGCTGCGAGTTAGTTTCAAGATTTAATACAGCCATTTTATTATCAATTAATACTAAAGTTTCCAAAATTGTATTTGATGAGAGATCCACTTGTAAGGGTATTGTAGAACGATTAGATCTTACATCAAAAAAATTAAGATTAGGTACTGTTATTAAAGATAGAGCTTCAGTAAAAAAGTGAGTGTGTATTTGAATGAAATCTAAGGAAGTAGAATTTGGAAAAATAATTCGATCAGGAATGGTAAATAGCGAAATCTTCTCCAAGTTGATGAAATCTTCTAAACCTCTAAAATCTCTCACTTCACCATTAAGTATACGAATAGATTTCAGACTTTCCTTTACATCAGGCCAGCTAAAATTTATCGTTTTTCCTCTGAGAACTCCTAAATCTAAGGTTTCTAAATTATCATAAAATGATAAATCAGCGGTTAAATCCGAGTTGGAAAGAATAAATAAATAGTTTAAGGTTTTAGTAAGAGGCAGAATGATTGTTTCTAAATCTTGAAAATTAAAAATATGTATATGTTCTAATTTAATGTTTGAAGATAAATCAAGCTCTCTAATTGAGGACCTATTTATTCCCGCAGGAGAACGAATGTCTAATTTTTTTAAATTGTTATTATTACTTAAATCAAGATTGGCTAAGGCATCATTTTCACGAAACTCTAACTCTTCTAAAGAGTTTAAATTAGCGAGTGGTAATGTAGTAAATTGGTTTTGTCCTAAATTAAGCTTTTCTAGGTTTACAAAAGCTTGCAAACCTTCAAAATTGGTAATATCGTTTCTATTGGTTGTAAGTGTAGTAACTGATTCAGCATCAGAATTAAGAATATTTCCATTAAGGCCGTTTCCATCAATGCCTGAATCAATTAATTGTTGCTCAAAATTGGGGTCAGGAATAGGTGTAGTTTGCGCCACTGCAAAGTATGTGGTAAAAAAGAATATCAATGAAATTAATATTCTAAGCTTTTTGGTCTTTTTTATAAGTCTAAAATCAATAAAGTCCATTTTGTAAACTAAGAGTACTTGGGCACAATTGCAAATTAACATTACAATCTTTAAAACTATAAAAATAATACCATTTCACAGGTTTTTATCGATGATAGTGTAATATCCAAGATAAAAACTATGAAACACATACTCAAAAAGTATTTGAATTATTAAATGAGTACAGCATAAAAACTAATGGTTTAGTTATGCTGTTTAATTATGAATCAATTTTTTTTTAGAAATTCAGCGAGTTTTACCGCTAAAGCCACAATAGTGAAGGTTGGATTAGCATGACTACTAGTAGGAAAAACTGAACTACCCGCAATGTACAAATTGTTCATACCATGCACTTTACAATTTGAATCAACTACGCCTAATTTTTCATTTTCGGACATTCTAGTGGCACCTAAATGATGAGATTTTGAGCTAAATTTTGAAATAGTATTATGAATAAAAGTTGATAATTCTGAAATTGTCATATCAAATTTTCCGAGATTATTTCTCTCGTAGGCCTTTATAAATATTTTATGTGCTTCAATTATGGTTTTTTTGTCAATTTCTTCAAAGGCAATACTAACTTGGGCTCGTGGCATACCTAAAACGTCATTTTCTTTTTCTGAAAGGGTAATACGACTTTTAGGATTAGGAATTTGTTCACTTTGAAAATACAAGCCCAAATAAGGGGCGTTAACTGAAGGCAAAATAAAGGGTAATTTTCTTTTTTGAGTTCTTTGCCGCGCAATTTTAATGAATTTTGGAATTTGTTTCCAACCTTTTGTAAAAACAATTTTGAGATGCTTTTGTATGAGTTGTTTTTCTGCTTCCCATTTTGAACGTATACCACTTGCTGTTTTATCGCGTAAAAGCGTCAGTATAAACTTGGCAATAAAAGTTAAAGATAATAGTGGGTCACTAAATTTATCAGGTGAACTTTGAAGAAAGAAAATAGCATTACCCATTTTATTTTCTTTTTGCGCCTCTTTTGAAATAGCCCATCTTCTTCTAACCAAGACACCAGATGGGTCAGTTTCAAAATCAAATACAAGGTTTTTTCTATTATCAGGAGCCAATTTCAAACAAACACCATCTATATGACTCATATAATAACGCCCTACAACATCATTTTGATTGCCTATACCCTGTGGATGATGTTTATTCTTTGAAGCTAACAAAAGTCTGGCATTTTCAATACCCCCTGTAGCAAGAACGTAGTTTTTAGCTACAATGGTTATATGTTTATTTTTAATATAAGCAGTAACACTTGACACCTCGTCTTTAGCTATTTCTGTTTTAATTTCTTTAAGGTGAGCATCCATTAAAACAGAAATATTAGCTGCTTTTTCAAGTATGTGTTTGTATTCTTTTGCAAAATTGACCGGCGGACTCCATCTTTCTAAATGTCTTGAGTGAATTGTAGCATCGTCAAAATTTTCAATAATTTCTTTCTGAGCATTCGGAAATACTTTATGCGCATCAAACTCAAAAGTGCCTACCTTACATAAATATGAAGCTCTTTTGTAATACGGTATCATGGTATCATAACCAAAGGGCCAACCACTGAACGGAATCCATGATCTTTCTTCAAAATCAATGGGATCATACGGAATACAACGACCTCCCCAGGCGATGCTAGCACCCCCAAAAGCACGTCTTCTAAATTCAGTTAATTCTTCATGAGAATCTATTGGGTCTACAATTCCTTTATGAAAATTTCGGTTTGTCAAAGTCTCCTTTGAAAGCCCACCAGTTAACATTACAATTTTCTTGCCTGAAGCTATTAGTTCTAAGGCTAAAGATATACCCGCAGGGCCACTGCCAATAATGCAAAAGTCTGCCTCATGCTGAGACTTATCCTTTATGTTTTCTGGATAAATAATCATGAAAAAATAGTTTCAATAAGTTCATGAATACCCTTGAGCCGCTCTGGATTTTCAATCAAAGTTGCATTATCACGTACATGAATAGGGTTTTTACTCCCAATTAAAACACAATCTGCTTTTTTATATTGTAAGGCAAATGATATTAAAATAGGTATGGTTTGATTTTCATTAACTTCTAATTCTTTTAATGCTGCTTTGAATTGAGCATTTTTCTTTAAAACTGGTAAAACACGTAATACTTGATTCACAATTACCGGTATGTTTCTTTTTTTACAGATGTCGAAAACAGTCTCGGTCATAGAATTACCGTAGGGTAAGGTTGTTTGAACCAGATCAACCACCTCATGTTGTAAAGCTAAATTTAAGGCTTCAATATCATTTGTTGAAATACCTATGCTTCTTGCTAGACCTTCCTCTTTTATTTTGGTTAATCCCTTGTGAAAATCTTCAAACTTTTTAAGTTCACCAAAATTAGGCTCATGTAATAAAAAGGCATCGAGTGAATTAATATGTAAACGTTTCAGACTTTTACGAGCGGATTTAAGAAGATATTGTTCTGAGAAATTCTTCTTGCACCCCAATTTTTGATAAAGTTTCTTTCCAATTTGATTCATTGGTGATAGTATCTCTGGAAGATGCATATGTGGAAAACCAGCCTTAGTAACTAAAAAGAAATGTTCTCTATTACCAGAAATTGCATTTCTTATCATACGTTCTGCATCGCCTGAGCCATAAGTGTCTGCGGTGTCAATTACCTGAACTTTATTGTTGCGCGCAACATTGAAAAGTTCTTCAGCTTCTTTTTTTGATATTCTATTACCTAAAGAAGCACTTCTGCTAGTACCCAACCCTAATGAAGAGAATGTTTCTAATTTCATAAATTCATTCTTTATTAGCCTTAATTTTTAATGTAGTTACTTTATTGTACAAAGCATTAAATTGAAAATATACGGTTAAAATAACTCCTTATTATTTTATTTAAAATTGTGATCAATTATTAGTAATATTTTGCTGAAATATAATCGACCTTTTGTTTCATCGTGAGTTGCATGGCATGCTCAAATGCAGCTTTACCTGCTTTTTTTCTAAACGCAACGTTAACTTTAAGTTCTTCAATTGCTTTGGCAATATCTTTTGCGGTACCTTCAGTTGTACTTGGTGTTACTTTTATTCCGCAAGTATCTGGCACCATAGTGACCATACCACTGATGTTAAACACTATAACGGGTAGGCTATGAGCCATTGCTTCTATTACCTGGTTTCCTGAAGTATCACGCATTGAACAGAATAATAACGCATCAGATTTTTGGTATTCTTTAGATACGTCTTCATAGGGTATTTTACCTTTGCAATCTATTTTGGCTTTATCTAAACCAAAATCTTCAATCCATTTATCTATATTTTTTTCATCTGAACCACCTCCCACAATGCTTAGTTTATACTCAAAATTCTTAGGTAAATAGCTTAGTGCTTTTAAAGATAATTGTATGCCTTTTCTTGGCAGTAAACGCCCGATCCAAAGAATTTTAAAAACACCTGTGTCTGATTTTTCAGCATACGAAAATTGCTCATATTTAACAGGTAGGGCTGCATCAAGAATCATCTCACTTTGTCCTTTAAAAAGTCCTGTTCCTTTCAATAGTGAAAGGGTTTCTTTGTTCACAGTCAGTATGGTATTAGCTTTTCTGATGGTCTTTCGTAAACTACTACTATAATTTACCAATAACTTCGATATATAGCCCCGAATAACCTCAGTTTTCCATGCCTTACCATAATATGGTTTAAAAATTGGTAAAGACATTTGACCACCGCCAACAGGTCCGAAAATAATATTGCAATCTTCTAAATTATACAAACAACTACCTTGCTGAAAACTACCATAACTGACATGATGTGCCACATCAAAATTATATTTTTTATGATAGGCCACCACTTTTTTACTGGCCATACGTCGCCATAAAAAATAATGTAAATAAATACTTTTTGAAGAAGGGTCAAATAGTGCTTTCTCTAGCCAATTAGGTAAACCAATAAAAATGAAATGTAGATTTTCAATACCTAGCTTCTTGCGTTCTTCTTCTTTTTCATTTTTATCTTGGCAATTGGTAACGCACCAAACCTCATAGCCTTTTTGAGCAAGACTTATTGCCCAGCTCCAACCATTGTTTTCTTCAGAGCCCCGTATAGGTGAACAGGCGTATGCGCTTAATAAAATTTTCTTCATTGCTACTAAATAACTCTGAATTTACGTTCTTTAAATTTATATTTAGGAAACGTAAATGTTGTTAAAAAAGTATTCTTTATAGATTCTAATTATCCGAAAGCTTCACACATATTAATTGAGTAGAGGACTAAGTTTAAATTCAATTTTGGCAATTTTTTTCCTCTTTAATATTAATAATAGGCTGAGGTTAAAACTTCGATTCTCTTTTTCCAAGTACTTTTCATTGCAAATTCATAGGCATTTCTACTTACTTCTTGTCTAAATTCATGTTCTTTAGCCATTTTTTCAATAGCTTTCGCAATATCATGTACGGTACCTTCAGTTGTAAAAGGATCAATTTTTATAGCGCAATTTTCTGGCACTAAATTTCGCACTCCGCTAATATTTAAAGTAACTAATGGAAGACCATATGCCATAGCTTCCATAATTTGGGTACCAGAAGTATCTCTTAAAGAACAAAATAACATAATATCTGCTTTCTTATACTCTTCAGCTACTTGTTTAAAAGGAATTTTACCTAGTATTTCAATTTTTGACTTGTCTAAACCATATTCTATGCACCATTTCTCAATATTTTGTAACCCATTACCACCTCCAACAATGGTCAATTTAAAGTGCATTTCTTTAGGTAACAAAGACAAGGCGTGTAATGATAAATTAAGTCCTTTTCTTGGTAAAATTCTTCCAACCCAAATGATCCGTAATTCTTTACGAACTTCTCTATTAGAATATTTTAAATTGTTATAATGCTTCGGTATTGCATAAACTTTTGTTAAACGACTTTGACTCTTTTTTACGTAGGGTAAACTTTCAAGTAAATCTTTAGTTTCTTGATTTGTACAGATGATATATGTTGCTTTTTTTAAAGTTTTTTTAAAGCTTGAACTATAGTTTGTCAATAATTTAGATATATATCCTCGTATAACTTCAATTTTCCATGATTTACCAAAGTAGTGCTTGAAAATTGGCAATGCCATTTGACCACCACCAACTGGGCCAAAAATTATTTTACAATCATTCAATTTATACAAACAAGAACCTTGTTGAAAACTGCCATAGCTGACATGATGGGCAATATCAAATTTTTCTTTACCGTGAAGTTTAGGAACGATGTTAGCTGCTTTTTTCTTCCAGAGATAATAGTGTAAATAGATTGATTTTGCTGAAGGATCAAATAGATATTTGTCTAAATTAAATGGAAGATTGATAAATTCAAATTTTAGATTTGGTAGATTCAGTTTTTGGTGCTCAACTATTATTTTTGCTTTATCATCAACATTGGTTAAACAAATGACCTCATACCCCTTTTCCGCTAGTCCAACGGCCCAATTCCAACCTCTACCTTCTTCTGAGCCTTTGTTTGGTGAGCATGCGTATGCACTAACTAAAACTTTTTTCATAATTCTGTTAGACTTAATTTAAGAATATATCTTAGTTAAATTCATGTAATTATTGGTATATACCATTGATCATTGGTTGGATCTCATTTTTGTACTTTTCTTCTATTTTCTCCATTTCTGTAATATCTGAATTCCTTCTTGAGGGGTAATTCTCTAAAAATTCGCAAATTGTATTTGCTATGCCCTCAGGAGTTAATTCTTGAGTTATTAGACCTGTTACACCATGTTCAACGTATTCAGCTAAACCTCCTTTGTTGCTAACTAGTACGGGTGTTCCTAGCGCATAAGCTGTCATCACCACACCGCTTTGCGTTGCATCTATATATGGGCAAACAATTAGCTTCGATTGGTTAATCAGTGAGGTCATTTCTTCAATTGATAAAAATTTATTTCTTATATCTAAATACGACTCATCTTTTTTTAAAAAATCTGGATTGTAACCATTTATAGTTTTACCGCCAATAGCAAATTGCTCATTTGGAAATTTCTGTCTTATTTTATCAATAGACTCCACGAATATCTCAATTCCTTTATACGGTGATATTCGCCCAACAAAAGATATAAATTTTCTAGGTATGGTTAATGAGTCATTCTTTAAAAATTTTGAATAAATAGTATAGGGAAGTAATTTTAAGATGAAAATTTGCTTTTCTGAAGATAATTGTTGTTGTAATAGACCTCCACTATACTTCGAAAAAACAACAAATTTTGGAATGAAATTAAATAGTAACTTTCGAGATATATTTCTTAGTAAATCATTTTCTCCAGAGTGAAGCACTGGGTCATGAATATTTAAAATAACTTTTTGCCTCTGCTTTAAAATAAAAGGAAATAGGAATAGATGCCGATTAGATACTTCATCTAAGTGAATAATATCTGGATTAATATTCTTAATATATTTTTCTATTTTTCTATTTATAATATATGTTTTTCTTAGCCCTTTTGATGGAAAAACAGCAAAAGTAACTGATTTACAATTCAATAAATAAGATTCAATATACCCTAATTCCCATTCTTCTTTAATAGTTTCGAAAGAATTCAAACCATAGTAATTAGTAATATCAATGTTTACATTTAAAATATTGGTTTTTAGTTGATTAGGGGTTATA
The DNA here is from genome assembly GCA_937929935.1 of uncultured Flavobacteriaceae bacterium. GTDB lineage: Bacteria > Bacteroidota > Bacteroidia > Flavobacteriales > Flavobacteriaceae > Maribacter_C. The sequence continues at coordinate 14,416 of CALFUL010000014.1, read as the reverse complement.
TTAAGTATAAAATGAACCTCATATTCACTCTCGGTTAACAGTTTGGCATACTCCAAAGCGTTATCAAGAAAATATACTTGGGTATAGAATACGATCTTTGTTTTAGACATACTTTTAAACTAGTTTCAATTTTATTTCTTTCCAAAACGTTATAGGAAGAACAAGAATCCAAAAACCTATAAATAATACATAAGCATCTAATTTTTCAGAGAGCCAAAGATATAATAGGGTTAAACTTACTGTGATTAAAACAAAGGTAATAACATGCCTTAGTTTTGTTATTCCCTTTCGAATCAACATAACATCTTGCGATAAATGAAAAATGATAAAGGAAATTAATATTGAAAAATTAACTACAGACAATGATTTAACAAAAGAAAGTCCAATTAAACAAAGTGCACAATTGATTAGAACGCTATTGATATTAAACCACATGTCAATTTTTTCAAGTTTCATTGCAATTAACATATGAGCTTGCAATACCGATGTTGGAAAAACCAACATAGTAAAAAACATTTCTTTAGTATACAGGGGTGTTTCTGCATATTTCTCTCCAAAAGCTAATGGCAGCAATTCATCGGCAAAAGAATAAGTAAAAGTAAAAGCACCTATTCCGTAAATCAAACAAAACTTAAATATCTTATGATACATTAACTGTAATTCTTCTATTTTTTTATCCTTATACAATTCTACAAGTTTAGGAAGTACAGTACCTGTTAAAACAACAGGTACCAATTGCGCTAAAGAGAATACTTTAAAAGAATTTTCATAATGTGCTACCTCTTCTAGAGGTAGCATTTTTGAAATTATCAAAGTTGCTGATTTCCAGTAAATTATATATGCGCTTCCTATTATGGCAAAGGGCCAATGTTTTTGTAAAATTGATTTCACATACGCCCAGGATATTGGCGCTTTCCAGAAACCTTTTAGTTCAATACCTTGAGCAGCTCCAATTTTTAGAAATAAGTTTAAAGTAACGAATCGAACAATCACTAATATGGTTGCCAGAGTTACAATAGAGAAGGGGTACAATAGTAATAAACAAGCAATACCAAATTTTGCGATTGATTCAATTACCAATATTTGAACGGTCTTTTTTTGCGCAAACTCTGCTATATTGACATGCTTAATAGAATATATTATATTATCAAAAACAATGTTAATGCCGAAAAGCAAGGACAATGTTTGTATTAAAAAATTGTCATAAAGTAAAAGTGCGATACATATATTAATGCCAAAAAATAAAATGCCGAAAAAGGCCTGCATCTTAAGAAACTTACGTATCAGTAGATTCTTATCAGCAACCGTCACTACTTCTCGAATAAACCATTGACCTAGACCCATGGCAGAAAAGGCAACTATTGCTTGATACAAGCTATTTGCAATGACATAGGTAGCAAAATCATCTACTGAAAAATGCCTGAGAATCAGTAAATAAAATAAACTTAGAAAGATATTTTGAGTAATGCTGCCTACTAGGCCCCACAAACTATTCGTGAGAATTTTTGATTTTATATTTGGTAACCACCTCGGCATTTAATTTTTTTTTTAATTCTTAAACGTTTTCAAAATGTTCTGAAAATACCTTATCCATTTCAGCGCAAACATTCAGTTTAGTGAACCTTTTACCTAACTCAAGATTGTTTTTTGTCATCTTATTTCGTAACACCTGATCTTCATAAAGCCTAGTAATTGCTTTAGTAACGGTACTTTCATCTTTACCATCAACCCACAGACAATTTTCAGGTTCTGTTAAATAGTCAATTGCCGCCCGTGTATGGGTGGTTATAACGGGCATACCTGAGCCTATGGCTTTAAACAAAACCATAGGAAAGCCTTCATCGAAATAAGTAGGAAAAACAAGTACATCAGTATTAGCATAAAAATGATCGCATTCTTCTTCTTTAACAAAGCCAGGTAAATAAACATACTTTTCAAGTCGTAATCTTTTAATTTCAGATTTAACTCTAGCGAATTCATTACCATTACCCGCAAGAATGAAAATACAATTTTCTCTATGTTTGAATGCTGCTATACTTTTGAGAATGGTAAAAATACCTTTTTCATGAATCATTCGACCAGCAAAGAAAAACTTAAGCCGTTCATCATTTAACAGGTGACGTTCTAAAAACGCCGAAGAACGCACCGATCTTTTTGGGTCAATAATATTCTGTGTTACAAACGCTATATTACTTAAACTCGGTTTTTTTTCAACCGCAACTGAACGTTCTTGATTTGATAAGAAGAACAAGGCATATACGTTTTTGGATAAAAATGGAATTACAATACTATCGAAGAATAATGATGATTTAGTAATAAATGAAAAATCTGATCCGTGAGTTTTAATACTTATGGCTAAAGATTTATAATAACACAAACGAATTATTGCAATGGTAATGAAATCACGAGTGGAACCAACTTTTTCAAATCTTGAGTTTAAGTAGAGTATATCAGGTTGAAATTGGTGTAAACATTTAACAAGTTCTAGTGCGTTTTTGAAGACACCTATAAGCTTATTGAATTTACTAATTTTTTGATTGTTTCTACCGTAGGTAATTGTTTCACACTTGTACCCTAGTTCTTGAAAGCCTGAAACCTCATCTAACGCTAGAATAACATGATTTTTGGGGGGTATTCCGAAAAGTATTTTTTTCATCATTTTTTTATTTCTCGAGCTGGGTTACCTACAACAGTGCAATCACCAGAAACGTTTTTAACTACAACGGCGCCCGATCCAATTTTAACATTATCATTAATAATAACATCGCCTATGATGCAAACATTACTGCCTATATCTACGTTGTTGCCTATTTCGGGCGATGCGGTATAGCTGCCATCATCTAATCGAATTGAACCTATGGTGGTTGATTGCCTTAATTCACAATTTTCACCAATTATTGTTTCGCTACTCACTACTAAACCAACCCCATGATGAAGACGTAAATTTTTTCCAATCTTTGCTTTCCAATCTATTTCAATACCAAATACCCAACCTACTATAACTTTGTAAAACAAGAGATAAATGAAACCAAATATGTAAAACAACTTATTTTTACTGCACAAGTTGGCGAGACGAAAAAGCACCATAAAAATTTTACCTTTGGTGGTATTTACTTTCCAATCTTGAAAAATATGATTCATATTTAATTAAAGGTTAAGAAAAACTTTTTGACTATTGTTTATTAAATAATTGTAAGCTATGAAGTGTAATTAGTTTGTTAATTATTCTTCATAGCTAAATCGATTCGTTTTTTTTGAATTGTATGAATATTCAAACATAAATAAGTTGCGACAGCTATTAAAATTCTATAGTCAAATAACGAATAAACCGTGTTGAACGCCACCGCCCAAGACAAAAAACCAGCAACCGGTAAAATGTTCATTAGTTTGATTTCTTTTTTTATTGCCCTGCTAATAACCTTTATCGTGGGTAAGGTTAGTAACAGGATAAAGAGTATAAAACCAGAATAACCTTGTTCTACAAGTACTTTTAAGTAGCCATTTTCTGGTTGGTCAAAATAAAGAAAGTCGCCCCCATCTTCAACTTGTAAGTATAAATCTTGTTTATTTTTTTTAATATACTTCTGAAAATTACCTAACCCAATACCTAAAACAGGGTACTGGGCAACAATTTCTTGAGTTTCCTCCCAAATTGATTTTCTAAAAAGATAATCTTCAGAAATGTTCTCAGTTCTACTAAAAACGCCTTCTTTTGGTGAAATTACTACCAACAAAACACTTGCTATCACTAGCAGACTAACGCCGATAATTTTAATTTTTAATGGTTGAAATAAAAAAAGGAAAATTAATGCTATGGCAAAACCTAGAATCGCAGAACGACTGCCAGCTAAAAAAATAGCTACTAAGCAAAAGGCAAAACCAATGAAATGCATATTTCTTTTCTTCGAAGAAATAGAAGGATTGAATAATAAGCTAAAGCTACCCATTGCTAAAAACTGTCCACAAGTTTGAGAATCATTAAAAAGACTTGGATAGCGAATCAAACCAGTAGATTCACTAACAACATTCGGGTTTAAACCAGAATGATAAGAGACCTCGACACCAAAAATAAGTTGCAGAAAAATTACTGCCGCCAAAAAAATAACACTACGTTTAAACGCGGTTACGAATTTAAGTAGTGCATTTTCTTTTTTTAAATAAATAAGTAAAAAACGGGTAAATATGAAAATAGTAAAAGGTTGATAAAGATAATATAAGTTATTGGTGGGGTATGCTGAATTCATTTTACTTAAGAGTAAAAAAACCCAAAACAAAATGACAAGTATTACATATATTTTACCCTTACCTGAAGGCTTAAAGCTAATAAATTCTTTAAAAAATATCACGACTGATAGTACTGATACCACATCATACACCTTAACGAAACCGTAGTCTAAAGGAAGAATTTTAGTGTCAATAAAAGGTAAAGCGGAGACAACAAATAAAACATAGGTTTCTACTGTTGGTTTTTTGAATATCAAAACAATAAAGGTTAGTATACTTACTAAAGCAATAACATATTGTAACATAAGTGCTAGTTAACTGTCCGTTTAATTGAATTGAATTTCAATTTTTTACGAAAACTATTGAAGAGATCTTTATAAAAATCTTTGAAAATTCTAAACTTTGAGGGTTTCTTTTTTTCATCAGAAGATTCAAAGCCGTAGCCATGACCATAGCCATAACTGTAAGCCACGGTACCTCTTTGTTTTACACTGTTAAAAATTAGGCTGCAGTTTTTGAGATTATTGACTTCGAGTAGTTTTTTTACGTCTTTAACATTTTGCTTGGGTGTGAAATCATAGCGTGCTACTAAAAAACTTATATCACAAAAATCATTGATAATCGAAGCATCTGAAACCATTGAAATAGGCGGGGTATCAATAATTACGAAGTCAAAAGAACCGTATAATTTGTCAAATAACCTGATCAATTCTTCACTTGCTAATAATTCAGAAGAGTTCAACGATTTTTTACCCGCTGAAATTATAGTAAGTTCTTTCTCTTTGATAGAAGGTATCAACTCATCAAAACTGACTTTTTTAGAAAGAAAATCACTAATGCCTACTTTATCTTGTACACCAAACATGCTTGATAACCTTGAGGTTCTCAAATCCATATCTACAAGAGCGACATTTTTGCCTGAAAGGGCTATGGTTTGGGCTAAATTTGCACTCACATAACTTTTACCTTCTCCTGCGATATTTGATGTTATTAATAGGGTTTTGATTTTATTATGTCTTTTGTAAAGGCCAATGTTCGAAAGTAAATGGCGAAACTGATCCATAACAAAAATATCTTCATGGTCTTTAATTAAAGGATTTTTGCCGTGTTCAGGTACATATGCTAATTCGCCAAGTACAGGGGTTTTAGAATAACGTTCTAACTCAGCTTTTGATAGTATTTTTGATGAGAATAATTCTTTTCTAACCACATAGAATAATCCTAGAGCCATTGAACCTAAAACAGAAACCAGTAAAATAAAAGGTTTTTTAGGGCTTATTGGTTTCAATGATGCCTCAGCTGATTCTACAATTCGCGCATCACCTTGGGTGGGGGCGAAGGAGAGCGCTGTTTCTTCACGTTTTTGAGCTAAAAACTCAAACAATTCTGCAATACTTTTTTTCTTACGTGTAATTTCAACTAGTTTTCTCTCTTGTTCAGGTAAGACTTGCAATGCTGTATTGTATTTACCGCTTGATGCATTTAAATTGCCCAGGCTAGCATTTAAATTGCCTTTTTGACTGTTGACATTTTCTAAAATACTCGGCCTGATTTGATTGATTTTATTTCTAAGAGCAACTAAAATGGGATTATTTTCAGCAGTTGTTTTTCTTAATTCTTCATATTCAATTTCTGAATCATACAGCCGTTCTAATAATTGAGAGAGAATTGGGTCATCAATACCCAAGGTTGAAGGTACTATACCCGTTGATTTACGCTTTGCACGCACATAACTTTCTACCTTTTTTAAAACTGCTAATTGTAATCTAATATCGCCTATTCTTCGATCATAATTACCCACATTACTCAAATAAAGACTGCCTTGTTCACTAATATTTACAACACCTTCAGTAGTTCTGTATCGTTCTAATTCTTTTTCAACATCACGAAGTTGTTCACTAACTTGAATAATGCGATCATCAACAAACGCTAAGGTGTTAAATGCTAGTGAATCGCGCACATTTTTAGACTGTTTTTTGTACGAGGCAATGAGTTGGTTCACAATGTTTTTGCCCCTTTCAGTTTCTTGGTCGACATAATTTAAGCGAACTACCGTAGATAATTTACTAGAAGAACCCACAAAAAGATTATTGTATATACCTGCAGCGACAGTTTTAGGGTGTGTCAATGTAAAATATAAATCACGCTTTTCAAAGGGAGCTACATAATACGGATTTTCAACAAACGAAATAGAGTCGCCGCCAAACGGGTTTTTCATCCATTTATTGACAGGGTATCTCTTAGAATTAAAGATTACATGATTTTTATTAGCATCATAATCGAATTCAAAATTTTCAGATTCTTTGTAGTATCTCGGGTCGTTGGGGTTTTGAAGCCGCACATGTACTGGTGAGCTTTGATATGCGGTTGGGTCTTTACCAAAAGAGCCACTTTCAAAAATTGACGCATACAAATTGAGTTCATGAACAACATCATTGATTAGTTCTTTAGAATGTAGCACTTCGACTTCATTTTCAACAATTTTTTTAGAGGTAAAAACGTCAATTGATTCCATTATTTTTGAATCATCAACGCCCTTTTTTTCGTCATTGATTATGATTGAGGCATCTATACTATATTTCGGAGTTGCTAATGAACTAACCACTATACCACCTAGTATTCCAATAATAAACAAGCCTACAAACAAAGGCCAGAAAGGCGAAAATTTTTCAGCCAAAATATTAAATAAATTATCTTGATTATCTGTGCTGTAATTATTGTCAGACATTTTAATTATATGTTGTTTGAGAAGAAAATCGCATTGATTTAAATGAATAAACTTCTATTAATGGGTGGTTTTAATTACTTGTAATCGTTTAAAATTTTTTAAATTTTTCTCTTGAAAGATAATAACCAAAGATAGCGCCATAATATATATACCGCCTCCACATACGTTTTGGTTCTTTTATCAAACGGCCTAACCATTCAAGACCTAAAGAAATCCATATTTTATGCGGTCGGTTAATGGTACCCGCATAAAAATCAAAAACAGCTCCGATTGAACATATTAGGTTACTATCAAGTTTGTTTTTATTAGCATGTGCCCATTTTTCTTGCTTGGGTGCGGTCATGCCAACAAATAAAACATTAGGTTGAAAAGCATTTACCGCAGCAATCATTTCATTTGTATCTTCAACAGTAAATTTTGCTTTGTAAGGTGGTGAATAACTCGCCACACTAATATTTGGGTACTCTTTACTTAAACGCTTTTTTATTTTAGACAAGGTTTCTTCAGAGGATCCTAAATAAAAACATGATCCTTTTTCTCTTTCTAATTTCTCTAATAAAAAATGGTGAATATCAGCCCCTGCTATTTTTTTTAGTTTTTTATTTTCTAAAATTTTAGCGGCCAATGTGATACCAATGCCATCAGGTAATAGTACGTCACTTTCTATTAATGATTTTTTGAACGCTTCATCTTCTTCTGCAATGCAATAAGAATATTGATTTATGGTATTGACTAGAATTTTTTGGTCTAAATTCAGTTTTTCTAACGCGTCACTAAATACAGTATACCCAAAACAATTTATAGTTGAGTATTCTTCAAAAGTGGTAGCTTGAAATTGTAGTTTTTCTGCAATCATTATTGGAGCATTTATCAATTCAGAAATTAATGATTAATTGCTATTTTAGGTTAATAACAGTAATTATTGCCAAAGATATTGCACTCAAAATAACTGGTATCCAGTCTTTTGTTCCAGTTGCACTTGCAACCTTTGCACCATTAGGTTGCACATAAATTATATCATTTGATTGTAAATAATAGTAGGGCGAATCAAAAATTTCATTTGTGGTCAAATCAATTCTGTGCGTTCTTTTAATTCCGTTTTCTTCACGTATTAAAGTTATATTATCTCTTCTGCCAAAAATTGTGATATCGCCGGCCATACCTAGTGCTTCAAGAAGCGAAATTTTTTCACTTGGCACATTGTATACTGATGGGTTTTTAACCTCTCCGAGAATCGAAACTTTGTAATTTAAGTACCTAATATCAACAATAGGTTCTAAAAGTAATTTTTTGTTCACCAGTAATGAGGTTATATCATCACGTACGGCTTTTTTTGTTTTGCCTGATGCCTCAATTTTACCTAAAATTGGAAAGTTTATGAAACCCTCTTGATCAACTAAATACCCAGAAACTCTAGAAATGTTTCCTGAATTTGTAGTTTGCTCTACATCACCACTTGAAACATTAAATAATTCAGCTGCTTCGGGGTTGACACTACTTACCATAATGCTTAGTAAATCATTTGATTGAATAATGGGTTCTAAATTTGCTTCTTTACCACCAATGATTAAATTGGTTGGTTCATTAAAATACACTGCATTGTTTGTACTGCCACAAGAAGATAAAAATAAGTAAAGGCTTAGTACAGAAAGCATTTTTAAAAAGCGATTTACTTTTATAATTGAATGTTCTTTAATTGTTTTCATTTTCAAATGGTTTTTGTAATATGCTTTCAGTCTAAAATGTAAATTCTATTAAATAAAATGGAAAACTAATTGATTCATTAATGTTTGACAAAAAAAACCGTTAAAGACCATGTTTTTGGCTATTTACGGTATGCGAAAATTAATTTGTGAGAAATCGCAATAAGCCAGTAAAATACAATTTTTTTGTTGACTTTTTTTAATATGCTTTTTCCTCTCCACGAAATACATTTAGCACTGTTTCAAAAATAATATTAAAATCAAGACCTAGAGACCATTTCTCAACGTAGAAAATATCTAAACGTACGCGGTTTAAAATATCTGCTTGTTTAAGTATTTCGCCTCTATATCCTTTTATTTGCGCCAAACCAGTAATACCTGGTTTTACAAAATGACGCACCAAATATTTATCAACAGATACCTCATAATCAAGAGTGTGCAACTCCATGTGAGGTCTTGGGCCAACCACACTCATGTCGCCCATGAAAACATTGAAAAATTGTGGTAATTCATCAATACTAGTTTTTCTCATAAACTTACCCATTTTGGTAAGCCTAACATCATTTTTTTTGGCCATTTTAGAATTTGCATCAGAACTAGCGGTCATCGATCTAAATTTATAGCACCAAAATGTTTTTCTTTTTAGGCCATGTCTTTTTTGTTTAAAAAATAGAGTGCCTGGCGATTCTAATTTAATCAAGAGAAAAATTATTGGGGTTAACCAAGAAAGTACACCTACAATAACTAAAGAAGAAAATACAAGGTCAAAAGTGCGTTTTGCTATTCTAGCATATTCAGTATCTAGCGGTACTTTTCGAAGTTTGAGAACAGGTATGTTTTCATAAGATTCAATTGACATCGCTCTAGAAAAAATTGCCTTGTGATCAGGAATCACGTTAATCTTAATCAGATTATTGTCTGCAAAATTGATGAGGTTTTTCAATTCTTTTTGATTGAATTTTGATGCTAAACAGTAAATTTCATCAATATCATTTTCTAAAATATATAAGAAACAATCAACTATTTTTCCTAAATAAGTCGGACTTTTAGACATGTTATCATCGAAATAGCCTTTATACCGATACCCCAAATACGGGTCATCAAAAACAGCCCTCATCTTACCAAGGGTCGAGTCTCTTCCTAAAAAGACAACATTTACAGAATTACCTCCGCTCTTTCTATAGCGTCCAAGTAACCAAAAGAATATTACCCTGTACCAAGTAATTGATAGAAAAATCAACATCAAAACAAGTAATTGATGCTCTAAAGAAGGGAAATATTGCGCTGTAAAACTAAAAAATGCAAAATAGGCAAGGGTGTAAATAACATACATTTGAATAGATACATGAAACCTTGTCAAAAACTTTTCTTTACGATCTGTTGGGTAGTAATTCAAGGCATAGGCCGCAACTAACCAAGTAATATTATAAAAAATAATATTTGTAGTGTTCGAATATGTTTCACGGGTAAGAAGCCATAAAATGCCATTGATAATGCATAAGTGCACTATGATGGAAATGGGAATTATTAAATCTGATTTTCTAAACTTCTTCACTGTAGGAGACATTGAATTAAAAACGAAAACGATGAAATACTATTTCTTTTTTAGTGCCATAATTTTCAAGTTAAATCGCTTTTTCAATTAAAAACGGTTTTCAAAGGCAAACAAAGATATTGTTTCAATGAAACATCAAAAAACGATGGTTTTGAATTTTTGTTCATTTAAAGATGATAATTTTGGGGTGTAATTAGAATATTAAAACCTTAAATTATCAATAAAATAAGTGTTTTTGGGCTATTTAAATTATTTTTTATAATGATATAAATACGATGAAAAGTCAGACTAAATTATTTTATTTTATTTTCAGCAACTAGACCAAACGATGTGATAAATCGATAAAAAGTTTTTGCCGTTTTTTCGACCTAGTTGAAAGGATACCTAAAGTCGATAAAAAGCGAGACCTTTTTGTTGTAGGATGAATTATTGAATAAAAAATTCATTTAATAAAAAAATACCTAAACATGTTTGGTTCAATTTAGCGTATAAAAAACCAAGGTTTTACCCTTGGTTTTTTGCAAATCTATTGGTTTGTCAAAATTTCAAGACAAAGCTTTTTTAAGCCTTTTGCATTTTTGACTTCATCAATTATTTATTAGCAATCTATGGCTGGTCGATTTATTGTTATTTGTAGTAACTCGAATAAAGTAGATGCCATTTGGTTTTTCAGTCATGTTGAGTAGATAAGAATCTAGGTGATCAACTTCTCGAACCTCAAGTAGTTTTCCCAATTGGTCAAAAAGATGGACAGCCGTTATTTTTTCTTCAGCTGAATTAAGTGCAATTTCTACCGAAGAGTGTGTTGGATTTGGGTAGATATTGATAGCATACTCTTCATTGTTTTCTTCAACTAATAGATTTTCTACTGTTACAACAGATTTAGAGGTTCTGCCAGAATCAGGGCAATCAAAAAAGGGTTTATTATTTTCATCTTTAGGTGCCACTTTAGAACAATTACCTCCAGTACCTTTCCAAACGCGAAAAGCATCATAGTGAATCTCACCGGTTACATTTTCCCCTCCGTATATTCCTATTTTGCCATAGTCGACTCTTTCTTTGAGGACTAGCTTTTTATTTTCGTCCTTGCCCCATTTATACACCGTACTAGTATTTGGTTTGTTAACTTCCTCTTTACCGTTTACAATGACCTTAAAAAAACCATCATCACTACTTTCACTTAATTTAAAATGGAGAACAACATCGTTCCATTTCCCAGGTAATATTTTAGCAATGTGAGGTTCCAACCCAGTAAATGCACCAGAGTCAATTTCTTCAATTTCAATTTTATTTTTGTCATTAAAAGCACTATCCGTAGCTGTCAATATTACAAGATCATTAATCGCAGTGCCTTTTTCGTACATAAGGGCAAAAGAATCAGCTCTAGCTGAAATTGGGCAATCTTCATCAGGGTTAGCCGCTTTCCATTCTTCAGAGCATAGAAATATTTCATCTTTGGGAATACCATGAAATTGCATTATCGAACCCCATTCACCTGTTCCACCAACCTGTTCTATAGGTTTGAATGAAAAACCAACCCAATATTCTTCTCCCCATTCAAAACCATATGAATTACTACTCCAATTTAAAGCAATTTCCGCTCGTTCACTTTTTTTTGTACTTGATTGACATGGATAAGTGGTTATGCTATTATCATAAACCTCAACTTCTGCTACCGAAAAAGACCCTATGCCTCTGTTGAATATTTTAATATACCTTGCCACCGTACCTACTTGGAAATGATGAATATCATTATCAAGCAGTTCATCATTTTCGGATAATTTACCAATAAGGTTAAAATTTTCTAAGCTCCATTCCTTTATGTCTGAGCTATTACTGACATATAGATTTGTAGGTTTATCTGAAGTGCTGTCGAACGAAAATTTGTTAATTTTTATCTCTGAAATATCGTAACTTCTACCTAAGTCAATATAAATATAGGGGTTTTGAATATCATTAGTTTTTGCAATTGTATTGGGGTTTCCATCAACTGCCAAATTTCCTTTATGCTCTATTGCATCTGTTGTCTCTGTTGCGTCTGTTGTTGCAAAATTTTTGAAAATAACAGTTTTACCTTCCGCTATATTATCTCCACAGCCCTTAAAACGCATAGCGTATTGACCTTCTCTTGCGTTTCCAACTTCACTACCACCATTCTCTGGTAGCCATACAACATGATTTTTCATTAAATCATCGACATCTTCGAAATCTTCATTGACGAATAAATCTTCAGATGAACCAGTACTATTTTCATAAACTTCTATTTCTCCAACAGAAAATTTGAGTTTTCCTCTGATGAATATTTTAATATATTGTGCCTTGACATCTTTGTTTACTTCGAAATTATGTATTTCTCCATTTATAATTTCTCCTTTTTTTACAAGTTCCTCTTCTGTTTCGAATTGTGGTATTACATGCCAATGTTTTACGTTTTGAGCATTACTATAATACAGTTTTGCATCTTTGAAATCAGTTGTAATTCCTTCTAATGAAAAATTGTTAATTTTTATCTTTGAAATATTATAACTTTTACCTAAGTCAATAAAAATATAAGGGTTTTGAACACCGGCTATAGTTTTTGCAATTGTATTGTCGTTATCGTCAACTGCCAAGTTACCTGCACTATCTGGATAACTTAAATGAACAAATTTGTCTAACGCTAGGTTTTCTTGTGAACTTAGATTAGAAATGTTGAAAATAATAAAGAAAAGAGCTGCTAAATAACGATAGAATAAATTGTTTTTCATGATCATGGTTTTAAGTGTTTAAAAATGATTGCTATGTAGGAATCAAGTTACAATAATTAATTTACTAAAAAGTATTACTATAATTTGAATGAATTATAGTTTTATTTTATTTGTGAGTTCTTTGAAAGAAGCTTTAATCATTCATTTTCTTAAGATTTTAAAATGGCATTTTTGATGCTTTTAATTTCACTCAAACAAGTTTGACTCATGTTATAGCATAAAAAAACCAAGGTTTTACCCTTGGTTTTTTATCTATTGGTACTCGAGATGGGAATTAACTTCGTTGAGTCCCTGACGAATTTGTTGAAAATAAAAAACCAATTCTAAATGAATTGGTTTGATTCTTTTACAATTTTCCAGCCCTAATTCTAAATTCTTCTTCGCTTATAATTTTGCCACGACTCGGTTTGTTAATTACTAATTCAACTTCATGCCAAGTTATTTTTTCTAATTCAAACTTGACAATATTATTATTACATTCAATAACCAATCCAGGTAAACCTTCAAATCTTTCAGGCCCGAAACTGAATGGTATTTCGGGACAAAACCAAGCAATTAATTCGGATTTCTTCGCCAAGCCAGCATCGTTGATTTCGCTCCTTTTGCGGATAGCTTTTTTACACAAATACCCATTTATTAATTTTGTTTCTTCATCAATGATAATCCAATCAATTGGTTTTTTAGATATAACCACAGGATAATCAAGAACAAGGTTTTCATGAAGCATTTCTTTATTCTCTTGATTGAAATAAAAATAACCATCGCCGCCACCAAATATTCTTGTCAAATTTGGTGATCCATGCAGTTTTGAACTTTTTAAATCAACATAATAATTTGACGCTGTTGAATTAAAATTTAGCATTGCATAAACCGAGTCACTTTGTTTAATCATTTCTTTTGCCAATTCATCAGAAAAATTTTCAAAAGAATCACTGTTAAGGCTTATTTTATATAGCACAGTTGCCGAATTCGTTTGTGCGTTTATAATTTGGGAAAAGAGAATTAAGATAATGGTTAATAGATTTTTCATTCAATTTATTTTTTTTAACTTACAGTCAACCAGTAAGGAAATGTAGCTTTTTGTTCTATTTTTTAAGATACGATTTAATCGGTAATAACAGGGAGGCAAACAAGTTTGGTTCATTTTAGCGCATAAAAAAAACCAAGGTTTTACCCTTGTTTTTTTGCAAATCTATAAGTACTCGAGATGTGACTTAGCTCTGCTGAGTCCCTTACGAACTTGTTGAAAATACAAAACCCAATCATTTCATGATCGCTTCCTTGTTTTTCATTCCTTTCGCAAATATGATTTGCTAAGGTGGATAGGGCGGTCAAAGTGAGCCACCTCGGGCGGATGAAAGTGAGCATAGCAAATCAAGTGCTCAAAATCGATTCTATTTAGGTTTAAAATTAGTGTTTATTTCTTAGTTTTTTTCGCATTGATTCTCCTTTAATATTA
>CALFUL010000013.1 GCA_937929935.1 uncultured Flavobacteriaceae bacterium | reverse complement strand
ATAGCTGCTTTTCTCTCCTAATACACCTTCAATACTGGTTTTAACCTTTTCTTTCTCATCATCAGAAAGTTTTGAAATAGCGGTATCTTCTTTTTTGATAAGGTTGTCAATATGATCGGCATCAACTCTTGCAAAAGAAATTTTTTCTTTTGAAGTTTCTAGCTTTTGCATAAGGTGGCCAATAATGGGCGAGTCCATCAATAAGACTTCGTATCCTTTTGTCTTAGCAGCTTCAATATAACTATGTTGTGCATCTTTGTCAGACGTATACAAAATAACCAATTTGTCATCTTTGTCAGTCTGTGTCGCTTTAATTTTTTCTTGAAGTTCTTCAAAAGTAAAGAAGCTTCCGTCAACCGTTGGGTAAAGCGCAAATTTATCAGCTTTTTCAAAGAATTTTTCTTCGGATAGCATACCGTATTCGATAACAATTTTTATGTCATTCCATTTCGCTTCAAAGTCTTCACGACTTTTTTTGAAGAGCGAATTCAATTTGTCAGCTACCTTTCTTGAGATGTATGATGATATCTTCTTCACAGCACCATCGGCCTGTAAATAAGACCTAGATACGTTCAACGGAATGTCAGGTGAATCAATAACACCACGTAACATGGTTAAGAATTCAGGCACTATACCTTCAACATTATCAGTAACAAAAACTTGATTTTGATACAATTGAATTCTGTCTTTTTGAAGATTCATGTCATTACCTAACTTCGGAAAGTATAAAATACCGGTTAGGTTGAACGGGTAATCAACATTCAAATGAATATTAAATAACGGCTCTTCAAATTGCATTGGGTACAATTCGCGATAAAAACCTTTATAGTCTTCTTCTTTAAGATCTTTAGGTTGCTTGGTCCATGCCGGATTCGGATTATTGATAATGTTATCAACCTCTTGAGTTGGCGCAGGATCTTCATCTTTGGCTCCTTCTGGCTTTGGTAAGGTTTCTGTCTTCATACCAAATTTGATAGGTATTGGCATGAATTTGTTATACTTGGTCAATAACTCTATGATGCGATTATCTTCTAAGAACTCTTTTGAATCATCAGCAACATGCAAGATGATTTCAGTACCTCGATCATCTTTCTTACCTTTTTTAAGTTCAAAATTAGGCGAACCATCACATGACCAATGCGCAGCAGGTTCATCTTTATAACTTTTAGTAATAATTTCAACCTTGTCAGCTACCATGAAAGCAGAATAAAAACCTAGGCCAAAATGACCAATGATGCCAGTTTCTTTTGCACCATCTTCATATTTGTTTAAAAATTCTTCGGCCCCTGAGAAAGCAACTTCATTAATATAACTTTTAACTTCTGCTTCAGTCATACCCAAACCTTGGTCGATAATGTGAATTTTTTTTCCCTTCTTATCAACTTTAATTTCAATGATTGGGTTGCCGTATTCTACCTTGGCTTCGCCTATTGTAGTTAAATGCTTAAGCTTTAAAGTTGCGTCAGTTGCATTTGAGATTAATTCACGTAAAAAGATTTCGTGATCACTGTATAAAAACTTTTTTATCAGCGGAAAAATATTCTCTACTGATACATTGATTTTACCTTTAGCCATATTTAATTAATTTTTATCGTCTTTGCTTTTTGAGCAATAAATTTAAATTTGATTGAACTTTTAATACGTTTTACATAGTCAAAAAAAATACCATAGTGTTGATGAGTGACAAACTGACACTTATAAACAGTAAGAAACTTTAACAAAACTTTTTGTTTAATTAATTTTATAAAAAGTTAAACAATTTATATATTTACTTTTCTTTCAAAAATTGCTAAGAATTTTTTTAAAAGAAAGTTGGTTAATGTCTTAAAGCGCACTTGTTCATCAAGTGCGCTTTTGTTGTTTTTTGCTTTTATGGTCAAGAATAACAGAAGAACTTTAATGTTCTTCTTCATGCAACATACATAATTTATTACCTTGCAAATTCTTAATATTGCTAGCATATGTATAATTCAAAAATAATAGGCTTAGGGCATTATGTGCCTGACAATGTGGTAACCAATGACGATCTTTCAAAGCTCATGGATACTAGTGATGAATGGATCCAAGAAAGAACGGGTATTAAAGAAAGAAGGCATGTTGACCCAAAAGGAGATGACACGACTACGTCAATGGGTGTGAAAGCTGCCAAAGTGGCTATAGAACGTGCTAAAATTGATAAAGACGATATTGATTTTATTGTTTTCGCCACCTTGAGTCCTGATTATTATTTTCCTGGTCCTGGTGTTCTGGTACAACGTGATTTAGGTCTTAAAACAGTGGGTGCCATTGATGTCAGAAATCAATGTTCTGGTTTTGTTTACGGGCTATCTGTTGCCGATCAATATATTAAAAGTGGCATGTACAAAAATGTGCTGGTTATTGGGTCTGAGGTACATTCAAAAGGACTAGATATGACTACCAGAGGTAGAGGCGTGTCAGTTATTTTTGGAGACGGTGCAGGTGCTGCCATTGTTAGCCGTGAAGAAGATAACTCAAAAGGTATTTTGTCAACCCACCTTCATTCTCAAGGTCAGTTTGCTGAAGAATTAGCATTATTGGCACCTGGTATGGGTGGTAGATGGGTGAATGATATTTTAGCTGAAAATAACCCTGATGATACCTCATATATGCCAGTTATGAATGGTCAGTTGGTTTTTAAAAATGCGGTGGTACGTTTCAGTGAGGTTATTATGGAAGGGCTTACAAAAAATGAACTGACCCCAGAAGATATTGATATGCTGGTGCCTCATCAAGCAAATCTTAGAATTTCACAATTCATTCAGAAGAAATTTGGCTTATCAAACGATCAAGTATATAATAACATTATGAAGTATGGTAATACCACTGCTGCTTCAATACCTATTGCTTTAACTGAAGCATGGGAAAACGGAAAAGTAAATAAAGGAGATTTGGTTGTTTTGGCTGCATTTGGTAGTGGCTTTACATGGGGTAGTGTTATCATGAGATGGTCATAAAAATAGGAAACCCTAACTAAAAGTTAGGGTTTCTGTTGTCGATTGCGCTATACTAAACACTAACCATTAACTTTAAAAATATAGCCTTCTCAACAACTTAATTCTTTTCTAATAATAGCGAACTATAAATGAGTAAAACTTTAGTAATTGGTGCTTCACTTAAACCAAATCGTTACAGTAATAGAGCAGTAACAAGTCTTGTTGATAATGGTATTGATACGGTAGCCTTCGGTTTGAAAGCGGGTTATATCAAGGGGGTAAAAGTTGAAACAAATCTAGACAATTTTACCAATATTGATACTATAAGTTTGTATTTAGGAAAGGATAATCAGGTACAGTATTATGACGCCATCTTAAAAATTAAACCAAGAAGAATACTATTTAATCCTGGCACTGAGAATCCTGAATTTTATAAAACACTAAAGACCAATAATATAGCCTATGAAGAGGCCTGTACGTTGGTTTTGCTTTCTACCAAGCAGTATTAAAACAATAAACGTAATGTAGATTGTTTTTGATGTAAAAGTTTAACACTTTTTAAATCATTTCATCCAAAAAAAGTGACCTTTTATCCGATTATAGCATTTTAAAGTTGCTATCTGGGTATGATAAGTTGATTTTCTTTTTTAGAATCGCGAATACACCATAAGCCTATAAAAGTGAGTAAACCGTTTAGAGGCAATAGTTCATAGCCAATCACATAGCCATTTAGACTTTCAGTAGGTAATTTAGCTAATATCAAGACTGAAATCACAGAAACCAAAGCTACTAACCAAACATATTTGTCTTTGACCATATAATTGGTAAAAATGCCAAAGGCAAAAAGACCAAGTAAAGGGCCGTAGGTATATCCGGCAACTTGTAAAAGTCCGTCAATTACGTTCGTGTCTAATACATGTTTGAATAAAATAACCACAACCACTAAAACTACACTCATGCCTATATGTGTGGTTTTTCGAATTCGTTTTTTGTTTTCTTCTGGTTTTTGTTCTATCCCTAGAAAATCAATACAAAAAGAGGTGGTAAGTGAAGTTAGGGCGCTATCAGCACTACTATAAGCGGCGGCTATCAAGCCCAAAATGAACGTAATGGCAACACCCATGCCCAAGTTGCTATTTAATGCAATTTCAGGAAAAAGTAAATCTGTTTTTTGTTTGCCATCCATTAACGGAATTGACACTCCAAATTTATCAGCATAGATAAAAAGCAATGCTCCAAGAAGCATGAATAAGAAGGTTACAAATACGAGAACCACGCTGAAGCTCAGCATATTTTTTTGTGCATCTTTTAGACTTCGGCAGGTAAGATTCTTTTGCATCATATCTTGATCAAGGCCTGTCATACAAATGGTAATAAACATGCCACCTAAAAATGATTTAACAAAGTGCTTTTTTTCAAAGAAGTCATCTATGAAAATAATTTGGTTGTATTCTTTGAACTCATTTGAAGCAATGAATTGACTGAAACTCCAGTCTAGTTTATCCAAAATAAAATAAATAGATAATCCTACGGCAATCAGCATGAAAAGGGTTTGTAGTGTATCTGTCCAAACAATAGTTTTTATACCGCCCCTAAACGTATATACCCAAATCAGCAGAATTGATAAAATGACGGTAATTTCAAAAGGAATTTTCCAGGCATCAAAAACAAATTGCTGTAAAACAATGGCCACTAAAAATAGCCTAAATGATGCACCCAAGACCCTTGAAATGAAGAATGAAACTGCACCTAATTTGTAACTATGCCAGCCAAAACGCCGCTCTAAATACTCATAAATTGAAGTGACATTGAGTTTGTAATAGATAGGTAAAAGCACATAAGCAGTGATAAGGTAACCCACAAAATAACCAAATACTACTTGCATATAACTCAATTCAGATGCTTGCACCCAGCCCGGAACTGAAATAAAGGTTACACCTGAAAGTGAGGCGCCCACCATACCAAAAGCCACTAAATACCACGGCGATTGTTTACCTGCCTTGAAAAAATCAATATTTGAATCATTCTTTCCGGTAAAATAAGCGATGAGTAGTAAAACAAGAAAATAGCCTATAATTAAGAATAGAATGTTAGTTGGCGTCATTTGATTTTATTTATGTTATGCAAATTACAAAATCTAAAATCGTAATTTCGCACTCATGGAATTTTCGTCTAAACTTCTTGAAAATGCAGTCTATGAAGTCTCTCAATTGCCAGGTATTGGTAAGCGAACAGCTTTGCGATTGGTATTACATTTGTTAAAGCAGCCTGAAGAAAGAACCACCAATTTGGCTAAGGCCTTAGAAAAATTACGGGGCGCAATTTTATTTTGTAAAAATTGCCATAACATTTCTGATGTTGCGTTATGTGAAATATGTGCGAACCCTAAGCGTGATGAAAGTTTGGTATGTGTGGTTGAAGATATTCGCGATGTCATGGCGATTGAAAATACAGATCAATTTAAAGGTTTGTATCATGTTCTAGGAGGTAAAATTTCGCCTATGGAAGGGGTGGGGCCGCAAGATTTGACTATTAACTCTTTAGTAGCAAAAGCGAAAGAAGGAAAAATAAAAGAGTTGATTTTTGCGTTAAGTTCTACGATGGAAGGTGATACCACCAATTTTTACATATTTAAGCAGTTAGATGGCTTAAATATTAACACTTCAACCATCGCACGCGGCATTGCCGTAGGCGATGAATTAGAATATGCTGATGAGGTTACTTTAGGAAGAAGTATCTTGAATAGAATTCCGTTTGAAGTGTCATTAAAAGCGAATTAAGAGTAATTAAGTTAAATAGCCCTTTACTAAAATTATGTCAAAATTTGAACTCAAATTACCCAGAATGGGAGAGAGTGTTGCTGAAGCAACTTTGACTGCTTGGTTGAAAGAAGTAGGAGATACCATTGAAATTGACGAACCTATATTTGAAATTGCCACTGATAAGGTTGATACAGAAGTACCCAGTGAAGTTGAAGGTGTTCTTGTAGAAAAATTATTTGAAATCGATGCTGTTATTAAAGTTGGCGAAACAGTTGCAGTGATTGAAATTAAAGGTAGTGCGCCTGCTGAAACCGCTCAAGTAAGTGAAACACCTAATGATGCAGCTGAAACGGTTATTGAAGCTGTAGAAAAAACGGTTGTTGTGGCTAAAGAAACAACTACCGCAGCTGTGGCAGAGTATAGTAAATCAGCACGTTTTTATTCTCCTTTAGTTAAAAATATTGCCAAAGAAGAAAATATTTCTTTGGCACAACTTGACGCTATTCAAGGGTCAGGTAAAGAAGGTAGAGTTACTAAAAAAGACCTTTTAGCATATATTAAAAATGGGGCTCAATCCACTGCTGTGGTTGAAAATACACCTGCTGATAAAATAGTAGCTTCGGCAACTACTATTCAAGGGGCCCCAAAACCAACGGTTCATCAAGTGTCACGTGTACAAGCTACTGGTGCTGATGAGGTTATTGAAATGACCCGTATGGGCAAATTAATAGCCAAACACATGGTTGATAGTGTTTCAACGTCAGCTCATGTACAGAGTTTTATTGAGGTTGATGTAACCAATGTGGTTAATTGGCGAAATAAAGTCAAAGATAATTTTGAGAAGGTTGAAGGCGAAAAACTAACGTTTACGCCTATTTTTATAGAGGCCGTAGCAAAGGCGTTGAAGAAATACCCGATGATGAATGTTTCTGTAGATCGCGATACGGTTATTAAAAAAAGAAATATCAATATTGGTATGGCAGCTGCTTTACCTGACGGAAATTTAATAGTGCCCGTAATTAAAAATGCAGATCAATTGAATTTGGTAGGTATGGCAAAAGTGGTCAATGACCTTGCTGTTAGATCAAGAGAGAATAAATTAAAACCTGATGAAATTCAAGGTGGCACGTATACTGTAACCAATGTAGGAACCTTTGGTAGCGTATTTGGCACCCCCATAATCAATCAGCCACAAGTAGGTATTTTGGCCTTAGGTGCTATTCGAAAGATACCTTCGGTTATTGAAACTGAACAAGGTGATTTTATAGGTATTCGCAGTAAAATGTACATTTCACATAGCTATGATCACCGTGTGGTAAACGGGGCTTTGGGTAGTATGTTTGCTAAAGCGGTTGCTGATTATCTTGAGGCTTGGAATGTTAATCGTGACATATAACTTCATATTTATTATTCAACTTAAGTTCAAGTAAGCACCCTTCTAATTATCTTTGTAGTTAGAAGCGATAAAGATGGAATTGAATTTAAATCGCCCGATCTGTTTTTTTGATTTAGAAACTACGGGTGTGAATGTTGCCAAAGATCGA
Source organism: uncultured Flavobacteriaceae bacterium (assembly GCA_937929935.1). Classification (GTDB taxonomy): domain Bacteria; phylum Bacteroidota; class Bacteroidia; order Flavobacteriales; family Flavobacteriaceae; genus Maribacter_C. The sequence continues at coordinate 148,248 of CALFUL010000013.1, read as the reverse complement.
ATTGTTGAAATTTCGATATTAAAAGTATTTCCTAACGGTACTAAAGAAAGCAAAACTTGGTTGGTAAATCCTGAGATACCAATTCCTGAGCAAACATCAGCCATTCACGGTATCTCAAATGAAAAAGTTGCTAACGAGCCCACTTTCAAAGAATTGTCAAAAGAAATTTACGCGATCATTCAAAATTGTGATTTAGCAGGCTTTAATTCTGATCGCTTTGATATTCCGCTGCTCGCTGAAGAAATGTTACGCGCTGAGGTTGATTTTGATTTAAAAAACATGGTATCAGTTGATGTGCAGACTATTTTTCACAAAATGGAGAAGCGAACATTAGAGGCTGCTTATAGGTTTTATTGCGATAAAGATTTAACTGACGCACATAGTGCTGAAGCTGATACAAATGCTACTTATGAAGTGTTGTTAGGGCAGTTAGAACGCTACCCTGAATTAGAGAATGATATTAAAAAGCTGGCTGCATTTTCTTCGCATAAAAGAACAGTAGATTTTGCAGGCTTTATTGTTTTAGATGAAGATGACAATGAAATATTTGGCTTTGGTAAGCATAAAGGCAAAAAAGTACTTGATGTTTTAGATAAAGAGCCAGGGTACTTTAGTTGGTTATTAAACGCTGATTTTCCGCGCTATACCAAAAAAGTGTTAACACAAATAAAACTCAGTAAATTAAATACCAAATTAAGTTAGACACTATGCGTTTTTTGATTTTAACTCTTTTTATTGTATTTCAAGTTAACGCCCAAGAGGTGCTGTTTGAGGGTCATGTTTATGATAACCAAACAAAAGAGCCCATTCCTTTTGTAAATCTCAGTTTCTTGAACACCTTAAAAGGTACTTCTACTGATGAAGAAGGTCATTTTTATATTGATTTACCGAGTCCGTATTTAGATAAGCAAGTCCATATTTCTTCATTAGGCTATAAAGACACTATTGTTGACCCGCGACTTATTTATCAAGCTAAAAGATTTGAAATGGTTGAAGAGTCATTTGAATTAGAAGAGGTTGTGGTGGCTGAAAAATTGGGTAATGTGAATGTATTGAACCCCATAGGTAGTAGTAGTCTTTCAAGCGGTTTTTCATCATCTGCAACCCCGTGGGTATTGGCTTTGTATTTTCCTAATATTGGCAATCAACGAAAGTTTATTGACAAAGTCACGGTCTTTTTAAAAAAGAACGAAGGTTTCAAAAGAGAGTCAGCCAAATTTAGAATTCGTGTTTATGGTGTTGATGAAACAGGTGCGCCAGATCTTGATTTATTGCGAAAGAGTATTGTTTTAGAGCATGATGTTGAGAAAGAGTTTGTTTCAGTAGATCTTGCAGCGTTCAATATTGAAATTCCGAGAGAAGGGGTTTACGTTGGGCTTGAATGGCTTTTTATACCTTACAATTGGTTTACTGAAAATACCATAAATCAATTGACAAATAAAAAGGAAGTTGAAGATCGTTTTGCACCAACATTTAGTGGTATGTATACTAAAAACCAGAATTATAGGGTTATGATATATGGTATGGGTAAATGGGCAGATTTCAAGGTGCGTTCGCGAAATAATTCTCAGAATTTTATACCGGCCATTAGTCTGAAGCTCAATATTGAATAAACTAGGTATATCTAAAGAACAGGTCAAATGAAAATCATTTGCATAGGCAGAAATTATACAGATCATATCAAAGAACTTGATAACGTTATGCCTACTGAACCTGTGGTGTTTATTAAGCCAGATTCTGCCATTTTACCAAAAGAGCAAGACTTTTATATTCCTGAATTTTCTGATAACATTCACTATGAGGTTGAGGTGTTAGTTAAGATTAAGAAAGTAGGTAAGCATATTGATCAAAAATTTGCACCCAACTATTATGATGAAATAGGCCTAGGTATTGATTTTACGGCACGTGATTTGCAGCAACAATTGAAATCAAAAGGGTTGCCTTGGGAAAAAGCAAAAGGATTTGATGGTTCAGCGGTAATAGGAAAGTGGTTGCCAAAAAGTAATTTTGAAAACCTTAACGATTTAAATTTTTCATTGTTTAAAAACGATGAAGAAGTGCAAAAAGGAAATACAAAATTGATGTTGCACAAAATAGATGATATAATTGCTTACGTGTCTACTTATTTTATGCTCAAAAAAGGTGATGTGATTTTTACAGGTACACCTGCCGGAGTTGGCAAAGTTGAGCCAAATGACTACCTTTCAGGGGTATTAGAAGAGCAAGAACTTTTTAAATTAAAAATAAAATAATGATTTATAGTTTAGATAAATTAAATGAAATGGCTGACGGAGATAAAGATTTTATCAATTCTGTAATCTCTGTTTTTCTAGATGAAGTACCTTCTGATATACTCGGATTAGAAAAAGCACTTGAAGAAGAAAACCATGAGCAAGTGTATCAATTGGCGCACAAAATAAAGCCCAATGTTGATTTACTTGGAATGGAGCAAACACGTGCTGCGGCCCTAGAAATGGAAACACTTGGAAAGAATAGAGCAAGTATCAGTGAAATACAAAGTATATTTCCAAACCTAAAGAAAGATGTTGAGCAAGTGATTGCTGAACTTCGAAATGATTTTGGTCTTTAGGCGACCAAACCTCCTAATTCTACATACATGTTAGCTGAAATAATTACCATTGGCGATGAAATTCTTATTGGTCAAATTGTTGATACTAATTCTGCATTTATATCCAAAGAACTCAATAAAATTGGTATTTCAGTGTATCAAATCACTTCAATACAAGATAATGCAGCCCATATTTTAACGGCTCTTGAAGAAGCTAGAAATCGTGCACAAATTATTATAGTTACAGGTGGTTTAGGCCCAACCAAAGATGATATTACAAAACACACTTTTTGCGAATATTTTGAAGATACTTTAGTTCAAAATGATGCCGTTTTAGCGCATGTCGAAGAACTTTTTAAAAAATACATTTCTACCTCTAAAATTACTGATGTAAATAGAGCTCAAGCATTGATTTTATCAAAAGCTGAAGTGCTTCATAATGCTTATGGCACAGCACCCGGAATGTGGATTAAAGATGGCGAAAACGTATTTATTAGTTTACCTGGCGTTCCTTTTGAGATGAAAAACTTGATTAAAGATCAAGTAGTTCCGAAAATTATAGAGCGTTTTAAACGCCCCCATATTTTACACAAAACCTTAGTGACGTATGGCATGGGCGAAAGTACCATTGCTGACATTTTAGAATCTTGGGAAGAAAACCTGCCTTCATTTATCAAATTAGCTTATTTGCCAAATTTGGGTAAAGTAAGATTAAGGCTAACTGCAAAAGGACCAAAGCGAGAAGCATTGGTTCAAGCGGTAGATGAAGAATTTAATAAACTGCCTGATTTGATTGGCGATATTATATTTGGTTTTGAAGATGAAGAAACCATTGAAACGGTTGTAGCGAAATTATTTATCGCTAAAAAGAAGACCTTAGCAACTGCAGAGAGTTGCACTGGGGGTGCAATAGCACAACACATTACGGCTTTAGCGGGTGCTTCAGCCTACTTTAAAGGCAGTGTGGTAAGTTATGCTACAGAAACTAAAATGAATGTGCTTGGGGTAGATAAGGCGATTATTAATAAGCATTCTGTAGTAAGCGCTGAGGTGGTCTCAGCCATGGCTAAAAATGTGCAAAAGCAACTGAATACTGATTTTTCGGTAGCAACAACAGGCAATGCAGGTCCAACTAAAGGAGAGTCAGATGAAGAGGTGGGTACCGTGTATATTGGCGTTGCAACACCGAATGGAGTACAAGCTTATAAATTCAATATGGGTAATCATCGAAAAAGAATTGTACAAAAGACTGTTAATAAGGCTTTTGAGTTGTTGCAAAAAGAAATTGTAAAATTCTGATTTAGAATTTTGTCCATCTTATAAAAATGATATAAATTTGCATCCTGTTAAAAAATAATTTGAATAATGTCAAAAGTTTGTGAAATCACGGGTAAGAGAGCGATGTTTGGTAACAACGTATCATTCTCAGTTAATAAAACTAGAAGAAGATTTGATGTTAATCTATCAAAGAAACGTTTCTTTATTCCTGAAGAAGATTGTTGGATTACTTTAAAAGTATCTGCAAAGGCATTGAAAATAATTAACAAAAAAGGTATTTCTGCAGTTTTGAAAGAAGCAAAAGCGCAGGGAAAGATTAAATAAATCCCTGATAAATAAGCAATCATGGCAAAGAAAGGAAATAGAATACAAGTAATATTAGAGTGTACAGAGCATAAAGAATCTGGTCAACCAGGAACTTCAAGGTACATTACAACCAAAAATAAAAAGAACACGCCAGAAAGGATGGAAATCAAAAAATTCAATCCTATTTTAAAGCGTATGACTGTTCATAAAGAAATTAAATAGTTTTTCCTTAAAAATTTAGGCATGGCAAAGAAGACAGTAGCAAGTTTACAAACAAGTTCAAAAAGATTAACTAAAGCGATTAAAATGATTAAATCGCCAAAGAGTGGTGCATATACATTTGTTGAAAGTGTTATGACTCCTGAGTCAGTTAATGATTGGATCGCTAAAAAATAGTTAACTACAATATATTTAAAAAGCCTCTTTCATTTGAAAGGGGCTTTTTTTATGTTGTATATTCAAAATAGATTTTAGTACTTCATTTGCTATCTTTGATAAAACAGTAATAATTAGAATGAGTTTATTTAAAAAAATATTTTCTTCGAAGAAAAAAGAGACCCTTGATAAGGGGCTTGAAAAATCAAAAACATCTTTTCTAAATAAAATGACCAAGGCCGTTGCGGGCAAGTCAAAGGTTGATGAAGATGTTTTAGATAATTTAGAAGAAGTTTTGGTTACCTCAGATGTGGGGGTTGAAACTACCTTAAAAATAATTAAGCGAATTGAAGCTCGTGTTGCACAAGATAAGTACTTAAATACTGATGAATTAAATAAAATTCTTCGTGAAGAAATTGCTGGTCTTCTGTCAGAAACTAATCTGAATGATGCTACTGAAATTACTTTTCCAAAAGACAAAAAACCCTATGTAATTATGGTGGTAGGTGTTAATGGAGTTGGTAAAACTACAACCATTGGTAAATTAGCACATCAATTTAAACAACAAGGTTTAAAAGTGGTATTAGGTGCTGGTGATACTTTTAGAGCCGCAGCAATAGATCAATTACAAGTATGGGCAGATCGTGTAGGTGTGCCAATAATTAAACAGAGCATGGGTAGTGACCCTGCCTCTGTAGCTTTTGATACATTAAGTTCAGCGGTAACTCAAGAAGCTGATGTAGTTATCATTGATACGGCAGGGCGTTTGCATAATAAGATTAATTTGATGAATGAACTTTCTAAAATTAAGCGTGTCATGCAAAAGGTCATTGAAGATACGCCACATGACGTGCTTTTAGTTTTAGACGGATCAACAGGTCAAAATGCATTTGAGCAAGCGAAGCAGTTTACAAAAGCTACTGAAGTTACTTCTTTGGCAGTAACCAAATTAGATGGTACTGCAAAAGGTGGTGTTGTGATAGGTATTTCAGATCAGTTTCAAATTCCGGTAAAATACATTGGGGTAGGAGAGGGCATTGAAGATTTACAAGTATTTAATAAATATGAATTTGTAGATTCTTTTTTTAAGATTGACTGATGAAAAATTTTACTTTTGTTATTCTTCTATTAATGACTTTTGGGGTTCAGGGGCAATTAGAACACCCAAAAGCGAGTCCCGCAGCCAAAGTTGTTCAAGCCATAGGTTTCTCGTCTATTCAAATTGACTATTCAAGACCAGCAACAAGAGGTAGAGAAATTTTTGGCGAACTTGTACCCTACGGACGTATTTGGCGCGTTGGGGCGAATGAATCAACCAAATTCACAAATACAACTGAAATTGATGTGTTGGGTCATACCCTTCATGCCGGTACCTACGCGTTGTATGCTTTTCCTCAAGAAAGCGAATGGGAAATTGTTTTTCATAAGAATACCAAGCATTGGGGCGATGGCAGAAATAACTATAACCAAGAAGAAGATGCTTTTCGCGTAAAAGTCATACCCAATTCAGAAGCGAGCTTTCAAGAGAATTTTCAAATTTCTTTTGAGAATATTAGCCATAACGGTACTGACATGATTTTTCATTGGGCAAAAACAAGAGTAGTGATTCCTATAAAAGTAGATACACAAGGTACTATGGAAACGCAAATTGAAAAAGCTTTGCAGCCCAGACCATCAGCGCAAACCTATTATGAAGTAGCCCGTTATTATGTTGAGCAAAAAATAAAATACGCTGAGGCACTTGATTACTTGAATAAAGCCCTAGAATTAGGTGGCGACACCTATTACTTTCATCGTGTTAAATCTCTAGCTGAAGCGGCCTTGAATGATCATAAAGCGGCTATAAATTCTGCAAAAAAATCTTTAGCAATTGCTAAAGAATTAGGCAAAGATGAGTTTGTGCGCATGAATCAAAAGAATATTGATTTGTGGCTATCTCAATTAAAGAATTAAAATTGAATTTTTCTTATTTCTGTTTTCTATTTAAATCGTAGTTCGTTACGGTGCACTTCTACTTGTTGGCTAAAAGAATTTTATAAGTATAAAACCTAAGCTATTTACTCCAAATCATGAGCAGTAGTAACTTAAGTTGTATTTTTGCATCCAGAAAAATTGTATGCGCACAAAATCACTTAAGAAGAATAAAATCAATGTAGTGACCTTAGGTTGCTCAAAAAATGTGTACGACTCAGAAGTCTTGATGGGCCAGTTACGTGCCAATGACAAAGAAGTGGTGCATGAAGAGGAGGGTAATATTGTGGTTATTAATACCTGTGGATTTATTGCTAATGCAAAAGAAGAAAGCGTTAATACTATTTTAGATTACGTTCAAAAGAAAGAGGCGGGCGATGTTGATAAAGTTTTTGTAACCGGATGCCTTAGTGAGCGTTACAAACCAGATCTTCAAAAAGAAATTCCTGATGTAGATGCGTATTTTGGTACAAGCGAATTACCAAGCTTATTAAAAGCTTTAGGTGCCGATTATAAGCATGAGCTTATCGGAGAGCGATTGACTACAACACCCAAAAATTACGCTTATTTAAAGATTGCAGAAGGTTGTGATAGACCATGTTCTTTTTGTGCGATTCCTATTATGCGAGGAAAGCACCGAAGTAAGAAAATAGAAGACCTTATTACTGAGGCTGAAAAATTGGCGGCTAAGGGTGTCAAAGAATTGATTTTAATCGCGCAAGATTTAACGTATTACGGACTAGACCTATACAAAAAACGTAACCTTGCGGAGTTATTAGAAGGACTTGTAAAAGTGGAGGGCATCGAATGGATTCGCTTACACTACGCATTTCCAACTGGTTTTCCGATGGATGTTTTAACCCTTATGAAGCGCGAACCTAAAATATGCAATTATTTAGATATTCCGCTACAACATATTTCAGATGCAATTTTAAAAAGTATGCGCCGTGGAACTACTCAGGCAAAGACTACAAAATTACTTCAAGAGTTTAGAGCCGCAGTTCCAGATATGACCATTCGAACCACTTTAATTGTGGGATACCCAGGTGAAACTGAAGAAGATTTTCAAACTTTGAAAAGTTGGGTTACCGCAATGCGCTTTGAACGTTTAGGTTGTTTTACATATAGCCATGAAGAGAATACACATGCTTATACTTTGGAGGATAATGTACCTGAAGAAGTAAAACAAGATCGCGCCAACCAAATCATGGAAATTCAATCTCAAATTTCTTGGGAATTAAATCAACAGAAGATAGGAAATACCTACCGTTGTATCATTGACCGTAAAGAGGGTAATTTCTTTGTGGGCCGAACCGAGTTTGATTCGCCTGATGTTGATAATGAAGTTTTAATTGATGCTACAAAGCACTATTTAAAACAAGGTGAATTTCATGATATCAAGATCAATGAAGCTGCTGATTTTGATTTATATGGCGAGCCTGTAACTTCTTAATTTTTAAGTAAGTAAGCGCACTATTTTTGGTTCTTGTCGCGATAATTTTTTTTTGAAAGCAAGTAAATTACTTAGCTAAAATCACTACTTTTAGAAGTATAAATAGCTTTAAAGAGCAAATTTATTTGTTATGAAAACAACAGGTAGTCTAAAATCATTTTTTTTAAAATGTTTAATTCTAAACCTATTGATTATTGTATTCATGTCTTTGAGTATGTTTTTTTCTGATCAAGTATATTCAATACATAGCAAATGGTATGCTGGTTCAAAAGAAGATTTTTCGACCTTTTTGTATACCATGGTAGGTGTCTATAAAATAATTTGGATTTTTTTCAATGTAGTGCCGTACCTAGCCTTAAGATGGCTCGATAAAAAAAAGGACTAATTCATCTCTATAAAATGAAATTATCTAATTGTATTCTAACAATATTTGTCTTCTCAATTGTCTTTCTTTCTTGTTCAAATGGCGATAATAGCGGTAACAATGATGAAGATTCGATTGAAACTGTTGAAGAAGTAGTAACTGAAGACCCAACAGAAGAAGCTGAAACTCCGGTTGAAGGTCCAATGCCTCTCGAAACAGATTTAATTTGGTCAGATGAGTTTGATGGTGATGCTTTAGATGAAACAAAATGGCGTTACCAAAGAGGAGGCTGGAATGGAGCATCTAATGTTCAAAATTGTTATGTTGATGAGAATACCGCGGTTGTTGATGGAGTACTACAAATTACGGCCAAATACGAACCAGGCTTTGATTGCTTCAACGTTACCAAAGATTTCACATCTGGCTTTGTTCAAACTAAAGACAAAATAGATTGGACCTACGGTTATTTTGAGGCGAAGGTAAGAGTGCCAGCTTCAAATAGCACGTGGCCTGCCTTTTGGATGAGTCCGCAAGACAATGTTTATGGTGAATGGCCTAGAAGTGGCGAAATAGACATTTTTGAGATTAAAGGTCATGACATGACCAAATCATACGGTAACGCACATTGGGGAAATAGTCGTTCTGATAAAAGGCAAGAAAAAGGTACCTATGAATTTGAAGATGCTACACAATGGCATATATATGCGGTGGATTGGAGAGAAGGCGAATTACGATTCTATATCGACGGAGAACATTACCATACCATCAATGATTTTAAAGAACCCAATGCAACTGAGCACCCAGGGCCATTCAATATTGGTTTCTACTTACGCTTAAATATGGCCGTCGGAGGTAATTACCTATCACCACACAATGATGCCAATAATAATATTGATCAATTACCAGCGGTAATGCAAGTCGATTATGTTAGGGTGTATAGTAAAAAACCTGGGTGTTGATTTAGTTTAATTGATGAATGATTGTTATCAGTTATTAATCAAGTTATTTTTTTTCACCCAACACCCAACACCTAAATCTTAACCCGCCACCCAAATTTATCTTCTGAGCGATTATACTGAATATCAGTGATTATCTTTTTGAACTGAGACCCGAAACTATTTTCTAATTCAGGTAATTTATAATCCGTGCCGCGAAATCCAAATCCTGAGATGGGTGAAATAACTGCCGCTGTGCCTGCACCAAACATTTCTTTTAGTGTATGGTCTTTAGCTGCCGCAACCACCTCAGTAACTGAAATTTTTCTAACCTCTACTTTTATGCCTAAATCTTCAGCAATTTTAATCACACTTTTTCTTGTGATACCGTCTAAAATACGATCGCTTGTTGGGCCAGTGAGTAATGTATCGCCAATAACCACAAAAATATTCATGGCACCCGCTTCTTCTATATATTCGTGTTCGTGGTCATCCGTCCAAATAACTTGCTGATAGCCTTCTTTTTTTGCCAATTGCGTTGGGTAAAACTGACCTGCATAGTTGCCACCAGTTTTTGCATAACCAACGCCACCGTTTGCTGATCGCGAGTATGATTCTTCAATTTTCACTTTTACCTCGCCAGAAAAATAAGCTCCTGATGGGGCTAAAGCAATAATAAAAGTATATTCATCAGCCGGTGATGCATGAAAACCTTGCCCTGAAGCAAACATAAAAGGTCTGATGTACATAGCGCTTCCTGAAGCTGTAGGTATCCATTTCTCGTCAAGTTTCAATAAGCTTTTTAGACCATCAATAAAATGTGCTTCGGGTATTTCAGGCATTGACATTCGTGATGCTGAAATATTAAAACGCTTATGGTTGTCTAAAGGGCGAAACAATGAAATACTATTGTTTTCATCTTTATAGGCCTTCATCCCTTCAAAAATTGTTTGCCCGTAGTGAAAAACTTTCGCAGAGGGGTCTAAACTAATAGGTCCGTATGGTACTATTCTAGGGCTTTCCCATGCGCCGTTTTTATAGTCACATACTAACATGTGATCTGAAAACACTTTACCGAACGGAAGATTATCAAAATCGACCTGGTCAATTTTTGAAGTTTCTGACTTTTGAATTGTTATTGAACTCATAAGAATACTATTTATGCCTTAAAATTAATTAAATATCCGCATTTGCACTTCTTTTTTTGGGCTAAAATGTTCAATTTTGTAGAACAGTATAAAACCTTGACAGATATGAAGCGAATTAACATTTTAGGTGTATTTTTTTTAATGATTGTGAATATTCATGCTCAAGATTCTCAAACTGATACTTCATCATTACAATCTTTTGGGAAAGAAATTATAGCATCTGGAGCTATAGATGCTCAAAATATGACAGCTAACTACGGCAAAATGGCTGTAAATGACTCTATCAATTTTAAATTTAAAGCAACAGTTAAACAAGTATGTCAGTCTAAAGGATGTTGGATGAAACTAGAATTGGCAAACGGAGAACAAACTATGGTTCGTTTTAAAGATTATGCCTTTTTTATGCCAAAAGATATCGCTGGTAAAGAAGTAATTGTTAATGGTAAGGCCTTTGTTGAAGAAATGAGTGTAGCTGATCAACAACATTATGCTAAAGACGGGGGGCAATCAGATGAAGAAATTGCAAAAATAACTAAGGTTCAAAAAACCTTCAGTTTTGAAGCTGATGGTGTACTTGTAGAACAATAGCTTGAAACGCGAAATCATAACCACAGCAGATGGTTCTAAGACCATTCAATTGGTTGATTGGAATGAACAATATCATTCTAAACATGGCGCCATTCAAGAGGTCTATCACGTTTTTATAAAATCAGGACTTGAACTTTTTAGTGGCCAAAATTTGGCTATTCTTGAAATAGGTTTTGGCACCGGCTTGAATGCTTTAATCACGTATCTAGAAGCTCCTAAATTAAATTTGAATATATATTATAAGGGCGTTGAGGCTTATCCTGTAAAATCAGAAGAAATAAAAGAACTAGGGTACTGTACGGCGCTGAATGAAGATAAACTATTGCCAGATTTTGAAAAAATGCATGACACTGCTTGGGAAAAAGATAGCGCTATTTCAGAAACCTTTATACTTCGCAAACAACAAAAAGATTTCAAAGAAATAAAGGAGAGTCATGCTTTCGATTTAATTTATTTTGATGCTTTTGGGGCACGGGTACAACCTGAATTATGGACCGAGGATATTTTTAAAGTGATGTACGCCGCATTGAAAACCCAAGGTGTTTTAGTCACGTATTCAGCAAAAGGAAGTGTTAGGCGTGCAATGCAGGCAGTCGGATTTGAAGTTGAACGTTTGCCCGGCCCCCCAGGAAAAAGAGAAATGCTTAGGGCGACCAAAAATAGTTGAAACCATAGTTGTAGTTTCACAATTAAGGCGCTTTGAATTCAGCTTTGTACGTAATTTTATAAAAAAGATGATTGGCTATGAAAGTTCTAATAACAGGTGCTACTGGTTTGATAGGAAGTGAACTCGTTCATCAATGCCTTGAAAGAGGAATTGCCGTTCATTATTTAACCACCAGAAAAAGTAAAATAAAAAAAGAACCTAACTTTTCAGGTTTTTTATGGAATCCTGAAAAAAACGAGATTGATGATACCTGTTTTGAAGGCGTATCTGCCATCATTAATTTGGCAGGTGCTTCAATTTCTAAACGATGGTCGTCATCCTATAAAAAAGTAATAGTATCAAGTAGAATTAATACCCTACAAACCCTACATAAGGCTTTAAAAAAGAGAGATACTTCAACTATTAAACATTTTGTTTCTGCCTCAGCAATTGGTATTTACCCAGATTCATTGACCCATAACTATGATGAAAATCACACCGTAGTTGATGCTAGTTTTTTAGGCGATGTAGTACAGGCTTGGGAGAATGAAATAGAAACCTTTAAAGAGTTTGATTTTACAGTGGCTATGATTAGAATAGGTTTGGTGCTTTCAAAAAATGGAGGTGCTTTAATTGAAATGGCGAAGCCAGTAAAAGCCTATGCGGGTGCAGCTTTTGGTAGTGGCCAACAATGGCAATCATGGATTCACGTTACTGATTTAGCAAAAATGTTTCTTTACACTTCAGATCAAAATCTATTGGGTACCTATAACGGAGTAGCTCCAAACCCTGTGCGCCAATCAACGCTAATGAAAACTCTTGCTAAGGTTTTAAAAAGGCCTTTATGGCTTCCGAACATTCCCAAATTTGTGATGAAAACAGTCTTGGGCGAAATGACCTATCTATTATTCGCGAGTCAACAAGTAAGTAGTAAAAAAATTGAAGAAGCAGGCTTTACTTATGATCATGCGAATATTGTTGGTGCTTTAGAAGACATTTTCAGTAATCAGTAGTATGTATTTTTTCAATTTCTTTTTTCAATCATACATTTTGCGGAAAAACGGTCTTTTATCTTACAGCGAAGCGGTCTTGTTTTTTTTAATGACATTTTGACATTTTTAAAGATTTGGCAGTACTTTTGCCAACTTAATTGCGTAGCACAAAAAGTGAATTAAAATGAGTAAAAAAGAGAAATCTGAAGATTTACAAGACAATATAGCTGAAAATGAAGAAGCGGTAGTAGAAAAAACTGCTGAAGTTGAAGCTGATGCTGAGCTAGAAGAGCTATCAATTGAAGATAAGCTTAAAGAAGAATTAGCCACTGAAAAAGATAAATTTTTACGCTTATTTGCTGAGTTTGAAAATTATAAAAGACGTACGTCAAAAGAGCGTATGGAGCTATTCAAAACTGCAGGTCAAGAAGTAATTGTAGCCCTTTTACCTGTAAAAGATGATTTTGAAAGAGCCTTAAAAGAATTGGCTAAATCTGATAGCAATGAAATGTATAAGGGGGTTGAATTGATCCATAATAAATTTGCTGAAACGTTAAAAAATAAAGGCTTAGAAGAAGTAGGTGCAAAGGCTGGCGATGTTTTTGATGCTGAAATTCACAATGCCGTAACCCAGATAGCGGCACCTAGTAAAAAGATGAAAGGCAAATTGATTGACGTCATCGAGAAAGGTTACAAATTAGGAGATAGAATTATAAGACACCCTAAAGTAGTAGTGGGTAAATAAAGAAACATGAAAGAGGACTATTATTCAATTCTTGGTGTAACCAAAAACGCATCGGCAGCTGAAATAAAAAAGGCTTACCGTAAGAAAGCGATACAATATCATCCTGATAAAAATCCAGATAACCCCGAAGCTGAAGAGAAATTTAAAAAAGCAGCTGAGGCGTATGAGGTTTTAAGTGACAACAATAAGAAAGCGCGTTATGATCAGTTTGGTCATGCGGCTTTTGAAGGCGGCGGCGGCGGTGGCTTTGGCGGCGGCGGTATGAATATGGATGATATATTCAGTCAGTTTGGCGACATCTTTGGTAGTGCATTTGGCGGCGGTGGCGGCGGTTTTAGCGGCTTTGGTGGCTTTGGCGGCGGCGGACAAAGACGTGTGAAAGGAAGCAATCTTAGAATACGCGTTAAATTGACTTTAGAAGAAGTAGCTAACGGTGTTGAAAAGAAAGTTAAAGTTGGTAGAAAAAAACAAGCAAGCGGTGTAACCTATAAAACGTGTAGCACTTGTAATGGTCGTGGACAAGTGACCAAAATTCAGAATACCATTTTGGGTAGAATGCAAACTGCGGCGGCCTGTGGTACGTGTAGCGGTAGTGGTCAAATGATTGATAAGAAACCAAGTGACGCTGATGCTCAAGGGTTGAAGACTGTTGAAGAAACGGTTTCAATTAATATTCCGGCAGGGGTTGAATCTGACATGCAATTAAAGGTGCCTGGTAAGGGTAATGAAGCTCCAGGTAATGGGGTTCCGGGCGATTTGTTAGTGGCAATTGAAACTATAGATCACCCTACCTTAAAAAGAGAAGGCGACAACTTACATTATGATTTATATGTGAGTATTTCAGAAGCGGTTTTAGGTACCTCTAAAGAGATTGATGCAGTTGATGGTAAGGTGCGTATAAAATTAGAGCCCGGTATTCAATCTGGTAAAATTTTACGTTTACGCGGAAAAGGAGTTTCTAGCCTAAACGGATATGGTAGTGGCGACTTATTAGTTCACGTAAATGTTTGGACGCCAAAAGAGCTGAATAAAGAACAAAAAGATTTTTTTCAGCGTATGCAAGACAATGATAATTTTGAGCCTAAGCCAGAAAAATCAGATAAATCATTTTTTGAAAAAGTCAAAGATATGTTCTCATAATTAGAGTTCTTAAGCGCTAATTAAAATAAAAACGTATATTTGAGTATTGCTGGGTAACCAGTAATAATTTTCTTTTTCATAGCAATTTTTTTCCCATCCTGAACTTTGTTTAGGGTGGGTTTTGTAATTAAGAACATCTTGAGATTTGAAAATCAAATATGAGACTAAATTTAAAACTCTTGATTACGCAATCTTTTCTTTTTAAGTTTATTTCTTATGTCTGTTAACTTTAATAAATCCTCATTGCTAATTCCTAAAGTAGTATTCAGGATATTAAAATCATTCTTTATTAGAATTTGCTCAATACTTGACTTATTTTCAAAATCAGATGTGAATTCTGCAAATTGATTATTGCTAATCACATTGTATGGAATTGGCAACTTTTTAAATTCACTAGGAATTAGCTCTAAAACTCCACCGCCATAATATCTTCCATCTAATTCTGATAGAAGTAGAGTTAGAGTGTTGTAAAATGAGTATACAAAGCTGTTTATGTCATAACCGTTTCGCATACTAACTTTATACGCAGAATCTGTTACGAAGGCATTAGAGTTGTTTTTTAGAAGTTTAGGATATAAATGACTTCTTTTAAAAAAGAATGCATCTGGTTTTTCCGATATATTTGGAATTACGTACCAATTGTTTCTAATTTTACATTTATACCTATCTGGTATCTCCTCTAATTCTCCAATATCTAAATACTCTCTTAATTTTTTTGAAATCTTATCATTGTCATTTAATTGAAGAAGTTGAGTTGGACGTTTTTTATCTTCAAGTTTTTGAAAGTCGTCATCATTAAATACAACACTTCCATTTACAAATTGTCCTTTCTGTATTATAGGTTTTGTGTATTTCGATAAATTATATTGCTTCTCAGTTTTCTTATCAATTATGAAAAACTTATTTGCAGCTGTTACAATTCCTGGTTTAGATTCGGAATAATCATTTACATTTCTAAGTTCTTTCTTTAAGTTGTCAATAAAAGTTAACTCATCAGAAGACAAGAAGTGGTGTGTCCATTTTACCTTAGACGATACCAAAAGGTCATTATTCCTGAGAATAAAGCTATTATTTTCTAATGTTTCTTTTGACGTAATGTTAGCAAAATAATCTCCTTTATTATCAGATTTTTTATAAGCAAAAAGAACAATTGTGTCTTGTCCTTTGCATTCAAACATTAAATCATTGAAAGTAAATATTTCAATTCTTTCAAATTGATTTTTTAAATATTCTCTAATCTCTTCTGCAAATTTTACTTGTAGTAATTCCGATGGTAAAACAAATGCTAAAACACCATTTTTAGCCAATAATGTATTTGCTTTTACCAGAAATGTTGCCCAAATATTTTTAAAGGAAGCTTCCGTCAGTTTTTCGTTTGAATGTATTTCCTTACTTAACTCAATTTGTTTTGATGTAAGTATGTTTTTCTTTACATATGGCGGATTGCCAATAATAGCTGAATACTGTTTAGAAGATGAATATTCTAAGAAATCTGTTTCTATAAATGAAGCTGTTTTTCTACTCCATTTGTTAGAAGCTGTATTTAATTCAACTTTATTGATGTCCAATGCAGTTAAATTGATGTTTATATCTTTATTTTTTTCTAATTCTGAAATGAATGCTCCATCTCCAACACTAGGCTCTAAAATTGACATACGAGTTCTGTTTCCAAAATGAGATAATACTCTTTTAGAAATAAAACTTGCCAAATAAGATGGCGTGTAATATGAACCTGTATTTTTTTTAGAGTCCTTCACTACTTAATTTTTTCGAATATTCCATAAAACCTCTATAGCAGTCTAAAAGCCTGTCTTTTAGTTCATCGTTTGGTGTTTCTTTTAATACATTTTCAATTTCTTGAATCAATTCATCTAATTCTGCAATTGACCAAATGATTTCGTGCTGTGGTTTATAAAGTTTCATAGCGTCATACATCCATTGACCAATTTTTGTTTTTGGTAATATTCTGCCTACGTTAGTTCTTTTGAACTGGTCACTATATATATCCTCACAAGGGTCAATAAAGCCTTCGTCATTTTTATTATGAATCTTCTCATCCTTAGTCGGCCATTTTGCTCTTTTAGCATTATTGCAAGACCTACAAGCGTAGACAAGATTAATATAGTCTGTTTCTTTAATAGTTTTCAAATGTTTTTGCGGAACGAAATGGTCAATTTCAAACCAAACAAATCTCCAAGTGTCTATGCTATTACAATAACCACATCGACCTAAAAAGTCTTTTTTTAAATCATCTTTATGTTTGCGATAACCAGAAACTACTGTTGTGATATTTCGCCTTTTGGGATTTTCTAAACGAAATACACTCATTTTTCTTTCTTCTTTTTCAATTCATCTAGAATTTCTCTAGTCTGAGATACAAACTCATTTAATTTTGTTATAGCTTCATTTTTTATAAGATTAGCTGGCATTTCTTTTCCTTCTGGCTCTAATTCGTCCATTAGAATGAATAACTTAGTTAATTCCTCTTCTTCATTTGGCTCTAAACTCGTTTCGTTTCTTTTCTTGACTAACTCTTTAATTCGAGTCTCTGTATTCTCGATTACTGAATAATATCTATCTATGTTAGATTTTATTTTTACCCGAAGTATTTCTAGCCTTTTTTCATTTCCCCCATCTAAAATATCTTTACCGTTTATGATATTAACATCCTCTGTTTGGCTTATAGCCTGAGGCTCGTGAGCTGTTAACATAATTGCTGGAAAATGAGGTTTATAGTCTCTTATAGCATCGACTATTTTATTTCCATTGAAATCTACCTCTCCAGATTCATCTAATAAATAATCGGTTACAATTCCATCTATATCACTCTTAAATATTAAATCTACAATACCATCTAAAGTCGTTCCTGAATCTGCTTTGATTCGTAGTATTTCAAAATCTCCTTTAAATGTTTGGTAAAATGTATTTAACCAACCTTCATCTTCATCAATATATGCTATCTTATATTTCATATTTGTTTGTCTTTTCTCACTTGAAATTCAAGTTTGAGTGTTAATCCATCTTCAATATTCATAATACTTATTGATGAATTGTTGTATTCTTCTACTATAGATTGAACGATATATAGTCCTAATCCTGTACCAATTTTTTCGCCTTTTCTATTCTTTTTAGATGATTCTAACAATTTGAAAATATCTTCGGGATTTTTTTGGTATTGAGCGTCTATACCTTTACCGTTATCAGAAAAAAGAATTTCAATCATATTGTTAACTCGTTTCCAACTTATTTCAATTAGTTTTTGGTCTCTATTAGCTCCTTTTAGAGCATTCAAGGAATTCGAAAGAAGATTGTTAAATATGGAATCCATATCTACTTCAAAAGCTCTTATGGTGTATAAATCGTCTGCTGTACCATTTAGAACTATTTTGGCATTGCGTTGTTCTATGGCTTTCTGCCAATTTGATTTAAAACTTTCAAAATATCTACCAAAGTTTAAATCTTTTCTCTCTCGTTTATCTCTCGTTATTGAATTGAGAGAATACTCAAGCCAATGTTTAAGTTTTGTATCTTCATCTTGGATTAACTTAATCATATAGAAAGGATTGTCATCTTTATCTAGGTGACTTAACTCTTTTTCATTGATATGAGTTTTGAGTTCTCTGAGAAGAAAAGAAGTTCTTGGAATAAGTCTAGACCTTAAACTTTTAACTTCGTGAGCAAATGAAGATATAATCAGTCCAGTACTTGCAAAAGTTCTAAGTAATCGAATTTCTTCATCTTTATTTTCTATTTCTTGAGATAGTATCTTAATTCCTTTTGCTAATGATTTTTCAGCATCTGTGGCATCTTCTGACTTGTCTTCATCATCAGTACTATCGCTGTTTTCATCTTCATTAGTTGAATCGTTAGCTTTACCATCTTCTTTTTCACGTTCTCGTTGCTCTTTCTCTTCTTGCTCCCTTAAAATTCTATCTGATTCTTCTTTAGCTAGACGCTTCGCTTCTTCTTCCTCATTTCTTTTTTTGTATAATTCAGAAAGATGATGCATAATCACATTTCTATCATTTTCAAAAATTCCAATTACTTCTATTAGAAGGTTTTTGAATAAATCAAAAACATCATTTTCACGAATTCCTTCTCGTCCAGATTTGTCTTGAAAACTTTCATTATAAATCCTAGAAATATTTATCGTACCTGCAATTTGATTTGGTCTTATTCGATATCCACCTAATTTTTGACCTGCACCTCCTGGACTTTGGGCTTGCCTTTCTCCAAGTTTTAGCCAATCTTCTCCCTTTTCTCCATAGGGTCTTATTCGGAAATCATCACGAAAAATCTTTACTCCTCCAAATTTTTTCAGCCAAGCTTTTCTATTTGAACTATTGAAATTCTTGTACGGATATTTTCTAACATCTCCATCTTGCTTATCGTCTGAAACGGTATTTTTTAAAAAATAAAATGTAAATCCGAATTTTCCAATTTTCGAGATTAAATTAGAGTCAACATCTGAAGAGAAAATATCATTTAAATTGGTTTCAATTTTGATAGTTTTCTTTTTTAAATCCGTTAAACGAAAAGGGAAGCTTTTCATTGATTTGTAATCAAAAAGTTCCTTGTATCTTTTTTCGATTACATCAATGTCAAATTCATTTCGAGAAACCTCAAGTTGTAATGTCCTTTCCTCATCTCCAGTATATTCTGCTTTTATTTTATAATCATAGTCATCATAGTAAGCACTTTTTACTTCGCCAAATTCTTCTGGGTTAGAAGTTGAGAAAAAATGTATTTTAAAATCATTTTGTTCTTTAGGTGGCAATAACATTTCTAAATTGCCAAACAATTTTTTTAATTGTTCAATTTCCCAATCATCATTGAGGTTTGATATTTTTATAATAGTTCCGCTATCGAAGGACTCTTTTGTTATTACTTTGCTTATTTCTTTATTGTTTCCAAACTTTTTCTCTAATAAAGATTTTAAATTTAAGTTTGGTTTTTCGTCTAAGTCAGCATTTACTTGAGATACTACAGCTCCCGTTCTATCAAAATCATTCCAATTAACTTTCCAAAATTGACCTTTTTCCTCAGTTTCCTCAGAAATAGTATACATTTTAGTGTCTAAGCCTAATCTATTTAATGCAAAACGACCAATCCCTTTTGCTCCAGTCTTAACTCGTCCACCTTTGGAAGTATGACTGTACAATTTATCATCAGTACCAATAGTCATCCATTGATTTGATATTATACTGTCTGTCATTCCAATACCATTATCTATTATATAGATGTAGCTGTTGTCTTTATCTAGGACACTTTCTTTTATTAATATACTGCTGTCTTTTTTAGATGGTTTTTCGACTTCAATATATTTTAAATCAAAAACTGTAATACAGATTTTAGAATCTGCATCATAAGTATTTTTAATTAGTTCAATTATAGCTCCTTCGGCATTAGAGAAATTCTCTAATCCAATTAATTTTGCTGTTCTAGCTGAAACCTTAAAAGGTACTTTCGCCATAATTATTGAGCTTCTAATTTCAAATTTTTACAAACTTCCTCTAAAACAACTGCAGGTTTTGCGTCAATCGCCAATGCGATTAGATAAAGTTCTTCAGCTGTCAAACGAGTAGAACTTTTCAAACTTAACTCACTTAGTCTAGAAGCACTTATTCCTGTTTTTCTTGATATTTCAGCCTTATTAACTGATTTTTTGTCCAAGAGTTTTCCTATTTCCGTCATTGTTTAGAAATGTTTGACACAAATATATAAAAATAGGATGATTATTTAGATTTTCGGGATTTTCAAATTTGTTGAAAACTTAAAGCAATTAGCTTGATTATTCTTTTGAATGTTGATTTATAGATAATTCTTCCATCTTAAAGCCCAAACCCTTTTATTATCTTTGACAAAAAGTATGTATGAATGACATTTTGGTTACCAATGAAGTAAGCAAATACTTTGGTAAAGTGGCTGCATTGAATAAGGTATCACTCACAATTCCTGAAAACTCAATATATGGGCTACTAGGTCCAAATGGGGCAGGTAAAACCACTTTAATAAGAATCATCAATCAAATTACGTACCCCGATCATGGCGAAATATTATTTCGTGGCGAAAAATTAAAACCTGAGCATATAGCTCAAATAGGATATTTGCCTGAAGAAAGAGGCCTTTATAAAAGTATGAAGGTGGGCGAACAGGCACTGTACTTGGCGCAATTAAAAGGTTTGTCTAAAGCTGAGGCAAAAAAGAGGCTGAATTACTGGTTTGAACGTCTTGAAATTGGTGATTGGTGGAATAAAAAAATACAAGAACTCTCAAAAGGCATGGCACAAAAAATACAGTTCATAGTAACTGTTTTACATGAGCCAAAACTGTTAATTTTTGATGAACCTTTTAGTGGTTTTGATCCTATCAATGCCAATATTATTAAAGATGAAATATTACAATTAAAAGAAAAAGGCGCATCCATAATTTTCTCAACCCATAGAATGGAATCTGTTGAAGAATTATGTGAGTATATAGCCTTGATACATCAGTCAGAAAAGATATTAGATGGCCGATTGTCTGACATTCAAAAAGCGTATAAAAACAATACGTTCAAAGTAGGTGTTCAAACACAAAACGGCGATGCATTACTCAAAGAGCTATCTGAGAAATTTGAGGTGCAAAATTCGGTTTTTAAGCCAGCATCAGATCAACTTGACTTTACAGTAAAATTACAATCTAATGATTCAAATGGCTTTTTAGGATATTTGACTGATAAGGCAACCGTTAACAGGTTTGTAGAAAAGATACCTTCAGCCAATGAAATTTTTATAGGAACTGTCAAAAATAAAGATGCTCATGAGTAAGCTTCCACTTATTATCAAAAGAGAATATCTAGCTAAGGTGCGTAATAAGTCATTCATTATCATGACATTTTTGAGTCCTTTATTAATGGTAGCCATGATTACCTTAATTGTCTACTTGATCAAAGTGAATAATAATCAAAGTAATGTGATTGTTGTATTGAATGAAAGCGAATATTTTTCTAATTCTTTTAAATCAAATGACCTAAATTCTTATTTAGAATTCAACAATATCAGTCTACAAGCCGCTAAAGATTCTACTGATAATTTGGGTTATACGGGCCTTTTATATGTTCCGGCAGGTAGCGATGTAAAAGAGGTTTCAAATAATACGGTTTTCTTTTCAGAGGGCGCGCCAAACACCCTCATTGTAAATAGTTTAGAGTCTATTTTTCAAAAAAAATTACAGCAATCGAGATTGGTTCAATTAGGTCTTTCAGATGAAGAATATAAGACCATGGGTAACCAGTATGAGATAAAAACTGAAACCTTTGCAGGCGAGAAAAACCTAAAGGGAATTAATGAACTCAAAGCAGGTATTGGTAGTGCCTTTGGTTATCTCATAATGATGTTTATTATCATCTATGGTAGTTTTGTCATGCGAAGTGTGATAGAAGAAAAAACCAGCCGCATAATTGAAATTATTATCTCATCAGTAAAACCCTTTCAATTAATGTTGGGTAAAATTATAGGATCTGCTTTTGCGGGTATTACCCAGTTCTCAATTTGGATTATCTCTGCATCAATTTTATTACTGATTGCCATGTTAGTTTTTGGTATAGATCCATCAATTTTAAGTGAGAATGCAAGTTTGTCTTCAGAAATGAACCCGGCCTTGTCAGAACAAATGCCAACACTTGATAAGACTGCCAAGCTTTATGCGCAGGAGATTTTGAATGTGAATTGGTTTACACTAATCTTCTTTTTCTTGGTATACTTTATTTTAGGTTATTTAATTTATAGTTCTATTTATGCAGCAATTGGCGCCTCAGTAGATAATGAAACGGATACACAGCAGTTTATGTTTCCGGTTATTTTGCCTTTAATGTTAGCGGTTTATGTTGGTTTTTTCTCGGTATTTAGTAATCCACATGGTCCAATAGCCGTTGGGTTTTCCTTATTTCCGTTGACTTCTCCTATTGTAATGTTGATGCGTTTGCCAGGAGGAATTGGTGCCGGGGGAGTGCCTGTTTGGCAGCTTGTGACATCCATAGTACTTTTAATAATTACATTTATTGGGATTGTTTGGTTGGCTTCAAAAATCTACCGAATTGGTATATTGATGTATGGCAAAAAACCTACGTATAAAGATTTATATAGATGGCTCAAATACTAAGAATAATTGAGTGAGGTTATGAACAGCATTTGCCTTCTTATTAGTTGATGATTACACGTTGGTTGTGACATAATCAAGCATCAGTAATAAATGACCGAGGAAATATATATCTTCGAACAAGATTTAAAATAGGAATCTTTTAATTCAAAAAAAATGTCAAAAATATTAGTTATTGAAGATGAAGCGGCGATTAGAAGGGTTTTGGTTAAGATTCTTTCTGAAGAGAGTGATAGCTACCAAGTAGAGGAAGCTGAAGACGGACTCAGAGGTATCGAGGCGGTAAAAAATAACGATTATGATTTAGTGCTTTGTGATATCAAAATGCCAAAAATGGATGGTGTTGAGGTCTTAGAAGCTGCTCGTAAAATAAAACCAGAGATTCCGTTTATTATGATTTCAGGCCATGGTGATTTGAATACTGCCGTGGGTACAATGCGTGCCGGAGCTTTTGATTATATTTCTAAACCGCCAGATTTGAATAGACTTTTGACCAGTGTACGCAATGCCTTAGACCGAAAAGAATTGGTGGTTGAGAATAAGATCCTCAAAAAGAAGGTAGGCAAGAATTATGAGATGGTGGGCAAGAGCAAAGAGATTGATGTCATTAAAGATATGATTGAAAAGGTAGCGCCTACTGATGCCAGAGTTTTAATTACGGGATCAAATGGTACGGGTAAAGAATTAGTAGCACATTGGTTACATCAAAAAAGCCCAAGAAGTTCAGCGCCATTTATTGAAGTGAATTGTGCTGCCATACCTTCTGAATTGATTGAAAGTGAACTCTTTGGTCATGTGAAAGGCGCGTTTACCTCTGCTGTTAAAGACCGCGCAGGTAAATTTGAAGCTGCTAATAAAGGCACAATTTTTCTTGACGAAATTGGCGATATGAGTCTTTCAGCGCAAGCAAAAGTACTGCGCGCACTTCAAGAAAATAAAATTTCAAGAGTAGGTACTGATAAAGATATAAAGGTTGATGTTCGTGTTTTAGCAGCAACCAATAAAGATTTGAAAAAAGAAATCGCCGACGGAAATTTTCGTGAAGATTTGTATCACAGATTGGCAGTGATTTTAATTAAAGTTCCTGCTTTAAATGATCGCCGTGAAGACATACCATTGTTGATTGCGTATTTCGCCTCAAAAATAGCAAGTGAGCAAGGTATTGCACCCAAGGTTTTTTCAGAAAAAGCAATAAAATTGCTCAAGGCCTATGACTGGACAGGTAATATACGTGAATTGAGAAACGTTGTTGAGCGCCTAATTATCTTAGGTAGTCCACAAGTTACTGAAGAAGATGTGAAGTTATTTGCAAGTAAATAGCCAATCGCTATTTATTTGAAACTATTTGCGTTTCTTTTGAAGCATTGCAGTTTTTCAATTTGACTAAGGCAGCTTCAGTAATTAGTTTGGTTTGTAGGTTGTAGTATTTTTTAACATCGCTTAAATCAGTACGTAATAATTGCTTTTCACAGTGTTCAAACACTCCGTTTACATACGCTAGTGCTTCTGGGCAATCCACTGTATTTATAACCTTTTCTAAAGACTTTTTGTATTTTACTAGTGATAGGTCAATAATCTGATACATCGCCTTATTATTAGATGTGATAGATGTATATGTGTATTTTTTTTGTGCGGCACCAACTGCATCTATTGCTACATTAATATCAGATTCATATTTTTCATGACGATGATGGTTTTGAAGTTCTTTTAAACTTTTTTTGGCTTTGTTTTGGGCTTCAATTAATAAAGCTTTAGCTTCTTTTAAAGAACCCACTTTAGTTGCTTTTTTGAACAAATATTGACTTTCTTCTAGATTATATGCAGCCTTTTGACAGCCACAATTTTTTAATTCTTTCTGAGTCTTGTAAATGGCAGTAAGTGCTTTATAGGTATAATATTTACTTTTATGCAGTTCTTTTGCATCAATTGCTTTTATAGTCTGCGTGTTGATGTAATTGATGTTTGAACCAGCGTACTGGCAATCTTCACCTGAAGAAAAAGAAGAAAATAAGCAAATCAGTAAAACTGATAGTATAGCATTTGAAAATTTCATAACGTAGGTACTAAAGGGTTGAAAATTTGGGTTTATTTCAACTTCAAAATTAATTCAAAACTACAATTACCACCTACTTTTTTCGATGGGTGCACCCTACTTTTGTATATATTGGCTAAAGTGATTTTTTATGCAGATTAAGCGTCATTTTTTTTAACATTTGATGCATTTCAACGATAAAATATTTTATATTAAGCACATGAATTCAATAGAAATTGACAAGTATAAGGTACGTAACAAGGTAAAACTGGCAGATTACCCTTCACGTACCAATCTAGATGCTACCGATAAGGAGTTAAAAAAGAATTTACACAAAATAAGAAAAGAACTGGGTAAATTTCAAGATACCTTGTATGCCCATAATAAATACAGCGTACTCATTTGTTTACAAGGAATGGATACGGCTGGAAAGGACAGTTTAATTCGTGAAGTTTTTAAAGATTTTAATGTTAGGGGTATTGAAGTGCATAGCTTTAAAGTGCCCACTGAATTAGAATTGAGTCATGATTACCTATGGCGACATTATATTGCCTTACCTGCCAAGGGCAAGTTTGGCGTTTTTAACCGGACACATTATGAAAATGTTTTGGTTACTAAAGTGCATCCAGAATATATATTAGGTGAACAGCTACCAGGTATTCATAAGGTAGAAAATATTAATCAAAAGTTCTGGAATAGACGGTATGAAGAAATTAATAATTTTGAACAGCATCTTGCTGACAATGGCACTTTAATTTTTAAGTTCTTTTTACATCTGTCTAAAGAAGAACAAAGGCAGCGTTTATTGAGAAGATTAGCATTGAAAGAAAAAAACTGGAAATTCTCTCCGAGTGATTTAAAAGAACGTAAACTTTGGGATGCTTATCAAGACTGTTATCAAGAGGCAGTTAATGCCACTTCAAAAGAACATGCGCCTTGGTATATTATACCTGCAGACAACAAAAAAGCAGCCCGAAATATTGTTGCAAGTATTTTATTAAAAGAGTTAAAAAAATACAAAGATGTTCAAGAGCCAGAGTTATCTCCGAAAATAAAGGCTAATTTAGAAGACTATAAAATTCAATTAGAAAGTGAAAACTAATGAAGAAACTATTTGTATTCATATTTTTTATTACCACCGTTGCTTTTGCTCAAAATGAAGATACAGAACAACTTCGCGAGTTTTATGATTTAGCACTTAATGAAGGTCAAAGCTATGAATGGCTTCGTCACTTATCAAATAGAATAGGGGGGCGACTTTCTGGGTCTGTTGAAGCGCAGCAGGCGGTAGATTATACCAAAAGGCAATTAGATTCATTAAGCTTAGACCGTGTATGGTTACAACCAGTAATGGTGCCTAAATGGGTTAGAGGAGCACCTGAATTTGCATATATTGAAACGGCACCAGGGGTTACCAATAATGTGCCTATTTGTGCATTAGGCGGTTCAGTGGCCACCGGCGGAAGAGGAATTAAAGCCAAAGTAATTGAGGTACAAAGTATAAAAGAATTGGAGACACTTGGTAAAGAAAAGATATCAGGTAATATTGTTTTTTTTAACAGACCAATGAATGCCTCATTGATCAATACCTTTCAAGCGTATTCTGGTTGCGTAGACCAGCGTTATGCAGGTGCTGCTGAAGCTGGTAAGTATGAAGCCCTTGGGGTCATTGTACGTTCTATGAATTTAAGACAAGATGATTTTCCGCACACAGGTTCAATGAGTTATGGCGATACACCTGTAAATGAGCGTATTCCGGCTGCTGCAATAAGTACCAACGGAGCAGATTTTTTAAGTGCAACGCTGAAATTAAATTCTGAGTTGAATTTCTTTTTTAAACTGAATTGTAGACAACTAGAAGATGTGGAGTCTTTCAATGTTATCGGAGAAATTAAAGGCAGTACCAAACCAGATGAAATCATGGTAGTTGGGGGTCATTTAGATTCGTGGGATTTAGGTGATGGCTCACATGATGATGGTGCTGGCTGTGTTCAAAGTATAGAGGTGCTTCGTTTGATAAAAAAATCAGGCTATAAACCACAACGAACCATTAGAACTGTACTTTTTATGAATGAAGAAAATGGTTTGCGAGGAGGCAATGAATATGCGAAAGTTGCCAAAACTAAGAATGAGAAACATGTATTTGGTCTTGAAAGTGATGCTGGCGGCTTTACCCCCAGAGGTTTCTCTTTTGATTGTTCAGATGCAAATTTGAAACAAGCGCAATCTTGGGCTTCTCTTTTTGAACCTTATATGGTACATCTTTTTGTAAAAGGAGGTTCGGGTGCAGATATAGGCCCATTAAAAGAAGACGGCATTGTACTTGCCGGTCTCAGACCTGATTCGCAACGCTATTTTGACCATCATCACGCAGAGAATGATACGTTTGAGCATGTGAATAAACGAGAGTTAGAGTTAGGTGCCGCGGCTATGACTAGTTTGATTTATTTATTTGACAAATACGGTATTATAAGTGAATAAATAATTTAGCAAATTTCCTACCTTTGCGATTCATTAAAAAATCGAACAATGCAAGAAGGAATCTACGCAAAATTCAATACATCAAAAGGCGAAATACTAGTTAAGCTTACCCATGACAAAACACCGGGTACGGTTGGTAATTTTGTTGCCCTTGCTGAGGGTAAATTGAAAAATTCAGCCAAAGCTGAAGGCGAACCATACTACAACGGATTAAAATTTCATAGGGTAATTCCAGATTTTATGATTCAGGGTGGTTGTCCTCTAGGTACTGGTACCGGAGACGCTGGCTATAAATTTGATGATGAATTTCATGCTGACCTAAGTCATAATGAACCCGGAGTACTTTCAATGGCTAATGCTGGGCCAGGTACTAACGGAAGTCAATTTTTCATTACCCATATCGCAACACCTTGGTTAGATAACAAGCATACTGTTTTTGGTCATGTCGCATCAGGTCAAGATATTGTTGATTCTGTGGCGCAAGGCGATGCCATTGAAAGTCTTGAAATTGTGAGATTAGGTGAAGCTGCTGAAAGTTTTGACGCAGTCGCTGCTTTTGAAGAATTTAAAAGTTCTAAAGCCGGAAGAATTGCCGAAGAAAATGCAAAACAAGCTGCTGAATTAGATAAGGTAGCAGCAGGTTTTGAAGCTACAGATTCAGGCTTACGTTATAAAATCATACAAAAGGGTAGTGGCGATCAAGCGACTTCAGGGCAACAGGTGTCTGTTCACTACGAAGGATCTTTACTTAACGGACAAGTTTTTGATTCATCATACAAAAGAAATGACCCTATTTCATTTCAATTAGGAATAGGTCAGGTCATCAAAGGATGGGATGAAGGTATCTCACTTTTAAGAGTAGGCGATAAAGCTCGTTTTGTTATTCCTTCAGAATTAGGGTATGGTAGTACAGGTGCTGGTGGTGTTATACCGCCAAATGCGACCTTAATTTTTGATGTTGAGTTAATGAAAGTTGGCTAGATAAAACAGAAGAATTTTCTAAAAATAAAAAACTCCTTAGCCATCATGTGGTTAAGGAGTTTTTTATTTTTCATTCACGCTGAACAGCAATAAAATTAAATTTATTGCAATCAAGACGATTAGAATTAAAATAAAAGAAATCAAACTAGACTGTTTTATTACAAAACAGCTCAGTTTCAATTTACCCTACTTTATATGGGTTTTCAATTTCCATAGAACTGAATCTTAATAAGGCTACGTTAATAGCCAGCAAAATAAATAGCGCACTAAGTAGTGTCATCATAAGGCTTAAGTTTTAAATAAGAGTGGGGCTCTTAGTTGGCTTACAATATAACGTTTTACATTTAAAAATATTATGACTCTTGGATCATTTTTTGTTATTTTTTCAAATTATTGTTAATAATTTATAAACTATTTAATGATTTCTGTGCCTTATTGCCAATATGCTAAATATGTGCTGTTCTTAGATTGATGCAATTGCATTTGAAGAAAAATGAAAGTTCTTAAAAGTAAGGCACAAAAAAAAGCTCCGATTCATCGGAGCTTTTAACGTTCTAAAAAAGTTTTATGTAACCTTATCTTAGTCTACTACCTTTACATTAACGGCGTTCAATCCTTTTTTACCTTGTTGTAATTCAAATTCTACAACATCACCTTCTCTAATCTCATCGATTAAACCTGAAATATGCACAAAATGATCTTCGTTCGAACCATCTTCAGTGATAAAACCGTAACCTTTGGAATCGTTGAAGAATTTTACTGTTCCTTTACTCATAATACTAAAATTAAATAATTATTAAAAGCCAAATATAGTATTTAATCTTTAATTGTCTGAATTTTCGCAGCTTATATTTTAAAAACTATATAAATTTATTTTGAGTCTCTTGCTAATTTTCTCATCATTACCCATTGCCTAAGCATATCGCGTGAATCTTGTGCAGGGTAACCTAAAACCGTTTTTCCTGCTTTCACATCACCTACAACCCCTGATCCTGCCCCAACCACAACCCCTGAATGTAGGGTAGTGTGGTCTTTAATTGATGCGCTACCGCCAATTATGACACCGTCGCCTAAGGTTACCGATCCAGCCAATCCGCTATGGCCTGCCATAATACATGATCTACCCATAATGCAGTTATGAGCAATTTGCACTTGATTATCAATTTTACAATTATCGCCAATGATAGTGGCACTAAATTTACCACGATCTACACATGAATTAGCACCAATTTCAACATCATTGCCAATAACTACTGTGCCAATTTGAGGTATTTTCACAAGCCCTCGCCCATCTTCACTAGGGCGATACCCAAAACCATCAGCACCAATACTAACATTGGCATGAAAAATACACTGATGACCAATTTTACAGCGTTCTCTAATTACTGTACCTGACCAAAAAACGCATTGTTTGCCAATTGTAGTTTCATCTAGAATGGTCACATTAGGGTAAAGTATCACACCGTCTCCTAAAATAACATTTTTACCCACATAACAATTTGCGCCAATTTTGCAACCAGTGCCAATTTTTGCGGTAGTGTGTACTACTGCTGTAGCGTGAATATCTGATTCAAAAACTGGAGTGTCGGGTTGAAAAATTTCCAGTATTTTGACCATGGCTAAATCAGCGTTTTTAACTTTAATAAGGGCTTTGTTTTCGCCTGCTTCTACCTCTAAATTTTCATTTACAATAGCCACTGATGCCTTTGAATTTTTCCAAAGAGAAACATATTTAATACTTCCAATAAAAGTAATATGGTTGGCTTGTGCTTTTTGTAATTCTTCAGGACCCGTAATGATCTTAGAGCTATGACCAACGAGTGTGCCATTCAACAAATCATTGATTTCAGATAATGTAAAAGATTTCATGTACTGCGAATTTTAATAATTAAGCTAGAGTAGTAGCAAGATAGCATTAATCGCGTAAAGCAAGTTGGCTATACATAAAAATGGCCCTGATTGTTATTCAGAGCCATTTACACAATAATCGAGACAGCTTAAATACTTAACGTACTCAATTCTTTTATTTCAACGCCCGTTTGAGCATCATTTGATAATTGGTATTGATATAAACCTGTTGATCCAATAGCAATCAATAGATCATTACGTATAATAACATCAAAAGCATTGCGATTTATAGAGGTTACCAATTTAGATTCTTCAGGTACTGATACATCAAAAACTTTAATTTCATCATCGCAAACAAATAAGTAATTACCATATAACCCCAACCCTTTAGGTGAAGTAAGATTTCGACTATTTAATAAAATAGGGTCTGTAACAGTAGTTACATCATATATTTCTAAAACGTTGATATTATTACCACAGAAAGTAGTTGATTGTAAGGTAACATAAGCGTGGGTATCATTTGCTATAACTGGATCACAGGCCGTAAAATGTTCAACGGCAGCTAATTGTGTAGGAAATTCAGGATTTTCTAAATCGTAAATAAACATGCCATTTTGTGAACCAATGTAGAGGTAGTTTTTATAACTAAAAAGAGTTTCAATATTAAAACCTACAGGTATTGAATTGACTTTAACAGGATCTTCAGTGGTAGTAATGTTGAATACATTTAAACCCGCATCATCAACGGTATAAAGATAATTACCTTTTAAGGTAAATCGAGCTAGTGAGCCACCTTGACCATCAGCTGAAGTTTGCGCATCGCTGCTAGATGAATCTGAATCGCAACTTATACCAACAAGTAAAATAATGAGAATTGCTAAATATTTTTTCATGCTTATTTAATTTTTAGGTTTCCAATCAACAACTACTGAATTTTCAGGAATATCATACGCCTCAAAGCCATCTGGAGAACGAAGCGGTGGAAAGGTGTTTGAAATACGCTTTTTTAAACTGATTTCATTTGTAGTTGCGTTAAACTGCACCGCAATTAAGTCAGTAGCCTGATTGATGTAAATCATATTATCTCGAATGGCAAGGTCAGTTGAACCGGGGGCTTCTAAAAATTTAAGGGCCTTAGGGTTGCTAGGGTCACTATTATCATAAATATGAAAACCTTTATTTAACTCATTGATAAACAATGTATTATTAACTATATAAATTTTTCCTGAGGTGCCAATCGCTGTTGAATTTGATAAATTTATAGAGGCCTCAAAATCAGCTCTTTTTATGACCACTGGGGTAAAGTTTGATGCTATAAATGAATCATCAAACCTGTCTTCACAGTCTCCGTAAAAAGTACAGCAACTCTGAAAGAGAATACTGAAAAGCAAGAGAGTGGTAAGTCTTTTAAGTTTCATTTTTTTGAATTAATTGTTTGTTGTAGCTGAAACAACTTGTTCATCTATTTACCCTACTTTTTATTTTTTTAACCCCATAATTATCTTCTTTTTTACATGAATTTTGGTGCCAAAGTTTAGTACTTTTAAGTCATGGAAAAACTGAAATATCCCATAGGAAAATTTACATATGTACCCGCTAAAGATGTAAAACAAATAGAAGATTGGATTCATAGTTTAGAAATTCTTCCTGAAAGACTAGAAAAATTAGTGGCTGATTTTTCCGAAGAACAATTAAATACGCCCTATCGACCTGGCGGATGGACAGTCAGGCAAGTCATACATCATATTGCTGATAGTCATCACCACAGTTACACCCGTTTTAAATGGGCCATGACTGAAAATGAACCTTTGATCAAAGCTTATGAAGAAAAAGAATGGAGTAAGTTATTTGATGCGAAAACGGCACCAATTCAGATGTCATTAACGTATATCACTGCTTTACACGCTAAGTTGGTTTATTTTTTAAAAGGATTATCTACGGATGATTTAAAAAGACATTACATACATCCTGAAGGAAATATAGCCGTAACAGTCGAAGAGAATATTGCCAAATATGTTTGGCATGGTCATCATCATTTTGCTCATATTGAAACCTTAACGCAACGGGAAGGCTGGTTATCATAGTTGTGAATTCTCCCCTCCTTTTGGTACGTAGAACAATACCCACGTTGAAAAATCATCAGTAAAATTTTCAAACCGGTGTTCATTTCCTGCTTTTACAAAAAACAAATCTCCGGTTTCGAAGGTGGTTCTTGCATCTTGATTAATGAATTCGTCTTGACCAGAAATAATCACGTAGACTTCATCGCGATCATGTGGCTTTTGTAAATCAATAGTTTTGGGTTTATAAACTTCAACTGATTAAGATGCCATGTTCAAATATATTTTTAAAAACAGCATCGCTTTTTGCTCTAGCGTATCTTTTGAATTTATTTTCATTTATTGGTTTTATAAAATTCTGTCAATTCGAGTGAATTTTACGATTACGATGAGTGAAATTTATATTGAGAATAAGAATTTTAAAGTCTTAATTGGTTCTCGATACTCGCCAAAAGTCGGGCAAGCTATTTTACGTTCCTCAAAATCACTCGAACTGGCATTTTAGTTATTTTGTGATTTAAAATGAATTAGGATTACATCACATAATTCCCCCTTTGGGGGCTAGGGGGCCAACCATTTGATATTACAGCCAATACTTGGTTTTTGATTGGGGTCAATCGATTTATTTTCGAGTAAGGCATTCACAGCATCACGTATATCTTTACCATTCACGGGCAGTCCGTTTCCGGGTCTTGAGTCATCAAGTTGCCCACGATACACGAGTTTTAATTGCGCATCAAACAAATAAAAATCAGGAGTACACGCAGCATCATACGCCATTGCTATAGTTTGATTTTCATCATAGAGATACGGAAACGTATAGTTATTTTCTTCAGCCGTTTGCTTCATTAAATGGGGCCCATCTTGCGGATAATTTTCAGCATCATTACTTGAAATAGCCACAAACCCAATACCTTTTTCTTGATATTCTTTCGCCATATTTGAGAATTCTGGGTTGATGTGAATTACAAAAGGGCAGTGGTTACAAATAAAGGCAACGAGGGTGCCTTTTTTGCCTTTGATAGCCTGCAGTGACATATGCGTTTCACTCACGGTATCAGGTAAATTAAAATCAGGTGCCACGGTACCTAAAGGCATCATATTACTTGGGGTCATTGCCATCTTACTTCTTTTTAAAGTTTAAAGTTAAAAGTATTTCAGTGATTAGTTGATATACCTAAAGTGATTTTTTAACTTCAACGTCTTTAATCAAGCAAGCCAACATTGACTACTTCTTTTATTGACAGCATTCAAATAAATTTTGACGAGCAAACGCTTTGGGCCTTAAATTTAGCGTTGTCATTAGTCATGTTTGGTATCGCCTTAGATATTTCAATTCAAGATTTCAAGGCACTTTTAAAAAATCCAAAACCCATTCTTGTTGGGGTTTTTAGTCAGTTTATTCTATTGCCAGCGGTCACTTTTGTTTTGATTTATTGGTTAGAACCGTTGCCCAGTTTTGCATTGGGTATGTTTATGGTGGCAGCCTGCCCTGGCGGTAACATTTCAAATTTTATAAGCCATTTGGCGAAAGGTAATACAGCATTATCAATATCATTGACAGCAATTGCAACGGTCATGGCTATTTTCATGACGCCTTTGAATTTGCAATTTTGGGGTTCTTTGTATGCCCCAACTGAACGCATACTTTTAGAGGTTGCCATTTCGCCATTAAAAATGATCAAATTAGTGGCGTTGCTTTTAGGCATACCTTTAGTTTTGGGTATGTGGGTCAAGCACCTAAAACCTCAATTGGCTAAAAAACTCTCTAAACTATTAAAGGTTTTATCACTTGTATTTTTTGTGGCCTTAATTTTCATAGCTTTATTTAATAATAGCGCTGTGTTTTTAGAGTATGTGGCTCTTGTTTTTTTCTTGGTACTAGCACATAATTTGCTCGCTTTCTTTACAGGATTTTCACTAGCTCGCTTATTTAAATTATCAAACGCAGATACTAGAAGTATTACCATAGAAACTGGAATTCAAAATTCTGGATTGGGATTATTACTCATCTTTACTTTCTTTGATGGCTTAGGAGGTATGGCATTATTGGCGGCCTTTTGGGGCATATGGCATATTGTATCTGGATTGGTCTTAGCAAGTATTTGGGGACAATATAAATTCAATAAAGACATTTGAATTGAAAAACTTCGCGTATCAAATTGTAAAAACAATCATTAAGGCAGCCCTGCACCTATACTTTGGAAAAATAATAGTTAAGGGACTCGATAATGTGCCAAAAGATAAACCAGTACTATTCTTACCCAATCATCAAAATGCGCTTTTAGATTCGCTTTTAATTGTCATTGATTGCACTAGAAAACCTTTTTTTTTAGCGCGATCTGATGTATTTGAAAATAGTGTATTTAGAGCTGTATTTAAGTTTTTTCAAATGCTTCCTATATATCGCATTCGTGATGGTCGTGATGCTTTAAAGAATAATCAGGCGGTGTTTGAATCGTGTACAGCATTATTGAAAAATAAAGAAGCATTACTCATTTTTCCTGAAGCAAATCACAACCTTCAAAGACGGGTACGGCCCTTGAGTAAAGGTTTTACTAGAATCTTATTTGCGACCTTAGAGGCACACCCCGATTTAGATATTCAAATGGTACCCGTTGGGTTGAATTATAAGAATATGATGGCTTTTCCTGATAAGGCGGCCATACATTATGGCGAACCAATTGCGGTAAAAGAATACTATAACCCTTTAAAAGTTAGAGAATCAGTCGCAGCAATCAAAGAATTGGTTAGTGAGCGAATGAAAAAGTTAACTACGCATATTGCGTCTGTAGATACTTATGACGAAATAGAAAAACAACTTGATGCCCTTGAAGTTGATTACATGCAACCTGAAGCTGTCAATAAGACAATCGAAACCCTAAAATTAGATACAGTAGAAAATTTGAAAAGTGGTTCTAGTATTATGGGCATGCTTTTAAAAAGTATTTTTTGGTTCTTGAATTTTCCAGTTCTCATTTTTTGGAAACTAGTGGTCAAACCCAAAATTTGGGAGCCTGAATTCTCAGCAACCCTTCGCTTTGGATTTTCTTTAGTAGTCTACTCTATATATTACGGGGCCATTTTTACGATACTCACTTTGTTTTCAACACCGCTAGTGGCATTGCTTTGCGTTCTAAGTGTGTTATTCTTTAATTGGATTTATGTTAGGTGGGGGAAAGTGTAACTATGATTAACTTTTCAAATTACTACTTTGGCAGGATTGTGAAACTCGTAAGAGCGGGTTAGTGGTTTTAGTAATCCAAACTTAATTCAGGGTTTAAAAATTTATAAATCTGACCGCCAATAGTAACAGTAATTACGTCATCATTGATTTTATTCAATACATCGTACTCATTTTCTAATTCTAGTTTTTTTACAAATAAGATTCTTTGTTGCACCCTATTTATACCTTGATTTCCAATAAGTTTTTCCTTTTCAAAAGTTCCATGCTTGCTCGATTCAACTGATATAGGAATATCTTTTAGCGGTAATTTTGAGGTTTCACTCAGTGATACAAGAACTATTAATGAATTTTGATGAGACCCATAATCACTCCAAAACCCGGGCATAATATTAATATCAGAATTACTATTAAATTTTAGGTTGTAAAAATCTCCATGAATTTTGATGAATGTCCCGCCTTCATTAAAAAATAGGTAGGGCAAAATTTTATAATATGATTTTTTGTAATTAGTATTAAAGGGTAAAATACCCTTGCTACATAATTCAGCTATTGGTATTTCAGGTTGTATTTGAGGTCTTAGTAATTTAGAACTGCTCGAACATGATAGTACAAGAGATAAAATGAGAATAAGAAAAAATTTTGTTTTCAATTTTCAATTTTTTTAAAGGTATTAAATTGAATTATTCCGCACCTCTGTATTTGGTATATCTGGTTTCCATTTCTTGTTTAATTCCGGTTCCATTTCCAAAGCCGCGAATCTCATGTAAGGTTTTATTATATTTTGAATGAATTCCGCCTGAGCAAGTAAAATCATCAATGCGGTCTTTAAATGTCAAATCTCCTATCTGAAAAACATGAATGAGTAGTGTTACAGAACTATATTCCTCAATACGATTTATGCGACGTACATAGTTGTAGCCCATCTTTTGCTCACTAGGAAATCCATATTCATCAATGAACTCTTTAAATTCTGATGTTACTTGAGTAGCACCATCGATTAGTTCTTGTAAGGTCAATTCAATTTTGCCTTCTCGCCACTCGTGATATTGTTGATTACGTTCAAAGTCCTTTTGATAAATATCTAAGAATCGATTCTTTAAATCTAAATCAAAATGTTCTTTGTAGTGTTCATCATATTTGTGAAAGTTAGCCTGAAATTCTTTATACCATTTCTTCTTTTTGAATTGCGCAAAGTACTTTAGCGGAATTCCTCCTTCGGCAAGCTTTTTGGCCACCTGCAGGCTCCATTGGTCATCTTTTAACTTGTTCGCGGTAAAAAGGGCGTAACTTAAGTCATGACCTTGTGGAAATACTGTTTTCTCAAATGCTAGTTTGAAATTCTTCTTGGCTTCTTTAAAATTCTCTTTTTTACATTCTTTAATAGCTAAATCAGTCAACCTAAAATACGCAACATACTCGCAATTTTGTCCTGATGTATGAATAGTCAAAAAGAGAAAGGTTAGTATGGGGATGATTTTTATCATTGATATTCTATTATGCCTTAATCAACTATAGTAATCGCTTTTTTAAATTTTAACTGTTTCTCCATCCGAAGGAATCAATAATTGCGTTGCTGAAATACCCTCTTTAGCTGCAAAATTCCTCAAAGATTGACGGGTAGCCTTATTAAAATCTATTGACTCAAGATGTACGGCAATAATAGTCGCATCACTGGCTAATTTTGCAACTTCAACAGTTTGTTTTTCATCCATTATTACCGGAAATTGTTCTAGACCCGGAAAAACACCATTTCCAGAATTGGTTACAATGACTTTAGGTTTATATTTTGTTATCGCATCTTTAACCGCATCAACCAATATAGTATCACTGACAATATACATTGTTGGCTCATTTTCTGATTGAAGCACAAACTCTGAAACTTCCCCCATGTGAGGTAGTACGGGTCCGCTACCATGTTGTCCTTCAATTCTAGTGACGTTAATTTCTTGCCAGCTTATTTGTTCTTCAACAATAGAGATATTACTGAAATTTTGTTTTGAGAAAAAGTCTTTATCCGCAGGGGTAGCAAATATTGGAATATTTTCAGCCAACATTTCACTAGAGACAGAGTCAAAATGATCAGGATGCGAATGGGTTACCATAACGGCATCAACATCATTGATGATAGTTTCAATGGTGGTTGGTAATTCTACGGTTGGATTTTTTTTTAATCCCTTCATAAATGGCGGAATTGTTTCTTTTTCACAAAGCATTGGATCAACCAAGATAGTTTTGTTGGCGTATTTAATTTTTAATGTTGCGTTTCTTATTAATTGTATTTCCATCTTCTTTTAGCTCTTTGCCAATTGGTATGAGAATATCTATTTTTTAATAGGCTGTTTTACAGCACGGTAATATTTGCTATGATTTAATGATTACATAAATCAAAACAGCTATAATTAGTATTAAAATAATAAAATTAAAAATGTATCCGTTTCTAGCTTTGATTATAGTATTGTTATTACTTTTTGTGGCAGATAAAGAGGTAGTGAGACCACCAATCCAAATGGTAAACCGACTAGGTGATGAAGGTTGGTTTGGTTCGCTATCAGGTTCGATGTTCAACTCGTTAAATTTACTTGAAATGTCTTTCTTTAATTGCGCTGATAGCTCAGTATAAATTTTTGAATTCAATGCAACGGCATCTTTTTCTGGTAGTTTGTTATTTAGTATTTTTTCTTCATATTTTTTTCGGTGTTCATATACTAATTTCTTAATAGGTTTTATACCAATTTTGGTACCCATTAGACCCAGAATAATTAAAGTTATTGGAGGAAAAATAAAAGCGCATATTCCCCAA
This sequence comes from uncultured Flavobacteriaceae bacterium, assembly GCA_937929935.1. Taxonomy (GTDB): domain Bacteria; phylum Bacteroidota; class Bacteroidia; order Flavobacteriales; family Flavobacteriaceae; genus Maribacter_C. Next base: position 110,210 of record CALFUL010000013.1, on the reverse strand, counting down.
ATGATTTTGTTTCTATTAAGAATTTCAGCTCTGTGTATTGCCCAAAAAACTGAAATAAATACAATTACCAGTAAAACTGGCATTCTCAATGCGAGTTCAATTGGAATAAAATTGATGACTACGAATAAAACTAAAAAAATTCCTCCTCCATATATTAATGAGGTATCGTCCTTTTCTTGTAAGGGTGTATGAAGTATTTTGTAATATTCTTTTGAGTTCATTGAAATGTCATGTCTTAAAATACGCCTTGGTTATGATTAGTGTGGGGCGGTAATTTACTATTCCCGTTGCGCCACGCACATAGCGAAATCTTTTTGTTTTGCTTTTTTTTTCTTGTTCAAAGCCTAAAATTGAACATTTCGCTGACGCGTAATTTTCAATTTAGCGACTTCATAAATATACGCAGACCTTGGCGTAAAAACCTAAACCCCACATTAATTATAGCATTGTTGGCAACAGTATTTCCCCGAAAGAGTTTAAAGTATATTTTTTAAATCCTGTCTTCCCACAATTGCCATTATTTCAATGATGTTTCCATTAATTTTATAATAAATACTATCGGTACCACAAATGCACCGCTTATATCCTTTTTTTATAAAATCAACTGATTCGAATGAATAGGGGCTTTGAGCAATGATGTTGAAGTACTCAAAAAAAGAATCAAAGTATTTGTCAGCTTGGACCATTCCAAACTTTTTTACTCCGTATCGATGAATCCGTATCAAGTCATTTTTTGAGACATTACTTAGTTTATAATCAGTCATTAACTATAGACTTTGCCTGAGCTAAAATCTGTTTCTTGCTATCATTAGAGAATCCATTATGCTCAGCTTTATCTAATTTAGCTTTAATCCAGTCAATTTCGATTTGCTGGTTTCTTGCTTGTCTGATTAAGTCGTTAACAAGTTCACTTTTACTTGAATATTCTTGGGTATCAACTTGTGATTTTAACCATTCGTCATTTGGTTGTGTAAATGAAATGCTCTGTCTTGCCATGAGTGTATATTTAGATTGGTTCTAATTTACACCAAATTTACACCAATTACAAATTTTTTAATATTGTTGCCAACGGCTAGCATAAGAGCAGTAGTGGATTAAATGCACTTACTTATACTTAATTAAATACATAAAGCGGTTTGAGTATGCACTCAAACCGCTATTGCTTTTATACCTTGTTTTAGGTAGTTTTTAATTCAACTCCTTTAGTAAAGTGTTTGCTGCCAGCTTACCTAATTCATTAGAAGCTAATGGACTTGCTCCGGTAATTAATTTTCTATCTATACAAACCGTATTATCAGATTCTGTGTTAACAATAGTAGCGCCTAAGTTTTTCAACCTTTCGCTAACACCTAATGTCATATGTCCTGGTAAATAGCCAATCATTGGGGTCATTTCATCAATAGCATCAGGAAATACAGCCATCTTGTATCCATCGTAAAGAAATTTTTGATTATCGAGTGTAGTAGATAATAAAGCGCCTGGTCCATGACAAAGAGTAATTGTGAATAAATCATTTTGATGCGCCCAATTTAATACTTTTCCAACGTTTCTATCTTCTGGAAGACCAATCATTGCTCCATGTCCGCCTGGTACAAATACAGCAGCATAAGAACTATCATTCGCAAATGCTTTAGTAATAAATTCAGCTAACTTTCTAGGCTGCTCAAAACTCGATTTGTACTTGTTGTAAATCGCTTTAACATGCTCGTCTTCTTCAGGAAAAGCCCACATTTCAAATACAACAGGTTTGCCAGTAGGAGTAGCTATTTCAAAATCAAATCCTGCATTTTTAAGGTGTAACATTGGTACAAGTGCTTCTATTGGATGATTTCCTGTAGAGAAGGATTTGCCATTCTTCATCTTCAAGTTTTTTTGTTCAGTGAAAATCACTAAAATCTTCGATTTATCTCCTTGGTATTTTGAGTACTTTATGTCTTCAAAATCTGTTTTTGAAACAGTACCTAAAGTAAGTGCTAAACTTGAAGGGCTATATGAACCATCATCTTCTAAATTTGGTCTACTAGTGAAGTATAACGTTACAAAAGCAAGTATAATAACACTTCCTAATCCTATTACTATTTTTTTTACCATGACTTTGTTTTTTTAGTTTAAAACAAAAGTATAGGATGGTTTTGAGGCAAAAATTACCTTATGGTAAGAAAGCTATTTTTTTGATTTTTCTACTCTTATGCGACTCAAGCTTTGTTGTGTAATGCCTAAATAAGATGCGATGTGGTAATTTGGCGTGTATTGCTCAATATCGGGATATTGATTCAGAAATAATTCATATCGCTCTAGAGCGGTTAGTTGCAATTGATTTAAAATTCTTTTATGTAAACTAACTACATGGCGCTCTAAGTTTTTCCTTTGAAACGCTTCAAATTCAGGAAATTTTGAATATATCTCATCCAGTAGTTTAGCATTAAATTCGATTATATTTGAATCAGCTATACACTCTATTGTTAATGTAGATAGTTCATTATTGTAGATGGCAATAAAATCACTAATCCACCAATTTTTGATAGCAAACTGTAATGTATGTTCTTTCCCATTTTTATCAATACAATATGCTCTTAAGCAGCCGTCTTTAACAAAATATGTGTTCTTCACAGCTTGTCCTTGATAAATCAAAACATCGCCTTTAGAAACCGACTTTTCTTTTGCAATAGAAACAACATATTCTTCGGCTTTTGAGCTAAGAGTTGTACTACTTTTTATTTTATTGATTAAGTCTTCCAATTTTTGTCTTGACGATAATTACTTACAATGCTCGAGCTATGAAAAGTAAGGGAGCAAACTAGCGATTATTTTCCGCCACACACATAGCAAAATCTTTTTGTTTTTTCTTTTCCTTGTTTAAAGCAACCCCGACGCTTCGGGGCCAAAGATTTTGCGGACTTCATAAAAATACACAAACCTTTCGATTAAGCCCGAAGCCCGTATTCTTTATAGCATTGATGAAAAGCAGCAAGTCAAGTATCTTTAAAGTTCTCTAAAACAATTAAGATATGAACACTCAACAAACTGCTTACCCGAAGTTATACATTGGTAGCGATATTCACAAACGAAGTTGGAAAGTACATTGTGCAACAGATTTATTTTCAGGTAAGTCTTTTAGTATGTCGTCCGACCCAAATCAATTACAAGCTTATGTTTCAAAATATTTTCAGGAATATGAAGTTATCACGGCCTATGAATTTGGTTGCTGTGGTTATTACGCGCACCACTGTTTTGAAGGTTGTGGTTGGCGAAGTTTAGTTGTGATAACCCAATTGAAGTCCTAAATAATAAAGTTGTTGCACTTATGGGTTGAATTCAGCTTTCTTAAGGCCTATCGAAAAAATATTTTCTATTTACAGATTGATTATATACAATTACTTTTGTTTACTACTTTGTTTTTTTGATTTATTGCGTTTTTAAACAGAACTGTTAAGAAATATATTGTTATTTTGGTGTCTAATATCAAAAATATGTGCTATTATTTAAAGTAGTATAACTAATTAAGTAATGAAAAGCTTGAGAAAAAAACCACATTTTGAAAAAACTCTTTTAGCTTCTATTTTTTTAGTGTTTTCGCTGTATTTGCCCACAATTGTTTCTTCTCAAAGCACTAAAGTAGATAGTCTTAAAATAGAACTACAGAATCATCAACAAAAAGATACCACTAGAGTAAATTTATTACATCAATTAGCTTTTTCATCTTTTCAAAGCGATTCAGAATCAACTAAATTATATCTAGAAGAAGCTGAGGATTTAAGTGCGGATTTAAATTACACAAAAGGGAAGGCAAAAATATTGTACTTAAGGGGAATATTAGAAAGCAGAAAATCTAATTATGCTAAAAGTTTACTCTTTTTTAAACGATCTTTAAAGCATTATGAATTTATTAAAGACCAAGATGGTATAGCTACTATACATGTTGCTTTTGGGATAACTAATTATGATTTAGCACAATATAATGAAGCCTTAGACAATTATAAAAAAGCTTACGACATCTACAAAGATTCAGGAAATACGAGAAATATAATTACATGCTTAATAAATATTGGAAATGTATATTCTGAATTAGGTAGGTATAATGAATCTATTGCCAATTATAAACAGGCATTACCTTTGTGCAAAGCCATTAATGATGAAGATGGTATTTCGTTTGTTCATGTTAATTTAGGTGTTGTTTATAAAACACAAAGTAATTACCCATTAGCAATAGATAATTTTAATAAGCGCTTAATATATGCTGAAAAAACTTTGGATACTTTAAGTATAGCAAGTACATTTCATAGTTTAGGAGATGTCTATACGGCTATGCGTAAATACGATAAAGCTTTAGAATATCACAAGCAGTCTTTAAAATTAGCCGTACAAAAAAAAAGTAAACGTTTTATTGCCTTAAATAACGACAACATTGGCGCTATTTACAAGCAACAAAAGAAATATCTAACAGCACTTAAATATCACAATAATGCTTTAAAAACAAGTCAAGAAATTAACAATTTAAAACAGGTCTCTATATGTTTTATTAATATTGGTTCAATTAATTTATTACTTAATAAACCTTTAATTGCTCGTGAAAATTTTATAAAAGCTAAAGAATCCAGTGATAAAATAGATCATAAATATGTTTTAGCAAATAGCTACTTAGGCTTAGCAGAGACTTATTTATATGAACAAAACTATGAAAAAGCACTTTTTTTTATCCAAAAAGGGAAGAAAATAGCTGATGACCTTGAGCTTATTCAACCTCAAAAAAAAGCTGCTGACCTACTTTTTAAAACTTATAAATATAAAGGCGATTATAAAAAAGCACTAACGAACCATGAGGAGTACAAAAAGTTAAATGATAGCCTTTTTAATAAAGATAATATTGAGAAAATTACACAAATTGAATATGAATATAAATATAAGCAGGCATTAGACTCGGCTAGCATAAGAGAGCTAAAACTAACTAAAACCGTAAAGGCTACATCACAAAATTTAGAACAATCGCAACGTAATTATTTATGGGTTATTATTGGTTTTCTTTTAACGTCTATAGTTTTGGGGGGTATTATTTTCTATCAAAAATTTAAGCATATAAAATCTAAAAATAAAAATATTATAATAGAACAACGCTTGTTACGCTCACAAATGACTCCACATTTTATGTTTAATTCCCTGTCTGTATTACAAGGGATGATTTTAAATAAAGAGCCTAAAAAAGCCGTTATTTACCTATCTAAATTCTCAAAACTACTTCGCTTAGTTTTAGAAAATTCTAGAGAGCATATGGTACCCTTACGTCAAGAGCTAGATGCCGTAAACAATTATGTTGAACTACAAAATTTAGAAGCAGACCAATCCTTTAACTTTACACTTAATATAGATGATACTATATATACAGAAAGTATTAAAATACCCCCTATGCTTATACAACCTTTTATAGAGAACGCCATAGAACATGCTTTTGTAAACCATAAAGGGGCAAAGAATATAAAACTAGAGCTTACTTACTCTAACAAAGTATTAACCTGTGCCATAACGGATAACGGAATTGGTATTAATACAGAGAAAGAAGAGAAAAGGAGTGATAAAAAATCATTAGCAACTACAATTACCGCAGAAAGATTAAAAATATTATCGAAACGTTCTAAAATCAGAACTTCTATCAAAATTATAGATAGACAGGCCAATGATAAGCAAGGGACCAAGGTAACACTAACATTACCTTATCAATATACAAAATAATGAAAGCAATTATTGTAGAAGATAAAACATATATTAGAAAAGGTCTATTAAACCTATTAGATTTAGTAGATACCAATATTAATGTAGTTGGTGAATGTGAATCTGTTAAAGATGCTTGTATTGTGGTTAAGGCCTGTGAGCCAGAACTTGTATTTTTAGATATTAATTTAACCGACGGTACTGCCTTTGATTTTTTAGAACAGACAAAAGAACAAAACTTTAAAGTAATCTTTATTACCGCATATGAAGAGTTTGCGCTGCAAGCTTTAAAAGCAGGAGCTGTTGATTATATTTTAAAGCCTGTAGCATTAGAAGAGTTAGAAACCGCCATAGAAAAAGTTACTACATTATCTGTTGAAGAACAAAAAAAACAAATAAATACTGCTAAAGCCGTTTGGAATAATGATGATGCCAAACTAATAATATCTGTTCATGATAGCTTTCAGGTAATAGATATAAACGTATTACTTTATTGCGAATCCGACAAAGGATACACTACTTTTTATTGTAGCGACAATAAAAAATATGTAGTTTCTAAAACTCTAAAAGCGTTTGAGGAACGCTTGCTAGAAAGTAACTTTACCAGACCGCACCAGTCCTTTTTAGTAAATTTAAAATTTATAGACAGGTATGATAAGTCGGGAGTTATTTATCTTAAGAACGAACAAAAAATACCTGTGTCTTTTAGAAAAAAAGACGCTTTCCTTAAAGCCTTTTTAAATACAAATACTACAGGTTAAACCCCATGAATGCATAGGTAAATTATAATACCTAACTACATGTTTACTTTTTTGGCAAAAATACGAATTACGGATTTTGCCAAAATCCTTACACTTATTTATTTTAAAGCCCCGAAAATAGATTCTCTATTTTTTACCTTACCTCACACCTATACTTTTACGATTCAAATCTTATGAATCTAAAATAGTATTATGGGAAATATTAAAGAAAAACTAGGCAAAGCCGGTTTACTTGTAGCAGCACTCGGAATTATTTCTGCGGTATTATCAATCTTCAATTACAACCTTAGGTGGTTGGCATGGGTAGACCTATGGGGTACTGCTATGGGTTGGATTATTCGAATACTCTTAATAATAACAGGAGGCGCTTTATTCTTCTTTTATGGAGTAGATGAAGAAGAGAAATAGACGTATAAACAAAAAAAATATCAATAAAAATTTACAATTATGAAAACAATACTTAAAACAGTAGTAGTAGCTTTTGCATTAATAGTAACCTCTTGTGGTAACATTACAAAACAGCCTGCAACGGCAGAAGGCCTTGGAGCAATGGAAGAAGAGATTAAATCAAATTTTGGTGATGATGCCTACTTTACAGAAATCACAATAGCTAATGCAAAACCTATAGGAAATACCATATCGCTTATCGTAACAGATGCCCCAGAATCTTTAACAATGGGACAGTGGTCTTACGTTCAAAATGGTTGGAAACAAACATCTGAGATAACCCTTGAAATTCCAGAAGGCAGTAAGGCTTCCGATTTTATGTTTCAATTAGATGATAAAATTAATCTTTCTACGCTTGGCGGATTAGTTGAAAAAGCAACTGAAAAGTTATCCGAAGACAAAAAAATTGATGGTGAGTTAAGCTTGGCACATATTAAAATTCCAAGTAATGGAGATACTTCTAAAATGAACTACTTAATAAATCTTAAGCCTGAAAATGGAGGAACGACATTTAGTTTTGAATACGGTTTAGATGGTGAACTCAAGGATATGAAATATTAAATTTAATTAAACTTATACCAAACAATTATGAAAACAACCTTGTTTTATGCATTCGACAACCCTACAATAGAAGAGATAGAAGACATAATAAAAAGTAAATTAGGAGATAAGTACACCTACAAATCTTCTAGAAAAAAAAATAGTTTAGCAGGTAAATTAATCAACGGAAGTACTAAAGATTCTATAACAGTTATAAAAAATGCATACCATAGATATGTGGTAAGTGTAGAAACGAATAAAGACCCATCTTCAGAAACAGGAAAAACAACTGTTGTATATTTTAATAATCAAGAATTAGCGGGCTGGCTTAAACTACTTTATAAAGAAGCTGGATTTATTGGGCAAATAATAATAGGACTTATCTACGGAAAATCTAATGAGATTTATGATGATGTAATAAAAACAGTAAAAACAAACCTAAGAGGAGAAGATAAAACGTATGAAGTAGGTTTAGGTGCTTTTTTTAAGAAAAATAAATCTGCGGAATAATTTCCCACAACAGCTATGCCAATCTATCTCTTACATAATAAAAGGTAACTATATAAAATTACCTAAATGCATTAGACAGAAACTTCTATAAATTATTTTATATATGTCTAAAACAAGTAATACTGATTGTTAAAGCATAGTCATGACCTATAAACTATGTAAACTTAATTTTAATTCTGACTGTGCTCCACTAGACATTTAATTCTCAAAACAATGTTATAAAAATAATATAAATGAATAAAAATATAACCTATTTACCACCCATACAAAACAAAAAGGCATCTACAAGACAAGACGAAAAATGGGATGAGGCAGTTACTTTTTTTAATAGCAAGCAATACGATAAAGTAATCCCAACAGTAATGGATTATGTAGGGAGTCATTTACAAAGCAAAAAAACAGGAGACACCTACCAAATGGCACACGGTTCTGTAGTTGTATCGGTAACACAAACAGCTAATGAATTTGTAGTTAAATGCCCTTTTTTAAATATAAAAAATGCTAAAAAAATACCATTAATGCGTAGGTTGGCAGAGATACGCATGCACCCGCTTAATCTTACAAATGTAGCATTAAAGGGCGATTTAGTATACTTCTCTTTCTCCTGCCCAATTGACTTATGTGAGCCTTACAAAATATATGCCGTTTTAAGAGAAGTCTGTTATTTTGCAGATAGTTATGATGATGAATTTATAGAAAAATTTGACGCCACACATCTTCAAGAACCAAAAATAACCCCTTTTGCAGAAACGCTTAAAGAAGAAGCTTATACCAATTATCTTAAAATTATTACCGAAGGATTGCAACGCTTTGACCATTATATGGAAAACAGAGATGGTAATAATGCGTGGTATACACTTAATGTTACCTTTAAAAGAATTGAGTTTTATGCAGAACCACAAGGGTGTGTACGCACTGTACTTGAAAACGCTGTAGATGGTATTTTTGATAGAAATAGTCCATTTCATGACCGTTTACTAACAGGAAAATCCAACTTAGAGAAACTTAAAAACTACGAAAAAGAGAAATTCTTAGAAGACTTGTATCAAGTAGAAACCTTTATCTCTCATAAATACAGCGGTAAAAAAGAAAACATAAGAGAAAACTGGGAAGATAGCTATACAGAGGCTCAAGAGATGGTTGCTAATGCTAGGTTTGAAGATGCTGCAAACCTCATTCAGTCATGTTTCTATGGACTGTTTTACTACAATTTAATAGACCAAGAAATTAGTAAACCCATTACAGATGCTTTGGCACAAGCCAATGGTTTAGATTGGAACCAAGCAGCCCCAATACTACTAAAAGGTATGCAAGCTATTATGGAAGACAATGCTTTGGATAATGATTTTGGTATGGATTTGTCAAAAATAATGGGCGCGCAGATGCAACAATCTATGGCGGCAATGCAACAAATGATGGCTAATTTTCAAACAAACTAAAACAATGAGCGATTTAAAAAAAATAAATAATTCAGTTTATAGAATTAATACCGCTAGCGGTTCTGGAACAGGGTTTTACAATTTAGAAAACAATATAATTGTTACCAATTACCATGTCGTTGCAGGGAGTTTAAATGTAAGTTTAGAAGGAAAAGATAAAAACAAATTTTTAGCTAAAGTTATTTATGTAAATCAAGGAAAAGATATTGCTTTTTTAAAGGCAGAAGATTTGCCAAAACCTACAGAAAGCATACATATTAATCAAGATATTGAAACCACTTCTAGAGATAAAGTAATGGTTTTAGGGTACCCTTATGGTATGCCATTTACCATAACAGAAGGTATTGTATCTAACCCTAAACAAATTATAGACGGTAGTAACTTTATACAAACCGATGCTGCTATAAATCCAGGAAACAGTGGAGGTCCCGTTATTAATGAAAAAGGAGAGCTTGTAGGTATAGTAACCTCTAAGTTTACCGATGCCGATAATATGGGCTTTGCTATTCCTATGGAAACCTTAAATGAAGAATTAGAAATTGTAGAAGACTTAACAGACTCCTTAACTATAGGCTGCCATAGTTGTAATGGTTTAATACAACAAAAAACAAGCTATTGCCCTAATTGTGGAAAAGATATTGACGAAAAAATATTTGAAGAAAATCCATTATCAGATTTTAGCATAAAAGTAGAGGAAGCCATTACTAAACTAGATTTAGACCCCGTATTGGCTAGGTCTGGTAGAGAACGTTGGTCTTTTCATCAAGGCAGTGCAGAAATAAGAATGTTTGTTTACGATAATAACTACCTATTTGCAACATCGCCGTTAAATGATTTACCACGTAAGAATCTTGAAGAGGTGTACGAATATATTTTAACTACAGATTTAGGGCAACATAGGTTGTCTATTTCAGATAATCAAATTTATCTATCGTACCGTATTCATATAAGCGATTTGTACTCGGAACATAAGGACGAAGTACTTACTAATATTGCACAGTTAGCAACAAAAGCAGATGATTTAGACGATATGTTTGTTGAAAAATTTGGTGCTAAAATGACGCATTATAGTAAATAAACTAATGCTGAAATTTTAGGGTAAACTTCCATATAAATCCTGTAGCATTTAAATCTAAATTATCAAATAAAACCTAAAGCATCATTTCTTAATCCTATTAAAAAAAGGTATTTAATCTCGATTATCGAGCAAAAAATAGTAGTAATAAGGTGGTTTATGTTACCAATAGCATTATTAAGTACATGTTTAATAGTGCTTTACTTACAGTACAATTATATAACTACAAAAACAAATGAAATCATACGAGTATTCCACAAAAATTCAGCTGTCTCATCTTATATGGCCAGCATTAGGTGTAGCAGCAATGTATTTTGGTTTAACAGCAGAGTTTAGTATTGGAATAAAAAACACAGTAATTCTACCCTATCCTGTGAGTAATTATTTTACAATCATAGTTGGTGTTTTACTAGTATTACAATTTTTATATGTTATTTATCAATCCACCAAAAGCTATAGTATAGACCTTATGGATAACGAATTTATATACACAAAAGGCACACTAGTAAGAAAAACAATAACTGTAAAATACAAAGCTTTAGAAGAAATTAAATTTAAAGAAGACGATGATGATGGAAAGTATATATGTATAGATTCTGGAAAATTTTCTGACCACGAATTTTATGAAGATAAATTTAAGAATAAATCTGAGTACGCAGATTTCTGCGAAGAAATCACGGCTATAGCAGCTAAACAAATCTAGTTAAACATTTAAATATAATACATAATGCCATTATCTAAAGCTTTAGCATTACTATTAATAGTATTAAGTACTATGACTATATTTTCTCAAGAGAAAAACACTCAAGACACAGCAATAACTATTATAAACAAAACATTTATAGCAAAAATTGGTTCTGTTTGCGAAGAAACACCAGATGATAATCCTTGTGCGGGTTATGAGATTTTTTTAGAACTAAATTTTACCAAAAAAAATAGTGCTGTTCTAGAGAAAGAAATTTCAAGTTGTGACAAAGAGAGTATTAGAGAAAAGCTAAATTATAAATGGGAATTGTTACCCAATACAGAAGTTAAAATACATTGGGATTTAGAAGACTTTTCATATCCTGAATTTGTATCAGGATTAACCCTAAAGTTAGAAAAAGAAACACTTGTGGGTTATAAAAAATACACAGAACGCATATTATTTAAACAATTAAAATAGCAGCACATTTAACACATGATAAAACATCTAATTTTTTCAAAAAAGACGAGCATCATTTTAGTAATGTTATGTTTGTTTAGTGCTTTTATTGCAAGAGCACAACAAGCAGATGCCAAACTGCGTATGGTCCTTAAAACAATACATAAAACATCTGGCGAAGGTATTCCGCTTTCAGTTATTGAAGTTGTCTCAGCAAACAAAACCATTGGAGTTGGTTCTAGCGATTTTGACGGATTTAGTGTTGTGAATTTACAAGCAAAAGACATCATTAATAATAGTATAACCTTAAGGGTTAATGCCATTAATTGCAAGCCATTTGAGCAAACCTATACTGTTAATCAGGATATAAAAATTACTATTAAACTAGAAAAGGGAACTTCTAAATTTAAAAACAGAAAAGAAAGAGAAGAATTCCTCAGGAAAACACCAGGTATTCCTATTGATGTTTGTGGAACGGATGACGTTGAGGAAGAGGTAAAATTGGCAGAGTTAGTAGAGCTAGAAGAGGAATGGGAATTTGTAGAGATAGAAGGACAACTAGTTCCATTGAAAGAAAAATTAATACAACTAGAAAGAACCCTCTTAGATTTTAAATTTCCGATAGATAGTACAGGTTTTTCAAAATTTAAGCATTCTAAATTTTTAAAAAACGGAAATGCTGTAGATTTTATTATTCAGCCTAAAAACACTCATGTCATAGATTTTAATAAAGATGGTTTACAAGACATTATTTATCAAAACACAGAACATTATACCGAAACGATTCTGTTTATTAATAATGGCAGTAGTTTTATAGAAATCTATACTACACCAGGGAAACTTATAGATATACAACTAGGAGATAAAACCCTTATTTCTATTTTCTCAAATGCCATAGGGTGTTTTGAAAAAAAAATATTTAGTTACGTTACAATTGATACATATAACGTCATGTCTACATACAAGCTATGGTTACATTATGAAACAATAATCAACAATTTAGATAGCTCTTTTACACAAAGAAAAGTGACTGGCATTTTAAGAACACAGCCCATAGTAGATAACCAACATAAAGAAGAAATTTGTACTAGAGAACCGCGAAAAGGAAATCAAATAGACACATTAATAAACCAACCTGTTACAGTTATTAAACAACAAGACAACTGGTTGCTTGTTCTGTATGAAAAAACAACTAAAGAAACTAACTATGCTACTATTGGCTGGATTAAAAATTAAAACAATGAAATCTATTTTAATCATAGTAAGTATACTAACAACTCTAGTTTGTACTGCCCAAAAAATGACGAGTTGGGATGATATTACTTCGCAACATTTTGGTAAAGAAACCATTTATAAAAACGGAAAACAGAAACTCTTAAAAGGCTATTACAAAGTAACATCTAGCGATGGTAATTATGCTGAAATTACTTTTAAAAAAGGAAAAATTAATGGGCTTAGAAAAGATTATAATAGTAATGGGCAACTACGAAACACAAGATTCTATAAAGATGGGAAAGCAGACGGCGAATGGCGTTATTTTACTAATGAAGGAGACGTAAAAACTATTGAAAACTATTACGATGGCGAAAAATCAGGAAAGTGGTGGAAAAAAATGAAATCGAGAAATATCATTTACATAACTGAAACATTTTATGAGAAAGGTATCCCAAGAGGCATTTGGACAAAAAAGCGAGAAGATAGCCTACTTCTAGAAGAAACCACCTATACAAAAAAAGGCACCTACACTAAAAAGGAATATCGCGAAAACGGGAAGCTTCGCAAGCAAAGTATTTTTAAAAATTTTAAGCTTAATGGCGAACAATTAGAATATTCAAAATCCGATGTATTACTAAGTAAACTTGTATTCGCAAACGATATCATCCAAAGAAAAGAAACGTATTACAAAAACGGTCGCCCAGATGAAACATATCAATACAAAAATGGAAAACCAGATGGCTATTGTGTAGATTATAAACGCTCTGGTGTAAAATCTTATGAAGGCACTTACAATATGGGGAACAAAGAAGGTGTGTTTAAAAAATATTTTGGAGAAGAAGGTTGGCTGTATTATGAAACCACCTATAAAGAAGATGTAGAAAACGGTGCACACAAAACCTATTATCGCAACAAAAAAATAGAACAAGAAGGTAGTTATCTAAATGGCTTTAAACAAGGGGTCTGGAAGTATTATAATATAGATGGTGCGCTAAAAAGAGAAGTGACCTATGATAGAGATACCGAAGTAAGCAGAAAAGAATAACTAACAAATAGTATTAATTAAAATGAACAAAATAGTAATCATATTCACAATTGCGGTTTTAGCGTTAAGCTGTCATGATGATAAATCTGAAAAAAAAGGATTTCAGGTAAATGAATTATCAGAAGACGAAAATGGCGAAAAAATTGTTGGACTTAAATTAGATACTTTATCCTTTGAAACAAGACCGATAGATGTATTAAAAACCAATAGCCCAGCACATAGGCTAAGCCCAATTTACAAGGTTAATTATACAAAAGATAACATACCATACACCGGTTCAAACGCATACCACGGCAACTGGAATTTTGATAATATAGAAGGTAATAATTGGAATCGGAATTTTATGCCAGGTTTTGAGGCACTTTACGGGTACAACTTAGTAAATGTGTTTCATTACAATAATCAAACAAAAAAAGGGCACAAATTATTTACACAACCAGCATTAATAAAAACACTTTATTATCCTACTTTTTCTTCGGATACGCTTAATTACAAACCTGTAAAGAGAGACTTTTATATGGTATCTGTTTATGATGAAGATTCTAATAAAGATGGGTATATAAATGCAAAAGACTTACGAAGGTTTTACCATTTTGATACCGAAGGAAAAAACAAAAAAGCACTTATTCCTAAAACATATACGGCAACACATTCAGAATATGATTCAGCAAACGATTTTATGTATGTTTTTGCAAAAAAAGACACCAACCAAAACGGGCAAATAGAACCAAATGAACCTACTGCCATATTTTGGATAGATTTAAAAAACCCAATGCATAATGGCATACAATACAAAGGCGAATAATGAGAAGTAACGTTTAAAATAAAGGAAATGAATATCCATATAAAATGAAAAAACACCATGTATTAATATCTGTATTTCTAATAAGTTTTACTTGTTATGGTTGTAAGTACAATCAAAAATAACGAAAGTGAGACCCCAAAAGCAGTAACTAGAACAGAACGCATTAAAAAATATAAAAACGGTGTTGACAGCATAAATAAATTACGGCAATGGAAATTTTTAAAAGATCATTTATACACAGACAAAAATAATGCCTTAGGCTTTAAAACAGTTGAGGTAAATGAAGATGGTATCTATATAGACAGATACATTACCCATATAGATGAAAAACAAACATTAAAATCGGTAATAGACATTGCAAATTTTAGCTACATAGGAAGCACTTTTTATAAAGACAAAAATCACATTTACACCCATTACCTAAATAGTAGTGGTGGCCTTTTTTGGATAATAGAAGAAGCCGATGTAGCAACATTTAAAATTATAGGCGCTTGTTATGGAAAAGACAAAAACCATATTTACAGAGAAAGTAGTGGTAGAATACTGAAGCACATAGATTACAAAACATTTATTACTACTGAAGAGGATGAAGGTTGTTTTTCAAAAGACAAAAACGGATATTATTTCTGTGACGAAAAGCTAGATAGTATAGCATTAAGAGATACTATCGTTAAGATAGCGATAGAAAAATTAAACAGATTATAAAAAAAATAATTAAAAAAAATAGAAGTATGGTAATTATAATTAGTGTAGCCATTGTAGTGCTACTTAGTATTCTAGGTATTGTAATAAATAACCAAATAATTGCAAAGAAAAACCAAGTAACACAAGCCTTTGGGAGTGTAGAAATTTACTTAAAAAAGCGATTCGATTTAATCCCCAATTTAGTCGCTACGCTAAATAAATATCTAGCGCACGAAAAGGAGGTATTACTAAAAGTAACTGAGTTGCGAACACAAATAGATACCGCAAAAGCACCGAGTGAAAAAATTGAAGCTTCTAACGAGCTTACCAAAGTAATGAGTGGTCTTAATATTAATGTAGAAAACTACCCAGACCTAAAGGCAGATACACAGTTTCTAAATCTGCAGTTTGAACTTTCGGATATGGAGGACCAAATTTCTGCTGCTCGCAGAGCTTACAATGCGGCAGTAACTGCTTATAATAATAAAATACAAATGTTTCCTGCCAGTATAATAGCATCTTTAAGAAAAGATAAAACAGAAGCCTTACTAGAGATACCTAAAGCAGAACAAAAAGAAGTAAACGTAAAAGACTTACTAAACCTTTAAAATCAAATTAATTATGAGTGTTACAGATAATAAACTAACCAAAATAGGAAAAAAATTAGAAGCGACAGAACTGCCTAAAGGAGATTTTCCATACACATTTGGTACTAAATTAACGTACAAAATTTTGATAGGTGTTTTGTATGTTTCTTTTGGTATTACCCTTTTTACAATGACCTTCGGAGACTCCAAAACACTAATACTATCTGAAGTTATTAAGAATGAAAATCTCGCCTATATTTTACAGGTAATACTTTTTGTAATAGGTATAGCTACTAGCTATTTTCAGTTATTCCATACCGTTAAAATTAATAGAGATGAGATTACATTCCCTACACTATATAATTTTGGAAAAAAGACCGTAGCGGTTGATGATATTGAAAAAGTTTCATTTACCGAAACTGTTAATGCACCAAGAGGCTTAGGTTTATTAGCAGATATTTTTCCTAGCCTTTTTTCTTCCATAGAAGTTAGTTTACTATTAAATAATAACTGGAAATCTTTTAAAATGCTAAGTAAAGAGCGAAAAATGGTACGTGTTTACAAGAAATAAAGCCTGCCGAAATCAATAAATTTTTCTACGAAATAGAAGAAGACGTAGAAGAGAGTTTATACTAATTTATTAAAAAAAAATTATGCAAATGTTTGAAAATTTACCGTGGTACGGCTATGTATTACTAGCTTTAGGAATAATCTCCTATGTCTATAAATATTTTGGAAAAGCCAAAGAGGGCTTTGAGGAATCTGATTTGAAAAAAGCAAAGTTCAAGCTATCCGAAAAAAGCACACTTACGAAAGACCAACTGTTTTCTATTGCTCTGTACACTCCTATTTCTGAATGGTTTGGCGCAGATACAAATACATTAGTATTTCTTAATTCTAAAGCTGCAAATCGTTATTTACAAGGATGGCATATGCATACCAAAGATGGCTATTGGAATATGACGAAATATTTTAAGAGCGATGGGAGACGCTGGTATTACGACTATATATATAACATGATGAAAACCCAGCCTCAAGAAGAATGGGAAACCTTAATGAACGATTATTTTGGAGATAACGATAGGGCGTTTCGCTACTTTAAAGAATTAAAATCTAACAAGGCGCTAAACCAATTAAAACAACATGGAATTATCACGTTTGATTCTGAAATGGATTTAGGTATTGTAGGCTATGATGCTGCAATGCTGGTAGGACAAGCTCGAAAAGCCTTTACCGCAAACCTTATTACAGAAGAAGAAGCGTGGGAAGTCATCAATTTTGCAACCCAATTGGCCAAAGAACATTTTTCCTCTTGGAAAGATTTTGGAAAGAGTTTTATCATAGGTTTTGCTTTTGACCAGCAGCATCGTGAACGTTCGTATAGAGAAGAGGTTTACCATATCCACAAGCAGGTTATAGAGAACCCGATGAGTCCTTGGAATACAATTAGTTGGTCTTAAAAAAATAATTTTTAAAATATACTATGGAGCAATTAATTCAAAAAACATTTTTAGAAACAAGCAAAGCATTAAGCGACATCTATAAAAAAAGAAAGCGCACCCTGTTTTTTCAAAAAATAATGTGGGGTATTGCGGGATTATTTTTTTCACTCATGTTTCTTAATTTACTTACCAGCTATTTCCCTTTTATAAAAATAGATGCTTTAAAAATGTTTAAATCAACTGCTAAAAATCCGTATGCAAGTATGTATCCGGTAGTTGCACTAGTAGTGTTATTATATCCAGCAGGACGTTATTTTATAAAAGCATTTCAAGACTTTAAGATAAAAGAAGCTACTACCATTACAAAAATGGTAAAAACCTTATTTCCTAAAGTAGATTTTACCCAACAAATAAATGCCCCACACAAACAAATAAAAGCTAGTAAGCTCTTTGCTTGGATAAAAAGCAGTACACCCATGTCTGTATACGGACAAATACGCAGTACCCAAAATGAAAGTACCATAAACATAGCAGATATAGGTCTTGTAGAACAACAAACATCTAGCGTGTTTGTAGAAAATTTAATGCGTATTCCTGGACTAAATTTATTAGCAATAGTATATGTTTATGGGATAAAAAACATATTTACCAATAAAACAGCAGATAATGTACAGTTTACTTATAGAGGTATGTTTTGCTGGTTAAATTTCAAAAAATCGCTTAATGGTCATACCGTTATTTTAACCAATAATCAAAGCACAAAGCTCAACCGCTATTTTAGTAGTAGTTTTAAAGAAGAAGAAAAAATAGAGCTAGAAGACCCTCGTTTTACAGACCAATTTATAGTGTATGGTACAGACCAAGTAGAGGCACGTTATGTTTTATCTACAGCACTTATGGAGCGTATTGTAGCTTTAAAAGAAAAATTTAACCAATCCATACTATTGTCTTTTCAAGACAAGCAAATGTATTTGGCTGTAGAAAATAAACATGGGTTATTTTCTTTTCCAGCAGGAAAATTAGACACCATAAAAATTGTAGAAGAATTGGCAAATGATATAAAAACGGCATTACAAATTAATACGGAGTTAAAGTTGTAATGGGTTTGTAGTCTTCCCTAAAAATCAATTCATTTATTGCTAAACCAGGATTTAAAATCCAATGTAGCATCATCCAATTTTTTCAAGTATAAACTTTGTATTTTTCTTTATTAAATTCCATTGCATTTCTTCATATAGCTACCAATGGTTGGGCTAAGCGTACTACTACGCATATATCTTATATAACCGTAATATAAAAAAAGTAAAACAAAAAAATACCGTTACATCATCACGTAACGGTATTTTTAATTTTGTCTAACGTCTAACGTCTAACGTCTAACGTCTAACGTCTAACGTCTAACGTCTAACGTCTAACGCTTTACGGATTTGGAATAATCAAAACCTGATCAGGATGAATAACATCTGGACTCTTTAAAATATTTGTATTTGCTGCAAATATCTTTTTGTACTCCATCGCATTACCATAATATTTTTTGGCAATTAAGCTTAATGATTCGCCACCAGCAACAGTATGTCTGTGATAAACAGAATCGTCTGCAACGCTAATATTGGCTTGAACATCAGAAGCATTTTCGCCACCGGCACCCTTTATAGCATCCCATATAAGATTCTTTTCATATGGTGTACCTGCTACACCTTTTATTTTAAGAACACCGTTTTCTTCGGTTACACTTCCATCTTTAATTCCTAATTGCTCACCAAGATTCAATACGCCTTGGTATTTTGCTTTAACACTCATAAGTTAATGTATTATTTAATTATTAATTTAATATTTCTAAGATAGTAAATATTGCCGTGTTTATGCAGTAAAAAGCCATAAATCAAAATAATAATATCGCAATTCTCAAAAAGTATTGTTAAACTTATTTAAATGGTGTATTTTTGCAGCCCTTTTTTGGCAGAAACAACAAGAGTAAAAAAGGGTAGTTAAAATCAGTATAAATTTCTTTTATGATAACTGTTAAACTCTTGTAAAATCATAAAATACAAATCATTGTTGTAAAATGGCTGAAAAGAAAGCAACAGCAAAAGCAGAAGAAGCACCAGAAGTTAAGGTTGAAGAAACTGCTGAAGTACAAGTAGAAGAAACCACTGAGGTGGTTGAAGAAGTAAAAAAGGAAATTCCCGTCCAGGATCCAAAAGAATTTTTGGAGAACTTCAATTGGGAAAAATACGAACAAGGTATTGAAAAGGTAGATGACTCTAAATTAGAAGAGTTTGAAAAACTTGTATCTGAAAATTTCGTTGATACAGCTGACGCAGAAGTGGTTACCGGTACTGTTGTTTATTTAACAGAACGTGAAGCAATCATTGATATCAATGCAAAGTCTGAAGGGGTAATTTCTTTAAACGAGTTTCGTTACAATCCTGATTTAAAAGTAGGCGATAAGGTTGAAGTATTGATTGACATTCGTGAAGATAAAAGCGGTCAATTAGTATTGTCACATAGAAAAGCTAGAACTATCATGGCATGGGATCGCGTTAATGCTGCCCATACAAATGAAGAAGTAGTTAGCGGTTTTGTAAAATGTAGAACTAAAGGGGGTATGATTGTCGATGTTTTTGGTATCGAAGCATTCTTACCTGGTTCTCAAATTGATGTGAAGCCAATTCGCGACTACGATCAGTACGTTAATAAGACAATGGAATTCAAAGTGGTTAAAATTAATCACGAATTCAAAAACGTTGTTGTATCGCACAAAGCGCTTATTGAAGCTGATATTGAAGAACAGAAGAAAGAAATCATTAGCCAACTTGAAAAAGGTCAAGTACTTGAAGGTATTGTTAAGAATATTACTTCTTACGGTGTCTTTATTGACTTAGGTGGTGTTGATGGTTTAGTACATATTACGGACCTTTCTTGGAGCCGTATTAACCACCCGAATGAGGTTGTTGAACTAGATCAAAAATTAAATGTTGTAATTCTTGATTTTGATGAAAACAAATCTAGAATTCAATTAGGATTGAAACAATTAGAAAAGCACCCTTGGGAAGCACTAAGTGATGAAATCAAAATTGGAGACAAAGTTAAAGGTAAGGTAGTAGTCATTGCTGATTACGGTGCCTTTATTGAAGTTGTTGAAGGTGTTGAAGGTCTTATTCACGTTTCTGAAATGTCATGGTCAACGCACTTACGTTCTGCACAAGATTTTGTAAAAGTTGGTGATGAAGTTGAGGCAATTGTTTTAACCTTAGATAGAGAAGATCGCAAGATGTCTCTAGGTATCAAGCAAATGACTCCGGATCCATGGACAGATATTACAACCAAATACCCTGTTGGTTCACGTCACAAAGGTATTGTTAGAAACTTTACCAACTTTGGTGTTTTTGTTGAACTAGAAGAAGGTATTGATGGTTTAATTTATATCTCTGACCTTTCTTGGACTAAGAAAATTAAGCATCCTTCAGAGTTTGTTAATGTTAGTGATACTTTAGAAATTGAAGTATTAGAATTAGATGTTGAAGGTCGTAAGTTAAGCTTAGGGCACAAACAAACAACTGACAACCCTTGGGATAAGTACGAAAAAGAATTTGGTCTTAATTCAGTGCATACTGCTGCCATTACTGAAATGGTAGATAAGGGTGCCGTCATTGAATTCAATGAAGATATTACAGCCTTTGTTCCGCAACGTCACTTAGAAAAAGAAGATGGTAAAAAATTAGGTAAAGGAGAAGAAGCCGAATTTAAAATCATTGAATTTAATAAAGATTTCAAACGTGTGGTTGCAAGTCACACAGCAATCTTTAGAGAAGAAGAGCAACGCAACGTTAAAGCAGCTACCAAAAGACAAGCATCTAAAAATGATGAGTCTAAACCTACATTAGGTGATGCTAACGATCAGTTGCAAGCATTGAAAGATAAAATGGAAGCCGGTAAGAATTAACCAAGCTTATATCTTATATAATTCAAAAAGCCTTAACCATGTGTTAAGGCTTTTTTAGTTTATTAAAGTGTTATTCATTTGAAATTCCTATTTTTGTGTCACTAAAGTTTCGAGGTTTACATATGGGTCAAAAAGTATTACTTTCCTCTAAAGAAATAAACATCATTCTTCATCGATTGGCCTGTCAACTTCTTGAAAATCATTTAGACTTTAAAGAAACCGTGCTTGTTGGTATTCAACCAAGAGGAAAATTCGTGGCAGACAGACTTGCAAAAATATTAAAAGAAGAATACGGCGTTAGCCAAATTGATTTAGGGTATTTAGATATCACTTTTTATAGAGATGATTTTCGAAGAGGCGATAAAACCCTAGAAGCGACCAAAACAAGTATTGATTTTTTAGTTGAAGATAAAAAAGTGGTACTCATTGATGATGTATTGTATACAGGAAGAAGTATACGGGCGGCCTTAACGGCTATTCAATCTTTTGGGCGACCATCAGAAATTGAATTATTAACCTTGATTGATAGACGGTTTAGTAGGCATTTGCCCATTCAACCAAATTATAGAGGGCGTCAAGTTGATGCCATAAATGATGAAAAAGTACAAGTGATGTGGAAAGAGAATGACGGTAAAGATGTAATTTATTTGATAAATAAATAAGATGTCAGAGTTAAGTGTAAAACACTTATTAGGAATTAAATATCTGAATGAAAAAGATATTCAGCTCATTTTTGAGACAGCAGACCATTTTAAAGAGGTCATTAATAGGTCTATTAAAAAAGTGCCTTCACTGCGCGATATAACCATTGCGAATATATTCTTTGAAAACAGTACGCGCACCAAATTATCTTTTGAATTAGCTGAAAAAAGATTATCAGCTGATGTTATTAATTTTTCTGCTAGCCAATCATCAGTCAAAAAAGGTGAAACTTTAATTGATACGGTAAATAATATATTGTCAATGAAAGTTGATATGGTGGTGATGCGCCACCCGAACCCAGGGGCAGGTATATTTTTATCAAAGCATGTTAATGCGGCTATTGTAAATGCAGGTGACGGCGCTCATGAGCATCCTACACAAGCTTTGTTAGATTCGTATTCTATAAGAGAAAAATTAGGCGATGTAGCGGGTAAGAATATAGTAATTGTTGGCGATATCTTACACTCAAGAGTTGCCTTGTCAAATATTTTTGCCTTAAAATTACAAGGTGCTAATGTAAAGGTATGTGGGCCCAAAACCTTAATTCCAAAGTATATTGAATCTTTAGGTGTTGAGGTTGAAACCAACCTTAAAAAAGCCCTAAATTGGTGCGATGTAGCCAATATGTTACGCATTCAAAATGAACGTTTAGATATTAGTTATTTTCCGTCAACCAGAGAGTATACCCAACAATATGGGGTCAACAAGAAATTACTCAATAGTTTAGATAAAGAAATTGTGATTATGCACCCAGGCCCAATAAATAGAGGGGTTGAAATTACCAGTGATGTGGCTGATTCAAAACAATCTATTATTTTGAACCAGGTTGAAAACGGAGTAGCGATACGTATGGCAGTACTTTATCTTTTAGCATCAAAAATAAAATAAGCTCATGATTTTTGATCAAAACGAAACAACAATTACCGTGTTTCAAGAAGGTGTTTCAATCGAAACTTTTCTTAAGAATTTTCAGAATGATTATGAGAAATGTCAAACCGCCCATATCATTGTCAACTTACTTTCCTTTTCTGAAGTAACGGCTGAAGATGTTCTTAAATTTTCAGCGCTATCTATAGCGCATCGTGAATTAAAAAAGTCATTTGTACTAGTTACCCAAAAGGTACCTTATGATGATATACCTGAAGAACTATGCGTGGTGCCAACCATACAAGAAGCCAATGATATTATTGAAATGGAAGAAATAGAAAGGGACCTCGGATTTTGAAACTAACAATTTTAGGCTGTTACGCGGCCACACCAAGAACATTGACCAACCCAACGTCACAAGTTCTTGAAATTAAAAACCATCTTTTTCTTATTGACTGCGGCGAAGGTACACAAGTGCAATTGCGAAAACATAAAATAAAATTCTCGAGAATAAATCACATTTTTATTTCTCATTTGCATGGTGATCATTTCTTCGGATTACCAGGCCTTATAAGTACTTTTCGATTATTAGGAAGAGACAAAGAACTACATGTACACGGTCCGAAAGGAATTAAAGAAGCCATTACACTTTTTCTTAAATTGGGCGATTCATGGACAAATTTTCCGTTAAGATTTCATGAATTAATTTCAAAAGAATCCGAATTAATTTTTGAAGATGAAAAAGTTTCTGTGACCACTGTACCGCTTAACCATCGAATTTATACAAACGGATTTCTATTCAAAGAAAAGGTAGGCGAACGCAAACTAAATATTGAGGCGGTTACCAAATTCAAGGTTGACAAGGCTTATTTTCACAATATTAAAAAGGGCAAAAATGTGACTCTAGATAGTGGTCAAGTTATTCAGAACAAAGAGCTGTCATTTGACCCGCCAGCACCACTATCTTATGCCTTTTGTAGTGATACTGTTTATATGCCTGAGCTTTCTGAACAGATTAAGCATGTTTCGGTTTTATATCACGAGTCTACCTTTTTGAATAAAGAAAAACTATTGGCAACCAAAACAAAGCACTCAACTGCTACACAAGCAGCTTTAGTAGCAAAAGAGGCTCAGGTAAATACATTAGTTTTGGGGCATTACTCTACGCGCTATAAATCAATCGCACTTTTTAAAGAAGAAGCGCAAACTGTTTTTGAAAATGTAGTATTAGCTGAAGATGGGGCAGTTTTTGAGTTTTAAGTATTCTAACTTCTTTATTCAATAACTTTTGTTGAATTTTGCATAACTTCATTATTATAGATTGATGTATGCAAAAAGACTTAGGTAAGTACCGTAAATCATATGAGAAAAGTGAATTGATTGAGAATAATCTTGCTCAAGACCCTATGCTTCTTTTTCAGCAGTGGTTTGATGAAACTGAGGCATCACAGCGTATTGAAGAGCCTAATGCCATGACCATTTCAACTATTGGTCTTGATGGGTATCCTAAAAATCGTGTGGTTTTATTAAAACAAATCACAACTGAGGGCTTTATATTTTACACCAATTATAAAAGTGAAAAAGGAAAGGCTATAGCTGAAAATCCGTCAGTATGTCTTTCTTTTTTTTGGCCCACTTTAGAGCGTCAGATTATTATAAAAGGCAAGGCTGAAAAAACCTCAAAAGCAATTTCAGATACGTATTTTAAGTCACGCCCTAAGGGTAGTCAAATAGGAGCTTTAATTTCTGATCAAAGTGAAGTTATTGCATCTCGAAAAATTCTTGATGATACCTTAGAAAAGATGACGAATGAATATTCAGAGAAAGAGCCTAAAAGACCTGATTTTTGGGGCGGATATATTGTTAAGCCTAATGTGATAGAATTTTGGCAAGGGCGCCCAAATCGTTTACATGACAGGATCAGATATTCACAAACTTTAGCGTCAAACTGGAAAATTGAGCGCCTAGCTCCTTAATAAATATGAAAAATTTAATACTTGTACGTCATGGTAAATCTTCATGGGAGTATTCAGTAGGTGATAAAGATCGACCGCTTTTAGAAAGAGGCATTACAGATGCATTTTTGGTAGCTAATAAATTTCAAGAAGAAGGTGTCGCAATTGATGCAGTATTCTCAAGTCCGGCTAATAGAGCCTTACACACGGCTATGATTTTTTGTAGGCAACTCTATTTTTCTTTGGATGAGTTTCAAGTGACTGAAAGACTTTATGATTTTTCAGGAAATGAGGTTTTGCAATATGTACAAGAATTAAACAATAGCTTAGATACAGTCATGATTTTTGGTCATAATCATGCCTTTACATATATTGCCAATTTACTAGGAAATACCTATATTGAAAACGTGCCTACAAGCGGCCTAGTGCACTTACAATTTGATGTGCAGCACTGGGCATCTGTAGAAAAAGGGATCACAGAAAAAACTATTTTTCCAAAAGAATTGAGAACATGATGAAGGCTAAAAATAAATACGTAAATCGTGAAATTAGTTGGTTGCGGTTTAATGAAAGAGTACTTCAAGAAAGTGCAGATATCAATGTGCCTTTAATTGAACGCCTTAGGTTTTTAGGAATTTTCTCAAACAATCTTGATGAATTTTTCAAAGTGCGCTATGCAACGGTGAAAAGAATTGTTGAGGCTGGTAAAGAGGGTAAAAGCGTTTTAGGCGGTGAGAAAGCGAAAGATCTTCTTGAAGAAATAACCAAAATTGTAATTCAACAACAAACCAAAAGTGTTCAATTCTTAAAAAAAATTCAAGAAGAACTAGAAGGACAAAATATTTTTATCATTAAAGAAACTCAGCTAAATGAAAGTCAACGCACTTTTGTGAAGAACTATTTTATGCAAAAAGTGAGTCCGCAGTTAATGACCATTATACTTAATGATCTCACTGAGTTTCCTACCTTAAAAGACACAGCAGCCTATTTGGCGATTAAAATGGTCATTTTAAATGGTACGGTCAAAACTAAAAATAAAGAAAATAGGTTTGCACTAATTGAGATACCCAAGGGTATTGACCGTTTTGTAGTATTACCAAAAGAAGGCGATAAAAATTATATTATTATTCTTGATGATGTTATTCGCTATTGTCTTCGAAGCATCTTTACCATGTTTGAGTATGAAACTATTTCTGCCCACATGATTAAAATTACTCGTGATGCTGAGCTTGATATTGATGATGACTTGAGTAAAAGTTTCATTGAAAAAATATCATCAAGTGTTGAACATAGAAAAATTAGTGATCCTGTACGGTTTGTTTATGATAAGAAAATTGGAGCCGACACACTGAATTATCTTAAAGAAAAAATGAATGTTGAAGATACTGACAGTATTATACCTGGCGGTAGATATCACAATAGA
Source organism: uncultured Flavobacteriaceae bacterium (assembly GCA_937929935.1). GTDB lineage: Bacteria > Bacteroidota > Bacteroidia > Flavobacteriales > Flavobacteriaceae > Maribacter_C. The sequence goes on along the minus strand of CALFUL010000013.1, from coordinate 83,920 downwards.
AGAGATTACATGGGTTTTCCTAGTTTAGGAAGACAAGATTTACTTTACAATAAAATTAGCCCATTAAGAGTCAAAGGAATCAGTTTAGAAGGAAGTATACTAGAGCAAATTGCAAAAAAAGATTTTGTTCAATATGCACCCTATCATACATTTTCATATGTCATCAAATTTTTACGTGAGGCAGCTTTAGATCCTAAGGTTAGAACTATTAAGATTACGGTATACAGGTTAGCAAGAAATTCGCAAGTAGCGGCCTCATTAATTAATGCAGTGAAAAATGGCAAGCAAGTAACCGTACAAATTGAATTACAAGCGCGCTTTGATGAACAAGCTAATATTCAGTATGCTGAGCAGTTACAAGCTGAAGGGGTAAAACTCATCTTTGGTGTTCCTGGGCTTAAGGTGCACAGTAAAATTTGTGTCATTGAGCGTGAAGAAGATCATAAAATGAAGCGTTACGGCTTTATTAGTACGGGTAATTTTAGTGAAGCTACCGCTAAAATTTATACAGATTATACTTTATTTACGGCACATGACGCCATTTTGAAAGAATTGAATAAAGTGTTCAAATTTTTTGAAACAACCTATAAAATCAATAAATACAATCACTTAATAGTATCACCGCACTATACAAAAAGCACCTTTATCAAGCTGATTAATAATGAAATCGAGGCGGCTAAAATGGGCAAAGAAGCCTTTATTAAAATCAGAATGAACAGCTTTACTTCGTATAAAATGGTTGATAAATTATATGATGCGAGTAGGGCAGGCGTAAAAATACAATTGATTGTGCGAGGCGTGTGTTGTTTGATTCCTGGTATAAAAGGAATGAGCGAAAATATAGAGGCCATTAGTATCGTTGATAAATTTTTAGAGCACCCAAGGGTATTTATTTTCGGAAACAGTGGCGATACCAAAGTATATATATCATCTGCTGATTGGATGTCAAGAAACCTTGATTATCGCGTTGAAGTAGGATGCCCTATTTATGACCCTGAGGTTAAAAAGGAAATCTTAGAAACTTTTGAAATATCATGGAATGATAATGTAAAAGCACGGGTGTTTAATGAAGCGCAAGACAATTCATACCGTGAAACTGCCAAGCCAGAAGTGCGTTCGCAGTTTGCTGTTTATGACTATTACAAGACAAATTATAAAAATTAATTAAACAAAAAAATGATGAATAGGTTTAGTCTAAACTTAATAGTAATTCTGTTTGCTGTATCATTTAAAGCAATTGGTCAAACAACAAATATTGCGAACCATAGCCCTATTATTTATAAGCAAGGGTCATTAACAGGCCCTACTTCTGGTTCAGGCTTAACACCTTTAAGTGAGTTAGACTATACAGGAAGTCCATTTATAAATGATGAATATGTAGCTTGTGAAATCTTTTATGGTACTAAAAGTTTCGGAAAAATGTTCTACAAGTATAATGCCTATAATGAAGAAATTCAGATAAAGAATAGTGTATATAAAAACGAGTTTTCTGCGCTTAAACGTGATAAAAACGTGTACATTATTAGTGAAGGAATTCCTTTAAAATTTCAAAATTTTCTTAATAAAAATGGTAAAAAAATGAAGGGCTATCTTTTTTCTTTAGTTAATGAAAGATATTCACTCTATAAGCGTAAAAATGTAAAATATACTGAGCCATCAAAAGCGCCATCTTCTTTCAGTAAAGATATTCCTGCGAAATTTAGAAAATTTGTTGCGTATTATTTTCAAAAAGAAAACGGAGAAATTATAGAATTGGAAACAAAAAGAAAAAAAATTCTAAACTGGCTACCTCCGAAAGATAAAACCCTGCTTGAAAATTGGGTTGATTTTAAATCGAAAAAATTTAGTAAAGAAGAAGATCTAATAGAAATATTTAATTATTTAAATATCAATTAAGTAAAACTAGGTCAATAGCTACCCATGAATAGTTTGATCTTTTGAGAGGTCTTTCATGATTTCTGCTTCATATTTTAACAAGGCATTCCATTTTTCATCAACTTCTTCGCGATCACCATATTTGCGTGCAAAGGTTAAGAACATGGTATAATGACTAGCTTCACTAACCATCAGCTTATGGTAAAATTCAGCGAGTTCTTTGTCTTTTAATGCTTCAGAAAGTAACCTGAAACGTTCGCAGCTACGCGCTTCAATTAAGGCAGCATATAAAAGGCGATGTACTAGTTGGGTAGTTCTACTACCTCCTTTAGGAAAAAATTTGAGCAGTTCAATGACATACGCATCTTTGCGGTCTCTTCCCAGCTTTTTACCTCTAGCGATGATACGATCATGAACCATTTTGAAATGCCCCATTTCTTCTCGTGATAAGGCGATCATTTCTTCAATTAACTCAGTATACTCCGGAAAACTAACAATTAACGAAATAGCGGTACTGGCTGCTTTTTGTTCGCAATACGCATGATCTGTTAAAATTTCATCAATATTTTTTTCTACAATATTTACCCAACGCGGATCGGTAGGAAGTTTAAGACCAAGCATATTTTTTAGTTTGTTCAAAATTAAAGGGTTCTTACTCCTAATCAAAATAACTAGCTATATTTACAGTATGAACAAATTTTTTAAAGTAATTGGTTGGCTCATGGCGGCTCTTTTTTTAATGTCTGCAATAGTACAATACAATGACCCTGACCCCCTTGTTTGGATTATCATTTATCTAATTGCTTCAGTAGTTTCGGTCTTGTTTGCCTTAAAAAAAATGACCTATTTAGTGCCTTTGTTTTTAGGAATTGTAGCTTTGATTGGCACCTATTTTATTTTGCCGGCTAAATTCGAAGGTTTTGAAATTGGCACCGGAGATATTAAAAATATTGAAGAGGCTCGTGAGGCCGGAGGACTCATTGTTATTGCTTTGGTTATGTTTATCTACTCGGTCAGACTTCGATTGTTTAGTAGATCATAAATCTAAATCAAATTCTTTTCTTAGTAAATCAATGGTAGGATTTTTTTCTCTCAGTTTTTCGTATTTCTCTTCAGGAGTAAAAGCGAACTTTTTGGCTACCTCTTCGCTAACTGTTATCTTCAAAGAGATAAAATGATTATTAAGCTTCAGTTTTAAATATTCCATCAAGTCATACTGCTCGCGCTCAATTTCCTTTTTCATGGTGTCATTGGGCAAACAAATAGTAATCACTGTATTGTCAATCAATTTAGGAATATCAGAATGTAGGTTTGAAGCCAAAATTTTTCTTCCACTACCATCTAATTTTTCAACAAAATCAGCCCAATGTTGCTGCATTTCAGTTTCATCAATGGGGTCATTAGGTAACGAATCTTGATCAATGACAACATCTATTTTGTTGAGCTCATGCTGTTTTTTAGCTTTTAGACTTGAAATAGATAAGCCTGAAACACGCTCAACAGGTCTTTTGATGTCAATCTTCTTACTTACTGGCGTATTTTGTTCTTGAGGTTGTTTAACTGCTTTTGCTTCATTTGTTTCCGGTGCTGAAGTTATTTCTTCTGAGGTAGAGTACGTGTCTTGCAGAACATCAATTTCTTCTATTTCTTCAGCTTCAGCAATAGCATGCTCAGTTACAATGTTTTGGTGTACTTCAGATGTTCTTTTGGGTACAATTTCATCCGTAGAAATAGTTTCAACAACAGTTGTTTTAACTGTATTTTGTGTTTGAATATCTGGCTGAGCTAAATCTTTTGCATCAAGTTCAGTAGCTTCTGATTCTATGCTTGGCTCAATGCCATTGACAACTGATTTCTCTTCTATGCTAGTAACAGAAATAGGTGCTACTTGAATTTCGGGTGTGGTTGTAACTGTTTGAGGTTCAGTAATTTTTTCAACTACAGCTGTTTTGTTTTCAGTGGTCGATGAATTAGTTACACTAACCTTTGCTTCTGATTCAATGTTTTGAAAGAAAGCTGCAGGGGCAATGAAATCATCTTTTTGTTGTGCTTCTTTTAAGAGTTCACCCTTTTTTTTTTCTCCGTCAAAATTGATGGATGCTAGCTTCATAAGAGTAAGTTCAACTAAGAGGCGTTGATTTTTACTCGCTTTATATTTTAGGTCACAATCATTTGCCAAATCAAGGGCTTGAAGTAAAAAAGCACGAGATGTTTTTTTGGTTTGTGTTACGTATTTTTCTTTTATAGTATCGCCAACTTCAATCAATTGCATGGTTGCAGTATGTTGGCAAACCATCAAATCTCTGAAATGAGATGCTAGTCCATTGATATAATGATGACCATCAAACCCTAAAGACAATGTTTTGTTGAACAATAATAGCAACTCCGGAATATTGGTATTCAATATTAAATCAGTTGAATCAAAAAAGGTTTCGTAGTCAAGAACGTTTAAATTTTCTGTAACCGATTTTCTTGTCAATTGTTTGCCAGAAAAACTAACCACACGATCAAAAATTGAAAGGGCATCTCGCATGGCGCCATCAGCCTTTTGCGCAATAATATGCAAGGCCTCATCTTCAGCTTCAATACCTTGATTTTCAGCGATATATTTTAAGTATTCTTTCGCGTCTTTAACCGTGATACGCTTAAAATCAAAAATTTGACAACGCGATAAAATGGTAGGTATGATTTTATGTTTTTCAGTAGTTGCTAAAATAAAAATAGCGTGTTTAGGCGGCTCTTCTAAAGTCTTTAAAAAGGCATTAAATGCAGCTTGCGAAAGCATATGAACCTCATCAATGATATATACCTTGTACTTACCCACTTGAGGGGGTATGCGAACTTGGTCAATTAAACTTCTGATATCATCAACCGAGTTATTTGATGCTGCATCGAGTTCAAAAATATTAAATGCAAAATCTTCATCTTCGCTTAACGCCCCGTCTTGATTAATTTGTTTTGCAAGAATACGCGCACAGGTTGTTTTACCAACACCTCTTGGACCACAAAAAAGTAAGGCTTGCGCTAAGTGATTGTTTTCAATGGCGTTTAGTAATGTATTGGTAATCGTTTGCTGCCCAACTACATCTTTAAATGTTTGGGGTCTGTATTTTCGCGCCGATACAATAAAAGGTTCCAATCGAAAAGGAATTAATTAATACTACTTATCTCCCTTAATTTAAGGGCTCTTACAAAGATAAAAATAGCAATGGTTTGAGCCTCTTATTTGCTGCTGATAAAACCCTTTTTTATCAACAATTGACCTATTTTTGCGCAGCAGGTCACTCTATCGCTGCATGCTGAACTAGTTTCAGTGCCTTTTATATTTTCTAGTAGAGTATGAGAGGTCTCGAATCAAGTTCGAGATGAAGAGGAAAGTCCGGACACCATAGTGCAACATAGCGGGTAACGCCCGTCTCCGTGCGTCATTTGGCACACGGACGGACTAGTGCAACAGAAAGAATGTACAGGTAATGCTGTAGTGAAACCAGGTAAACTCTATGTGGTGAAACGTCACGTATATTGGTGTTTGAGAGCTGCACGCTCGAGCCAAAGGGTAGGCGGTTCGAACCTTTGGGTAACTGAAGGTCTAGATAAATGATAGGGTCTGAATTTATTCAGGTTAAACAGAATCCGGCTTATGGCCTGCTTTTTTATTTTAAGCGCAATTGATGTCTTTGTTAGTTTTCTTTAAAAAAACTAAAAGCGCTTCCGCCATATTTTCGAATACTCACGAATTGCGAAGCCATAGCTAAATCCATCTTTTTTTCGTGCTCAATAATTAATTCTCCATCGGGTAAAAGTAAATTTCTTTCAAATACTGTGGTTACTATTTTTTCTAAATTTTCTAAATCCATATTGTACGGGGGGTCAGCAAAAATTATATCAGCCTTTAATGAGGTTTTTTGAAGAAATGAATGAACATCATTTAAAACCGTATTGATTGGCATTTCAAATTGTTGAGCGGTACTTTCAATAAATCGAATACAGCCATGATTTTGATCGACTGCTGTAATTTGATTCGCGCCTCTTGAGGCAAATTCGTAACAAATATTTCCGGTACCTGAGAATAAATCTAACACCGTAATCTCATCAAAATAAAACCTATTATTTAAAATATTGAACAGGCCCTCTTTGGCCATATCAGTGGTAGGCCTGACGGGTAATTTTTTTGGTGCTTGTATGCGTCGCCCTTTGAATTTACCTGATATAATGCGCATTAAAGAGAGTTTAGTACTTCAAAATCAATAGATTCATGACTGTCAGTCAAAGGCGAAGCGGCGGTATAGATACTTATGTTTTTAATGTATTGGTAACTTAAAGCATAGAGCTCATGATCTTTTTGAATGTTTCCAAAAAGTTTCAATGCTGTTTTTTCAGTATTGAGTTTTAATTGTTCGTAGGTAAACAAAATATAATAGATAAAATCTTCTTTAGAATTAAATTTAAAACTGTTGTAGAACAGAAGTTTTTTATGAGAGATAATAGCAACATCCATCTGATTATGTAAAACATTTACGTAACAAATGGGCTTCGTTTCAGTAGCATTACCTTTTAAAAGTGTTTCTAAAAGAACAGAGCCGTTGTGTTTAAAGGTAAATTCACCATATAAATCATAAATGTAATTATTGACATTCATATACGGAATGTATACATTCATCATATCTAAATTATCTAATTCATCAAATGAAAGATGATCCGTAGCTAACATTTTAGAATTGAACTTTAAATAATTGGCAAGGTTTTCAGCATTGAAAAGCGATTTTGGCACTAAACTGAAAAGGCTGTTTCGATGAATAATAACGACTTCAGAAAATGTTTTTTTAGATAAAGAATTTCTTTCTAATAAAGCAACAAGACCTTTTTGCATACCATAAGGCGAGCGTTCTTTTTCAAAGGTAATGGCATCTGAAATTCTTACTTTCTCGTCAACCGTATCGAGAACACAAAAAGAAAGTCCATTCAAGCTAACTTGAATGGACAGTTTATCAAATTCCGATATATGTGTTGTATTAGTTTTCTTTTCGGTCATATGTTGGTGGCCAATTTCCACTAGTACTTACTTGAGTTAATGAACCTACTGTGATATGAGTACCATCAACTTCTTCAACACTATTGTGCTCATTTTCTCGAGCCTGTAAATCTTTTGGTTGGTCAGCAAGAACAGCACTTTTAGGTGCTTTTGCTTCAAATACTGAAACATTGTACCCTCCTTTATTGATTATTGTAGCTTCCATTTCAAATTTAACACCATCTGAACCCGGTACGTTCATCATGGTCTTGTAACGCATATCATTTTTGAAAATTGAATCTCTAACCGGTACTGAATCTAAAACCTTCACAACTACGGTGTCAACTGGCATATCAATACCAAAATTCTTATTAAACCTCGAGAAAGAAGAATCTTTTTTAGAAGTAATAATGTATTTGCCATTATCTACGAAACTCACAAGCGATTTAAAATCTTTAGCGTACTTACCGTTTACGGTTTTATATGCTTCTTGAGAATTTCTAATATCCTTAAGGCTAGAAATTACTTTTGAAAATCGCTCTTTTTTTATTTCGGCGAATCTTATAGGTCCGGTAATCGATTGGTAGATTAAATAGCCGAAGACTATAGATAGTAAGAATAGTAAAATGGTTACTATAGGTCTCATTTTTTGTGGTAAAAATTTATCCATTAGCTTTACCAATGCAATAATGAGTACAATTATTCCTACTATAATTAAAATTAGTTTTATCATTACAGTTAAATTTATTTAGTTTGGCGTATCGACAAATTTACATTTTTTTTTGAATGCTAAAAGTTTTTACACTAAAAATCCTGTTTATATTTGAACTCTTATGACTGGTCTTTCTGAAAGTGATTTTTATAATGTTTTAAAGGATAAGTTTCCTCATGAACCAACCTTGAAACAATCTGTTGCTTTACAGAAACTATCATCTTACCTATTAAGCAACAAAAAGAATGCCATATTTCTTTTAAAAGGATTCGCAGGTACTGGTAAAACAACCCTTGTGGGCACTTTGGTTAATAGCTTATGGAAAACTACCATGAAGGCTGTTTTAATGGCACCCACAGGTAGGGCGGCCAAAGTAATGTCTAATTATTCAAAAACGCAGGCTTTTACCATCCATAGAAAAATATATTTTCCTAAAAAACAGAGTGGGGGCGGGGTACAATTTGTTTTGGCACCCAATAAACATCGCAATACAGTATTTATAGTTGATGAGGCTTCTATGATACCTGATACACCAGCAGATTCTAAATTGTTTGAAAATGGGTCATTACTTGATGATTTATTGATGTTCGTGTATTCAGGTCACAACTGCCAACTTATATTAATAGGCGATACAGCACAATTACCACCGGTAAAATTAAATTTGAGTCCGGCCCTTGATGCTAATAAACTTGAATTGAATTATAATAAAGATGTGATAATGCTTGAACTTGATGAAGTAGTTCGTCAAGCTGAAGATTCTGGTATTTTGGTAAACGCAACCTTGTTACGCGAGCAAATACAAAGCGAATTTTATGATAGTTTTCAGTTCAATGTTGAGCCTTTTGCTGACATTGTGCGTTTGACTGATGGTAATGAAATTCAAGAAATTATTGATAGCTCATACCGTGAAAATGGAAAAGAAGAAACCGCTTTCATTGTTCGATCAAACAAAAGAGCGAATCTTTACAATGAAAATATAAGAAGCAGAATTTTATTCTTAGAAAATGAAATTGCTGTTGGTGATTACATGATGGTGGTCAAGAACAATTACTTTTGGATTGATCCAAAATCTGAAGCTGGTTTCATTGCAAATGGCGATATCATTGAGGTTTTAGAGATTTTTGCCATCAAAGAACTGTACTCTTTTAAATTTGCTGAAGTCAAAGTTCAAATGGTTGATTACCCCAATCAAAAGCCTTTTGAAACTGTTTTATTATTAGATACAATAAAAGCACAAACGCCCTCACTTTCATACGAAGATGGTAACAGACTGTATCAAAAGGTTATGGAAGATTATGCCTCAGAAACATCTAAATACAAGAAGTTTCTAGGGGTTAAAAACAACAAATATTTCAATGCTCTTCAAGTGAAATTTTCATACGCAATTACTTGTCATAAATCGCAAGGTGGGCAATGGAACACCGTTTTTGTAGAACAGCCTTATTTGCCAAACGGAGTAGATAAAGAACACTTGAGATGGTTGTATACTGCGGTCACAAGAGCGAAAAAAAGGCTATATTTAATAGGATTTAAGAACGATTTTTTTGTTGGATCAGAATAAGTTACATTCGTATTAATAGGATGTTTTAATCATTTAAAAAATGACATCAGAAACTATATATAGTATTTTTTTAGGAGTTGGTTTGGCAGCTTCAGTTGGCTTTAGAGTTTTTCTACCACTTTTTGCCCTAAGTTTAGCCGCCTTTTTTGGTAAATGGGAACTCAATGAAAGCTGGATGTGGATTGGCAGTCTAGCTGCCGTAGTTACTTTAGCCGTTGCCACACTTGTTGAAATTTTCGCCTATTTCATGCCTTGGGTAGATAATTTATTAGATAGCGTTGCAGTGCCCCTTGCGGCAATAGCAGGCACAGCAGTTATGGTGTCTACCATAGTTGGTTTAGATCCATTATTCACGTGGTCATTGGCAATTATTGCTGGGGGCGGAACAGCAACCGCAATTAAAGGTGCAGGAGCAGCAGGTAGATTGGCATCAACAGCGACCACAGGTGGGGTAGCGAATCCGCTAGTCGCAACGGTAGAGACAGGTACCGCTGCGGTGGTAACAACAGCTTCTATATTTGCACCTGTAATTGCCTCAATTTTAGTCATCATTATTTTGGTTATTATCTTTATGATATATCGCAAGTTTAAATCTCGATTAAAAGCCTAAAATTGTTTTTATGAAAGTAATTGCTATGATACCCGCGCGTTATGCAGCTTCGAGATTTCCAGCAAAACTCATGCAAGACTTATCAGGCAAACCTGTTATTGTGAGAACCTATGAGGCTGCTGTAAATGCCAAATTATTTGATGAAGTATATGTAGTTACTGATAGTAAAGTGATTTTTGACACCATTAGTGAAATTGGTGGTAGGGTAATGATGAGCAAAAAAGAACACGACTGTGGTAGTGATCGAATTGCAGAGGCCGTCACCAATCTTGATGTTGATATTATTGTCAATGTTCAAGGCGATGAACCTTTTACTGACCGTGAGAGTTTAGCGAGTGTTTTAGAGGTTTTTAAAGATGATACTCAAAAAGAAATTGATTTGGCTTCTTTAATGGTTAAAATTACTGATGCGGCTGAAATTGAGAACCCAAATACTGTAAAAGTAATTGTTGATAATCGAAATTTTGCGTTATATTTTTCGCGTGCTCCAATTCCATTTCAAAGAGATAGTGAAGTAAAGACCACCTACTATAAGCATAAAGGAATCTATGCATTTAGAAAAAGTGCCTTGACTGATTTTCAAAGGCTACCCATGTTAACCCTTGAAGCAACAGAAAAAATTGAAGCCATTCGTTATTTAGAATATGGCAAAAAAATTAAAATGGTAGAAACCAACGTTAGCGGTATTGAAATAGATACTCCTGAAGATTTAAAAAGAGCTCAAGCCGCATGGAAGTAGATTTCAGTAACATTAAGGTTGTTGGGTTTGATGCTGATGATACGCTCTGGGTAAATGAGACGTATTTCAGAGAAACAGAAGAAAAATTTGCTGCTCTTTTAGAGGGGTATGAAACAAAAAATAAAATAGATCAAGAATTATTCAAAATAGAAATGAATAATTTAAATCTCTATGGATATGGTATAAAAGGATTCATGTTGTCAATGATAGAAACAGCCTTAAGCGTTTCTAATAATACCATATCTCAGGCTGATTTGACTGAAATTTTGAATCACGGTAAAGCAATGCTTTTAAAGCCTGTTGAGTTATTAGAGGGTGTTACAGAAGTGCTTGAAAAGTTACAAAGTAAGTATCGCTTAATTGTTTTAACCAAGGGCGATTTACTAGATCAAGAAAGAAAAATTAAAGAATCTGGTTTATCAACGTATTTTCATCATGTTGAAGTGCTGAGCGATAAAAAAGAAAGTAATTATTTAAATTTATTAGATAATTTGAAGATTGATGTCAGTGAGTTTTTAATGATTGGTAATTCATTGAAATCAGATGTTTTGCCTATTGTGAATATTGGTGCCAAAGCCATTCATATTCCTTTTCATACCACCTGGCAACATGAACAGGTGGCTATTGAAAATAAGACAAGAGAATACTTGAAATTGAATAAATTGACTGAAGTTTTAGACTATTTGAAACCCCAATATGCAGCCCAATAAAAACATAAAAGAAGAAGTGCAAGAACCTAAAAAGAAAACTAGTTTTAGAAATTTTCCTATGGTGCCAAAAGTGGTATTTGGTTGTGGCAGTTTTAGTCAGTTAAATAGTATATTATTACCACAGCGTAAACACGCTGAAGCACCTTTTATTTTTTTGGTTGATGATGTATTTGAAAATACAGCTTTGCTCAATGAAATTCCTTTAATATTTAATGATCAGATTATATTAATTTCAGCCGATCAAGAGCCTAAAACACAGCAAGTTGATGCACTAGTTCAACAAATTAAAAGCACCTTTTCTGAGATGCCATCTGGTATTGTAGGTATTGGTGGTGGTACAGTTCTAGATCTATCTAAAGCAGTGTCTATTTTATTGAACAATACGGGTAGTGCCGCTGATTATCAAGGTTGGGATCTGGTTACAAAACCTGCCATTTATCACGTAGGCATTCCTACTATAAGCGGTACGGGTGCTGAGGTATCAAGAACCACTGTTTTACTTGGTCCAAAAATGAAACTCGGCATCAATTCTGACTATACCACTTTTGATCAAGTAGTTCTAGATCCAGATTTGACCAAAGGGGTTGCAATCGATCAATGGTTTTTTACAGGAATGGATTGCTTTATACATTGTATAGAATCATTAAAAGGCACCTTTTTAAATACCTTTAGTCAGAGTTATGGTGAAAAAGCCTTAGATCTTTGTAAGGAAGTCTTTTTAGAAGATTTATCGCCTTCAGAATCTAGAGAGAAATTAATGATGGCTTCATGGCACGGAGGTATGAGTATTGCCTATTCACAAGTGGGTGTTGCTCATGCGTTGAGTTACGGCCTCTCATACGTTTTAGGAGTCAAACATGGTATTGGTAATTGTTTAGTGTTTGATCACTTAGAAGAATTTTATCCAGAAGGTGTAGCGCTTTTTCAAGAAATGAAAGCCAAGCATAATATTGTTTTACCCAAAAATATTTGTGCTAAATTAACCCATGAAGAATTTGATACTATGATTAATGTTGCCATGGGTATGAAACCACTTTGGGAAAATGCTTTAGGTGATGATTGGCAAAAAATCATTACGCCAACGAAGCTCAAATCTATTTATCAGAAAATTTAATGGGTCCCTAATTTGATTTACGTATTTATTGTAAATCAAAATGAATACGTAACCTTCAAAAAATGCATCAATTAGCTAAGTTTATCTTTTATAAAATCATGAGATGGAACATGGTTGGTACCTTTCCATCACAAGTAAAAAAGTGCGTAATAATAGTGGTGCCTCATACCAGCAACATTGATTTTTTTATGGGGTTAATTGTACGAAGAGTCATGAATGAACAAATTAACTGGATTGGTAAAAAAAGTTTGTTCAGGTTTCCTTTAAACTATCTTTTTAAAGCATTGGGTGGTGCGCCAGTAGATCGTAGCAAAAATAATGACATGGTTAAAGCTACCGCAGCTTTGTTTGAAGAAAGAGAACAATTCAGGTTAACGCTAGCCCCAGAAGGAACACGTGCAAAGGTTGATAAATGGAAAACAGGTTTCTATTATATTGCTAAAGCGGCTAATGTACCTATTGTACTCGTGGCATTTGATTATGGTAAAAAAGAAATTAAAGTTTCTGAAGCTCATTATACCTCAAATGATAAAGAAATTGATTTCTCAAAGTACTATGAGTTTTTCAAAGGTGTAGTAGGCAGGGTACCTAAAAATAGTTTTTCTTAAAAAATAAAATGTATTTCATCGGGTATTTATGCGTTTAATCGATATTCACCTTGTAATTTTCAAATTGTAGAATTTTAAGTATAACATTGTTTCGAAATATTATGAACGCCTCAAGTAGTGATATTCTAAGATGATGTGAATCTCAGTAGCATTTCTTCCCCCGCTATCCCCCCCTGATTACAGATTTTTAATTCGTTAGTAACGTCGCTCAATTATTCCCCTCGTTTTATATTATTTTATGTGCATTTGATTTTGTCAAATTCACATTCCCCCTTTTATAGATTTTTTGAACAATTGAAGTTTTCAATTGGGAAAGCTTATATCAAATCTTCTCGAAGTTTGAGATGATTTTTGTTAGGTATTATTCAAAAGCTCCCTAATCATAGGGTTTTTGAAAACACCCATGGAACACTGATTTTGAAGTTTTTATAATTAAGGTGGTTTGAAAAAAATAATTTTTCAATACAAACTTTTTTTAAAGGACTCTTCAATTAAGTTCAAAAAATGCTACAAAATGAACTTTTAATAAATCCTAGTACACTAAATAATTAATTGAAATTCAAAGACTATGAAATTTAAAACGCCACTACAATTCACAAAACTATTTTTTATTTTTTGTCTCATTTTAGGCTTTTTTCAATTTGCGAATGCGCAAGCTGATTTTACAGGAGATATTAACAGCAATACGCTAACAGCTAATACGCCATTTTCTGTAACTATTGAATTAGAATCTAATGGGCAGCTAATTGATGCCGCTGAGGTTCATTTAGCTTTTGATCCTGCAATACTGCAAATTACGAACTTGACAACGGGCAGTACTAATCCGCTTACAACTGCATTTGTGCCTGCCACCTTTGACAATAGTGCCGGCACCATAGATTTTGCGGGTGGGGTTCAAACCCCCCCAGCTATTCCAGTAGATGCAAATTTCGATGTGCTTGTTATTGAGTTTATTGCTTCTCAAGCGGGTTCTACGAGCTTAGATTTTGTAAATCCAAATCCGCCTTTACAACAAACAGTTGCTTTTTTAGCCGGACTTGATGTTTTGAATTCTGCCGATCCAATAAATTTGGTAATTGGGTCACCTAATAATAACCCTATTGCAGATTTTACAGCTTCGCCAAATCCGGCAGAAACCAATGACATCATTTCTTTTAACGCGGCAACTTCTTCTGATCCAGATTTAGGGGATACCCTAACCTATGATTGGAATTTTGGCGATGGAAATACAGGTAATGGTCAAACCATTGATTATAGCTATTCAGCAGCGAATACATATAATGTAACCTTAACGGTCGATGATGGTAATGGTGGTACTGATAGCGAAACAAAACAAATTGTTGTAAATACACCAACAGTTACCAATTACACCATTACCCCGAGTGCCGGGCCTAATGGTTCAATTAGTCCTAATTCGCCTGTTTCTGTGATTGCAGGTGGCAATCAAACTTTTTCTATCATACCAGATGCTGGCTATGAAGTTCAAGATGTTTTGGTTGATGGCAATTCAGTAGGTGCGGTTACATCATATGAATTTGAAAATGTTAATGCGGGAGCTAGTATTAGTGCAACGTTTACGAATATTAATACTACACCGGTAATTACTTTGGCAGCAACTGCTTCGGTTAATGAAGGAGGAAGTATTAGTGTTCCACTTTCAATTTCTGATGCTGATGACGATAACTTAACAGTAACATATACAACTTTGTCAAATGAACCTCAATTATTGCAGACCACGAATGCAGGTAAGCAAGTTGATCCTTTTCCTTTTGACGCTAATGGTTTTTTCTCTGAAAGTAATAGCGTATCGATTCCTGGTTCTTATCAATCAACTTTAGATTTCATTCCAACTTTTGGTGATGGTGGTGGAGCTAATGGCGATGGTAACGGTATTTATACCTTAAGCGTCACTGTTCAAGATGAAGATGGTAATAGCATTTCAGAAGATCTTATTATAACAGTTAACGATACACCTCAGTTTATTTCAGAAACGGCAATAACACTAATAGAAGCAGAATCATTTGATAATCAAGGTCCTCCAAACCCAGGAAGTGGAAAAAACGGAATTGGTGTTGAAGAAGATCCATTAGGTTTTGTCAATATAGGATACACGCATTTAAATGATTATATGGAGTTTGATGTTGATGTAGAAACTTCAGGAATTTATAGATTTTCAATGCAAGTGGCAGGCCCAGGCACTCCTGGTGTCGTGACCGCCAAAACAATGGATATTACCTCTTCATTGGGGGCAAATACAACAACTTTTACATTTGCAGGAACAGGTGGCTTCGGAAATTATGCTACTCAAACCGTTCAAGTTAATCTTCAAGCCGGGCCACAAACCTTAAGATTTGAATGGACCGGTGGTGGTACTGGTTTTATGTTTAATATAGATTACATAGATGTTGAATTCATAAGTGCTCAAGATAATCCACCAGTAATTGATCCAATTGCTGATGTAGATGTTGATGCAGAAGACACAGTTAATGTGGGGGTAAATGTAACGGACTCAGGTATGCCAATCGTAGGCATAGTCATTTATGATAAAAGTGTTGGGGCAGGAACGAATACGGATCCCTTAACTTCAGGTTTAGTAGTTCCGGCAGCTGATTATTCATTTAACGGTGATGGTTCTGGTAATTACACCCTTACTTGGGCAACAGATGCTACAGACGGTAGATCTTATTCTGCAACCGTTTCAGCTAATGATGGTGTTAACCCTGTAGTATCTGAAACCTTTACTATTGATATTGCACAAGATATTTTAGCAGGCCCGATTAAGGCAGCTACCTTCAATGAACCAATTCCATATTATGGTTCTAACCCTGCTGCAGGGTATACAGTATCCGTTGAGACTAGTAACAATAATATTGGCTGGGTTGACCCAGGTGAATTTGTCGAATACCTTATCAATGTGCCAGTTGCTGGTACTTATGATATGGATGTATTTGCTTCTAAAGGAAACAATTCAGGTGGCAATCCTACCACCCTTACTGTTTCAGAAGATAATGGCGGTTTCTCACCAATAGCGACTTTTTCAGTAACGAATACGGGCTGGAATCCTTACATTAAATATGAAGCTACTGTTGAATTTACCAATGCTGGGGTTCAAAAATTACGCTTCGATTTTGCTGGTGGTATGAATATTCAACAATTTGAATTTGAACTATTGAATTCGAATGCAAGTCCGGTAGTTACAATTTCTGATCCTGCTAATGGCCTTGCTTTAGCCTCAGGAGTAAGTTTAGATTTAGCAGCAACAGCAATTGATCCTGAAGAAGGGGATTTGTCTACCGACATTAATTGGAGTTCAGATCTTGATGGTTCTTTAGGTACTGGTGCTTCTATTTCAACGGTTTTGACAAGTATAGGTAACCATACCATTACAGCAGAAATAACCGATAATCATCCTACAAATCCGGTAACGGCAACTGCAGTTGTAGCAGTGACAGTTACTGAAAGTGATCCTTCATGTGACGCTCGTTTTCGTGTCAATGCTGGGGGTCCGGCATTAGTTGCAAATTCAGGCGCTTTTGAAGAAGATCAAGCAGCTGCAGCAAATAATGCTGGCGCTACTGCAAATCCGGGTACGCCATCTTCCTACTTAAATTTAACAGCACCAGCTAATGATCAAACCTTTGGTTCTTTAACACCATTGGTATCAAATACTACAGGTTACCCTGAATATCTATTTCAAACCGAAAGATACAGTACCCTTGGGAATCCTAATAATATGAATTGGGAGTTTCCAACAGGAAACGGCGTATTTGATGTGAAAATTCTATTCAATGAAAACTGGCCTGGTGAATTAAATAATCCACGTGTTTTTGATGTTGAAATTGAAGGAGAAATAGCTCTTGATGATTATCGACCTTCTGTTGATGGAACACAAATAAATGTAGCTAAGGTTGAAACTTTTCAAGCAACGGTAGAAGATGGAGTCTTAACTATTAATTTTTTAAAGGGAACACAGAATCCTTCGGTTAAGGGATTTGATATTTGTTACGTTTCTGATCTTCCGACAGATACACCACCAACTATTGTAATAAATACGCCAACTATAAATGGTAATCCAGTTTCGATACCAAGAGGCACACAAATTAATTTCTCTGCCACGGCAACTGATGCCGAGGATGATGATACTACTTTAACAAATGCCATTAGCTGGAGTATTGATCCGTTCGAACCAAGTTTTGGTGGTGCAGGTGGTTCATTCACTGATCGGCTATTTGTACCAGGAAATTATTTGGTTAATGCAACGGTTACAGACACAGATGGTAACGAAGTAACTGATGATATTGAAATTACGATAGAGGGGCCAGATGTCGCTTTTGCATTTCCTAGCGAAGGTGATATACTCACTGATACTGAAATATTAGCGGGATGGACAGCAACCAACATGTTTTTCCAAGCGCCAGACAATGAGCACTTTCATATTTGGGTAAACCCAACTGACATAAATAATCTTGATCAAAATGATCGAATTTCAACAGCTAGTGCTGCAGGGCAATTATCATGGAGTCTGGGTGCAGCTGAAGGAATAATTGAAGGTCAAAATACTCTGGTCATTATAGCGGCAGAAAGTGGTCATACTGAATTTGAGAATAGCGAAGCAAAAGACGTCGTCACATTTACCGTTAATTTACAAGATACCACTGATCCAGAAATCACATGCCCTGATGATATAGTTGTTTCCACTGATGAAGATGCGTGTGGGGCAATTGTAAACTATGCTGAACCAGTGGGTACAGATAACAATCCTGGTGCTGTAACCACATCGATATCAGGTTCGATTAGCGGAGATATGTTTCCATTAGGCACGACCACGGTTACTTATCAAGTTGTTGATGCCGCTGGCAATTCTGCTCAATGTAGTTTCACAATTACGGTAAATGATGATCAAGCTCCAGAAATTACTTGCCCTCCAAATATTAGCGTTGTAAGTCTTGATGGAAGCCCGATTAGCATTGAAGATATTGGGATGGCGACCGCAACGGATAATTGTTCTGCAGTTTTGCCTATTTCAAGTGTTGTTCTAGGATCTACTGACCCAATACCAACATTCTTTCCTGTGGGAACCACTGTAATTCAATGGTCTACCGTTGATGAAGCTGGTAATCCCGCTTTTTGTAATCAGAGCATTACAGTTAATTTTACACCTTCAGCTGATAAAGATATTACGGCCTTTGCATTACCAAATCAAGTTGGTCCTACAGCAATTAGTGGTACCAGTATTGCGGTAACCATGCCGATAGGTAGTGATGTTTCAAATTTGGTACCTTCAAGTCTAGTCTTTTCTGCAGGAGCTACCATTAGCCCTGCTGTGACTGATGCACAAGATTTTAGTGCTCCGGTTGATTATGTGGTAACAGCGCAAGATAATAGCACAAAAATCTATACAGTAAATGTCACTGTATTAGAAGATACTACCGATCCTGTAGTTAGTTGTCCTGGTAATATTGTTGTTAGCAATGCTGCAGGTGAGTGTGGAGCTATTGTTGATTTTATGGCTAGTGCAACTGATGATCAACCAGGTGTTGTGACGTCATCTTCTATTCTGAGTGGTTCCCTTTTTCCTGTAGGTACAACTGTTGTAACCGTGACTGCAACTGATGCTGCGGGCAACACAGATCAATGCACATTCGATATTACCGTCAATGATACCGAGGCACCAGAAATAGTTTGTCCTCAGGATATTAGTGTGGTCAGTCCAGACGGTAGTGATGTCACTATCAATAACATAGGAATCCCTTTAGCAACAGATAATTGTGATCAATCTTTACTTTTTTCTGCTACCGTGGCAGGAACGAATAACTCTATTCCATTTGCGTACCCTGTCGGTACAACAATAGTTCAATGGGCTACCACTGATTCTGCGGGTAACCAGGCACTTTGCACGCAAAGCGTTACGGTAACATTCACACCATCCTCTGATAAGGATATTACGGCCTTTGAATTATCCGATCAAGTTGGTCCTACAGCGATTAGTGGTACCAGTATAGCTGTAACAATGCCAATAGGTAGTGATGTTACAAATTTGGTACCTACAAGTCTAGTATTTTCTGCAGGAGCGACCATTAGTCCTGCTGTGAACGATGCCCAAGATTTTAGTGCTCCGGTTGATTATGTGGTAACAGCGCAAGATAATAGTACGAAGACGTATACCATTAATGTTACTGTATTAGATGATACCACCGATCCTGTAGTTAGTTGTCCTGGTAATATAATTGTTAGCAATGCTGCAGGTCAGTGTGGAGCTATTGTTGATTTTATGGCTAGTGCAACTGACGATCAACCAGGTGTTGTGACCTCATCATCTATTCCGAGTGGTACACTTTTTCCAGTAGGTACAACTGTTGTAACCGTCACCGCAACAGATGCGGCTGGCAATACTGATCAATGTACATTCGATGTCAAGGTCAACGATACCGAGGCACCAGAAGCAATTTGTATTAATACCACCATTACTTTGAACAGTTCGGGTGTAGCTACTTTAGATTTTTATTCTTTGGTTCTTGGTTCGACCGATAACTGTGACATTGCTGATATCGTGGCTGACAAAACCACATTTACTCAGGCTGATATAGGAACGAATACGGTTACCATAACTCTTAGTGACTTCCCCGGGAATTCAAGTAGTTGTACTGCTTTGGTAACTGTTGAACCGGCTGTCGCAGTGGGTAATACTGAATTAACAGTTTTAGATGCAACAACTGATACTCCATTGTTTGATTTGGTTGATGGTATGGTTATTCAAAAAAGTGATATCGGCAATACGCCATTAGGTGTCATTTATAACACAAGCTTCAACCCTGGCGGTGTTTATTTCATTCTATCGGGTCCTTTGACTGAGAGTAGAAATGAAGGCCCAACACCACACTCACTTTTTGGAGATATTGGGGTTGACATTCAAGGAAAGCCTTTCCCAGTAGGAAATTATGTGCTTTCGGCGAATCCAATATTCGGACCAACCTTGGTTGTGAATTTCTCGGTTGTTGATGGCCCAGATCCATGTGAAAATTTTGATGTACAGTTGAGCTCAGCAGTTTCTCCACAAACTTGTGGTGGTACTGATGGGGAAATGTCAATTTCAGTATCTGGCGCTACTGCACCATTAACGTATTCATGGAGCCACAATAGTTCACTTCAAGGTGCTATCGCTTCAGGTCTTTCAGCGGGTACGTATTCGGTAACTGTTACTGATGCTAATGGCTGCTCAGACAGTGTTACGGCAACATTAAGCGAACCTACGGGCATCAATGTTCAATTGAGCTCTGTGGATTCTCCTGAGACTTGCGGTGGAACAGATGGCGAAATATCAATTTCGGTTGCTGGCGCTACTGCCCCATTGACCTATGCGTGGAGCCATGATGCTTCTCTTCAAAGTGCTATTGCTTCCGGTCTTTCAGCGGGTACTTATGCTGTAACCATAACTGATGCCAATGGATGTTCTGATAGTGTATCAACTACTTTAAATGATCCAACAAGTCCGACAGTAAGCCTTAGTGCTTTCAATGCGGTATTGGAAACAGATGTATCTTTTGCTCTTAGCGGTGGTTTACCTCAAGGTGGTACATATAGTGGAACGGGAGTAACAAATGGTACGTTTGATCCTTCTGTAGGGGTTGGTAATTATACGATTACCTACAATTATACTGATTCTGTTACTGGATGTAGTGGTAGTGCTACCACGACTCTTGTAGTCAATCCAGAAAACAATAGTTCTCCATTACTAGTTTTAGATGCTACTGATGATAGTATTTTATTTCCGCTTGTTAACGGAATGCAAATAAGTAAAGATAATATTGGTAACACTCCTTTAGGTATTATTTACGACTCAAGTCTGAACCCTGGCGGCGTTTATTTCATTCTATCGGGTCCTTTGACTGAGAGTAGAAATGAAGGTCCATCACCACACTCAGTATTTGGTGACATAGGGGTTGATATTCAAGGAAAGCCTTTCCCGGTAGGAAATTATACATTAAGTGCCAACCCTGTAGTAGGCCCAACACTTATTGTGAGTTTCTCTGTAGTTGACGGACCCGATCCATGCGAAAATTTTGATGTACAATTGAGCTCAGCGATTTCTCCTGAAACCTGTGGAGGTAGTGATGGCGAAATATCGATTTCGGTTTCTGGTGCCAGCGCTCCATTGACATATTCTTGGAGTCACAATAGTTCACTTCAAAGTGCTACTACTTCGGGCCTATCAGCGGGTAGCTATTCGGTAACCGTAACTGATGCCAATGGTTGTTCTGACAGTCTAAGTGTTACGTTGAGTGAACCTGCGGGTATTAATGTTCAATTGAGTTCAGTGTTGTCACCTCAAACTTGTAGTGGCAATGAAGGCGAAATAACTGTTTCGGTTTCTGGTGCCAGTGCACCGTTGACTTATGTATGGAGCCATGATAATGCGCTTCAAAGTGCTACTGCTTCAGGTCTTTTTGCGGGCACTTATTCGGTAACTGTTACAGATGTTAATGGTTGTTCCGATAGTGTTTCAACAACATTGAGTGACCCTGCAAGTCCGACGGTTACAATTGGTACTTTTAATGCGGTTTTAGAATCTGACGGACCAATTAGTTTATCGGGTGGTTCTCCTCAAGGAGGTACATACAGTGGTGTAGGAGTTTCAAACAATGTCTTTGACCCCGCAATTGGCGAAGGTATTTATACCATTACCTATTCTTATACAGATCCAGTTTCAGGATGTAGTAGTAGTGCTTCAAACACTATTATGGTAAATCCTGTTGTTACACCAACCCTTGAGATTTTAAGTTATACTTTGGTTGATGCTGATACTGACTTAGATATTTTAACCATCACTGAGGGTACCAGTATTGTATTATCACAATTGCCAACAGCCAATCTCAATATTCGTGCGAATACTACAAATGATGTTGCGAGTGTACGTTTGAATCTATCAGGAGCATTAACGCAAAGTATTACTGAAAGTGTAGCTCCTTATTCATTATACGGCGATTTTCCTGCAGGTGATTATTATGCGAGTCAATTAATTACGGGTAACTATGTAATCTCAGGCACACCTTATTCTCTACGTGGTGCAACAGGTACCACTGGTAGTACCAATAGTTTAAACTTTGAAGTAAGAGTAGGTTTGCCGCCACTTCAGAGAGAATCAAGAGAAATGATAATCTCTCCTAATCCAACAAATCGTACTGCGACCATCGTATTTAGAAATCCGAAAAAGGTAAATACCATTAGTGTATTTGATGGTTCAGGAAGATTAGTTAAAGTAGTTAACGGAGATCCAGGAGTTGAAATTTCTCTAGAGCAGGTTCCTGTACAAGATTTACAAACTGGAATTTATTATGTCAAGATTGTAGATAGCCAAGGCAGAGAATTTCAACAGCAAATGCTCATTAAGCGATAAGTCTAATTTATTATAAGTAAAAAAGAACATAAAATGAAAAATAACTATAGACTTATTAGAATTCGCATAGAGGATTTCAGTCACGTAAAGATGTTACATAGGGTTTTGTTAATTTTAAGTATCCTATTAAGCTTTCAAAGCCTATTTGCTCAATCTTTTGATACTAGTAATTTGAATTTTAACGGATTCACAGGGGTTAATAATGCGACATCCTTAGAGTTTGGTCCTGATGGTAATTTGTATGTCGCTGAAGAAAATGGATTAGTTAAGATTTATACCATTCAAAGAAATGGACAACAAGATTATGATGTTACTGCAGCCGACGTTTTAAGTTTGGTTCAATCGATTCCGAATCATGATGATGATGGTACTTTGGGTGGTCCAACCAATCGTCAAGTTACAGGTATTACGGTCGCCGGAACCGCTGCGGATCCAGAGGTGTATGTTTCATCTAGTGATAGACGCCGTGGTGCTGGTGGTAACGGTGGAGATGTTGATTTAGACACGAATTCAGGTGTGATTACGCGTTTAACAAAAAACGGTTCTGGTATTTGGGAAGCCGTTGATATTGTTAGAGGGCTACCCAGATCAGAAGAAAACCACGCCACAAATGGTATGCAATTTATTACCATTTCAAATAAAGATTGGCTCATTGTAAGTAGTGGTGGGTTTACCAATGCAGGGGCTCCATCGAATAATTTTGCGTTCATAACCGAGTATGCATTATCTGGTGCTGTTTTAGCAATTGACCTTGATGCTATAGAAGCATTGCCTATTCTAAATGATGGTTCTCGTGATTATGTATATGATTTACCTACCCTTGATGATCCAACACGTGCTAATGTAAATGGAATTGAAAGTCCTGATACGCCAGGCTATGATGGCATTGATATAAATGATCCTTGGGGCGGTAATGACGGATTGAATATGGCAATGTTAGTAGTAGGAAGTCCAGTAAAAATGTTTTCTGCAGGATATCGAAATTCTTATGACAATATTATTACTGAAGACGGTCATATATATGTAACCGATAATGGTGCCAATGGTGGTTGGGGTGGTTTTCCAGAATTTGAGGGAGACGCTAGCCAAATTACCAATAATTTTCGTTCTGGTGAACCTGGCAGTACTGGCCCGGATCAAGCTCCAAACTCAACTCCTTTTGACCCAAAAGTCAATAACAGCGACCATTTAAATTTAGTTTCTACAGATATAAATTCCTATGTTTTTGGGTCGGTTTATGGCGGGCATCCATGTCCTGTAAGAGCAAATGTAAATGCAGGTTTATTTACAAGAGGTACCCATTCTGCAGGTGGAGCAGGGCAAACATTTTCTGATTCTTATTTTAGAACTAAGGTTTATGATCCAGATGGTTCTACACCAAATTCAGAAACAGATCCGACGAAAGCATTGCCGGCAAACTGGCCACCAGTTGATCCCAGTTTAATTAACGCAGAAAATGCTGATTTCAGACAACCAACACTTACCCCGGGAGCTAATCCAGATGGCCCAGACGATATCATCGTTGTAAATTGGAGTAACAACACCAATGCCATAGCTGAGTATACTGCTTCTAATTTTGGAGGAATAATGAAAGGAGATTTAATTGCAGGTAAAGGTCAAGCATTACATAGAGTTGATCGTGATGCCAGTGGTGCAATTATCGGTTTTGAAGAAAGTAAATTTACAGGAATTGCAGGTAATGCGCTAGGTGTAGACTGTCTTGGTGATTCTGAAATTTTTCCAGGTACAATATGGGTAGCAAACTACAATGGTGATGACATTGTAATCTTAGAGCCCAATGATTTTGTGATTTGTGTATTACCTGGTGAAGCAGGTTATGATCCAAACGCTGATAATGATGCTGATGGTTATACCAACAATGATGAAATATTAAATCAAACTGATCCTTGTTCAGGTTCTTCTCAACCCAATGATTTTGATGGTGATTTGGTATCAGATTTATTAGATTTAGATGATGATGATGATGGTATTAATGATAATCTTGACCCACTACAATTGGGTACAGTTTTTAATTTGCCAGTAGAGAACGAACTATTTTTAGGTACTGACCTAGGGGGTTATTTAGGATTAGGTTTTACCGGTTTAATGAATAACGGAGACCCGAATCCGAATTATTTAGAATGGCAAGATGAACCCGCTGCCTCTGCAACGGATGTTGATGATATACTTGGTGGTGCAATTGGCGCAGTAACAATGTACCAAACCAGCGGAGATGCAATATCTAATGATCAAGAAAAAGCCTATCAATACGGTATAAGTGTAAACAATGCTGCTTTTACAATACACGGCAGAATGTTACCGCCCTTTCACAATTTTTCTTTGACCGAGTCACAAGGAATGTATATCGGAGATGGTTTTCAAGATAATTATGTAAAAGTTGTCATTGGGCAGAACTATGAATTGAGTATAGTAGGCGAAAATACAGAAAGTCTGGTAACTTATATTGCTCCTCAGTCAATTGGTTTTGATCCATTAACCACCAATAGTTTTGACTTGTTTTTGAATGTTGATCCGGTTACCGGTAATGCAGAAGTAAAATATCAGATTAATAATGGTGCAATTACTGATTTTGGACTTCCATTTACAATACAAGGTGGCACTCTAGCAAGCATGTTAAATAATCAATTTCTAGCAGTAGGTATAATTGGTACTGCTGATGCTGATGATAATTTTGCCGCGAATTGGGATTTTCTAAATGCCCTTGGCGAAGAACCATATGTAACACAAGACTTAGTTGATATAGAACAATTTGTCAGTGCTAGCGATGATGTCATTGGTCTTGATTCTTATTTTAATGATGATAACGGTATTGGTAATTTAACCTTTACCGTTAGCAACTCTAATCCTGCTATTGGTGCCACATTAAATGGTTCTACTCTTACGTTAAGTTATCCAACCGCAGCAGCCAATTCGATTATTACAGTACGTGCCACTGATGTTGATAGCTTTTTTGTGGAACAGAGTTTTAATATCAATGTAATAGAAAGCTTGAGTGCACTGTACAGAATCAATTCAAATAGTACGGCTTATACCGATAGTAATGGAGATGATTGGGAAGCAGATAATTATTTTACGGGAGGAAATACCTATGCAAAAGTAGGTCAAGCTATTGGCAATACTACTGATGATTTTCTTTATGAGAAAGAACGTTTTGGTAATTTCAGTTATGAATTTCCTGTGGCAAATGGAGATTATACGGTTGAACTACATTTTGCAGAATTATTTTTTGGATTACCTGGTGGAGGTTCAACAGGTGGAGTAGGAAGTCGTGTTTTTAATGTTAATATTGAAGGCGGTGCGACTGAACTTTCTAACTATGATATTTTTGCCGATGTTGGTGCTGCAAATGCCGTGATTAAATCATTTAATACAACGGTAACAGATGGTTCTTTAAGTATTGTTTTTACCAACATAACGAATAACGCTAAAATTTCAGCAATTGCAATATTGGGTGGTTCAAGTTCAGGTGGTCCGATAGCAATTCAGACAGTGCAGACGCAAACCAATAGTTTAGGTCAAGAGCCTGTTTTGAGCATTGTTGCCACAGGCGGTGATGCCAATGAAAATTTTGACTATCAAGCCACAGGCTTGCCTCCAGGGCTTAGCATTGAAAATACAAATGGTTCAATTTTGGGGGTTATTTCCTCTGATCTAAATGATGTAGGTACCTATCCTGTAACGGTTACCGTAAGCAAACCTTCATCAATTCCTGAATCAATTAGTTTTAACTGGATTGTCACTGACCCGAATGCGGGTAATACCGTATTATATCGTGTAAACAGTGGTGGTGCATTGACAGCATCAAATGATAGCTCACCCATTTCTTGGGAAGAAGATCAAAAAGCGTCTGGTAATCCAGGCGGAAATGCAGTCAATGGTACACCTTCAACTTACGTGAATTTTACAACTCAAGATTTGACCTTTGGAGCTAATTTACCCGGCTCATTTGTAAACAATACAGGCTACCCTAATTCAATTTTTGCAACTGAACGTTACAATTTAAATCCAAGTCCTAATAACATGAAATGGACTTTCCCAACGGGTAATGGAGACTTTCAGGTAAATCTGCTTTTTAATGAAAATTGGCCTGGAGAAAATAATCAACCAGCCAATAATCGAATTTTTGATGTAGAGATAGAAGGTCAAATAGTCTTAGATGATTATCGTCCTTCTGTTGATGGAACTGATATAAATGTGGCCAAAGTTGAAACCTTTATAGTTACAGTAAGTGATGGTGACTTGAATATTGATTTTATTAAAATAAATCAAAACCCTGCAATAAAAGGTATTGAAATTTTAAGCGTTCCTGCTCCTGTTTCAGATCAATGGGCAGACCAAACTGATGATGAAAATTATACCGCAAGGCATGAGTGTTCTTTTGTACAGGCTGGAGATAAATTCTATCTCTTCGGTGGTCGTGAAAATTCCGCTGATTTAGATATATATGATTATCAGGCGAAAACATGGAGTACAATTGCTAATTCAGCACCAGAAGACTTTAACCATTTTCAGGCTGTTGAATATAATGGTTTGATATGGGTTATAGGTGCTTTTAAAGACAATGCCTTTCCTAATGAAGTTCCAGCAGATTTTGTTTGGGCGTATAATCCAGCTACAAATAATTGGACGCAAGGTCCTGCAGTTCCTACCACGCGTAAGCGAGGATCGGCAGGTTTGGTTGTTCATAATGATAAATTTTATATTGTTGGCGGAAACACAATTGGCCATAATGGAGGATATATACCTTGGTTTGATGAATTTGATCCTGCAACCGGACTTTGGACGACACTAACAGATGCACCGCGGGCAAGAGATCATTTTCATGCGGCGGTAGTTAATGATAAAATGTATGTAGCTGGTGGTCGTCTTTCTGGTGGTGCCGGAGGCACTTTTAACCCTTTAATTGCTGAGGTTGATGTTTATGATTTTACCACATCAACTTGGTCAACTTTGCCATCTGCAAGTAATATACCTACCCCAAGAGCTGCAGCCTCAGTTGCCGTTTTACAAAATGAACTCTATGTAATTGGCGGCGAAATTGAAGATGATCTTCAAGGTAATACCATTAATGATGCAGTTAAAACAACCGAGTCTTTCAACCCCTTAACAGGTACTTGGACAAATAGAGCTGATTTACTTATCGAACGTCATGGTACACAAGCCATTGTTTCAGGAGATGGTATTCATTTAGCTGCTGGTTCAAGCACTAAAGGTGGAGGCGGTAAAATGAAAAACATGGAGTATTATGGCACAGATAATCCAGTAGGTATTCCTTCGGTAGCTGGGGTATTAACTATTGACCCTTCAGTTTCAATTCCTGCTGGTGGTAGTGAAACTGTTTCGTTATCACATAGCTCAGGTAATACTGGTATTTTGATTAGCAGTATTCAAATGGGTGGTGCAAATGCTGGTAATTTTTCTATTATCGGTAATTCAGGATTTCGTTTATTAAATCCTGCAGAGACAGCAACTATTTCAATACAGCACACTGGTCTTGATGAAGGCGATACCGCTAATTTAATTGTAGTGTATGATGACGGTACTCTTATTTCTTCGAGCGTAACTTCTGGCACTCCTGTTCCGCAAGTGGTATATCGTGTGAATGCAGGGGGAGCTTTGTTAGCTGATGTTAACGGCGATTTTGAAGAAGATCAAAGTGCGTTTCAAGCTGGTGGGGCAGCCAATATTGGTACACCTTCTACTTACGTCAACGTAACAGCACCAGCGGTAGATAAAACTAGCGGTACTACGGTGTCATTGGTTCAAAATAATACAGGTTATGCTGATGCACTTTTCCAAACAGAACGATGGAGCGATGCTGCGAACCCAAATAATATGCAATGGAGCTTTCCGACTGGTAACGGTACTTTTCAAGTGAATTTATTATTTAATGAAAATTGGGCAAATGAAAATGCTAATCCAGCCAACAATAGAATTTTTGATGTTGAAATTGAAAACGTATTGGTTTTAGATGATTACAGACAATCGGTTGATGGTACTGAAATAAATATCGCTAAGGTTGAGACTTTTGAAGTGGTTGTCAGTGATGGAATACTAAACATCGATTTTATCAAAGTAAATCAAAACCCCTCAATAAAAGCTATTGAAATATTAAATGCAACCCCAGTAAATGTTGACGGGCCTATTGTTTCAAATCCTGGTGCACAGGTTGGAGTAGAAGGCGACCTTGTCAATTTACAAATTATAGCTACCGATGGCTCGAATCCACCATGTGGGCCTTTGACCTATTCTGCTCAAAATTTACCAGAAACCTTAACTATTGACGAAACTACAGGTGTCATTTCTGGAACCTTATTAGCAGGCACAGGAAGTGGTACGGAAGGTGCTTTTATAGAGGATGGTGGCTTAGTGGTTATAGAAATGGAAAGTACCGATAATCTTCCGGGTAACTGGGTAGATGCGGCGAATTCAACTTCCCCAAATATAACTAGTCCTACCAGTGCAACAGGAGGAGACTTCATTGTTTGGGAAGGCCCACAATCATTAAATGCACAAGGCAATGGGTTAATTAGCTATCCTGTAGAAATAACAACAACAGGAACGTATCAGTTTAAATGGCGAACACAGGTAGGTAACGGTACAAGTTCTACGGATCACAATGATACATGGTTAAAAATTGAAGCTGATGGTTTTTATGGAGAACAAACGTCAACTGGTAACATTGTTTGCCCGAAAGGATCAAATAGTAATAGTAATGATTGTGTTGGTAATGTACCGCAAGGTTCAGGGGGTAATGGTTGGTTCAAAGTCTACTCCAGTGGTGCTACAAGTTGGACGTGGTCAACTTTTACAAATGATAACGCTGGGCATAATATTTATGCACGTTTTGATACACCCGGCACCTATAACATTTTAATATCGGCAAGATCAAGTAGTCATGCTCTTGATCGTATGCTATTGGTTCATGAAAATTATAGCGGTAATGAAGAAAGTCTTTCCGTACCTGAATCTGAGCGTGTTGTTGGTCAAGTGCTTGGAGCATCAGAAGATAGTCCGTATGAAGTAACGGTTAGTGTAACTGATGCCTGTGATCCGGCCATTACTAAGGATGTTTCATTTACATGGAATGTGACTGCTACTGAAATTGGTAATCCATCGGCATTAGTACAGGTAACCCCAGGAGCTGGATTAACTGCTTCTACTTTCGGAAACAATTCATTTATAATTAACAATACAGGAGATGATGAGATTGTAAATCTGACCATAAATATGACTTCTGGTTTCATGAAAGATGTTGTTTTCGACCCAGTCGGCACGGCAGGCGATTCAACGGCCAAATGTTTAACGGCTGGATCAACACCAGCGACGACCGTTGGTTTGACCGTTGGAGCAAACGGTAACGGACAAGATGATTGTAATGATATATTCACTCAATTTCATAATGGTATAGATGATCAAGAGGGGTATGATATCATGAGTCTAGATTTCACTGATTTTGGACCAGGCGAAGCGTTTAATTTCGGTATTGATATGGATCCTACGACTATTAAAGGAGATTTAACCGCCGGTGATGCCGGATCTATTTCAGGTTTTGAATTAATCGGAGCAACAATAAGTATTGAATTTGCAAGTGGGCTAGTATATACCTCGAGTTTATTTGATGAAGGTTCAATTGGCGGGTCAGATGTTATCATAAACGGAGACAGTAATGCACTTATCGCTCCGGCTATTTCAGTTGATGGCACCATGAATTCAAGGTTAGTAACTGATGCAAATCAATTGATTGAAGTTAATGGTGCACCTAATACTTCTATTAGTCTTTTGAGAGTTGATGGTAGTTTGTATATCGATCCAGGAAATCCAAGCGTTGGTTATGATATTGATTTGTTTGAGGCAAATCGTGCTATGGCTAAACAATTATATACACTGCAGTTAGATGCATCTGGTAATGGCTTAATTCCTGTAGTGTTGACTCAAACTCCAGGGGCGACAGGAACTCCTGACGGAGGTTTAAATCACTTCATTGCGGTTACTAATGGAGCGAATGGCGAAAATAGTATCGCTTCAAATGTGATTGTTTTAGAATTTGATCCAAACGCCATAATCGGACCAAATGTACTCATTGAAATGACACCCGATGGCGATTTAGACACCAGTACATTTACTGGTGGAAGTTTGCAAATCTCGAATAATTCGTCAGGTGCATTACAGATTACAAATGTGACTATTGATTTAAGCACTGCAGTATTACCTGATATGGTTTTTGATCCGGTAGGAAATGGTGGTGATGCCACAGCTAAATGTTTTGTGCCCACTGCAGGAGCAACGGCAGTTGGTTTAGTGGTGCCTGCAGATGCTTGTGTTTCACCTTTTTCGCAACCTAGAAATGGTGGTTTTGATAAAATGACAATTGATTTTACGGAGTTTGATCCGGGTGAGGTTTTCACTTTTGCTACAGATATTGATCCTAATAGTATTCAAGCAGTGCCAGGTGCTGGTGCGGCAGGTTCAGTATCTGGGTTTGAACTTACCGGTGCTACCGTAACTATAACTTTTAGTGATAATAGTACTGTATCTACAAGTATGTATGAAGATGGTTCATTAGGTGGTAGTCAGGCAATTGCAACCTCAGAAGTACTTGTTGCACCTACTATTTCAGTTGCAGGCGTAAGCAGTAGTGAAGCAACCGTTAATGATTTAAATCAAACAGTAACAGTTACGGGTACTCCCGGTGATGTGGTGTCTTTAATGTTGATGGATTCTAGGTTATTTATTGCGCAAGGTAATCCACCTTTTAATGTGCCTGACCCAACCTATTACGCCAATGAAGCCATGGGTAAAAGTTTGTATACCGGCTTAATTGGCGCAGGTGGTTCAGTAGATATTCCTGTTCAACTTTTGGTAACACAATTTAATAATGGTACTCCTGATGGCGGTTTGAATCAGATAGTGGCAGTAAGCTCTTCAAGTGCATATGCAACTGATAAACCAGTTAGTAACACCTCAAATGTTATTACCTTACTATATAATCCTAATGCAGTTGATACAGGTGATGTTACTTTAAGTTATACGCTTCAAGGGCGAACCAATCATGCTACTGATTTAACGGTTGATGTGTATGCGCAAGGTGCCACGGTACCTACATACCAATTCACCCCAACCGGCACATCAAATGGAACGTTTTCGCTTAACGGATTAGATGTTGGCACATATGAAATTGCTGTAAAGACTACCAATTTCTTACAACGAGTAACTAATTTGACCATAGTTGCAGGACCTAATACGGGTACAGTTGATGAACTAAAAGCAGGTGATGCGAACAATGATAACTTTGTAACGCTTCAAGATTTCTCGGTTTTAGCGGGTACGTTTAATTTGCAATCGGGTAGTGCAGGATATGATGCTCGTGCTGATTTTAATGGAGACGGGTTTGTTACTTTGGTAGATTTTTCGCTGCAGTCTTCAAACTTTAATACCCAAGGCGAAGAAATACCTCAATAAGTACACAAGAAGCAACATCAATAAATAAATGGGTGTTGCTTTTTTTTTATTAAAAACGCCTTATTCTTTTTTCGTCTCCTTTGACATCTCTTTTTTTGGTGTTACCCGGAAAAATCAAGTCGGTACTTGAATAGGTAGAACCAAAAGTTTGACTCGCTGAATATACCTGACTAATAGCATCTGCTACTTGGTGTTCAGATAATTCTTTTAATGGATGAATAAAGACTGACCATATAATTTCATCACTCAAGGCATATTTCACATCTAAAGCTGAATGAAAATTGGCTACTAACATATTTAGTAATTGCTCTTCTTCTATTTTTGTGGTTTCTACAATTGGTGATATAATTCGCATGCGGTTGGCGTTTACATCATAAATACAAAATACAGGTATGTCTTGATACAAAAATTGAATTGAGTTTCCATTAGTAATAACAGTATCTGCATTTTTTCTAATAATATCTTCTAGTTTTTCAGGATTCATATTCTGTGCGTTTACCTGATTGAAGCTAACCACTAAAAAAAAGTTAAAAAGGATAACTATGGTTCTCATAATTAGAATTTATTTTAAGTTGGTCAAAAAGTTACTTTAATACAAATATCATCTAAAGGTGCAGAAACCAACTTAATTGCCAACAAAGATGTAGTTCATCGTTGAAATAATTCATTTAAACTGTAATACTATGACATGATGCTCTTGTAGGTAAATTTATTTAGTAAGAAAATATTTATTAATTTAGTAGTTAATACTTACAAAAATAAATCAACCAAGACTAACTATCATGCAAAATATTATAATTTTAGTATCGAGTTTTCTAGTACTTTCTTTTTCAAATTTGCCTTCAGAAATACCATCTAAAGAAACAACTTTCTTAAAACAAGAGATGATGGATTCTAATATAATTATTACCGAAATAATGTATAACCCAGGTGGTTCAGATACTGATTGGGAGTGGATTGAAATTTATAATAATGGAGATAATTCAATTGATTTAGCGGGTTATGTAATTGATGATAATAGTAGTATACAGTATACAGAACCCAATATAGCAGCTGGTAGTATAGGTGCAGGTGAGTCTGCTATATTATTTGATATTGATGGTGTTACGGCAGATCAGTTTAAAGACGTTTGGGGTAATGTCAATCTCATTGCCGTTACAAATTGGTCGGCCCTTGGCAATGGTGCGGGTGATGCAATAGGAATATGGAGTAGTTTTGAAAGTTACGATAATGACAACCAATTACAGTTAAATACTGTTGAACAAGTAGTTTATAAAAATAATGAAGAAGGATGGCCTAATGATAACGGCAACGCTTCAATTTATTTAACAGATGTAGCCTTAGATAATTCTGTAGGAAGTAATTGGGCATTGAGTATAGAAGGCGCTGAATCTCCTTTAAATACAGCATATACGAGTATTGAACTCCATGGTAATTCAGGTAATGATATTGGTTCTCCTGGATTAGATGAAATTGAAGATACAACTCCACCAGTAATCGAGTGTCCAGAACCTGTTGAAATAGGTCATAATGAGGGTGAATGCGCAACTGAGATTCCGCTATTAGAACCCTCCGCGACTGATAATGTTTCTACTGATTTTGAGGTTATTGGCGAACGAAGTGATGGTTTAGATATTTTTGATTCGTTTCCTGTAGGTACTACTATAATAACATGGACGGTGGTTGATGAGGCAGGTAATATATCCTTACCATGCGATCAAATAATTATTGTAGTAGAAACAGAGCTTCCAACCGCAATTGCACAAAACATTAGTGTTGAATTAAATGAAAATGGAATTGCTACTATCGATCCGCAAGATCTAGATAACACTGAGACACCATCTTTTGATAATTGCGGAATTGCCGAATATATGGCTAGTAGAACTGAATTTGATTGTAACGATTTAGAGACTCCGGTTGCCATTGAATTTTCAGTTTTAGACGCCAACGGCAACACAAGTACGCAAACAAATGTTTTGGTAACTGTTGTTGATATTAGTAAGCCTGAACTAATTTGTTCTGCTGATATTATGGTTAGTATACTAAACGGAAATTCGACTACTATAGAAGATATTAGTCAACCTGAAGTAACTGATAATTGTGATTTAGAACCTTTATTAAAGAGTAGCAGAAGCGATGATGCCGCGCTGAATGATCCTTTTCCTGTTGGAGTTACAACCATAATTTGGGAGGCAGTTGATGCATCGGGTAATCTTGAACAGTGCACCCAAACAGTCACAGTTACAGTTGATGAAGATTTAGTTCCCCCAACTTTTGATGTTGATGGTAATGTTGAAGATTTTACCACTGATTTACAAGTTGGTGAACCCTACATTGTGGGTTCTATTCAAAACATTGTTGATGACGGTATAACAACATCATTAATTAGTGGCGCAGAAGCAGTGGTAACGTTTCAGACTGGTGGTCCTTTTTTAGTAACCTATCAGGTAACTGATGGTACAAATACTACAACCATAACTGAAACTGTGTATGTACGTAATGAGAATTCTGAGATTACCAGTTTTACGTTAGTAAATGCTGATACCAATGAAGATATTTTTGAACTGACAGAGGGTATGCAAATTGACTACACCAGTTTACCAACCTTGAATCTAAATATTAGAGCTAATACCAACGAAAAAACAAGAAGTGTACGTATGAATCTGACGGGCGAACTCAATGCCTCTAAAACTGAAAATGTTGCACCTTATGCTTTGTTTGGCGATTTTCCGCGGGGTAATTATTTTGGTAGAGAATTTGAATTAGGAATGTACACAATTGCAGCAACTGCTTTTTCTGAATCTCGCACTCAAGGTATTGCTAGTGAGGTCTTGACGCTCAACTTTTCGATAGTAAATGTTTGTGACTTATTTGAATTAAATCTTGTTGAGGTTTTTGATTTAAGTACTTGTGGTGGCGATGACGGATTTGCTTTGGTACAGGTAAGCGGTGCTTTAGAGCCAGTAACATATTCTTGGAGTCATGACCCACAATTTTCTGATACTATTGCTTCAGATTTAATTGCAGGAGAATATACAGTTACTGCAACTGATGCAAACAATTGTTCAACTGAAATTACTTTTGAAATAAAAAACCCTGAATTACCTGAGGTAAGTTTAACAGCATTTGAATCCTTAGTTGTATCTGATGAAGTATTGGTGCTAGAAGGAGGTTTACCTGAAGGAGGAGTTTATAGCGGGCAAGGTGTAAGCGATGGGGTTTTTGACCCTTCAATTGGCGCAGGCACCTATGTAATAAACTACTCTTTTACTGATGAATTAACCGGATGCAGCTCGAGTGCATCTCAAACCCTCGACGTTATTGAAAATGTTTTGAGTGTACAAAATTTTACATTGGTTGATGCTCAAACCAATGAAGATATTCTATTGCTAACAGAAGGTCTACAAATAGATATAGCTACTTTACCATCATCATTAAATATACGTGCCAATACTACTGATGATGTCGAAAGCGTACGATTAGTTTTAAGTGGTGCAATGAATGCGAGTAGAATTGAGAATGTTGGACCGTATGCAATATTTGGCGATTTTCCTGCCAGAAACTATTTTGGAAAACCTTTTGCCGCAGGTAACTATACCATTACAGCACAACCATTTTCAGAAAACCGACTCTTAGGTACAGAAGGGGCAACATTACAAGTAAATTTTGAAATTTTTGATTCTGCTTTAGGTCAAAGGGTATCAAATTCTTTAATAATTTCTCCGAATCCAGCAAGTTACCAAACAGTACTCAGTTTTACTGAACCTATTAATTTAGAATCAATTCACATATATGATTCGCTAGGTAGAATACTCGAAATACACGATGCCAGTTTAGTTGAGGTTAATGGTTTTTATATGCTTGATATGGGTGCGATTCCGATCGGTAATTATTTTATCAAAACATTTGATGAGCAGGGAGGAATTCTTCAAAAACAATTAGTTATAAAACGATAATAGAAGAAAAGGCTCCTATGTAAGGGGCCTTTTTTTATGCTTATTCCTTCCAAAGATTTTATACCCGTTTATCGATTTAATTAAGCGGATAATCGTCAAAATCAATATTTTCCTATGTTTTTCAAAGTCTACACCCTATTTTGTAAGAAAATATAGAATACTAGAAACCAACTTACTACCTACACTTAATGAAAAATTCTTTTATACCCTAACACCTCGTATTTTTCATTTTTTTTCAGGCAGTACTTAAAACGTGTAAATCAATTGAATTTGCTATAAATTCGAGAATGATTTTATGCGTAAAACCAAAAGCTATTATGAAAAAAAATATACTTTTATTTTACCTTTTACTTAGTTCAATTCTTTTTTATTCGCAAAATGGTCAACCCGAATTTCGAAAAGGAGAAATTATATCATGTCCATTAAAAGAATTCGACGCTAATTCAAGAAAAGGAATCGAGCATGCCAAAAAGCATAAACTTAAAAATTTTGGAAAAGCTAATAGAAGCCAAAATATTTTTGAAACAATATATCTTGACAACGCACCACCTGAATTCAAAAATGCCTTCGAATACGCTCTGGATATCTGGGCTAATGAAATTGAAACTACGGTTCCAATTGTAGTTGAGGTTAGATTTACTCAGTTCGGCACAAATACTTTAGCTAGTGCTCGACCAACTTTAAATTGGCAAAATTTTGATAATGCTCCTTTTGCAGATACCTGGTATCCCGTAGCTTTAGCAAATTCTTTGGCTGGAATAGATTTAAGCCCAGGAACATCAGATTTAGTAATAACATTTTCCAATGAATATGATTGGTATTATGGTACTGATGGTAACACTCCAACAGGAAAATTTGATTTTGTGACACTAGCCCTTCACGAAATAGGACATGGATTGGGTATGAGTACCTATAGGTCATATAATAGCACCACTGGTTCTGGTACATATACCTCAAGGAACAATCCAGCGGTTTATTCTCTTTTTCTTGAGAGTTTTTCTGGAACGGATTTAATCAGTTTGCCTGATAATTCAATTCAAGTAGGTTCTTTATATACCAGCAATGGGTTATATGTCAATGGAATAAATGCCAAACTAGCCCTTAATGGACAAAGACCTCGATTATATGCGCCTTCTCCTTATGTTCCTGGATCGAGTATTGCTCATTGGAGCGAGGTAACTTATCCTGTTGGTAATGAAAACTCACTTATGACACCTTTTTTAAGCCGATCTGAGTCAAATTATGATATTGGTGAAATTACTCGTGGTTTCTTTAAAGATATGGGGTGGAAGTTAAAGGGTAATGAATCTGAATCAAAATTCGTTACCACTTGGAACACAGCTAATAATGGTTCTTCTGCTGACAATCAAATAACGATTCCAACCTATTTAGGAGAGAATTATAATTACACAGTTGATTGGGGTAATGGAACCTCAGATTTTGGAGTAACAGGTAATGTTACCCATACGTATCCTGAGCCTGGCACGTATCAAGTTTCTATTTCGGGTGAATTTCCTAGAATTTCATTTGTAAACTCTACTGATAGTCAAAAATTAATAGCTATTGATCAATGGGGTGATATAGAGTGGCAATCTATGGTAGCAGCTTTTTTTGAGTGTGGTAATATGGATGTGAAAGCCACAGATGTACCAAATTTAACAAATGTTAGCTCATTGACTTCTATGTTTACTGGTTGCTATGCTCTGATTGGAAATAATAATTTTAATTCATGGGATGTTTCAAATGTTGTCAATATGGGTTCACTATTTTTAGAATCTAGTTTTAATCAAGATATTTCTAATTGGAATGTTTCAAATGTCACTGATATGAACAGTATGTTTTCATTCTCTGTCTTTAATCAAGATATTTCTAATTGGAATGTTTCTAATGTCTCCTTCATGGGGGCTATGTTTGCATATTCGAGCTTTGATCAAAATATTTCTAATTGGGATGTTTCAGGAGTAAAGAACATGAATCAAATGTTCGAGAGAAGTAAATTTAATCAAGATATTTCTGGTTGGAATGTTTCAAACGTATCTTCAATGGGTGGTATGTTTTCAAACTCAGAATTTGATCAAGATTTAGGTTCATGGAATATAAGTCAAGTAACTGAAATGCGCGGAATGTTTTTTGAAGCCGGACTGAGTATAGCTAATTATGACAATACATTATTAGGCTGGAATACCCAACAATTGCAACCTAATGTAATATTTGACGGAGGAAATAGCCAATTCTGTGAAGCTGAAGAAGCTCGTCAAAAACTTATTGATGATTTTGGGTGGCAGATTACTGATGCAGGTAAAGACGCTGATTGCGTAGAAGAACAAGAAGAGTTAGCTATCTTAGAATTTGTATTGGTAGACGCTAATGCTGATCAGCCTATAGTTAGCTTATATGATGGTATGCAGTTACCTATAAATACGCTATCTAGTACAAATCTAAATATAACTGCAGTAACAACTGACGACGTTGAAAGCGTACGATTAAGTATAGCTGGGGCATTAAACGATGATGCTATTGAAAATGTGGCTCCATTTACTTTATTTGGTGATTACCTGGGAGATTTTTACGGCAAGAACTTTGTAGTTGGCACCTATGAAATACAAGCAACGGCCTATTCTGAAGATGGACTGGCTGGTGAAGTTGGGTTACCTGTTACTATTAGTTTTGAGCTAATAGAAGTTGGTACACCAGATACTACCGCCCCTATAATAAGTATAGTTGGTAATTCAATGGTTGAAATATTTTTAGGCACCAATTATATTGACGATGGTGCTACTGCCTTAGATAATGTTGATGGTAATTTAACCGCGAGTATCGTTTTTGATGATAGTGATTTAGATATAAATACCATTGGCACCTATGTGTTAACTTATAATGTGACAGATGATGCAGGTAATATTGCTAATGAAGTAATTAGAACAGTAAATGTTATAGCAGTTCCTGTTGATACTATCGCACCAGTTATTACCTTAATTGGCGATGAGGTAGTTCAATTAGTTCAAGGAACTACTTATATAGATGATGGCGCTACTGCCTTAGATAATGTTGATGGTAATTTAACCTCGAGTATTGTTTTTGATGATAGTACTTTAGATATAAATACTATTGATACCTATGTGTTGACATATAATGTTTTAGATGCTTCTGGTAACATGGCAGATGAGGTAGTTAGAACAGTTAACGTCATTGAAGCTTCAGTACCTGTTGAAGGTGAGGCAGATTTAGTTGAAGCTACTTATTTACAAGGTTCTGGTAATCCTGAACCATTAGGGCCCATTCTTCGAGTTGAAGAAGGCAGACGTGCGACGTATTTGAAATTTGATATGAGCGAGTTTACAGGTACTATAACTGAAGCTCGATTAGAAATGTTGGTGGCAAGTGATCCTGGTTTTGGTCAAATTGATATTTTCTTAGGAAGCAATTCAAACTGGACAGAAACCAATCTAACTGGTGCCAACAAACCAGTAGTGGTTGGCCCCGCTTTAGCTACAATTTCAGGGGGACATGCATTAGGTCAAACTAAAATCTGGAATCTAGATGTAAGTCAATTGACTACTGGTGGTCAATTAACTTTAATTGTTAAACATAGTGCTGGTAATGATGTTGCCTTTGCATCTGATGAAACGGCTCAGGCTCCTGTTTTATATGTTACAGCAGCTAGCACAAATGAACCTGTTGATAATGATGGTGACGGTTCTTTTGATGATGAAGATTGTGATGATAATGATGCTACGGTTTATCCTGGAGCACCAGAATTATGTGATGGTAGAGACAATGATTGTGACGGTTCAATTGATGAAGATTTAGAAACCACAACTTTTTATGCTGATGTTGATGGTGATGGATACGGAGACCCATCAAGTAGTATAGAATCATGTGAAATGCAAATTGGGTATGCTACTAATAATTCAGATTGCGATGACTCTAATAGTTTAGTTAATCCTTTAGCAATTGAAATTTGTGATGGTATTGACAATAATTGTGATGGTTTGATTGATGATGAAGACCCGTCGGTAAACTGTGATATTATTGAAGAAGCGGAAGCAGATTTAGTTGATGCTACTTATTTACAGGGTGCTAGTAATCCTGAGCCCTTAGGGCCAATCCTGAGGGTTGAAGAAGGTCGACGTGAAAGTTATATTAAGTTCAATATGAGTTCTTTTATAGGAACAGTAACAGAAGCAAGATTAGAAATGTTGGTGGCAAGTGACCCGGGTTTTGGTCAAATTGATGTTTTCTTAGGAAGTAATTCAAACTGGACAGAAACCGACCTAACTGGTGCCAATAAACCTGTAGTCACTGGTGCTGCTTTAGCTACAATTTATGGGGGTCATGCTTTAGGACAAACTAAAACATGGAATCTAGATGTCAGTCAATTGACTACTGGTAGTCTGTTAACTTTAATTGTTAAACATAGTTCCGGTAATGATGTTGCCTTTGCATCAGATGAAACAGTGAATGCTCCTAAATTAGTGGTAACTACTGATTCTGCCATTACCGCACCTCTTTTAGCAGCCAGAATGAGTATATCTCCCAATCCTGCAAATACTGAAGCCATGATTGACTTTGAGTCTCCTGTGGTCAGAGAGTTAACAAATGACATAGAGGTTTTTGATACAGTTGGTAGACTGGTATATTCTGTTTCAACAGAAGAAGTGAATATTGATGGTACATTTCTATTAAATGTACAAAGTCTTGAAAGCGGTGTCTATTTTATAAAAGCCCATGATGAATATGGCGTGCCTTATCATAAACAAATAGTTATTAAAAGGTAAATTGATAAAAGTATAAACAATAAAAAAGGAGGTTTGAAAAACCTCCTTTTTTATTGTTTATAAGTTGTATTATTCTTGCATCGTATGATATACATTCTGCACATCATCATCTTCTTCTATTTTTTCGAGTAGCTTTTCAACATCGGCAACCTGTTCTTCATTGAGTTCTTTGGTTACTTGAGGTATGCGTTCAAAGCCGGAAGATAAAATTTCAATATTTCTATTTTCTAATTCTTTTTGAATCGCACCAAAACTCTCAAAAGGCGCATAGATTAAAATACCATCATCATCAACAAAAACTTCTTCAGCACCATAATCAATC
Organism: uncultured Flavobacteriaceae bacterium; assembly: GCA_937929935.1. GTDB lineage: Bacteria > Bacteroidota > Bacteroidia > Flavobacteriales > Flavobacteriaceae > Maribacter_C. The sequence goes on along the minus strand of CALFUL010000013.1, from coordinate 43,047 downwards.
ATTTCTAATTCCAACTCTTCAGGGTCAATACCTTCTGCAGGTATTCTAAAATTGCAGGTATGGTCAAACATGAATTCTACTGATCCTGAGGTGCCTAAATTGCCGTTACATTTATTAAAATAACTACGCACATTAGCAACTGTTCTTGTATTGTTGTCAGTTGCAGTTTCTACTAATATGGCTATACCGTGTGGCGCATAACCCTCAAAAAGCACTTCTTTATAATCGCCTAAACTTTTATCACTCGCACGTTTTATAGCGCGTTCAATATTGTCTTTTGGCATGTTGACTGCTTTTCCATTCTGAATTACAGCACGCAGTTTAGAATTTGAATCTGGGTCAGGTCCACCTTCTTTCACAGCCATCACAATATCTTTGCCAATACGTGTAAAGGCTTTTGACATGGCTGACCAACGTTTCATTTTTCGTGCCTTTCTAAACTCAAAAGCTCTTCCCATACTTATTCTTTTTTACCTAAAAATCAAATTTACTAAAATCAACTACAAACACAAGTGTCAAATTCAAAAGGAAAACTAATTTTAGCCAACTGCCAACTGCCAACCAGTTTATTCCCCTTCAATTATCTCTTCAATAGTATGCGCTAGTTTGAAATCTTTTTCAGTAACCCCTTCAGCATCATGGGTGTTTAATCTGATATGAAGATTTTTGTACACATTACTCCAGTCTGGGTGGTGTTCTTGTTTTTCACATTCAAAAGCAATGCGCGTCATGGTGGCAAAGGCTTCTTTAAAATTTGCGAATTCAAATGAGGTTTCAATAGCTCCATCTACATATTCCCATCCATCTAATTTGCCAAGGTATTCATGAATTTGTTGTTCTGATAATTTTTCCATAACAAGTATTTTATTGTCATTCCCGCAAAGACGGGAATCTTTTTTTATGTTCATTCCTGCCATTGGTCTGCACTCAGGATAAACTCCGGCAGGAATCTAGTTTTATGTTCATTCCCGCCCTTGTGTTGAATTTAGTTCACTAAAGGCGTGAATCTTGAAATTATGATTTTAAAAAGGTTTAACTTAAAATATGATAATCAATAATATCTTGATAGCTCATTTGTAGGTATTTGGGTAGTTTATTGTCTTTTGGTAGTACCGCTAAATAACGATCATTGTTTGTTGTAAATACTCTTTTATAAATAGGATTGAATTGGCCAATACGTTCAACAATTTCTCTAATGAAATCTTCATGATGTATCAAGTCATTACTACCTAGATGAAAGATACCCGTTTTATTTCTATTGATAAGGTAATGTATTTGTTGTGTTAATCGATCATCACTAGTTACATTCAAGATAAGATTAGGAAAAACCTCTACAGGTTCATTCTCTAAGATACTTTTCTTGATATTTTTAATTCTTGGTGATCCATTACCAAAAACCATGGGTACGCGTAAAATGGCCATCTTATTTTTTGGCAAGCGTAGCATCATATTTTCAATCTTAATTTTTAAACGCCCGTAAACACTTTCAGACAGTGTTTTGTCATGTTCATAAGAAGGGTATTTACTATAAGCATCAAAAACATTGGCTGAAGAAATGAAAAGCAGGCGACACTTATTTTCTTTCAGGTACTCCATCATATGTTGGTGCGCCTGAATTTGTGCCGCAAAACTTCCTCTTAATGCTGAAATTATTATATCAGGATTCACTTTTTTTAAGAGCACTACTATATCATCCTCTTGCAGGTCATATTTAAAAAATTGTTTATTTTTTTCAAAAGAGCGTCGAGCTGCATTGTAGGTGCCGTAGGTATCAAAATAACTGCAGAGTTCTTTATAAATGGCATTTCCTATAAAACCACTTCCCCCAAGAATGAGTATTCTTTTTCTTTCATCATAATTCCCTCTCCCTTTTTTACTCATATAAACCTATACTTTATAAAATGGAAGTTTTACAACGGTTGCTGAAACTGCTTTTTTCCGTATTTGTATGAGTATTTTACTCCCTATATCAGAAAAAACACTGGGTACATAGCCCAATCCGATTCCTTTGCCCATCGATGGCGACATGGTGCCTGAGGTAACAATACCTATCTTTTTGCCTTGACCATCAACAATATCATAATCATGACGCGGTATACCTCGCTCATCTAATTCAAAAGCCACCAATTTACGATCACCACCACGTGCTTTTTCTTTAGCTAAAGCCTCACTATTGACAAAGTCTTTGGTGAATTTTGTAATCCATCCAAGACCCGCTTCAAAAGGAGAGGTGGTATCATTAATATCGTTTCCGTATAGACAATATCCCATTTCTATTCGAAGGGTGTCTCTAGCTGCAAGTCCTATTGGTTTGATTCCGAAATCTGCACCTGCTTCTAAAACGGTATCCCAAATTTGTTTTACTTCATCGTTTTTGCAATAAATTTCAAATCCTCCAGAACCGGTATATCCGGTGGCTGAAATAATCACGTGTTCAATACCTGCAAAGTCTCCTACTACAAAATTGTAAAATTTGATGGCTGATAAATCTTCTGAAGTCAAAGCTTGCATTGCTTCAACAGCTTTCGGGCCCTGAATTGCAAGAAGTGAGTAGTTTTCTGAGAGATCACGCATATCTGCGTTGATCTCAGCATTATATTTTGAAATGTGATTCCAATCTTTTTCAATATTAGAGGCATTTACAACCAATAAATATTGTTCATCTTTAATACGATAAACAATTAGGTCATCTACAATACCCCCTGTCTCATTAGGCAAACAACTGTATTGTGCTTTGCCAATGGTCAATTTTGAAGCATCATTTGAAGTAACTTTCTGAATGAGGGCTAAAGCATTTGGCCCTCCAATTAAAAATTCGCCCATATGTGAAACATCAAAAACGCCAAGGGCATTTCTGACGGTTTCATGTTCAATATTGATTCCCTCATACGAAACAGGCATATTATAACCTGCAAAGGGTACTATTTTTGCACCAAGGGCTTCATGAGTTTTTGTTAAAGCAGTATTTTTCATAGGTGGTGTTCGTTTTTTCAAAAATACAAGATTGAAAATTAGTGATAGCGTGTTTGTTATCGATTTTAACAATGTAATCTGTAATTAAATTTAACTTTATAAGTTATATTCGTTGTAGTACCTTAAAATTTACTTTCGATGCGGTTGATATCTCTTTTTAAAAGAAAAATATTTTTGTTAATAAGCTTATGCTTTATTTTTTTGTTTGCAGGTTGTTCATCAGATAATGAAAAACCAGAAGAACCTGAAATAGAGGTGGTAGATCCTGAAGATGAAGACGATGTTGATGATGAAGACGATGTTAATGACGACGATGATTCAACCACAAATGCATTTGGATTAAACCCCGATTTAGAGCCTTGGGAGAATTTTGATTTATCGCAATGGAATATTGATACGCCAGCTTTTGATACTGATGGATTTTCTTTACGTCACGGCGAATTAGATTGGGCCCCTATGGCTACAAGTGATTCACGCCCTTTCTTTTTTACGCATACTGATGGCGGAATGCGATTTGTTTCTACTATTGGCGGAGCAAAAACAAGTCAAAACACAAAATATACACGTTCAGAATTACGCGAAATGCTTCGTGCTGGCAATAAAAGTATTTCCACACAAGGTGTAAACGGTAATAATTGGGCGCTAGGGTATCAACCCCAAAACGCAAACCATGGCGGACGCAACGGAGTCTTAAAAGCGACCTTACGTGTGAATCAAGTCACTAGTTCTGGTAGTGGTATACACCCCGGAAGAACGGTTATTGGGCAAATTCATGCTGATAATGATGAGCCAGCTAGGTTGTATTACAGAAAATTACCTAATGCTGATTTTGGTTGTATTTACCTTGAACATGAAATTAGAGATGGAGATGATGTGACTTTTAATATAATAGGTGATGAAGATTGTGAAGGTAATGGGCCTGCCGATGGCATTCAATTAGATGAACTATTTTCATATGAAATTATTAATGATAACGAATTAATTACTGTAAAAATCAGAAGAGGCGATCATGATGCTGAAATCATTGCAGAAACAACTGTTGATATGAATAACTTAGAAAGTGGTTATGATATTAGTAATGAATGGATGTATTTTAAAGCAGGGCTTTACACTCAAAATAATACTGGCGATGATGATGACAGTGATATTGCCACTTTTTACCGCCTGAGTAACACGCATGATGACAATTAAAGACTTATGATGTAATAATAAAAAAGCTGCCTAGAAGGCAGCTTTTTTTATGTTTTAATGTAAAAGAAATGACTTTAAATCATCATATATTTTTATAGGGATGGATTTTTTCTCTTTACCCATCACTTTTTGAATCTGAGTAGGAATTGCCAATTTCTCGGGAATAGTTTCTTCAACAACATCTAAAAATTTAACAGGGTGCGCTGTCTCTAAAAAGATACCATAGGTGTTAGGATGCGTTGACTGGTAGCTTTTTAATCCTAAGTAACCAACAGCACCATGAGGGTCTGCAACGTAGTTTGAATTCTTATAAATCAATTTTAAAGCTTCTTTAGTCTCATCATCTGTAAAAGTATATGAAGTCAAATTTTGAGCTAATGCCTCAAAATTGTCTTTAAACAAATGCCTGATTCTAATGAAGTTACTTGGGTCACCAACATCCATAGCATTTGAAATTGTTGCCTTAGATGGTTTCGGATTATAGCTACCTGTTTTCATGAATTCAGGTACCGTATCATTGATATTGGTGGCTGCAACAAATTGCTTCACAGGCATGCCTAATTTTTGAGCAACCAGACCCGCGCAAATATTTCCGAAATTGCCACTGGGTACTGAAAAAACAATCTTTTTGTCTTTCGATTTCGCTTGCTTATAAGCGAACAAAAAGTAGAACAACTGCGGTAACCAACGTGCTACGTTAATAGAATTTGCTGAGGTTAATTGCATGTTGCTCAACAAGGCTTCATCTAAGAAAGCTGTTTTGACCATTTTTTGACAGTCGTCAAAAGTACCATCAACTTCAAGAGCAGTAATGTTTTGACCCAAGGTGGTTAGTTGTCTTTCTTGAATATCGCTCACTTTTCCGCTGGGGTAGAGAATAACCACTTTAACACCTTCAACACCTAAAAATCCGTTAGCAACAGCTCCGCCTGTATCTCCTGAGGTGGCTACTAAAACCGTTACTTCATTAGTCGCATCTTCTGAGAAGTATCCTAAACAATTGGCCATAAAACGTGCCCCAACATCTTTAAAAGCCATAGTGGGGCCATGAAATAACTCTAAGGTTGCCACATCATCTTCTAATTCAACAACCGGAAAATCAAAGTCTAAAACATTGGCTAAAATTTCTCGTAATTTCTCATTCGGAATCTCATCACTCACAAACTGATGAATCGCATTAAATGCAATTTCTTCATTTGATAGTTCCTCAATATTTTCAAAAAAAGAATCTGGTAAGGGTGCAATTTGCTCCGGAAAGTACAATCCACGATCAGGGGCTATCCCTTTAATAACAGCATCTTTAAAAGATACGTCTGGGGCTTTTTTGTTTAGGCTGTAGTAGTTCATTTTGAGGGTATAAGTTATTAGTTTAGGAGTTTATTCATGAATTAATTATTAGTTGAAAATTTAATAATTCCCCCTTTGGGGGTCAGGGTGCCATTTCCCGTATTCCCTCCGTATTAATTTTTGAGATATGTATTTCGTAATCGACCTCAATATTTTCATATACTTCTTTCATGGCTTGCGCCACTTTTTTGGCGATATTCTCTCCTTTACTAAATGCAAAAATTGAAGGTCCAGAACCTGAAATACCGCACCCTAGTGCGCCAGTATTTATGGCTGCAGATTTGACATCATCAAATCCTGGAATCAGAATAGAACGTATGGGTTCAATAATATGATCTTCTAATGAACGACCAATTAAATCATAGTCGTTTTTGAAAAGTCCGGCAACAAGACCACCCACATTTCCCCATTGTTTAATTCCGTTTTCGAGTGAGATATTTGTTTTTAATATTTTACGCGAATCTGAAGTTTTAATTTCTATTTGCGGATGAATCACAGTTGCGTAAAGAGCATCAGGACTAGGTATGGGTATCACATCGAGAGGATCATAACTGCGTACTAAAGTAAAGCCTCCAAATAGGGCAGGGGCAACATTGTCGGCATGTGCAACACCACTAGCTAGGCGTTCGCCTTGCATGGCAAAAGGCACTAATTCATGAATGGAGAAAGGTTTGTTTAAAAGCTCATTCATTGCCCAAACAGCACCTGCAGAACTCGCAGCACTACTACCAATTCCGCTACCTGCTTTTATATTTTTATAAATCTCAATTTCAAAACCTCCATCATATGAACAAGCGTCAAGAAACGCTAAACCAGAGGCACCCGCAACATTTTTATCTGTTTCTAAGGGTAAATCTTGACCCTCAATTTTAGTTATTCTGATACCCTTTTCTTTTGTTTTTCTCAGCACCATTTCATCGCCAACACTATCTAGGGCAACCCCAAGTACATCAAATCCGCATGAAATGTTCGCGATTGTAGCAGGACAGAATATTTTAATCTCGTTGTTCATTACTGTGGTTATTAAAGTTCCTTCTCCCTTCGGGGCAGGCATCTCGACTGCGCTCGATGTGACAGCCAGGGTTTCTTAAAAATTACCAATCCTTATTATATCAGCAAAGATACCCGAAGCGGTTACATCAGCACCGGCACCGGCACCTTTTATTATCAAAGGTTGATTTGGATAACGCTCTGTGTAAAACAAAACAATATTGTCGCTGCCTTCTAAATTATAAAAGTCATGCCCTTCTGGTATTTCTTGTAAACCTACGCTCGCCTTTCCTGCTTCAAATTGAGCTACATATTTGAGCTTGCAATTCTTTTGTTCAGCCTTAGCATATAGCGTCTGAAAATCTGCTTCATACTTTTTTAAAGAAGTAAAAAAGTCATCATTATTAGTAGTATCTAAACTTTCTTGCGGTAAAAACGAGTTGTTTTGAATATCACTTATTTCTAATTGATTGCCACTTTCACGGGCAAGAATAAGAATCTTACGCATGACATCAATACCACTCAAATCAATTTTTGGATCGGGTTCAGTGTATCCTTCTTTTTGAGCTTCCATAACAACATCATGAAATGTGTTTTCATCATTGAAATTATTAAAAACAAAATTTAGACTTCCTGATAATACAGCTTGTATTTTCAGAACTTTATCCCCAGAAGCAATCAAATGTTTCAAAGTGTCAATAATTGGTAAACCCGCACCAACATTGGTTTCAAAAAGAAAGGGCGCATTAAAAGTTCGGGCTAAATGTTTTAAATTTTGATAGTTTGAAAAGTCTGAAGAACAAGCAATTTTATTACAGGTAACTACTGAAATACTGTTGCTTAAATAAGAAGCATAGGTTGATGAAACCTCTTCACTTGCTGTATTGTCAACGAAAATACTGTTCCGAAAATTAAGCTCATTTACTTTTTTTAAGAAGTTTTCTTTGTTTGCTTTTTCGCCAGCTGCTAGCTGTTTTTGCCAATTTTCTAGAGAAATACCTTCTTCATCAAAGACCATAGTTCTTGAATTTGAGACCCCAATAACGCGAATATTTAATTTCAAATTTTCTTTAAGGTAAATGTTTTGCTGCTTGATTTGATTTAAAAATTTGGCACCTACATTACCTACACCCATTACAAAGAGATTAAGCTGTTTGATATTTTCTTCAAAAAATTCTTCATGAAGCGTATTTAAGGCTTTTTTGACATCTTCTTTTTTGATAACTGCAGAAATATTACGTTCAGAAGCACCTTGGGCTATCACTCTAATATTTACATTATTCTTGCCAAGGGTGCTGAACATTTTACCGCTAAGACCCTGATGGCTTTTCATATTATCGCCCACAAGTGCAATAATGGCAAGATTTTTCTCTGCACTAACCGTTTTAATTTTACCGCGTTCAATTTCATACTCAAAAGCCGTATTGACAATTTGTACGGCTTTGTCACTATTATCTTCAGCAATACCAATACAAATTGAATGTTCTGATGAGGCTTGTGTAATCAACACAATACTAATTTCAGCATGAGAAAGTACTTCAAAAAATCGTTTTGAAATACCGGGTATACCTACCATTCCGGGTCCTTCTAAAGAAAGAAGTGCGATGTTCTCTACATGACTGATTCCGCTAACAGATTTTCCTTTATCATTTTCTCCTATAGTAATCAGTGTACCAGTATCTTCTGGTTTGAAGGTGTTCTTTATAACTATTGAAATACCTTTTGCTAAGACCGGTTGAATGGTTGGTGGGTATAAAACCTTAGCTCCAAAATGAGATAATTCCATCGCCTCTTCATACGATATATGAGGTATGGCTTTGGCTTGTTTTACCAGTTTAGGATTTGCTGTGAACATACCGCTCACATCAGTCCATATTTCTAATTGATCAGCATCAAGAGCTGCAGCCATAATCGCTGCGGTATAATCTGAACCTCCGCGACCAAGTGTAGTAGGGCTACCATTTTCTGAAGATGCAATGAAGCCGCCAGCTATATAAATTTTATGATCATTTGAAGCAAAGAACTGCTGACATTTCGCATTAGTTAGTTTAAAATTAACAACGGCTTTTTTATTCAGTTCATTAGTAGTAATCAAAGTTCTGCTATCAACATGAGTAGCGTCTAAATTTTCTTGTTTTAAATATTCACTGATAATATAAGAAGATAAAATTTCGCCATAGCTAACAATTTTGTCTGAAAGTTGAGGTGTTATTTCGCCAATGAGAAAAGCACCTTCTAGTAAGTTTTCAAGATTATTTAACTCGCTTTTTACTTTGCTTATTAAGGTACTTTGTGAGTTTATTGCAAATAAGCTTTTAATAGTTTGAAAGTGACGGTCTTCAATTTTTTTAATTTCGGTTTTATAAGCTGCGTCTTTTACTGATGCCAAATTTGCAGCACCTAACAAGGCATCTGTAACTCCCCCTAAGGCAGAGACAATAACTATGGTTTTATCAGTAGTATTTTTAGCAACTATATCTTTTACGAGGCTAATGTTTTGAGCAGTGGCAACAGAAGTGCCACCAAATTTTAAGACTTTCATGTCAGTGAATTAAAGAGAATTTTCTTGAAAAGGGCCTAAAGAGGCAAATAGTTGTATTATGTATAGCTTTACCCCAAAGGGGTTTTGTTGGCAGTTGTAAATGTACAGCCATTAGAAGTAGAAAAGTTAGAAACTATGTTCGTTTTATTGAATTGCATGCGTCTAATAAAGTAGTAAAAGTAGTACTTTTGATACCTTAATCAAATCTTCGATCGAATTTTTAACGATTCGCCATTAAAACCTATATTCAATTATTGATTTTTAGATTTGAGCCGTAATTGCTAATTAAAACGCAACAAAAAACTATGAAGTTATTTAGTGGAGAACAAATTTATGCTGCTGATAAATTTACCATTGAGAAACAGCAAATCTCTAGCGAAGTATTGATGGAACGGTCTGCCGTTCAGATTTTTAACTGGTTACATATGCGCATGCAAGGCGCGCCCGTCAAGATTCATTTGTTTTGCGGAATAGGTAATAATGGGGGCGATGGAGTTGCCCTTGCCCGACATTTACAAGAACACGGTTATAACATTGCGGTTTATGTTGTGAACTATAGTAAAAAGCGTTCGAAAGATTTTTTAATCAATTTAGAGCGTTTGAAGCAAAGAAAAATATGGCCAGAATTTTTAGATTCTGCCTGTGAGCTTCCAGCTATTGGTAAAGATGATATTATAGTTGATGGTATTTTTGGTATTGGTTTGAATAGAGCCCCTGACCAGTGGGTTGTTAATTTGATGAACCATTTGCATGAATCTAAAGCTTTCATTCTTTCAATTGATATTCCTTCTGGTTTATATACGGATAGGGTTCCTGAGGATGAAAAAGCAGTGGTTAAGTCGAATTTTGTGTTAAGTTTTCAAACGCCTAAGTTGGTGTTCTTCCTTCCGGATACAGGGCGATTTATAGAACAATGGGAAGTTCTTGACATAGGTTTAGATCCTGAGTTTTTGATGACCACCCCAACAGCTTATGATTTAATCGGGAAGCATGATGTACTACCGTTTTACATCCCTAGAAAAAAATACTCTCATAAAGGTACTTATGGTCATGCACTACTTATTGGTGGTAGTAAGGGGAAAATTGGTGCCGTTACACTCGCCTCTAGAGCTTGTTTAAATGCAGGTGTTGGCTTGGTTACTGCCTATGTGCCAGATTGCGGAAATATACCTTTACAATCAGCCTTACCAGAAGCAATGGTTGTAACTCAAGGCGATGAGCATATTTCTAAAATAGAATTTGATATTAAACCAACAGTGATTGGTTTAGGAGTGGGCATGGGAGTGGAAAAGGAAACTTCAAAAGCACTTTCAGATTTTCTTGACGATAACACTTTGCCTTTAGTTATTGATGCCGATGGATTAAACATCTTGGCGAAAAATAAAAAACTGCTTAAAAAATTGAAACCGCAAATGGTTTTAACTCCGCATCCAAAAGAGTTAGAAAGACTCATAGGAAAATGGAAAGATGATTTTGATAAACTAGAGAAAACTAAGGCGTTTTCAAAAAAGTACAACTGTATTGTTCTTATCAAAGGCGCGCATTCAATTACTATTTCTGGTGATCGTGGTTTTATAAATACCACAGGAAACCCTGGTATGGCAACTGCGGGTAGCGGAGATACGCTTACAGGAATTATAACAGCTTTGATAGCCCAAGGTTATGAGCCTTTACAGGCGGCAATCTTTGGTGTGTATTTGCACGGAAAAGCAGGTGATATTGCTGTTGAACAAACAGGCTATCAAGCATTAACAGCTTCAGATATTATAGATGGTATTGGCATGGCGTTTATTGATTTATTTAAAGTGCCTGAGCCGCCTCAACAGGCTGATGAAGAGCAAGGTAATCAGTAATAATTAGAAACAAAAAAGCTCAAAACTTTCGTCTTGAGCCTTTTATCGTTCGCCAATTCAATATTTTTATTTTGCTGACTTTATTTTTCGTTTTACCCAAGTAACAGCATTTTCATATTCTATGAAAAACTTCATTTCTTTCTTATAGAACATTTTTTCAATTTTAAAGTTGTGCATATCTATTTCCTTTCTAGAGACTATGGCATATGCTTTTAAATTATCCATTTGTCTGAAATAGTCATACACGGTAGGATCAACAGCATACGAATTTTTGCGTGAGCTGATGAAGCCAAAATTTTTGTCTCTGAAGTGTATTTCTGAAATACCTATAATCTGATAAGCTCTTTCTAAGGTTACCGTGATTCCTTCGTTAAAATTTGAAACAATGTAATCTTCGAAAACTTGTACAGTACCAAAATCTAATCGATACTCACGTACTACTATTTTTTTATTTGCTTGACCCACTTTCATTTTTCTCAAATTCATTCTCTAAGGCGAAAGTAGACGGTAAGTTATCTTTGGTAAAAAAAATTAGACTAATGACCAATTTATCGTTCATACGGTTCTAATTGGTTTAAAAGCAGCGTATTTCGAATGTGAACTGTGAGTAAGGCAAAAAAAAAGAGTCCGATTTAGGGGACTCTTTTAAGGTTAAAATTCTTATTAAAATTTAGCTCTCGTCTACATTTTTAGTAGGCTTAGAAGCTTTTTTGATTTTAATAATAAGCTCTTCTTTCTTTTTATCAAGATCCATAGTTATGGTATCGCCTTCATGTAGCTTTGAATTAACAATTTCTTCAGCAAGGGTGTCTTCAATATACTTTTGAATAGCTCTTTTAAGAGGTCTTGCACCATACTGCTTATCAAAACCTTTTTCAGCAATATAGTCTTTTGCTGCGGTGGTTAATTTAAGCTCATATCCTAAATCTTTAATTCTCGCAAAAAGCTTACGCAATTCAATATCTATAATCTTGTTGATATCTTCTTTTTCAAGAGAATTGAAAACAATAACATCATCAATTCTATTTAAAAATTCTGGAGCAAATGCTTTTTTAAGTGCATTCTCAATGACACTTTTTTGATGTGAATCAGCTTGAGATTTTTTAGCAGAAGTACCAAAACCAACACCTTGACCAAAATCTTTTAATTGACGAGCGCCAATATTTGAGGTCATGATTATGATGGCATTTTTAAAATCGATTTTACGGCCCAAACTATCAGTTAAATACCCATCATCAAGTACTTGTAAAAGCATATTAAATACATCTGGATGCGCTTTTTCAACCTCATCAAGTAAGATTACAGAGTAAGGTTTTCTTCTAACCTTCTCAGTTAATTGACCACCTTCTTCATAGCCAACGTAACCCGGAGGTGCGCCAACCAATCTTGAAATGGCAAATTTCTCCATGTATTCACTCATGTCAATTCTAATCAATGCGTCTTCTGAATCAAATAATTCTTTGGCTAAAACTTTTGCGAGTTGGGTTTTACCAACGCCTGTTTGACCTAAGAATATAAATGAACCAATGGGTTTGTTAGGGTCTTTAAGTCCGGCTCTATTTCTTTGAATAGCTTTAGCAACTTTGGCTACTGCCTCATCTTGACCTATAACATTTGATTTGATAAGTTCTGGTAATTCAGCTAATTTGTTGCTCTCTGTTTGAGCTATTCTGTTTACAGGTATACCACTCATCATTGAAACAACATCTGCAACATTATCTTCAGATACTATTTCTTTATGCAGTTTGCTTTCTTCTTCCCATCGTTCTTGAGCAGCGGCAAGGTCTTTTTCAATGCGTTTTTCATCATCTCTTAGTTTTGCTGCTTCTTCATACTTCTGTTTTTTAACAACGCTATTTTTGAGCTCACGAACATCGTCTAGTTGCTTTTCAAGGTCAACTATCTGCTTGGGCACATCCATATTAACAATATGTACTCTTGAGCCGGCTTCATCTAAGGCATCAATAGCTTTGTCTGGTAAAAAGCGATCGGTCATATACCTATTGGTTAGCTTGACACAAGCAACAATCGCTTCATCAGTATAGCTAACATTATGATGTTCTTCGTATTTACCCTTAATATTTTGTAGAATTTCAATAGTTTCTTCAACTGTTGTAGGTTCTACAATCACTTTTTGAAAACGACGTTCTAAAGCACCATCTTTTTCGATATACTGCCTGTACTCATCTAAAGTGGTTGCACCAATACATTGAATTTCGCCTCTAGCTAAAGCCGGTTTAAACATGTTTGAAGCATCAAGGCTTCCGGTAGCTCCACCTGCACCAACTATAGTATGTATTTCATCAATGAACAAAATGATATCCTCATTTTTTTCTAATTCATTCATGACCGCTTTCATGCGCTCTTCAAATTGTCCACGATATTTGGTGCCTGCAACTAAAGAGGCCAAATCAAGAGTTACTACTCTTTTTCCGTAGAGAATACGAGAGACTTTTTTATTGATAATTCGCAAGGCTAAACCTTCAGCAATGGCACTTTTACCAACACCTGGCTCACCTAATAATAGCGGATTATTCTTTTTTCTTCTACTTAATATTTGAGAAACGCGTTCAATTTCTTTTTCACGCCCAACCACAGGATCTAAACGATTCTCCTCTGCCATTTTGGTTAGGTCTCTTCCAAAATTATCGAGTACTGGGGTTTTTGATTTTTTATTCCCTTTCTGCGTAGGGGTATTTCCAAAGGTGTTTTCCTTGCTTTCATTTGCATCATCGCCTTCACTTGAAAATGACTCTGATGTAGGTGCATCAACAATATCATCATCACTAGTAATCATAAACTTGAACTGATCTTTTACACCATCATAATCAACTTTTAACTTATGTAAAAGTTTGGTGGTTGGATCGTTTTCATTTCTTAAAATGCACAATAACAAATGCGCTGTATTAATTGATGAGCTTTGAAAAAGTTTCGCCTCTAAAAAAGTTGTTTTTAAAGCGCGTTCAGCTTGACGTGTTAAATGAAGATTTTTTTTATCTTTTTGTGCACCACTTGTTATTGTTGGATTTGAAGGACTCAAAATCTCAACCTTTCTACGCAGGTGGTCTAAATCAACATCAAGTGCATCAAGTATACTAATTGCTTTGCCATTGCCATCTCGCAATAATCCTAACATTAAATGTTCTGTGCCAATGAAGTCATGACCAAGCCTTAATGCTTCTTCTTTACTGTAGGCAATTACATCTTTAACTCTTGGGGAAAAATTATCATCCATATATCAAACCGTATTGAGACTAAAATTAGTAAATCTAGAACAATCTAAAGCAAATACTGTACCTATAATTGTAGATTATTGACTGATTTTGCAAAAAATAACAATTTAAAGAAAATTCACACCAACAATCAGCAACTATTTACAACGCAAAAAGTGTTGATAAATTGTTAAAGAATTAAAAGTTTGATCTCGTTAAAGGGCTCTATTTTGAGTATATTGGCTTACTTTTTTAAACAACTATTTTAGATAAGATTTTTTTATGGCGGAAGGTGAAAAATTGATTCCCATTAATATTGAAGATGAAATGAAATCTGCCTACATTGATTATTCAATGTCGGTCATTGTGTCACGTGCCCTACCTGATGTTAGGGATGGTTTAAAACCTGTTCACAGGCGTGTACTATATGGTATGCATGAACTCGGTGTTAGATCGTCAAGTTCGCACAAGAAATCTGCCCGTATTGTGGGTGAGGTTTTGGGTAAATATCACCCGCACGGTGATACTTCAGTTTATGATTCAATGGTACGTATGGCTCAAGAGTGGAGTTTACGTTATATGTTGGTTGATGGTCAAGGTAACTTTGGTTCAATTGATGGCGATAGTCCGGCAGCAATGCGATATACTGAGGCTAAAATGCGAAAGATTGCTGACGATATGTTAGCTGATATTGATAAAGATACTGTGGATCATCAATTGAATTTTGATGATTCATTAAAAGAGCCTACTGTATTACCAGCAAGAATTCCTAACTTATTAGTGAATGGTGCTTCAGGTATTGCTGTAGGTATGGCAACAAATATGCCGCCACATAATCTAACAGAGGTTATTGATGGTACCATAGCTTACATTGAGAACAATGATATTGAAATTGATGAGTTGATTACGCATATTAAGGCACCTGATTTTCCGACTGGGGGAATTATATATGGGTATGATGGCGTTAAAGAAGCTTTTCATACAGGTAGAGGGCGTGTGGTTATGCGTGCCAAAGCTACTTTTGAAGAAGTTCAAGGGCGAGAATGTATTATTGTAACTGAAATACCGTATCAGGTCAATAAGGCTGACATGATAAAGAAGACAGCTGATGCTGTAAATGAAAAGAAAATTGAGGGTATATCATCTATTAGAGATGAATCTGATAGAAAAGGAATGCGCATTGTTTACATTTTGAAGCGTGATGCAATTCCGAATATTGTTCTTAATACCCTATACAAGTATACCGCACTTCAATCATCATTTAGTGTTAATAATATCGCTTTGGTTAAAGGAAGACCACGACTTCTGAATGTCAAAGAGATGATTCATTATTTTGTTGAGCATAGACATGAAGTTGTTGTTCGCAGAACCACTTATGAACTTAAAAAAGCTGAAGAAAGAGCGCATATTTTAGAAGGTTTAATCATTGCTTCAGATAATATTGATGAGGTAATTAAAATTATTCGCGCTTCTTCAAATGCTGATGAAGCAAGAGCCAACTTGATGGATCGCTTTAAATTGTCTGAAATACAAGCCAAGGCGATTGTTGAAATGCGTTTGCGTCAATTGACCGGATTAGAGCAAGACAAATTACGTGCTGAATATGATGAAATCATCAAGACAATTGCTGACTTAAAAGACATTCTCGAAAGAAAAGAGCGTAGAATGGATATTATTAAGGAAGAATTACATGAGGTTAAAGAAAAGTACGGTGATGAAAGAAGATCTGAAATTAATTTTGCAGGTGGCGATTTAAGTATGGAAGACATGATTCCGAATGAGCAAGTGGTCATTACCATTTCGCATGCGGGATACATTAAGCGTACACCACTTACTGAATATAAAACCCAAAATAGGGGTGGCGTAGGTCAAAAAGCATCTTCAACACGAAATGAAGATTTTCTTGAACATCTGTTCGTTGGTACCAACCACCAATATATGTTGTTCTTTACCCAGAAAGGAAAATGTTTCTGGATGCGTGTTTATGAAATACCAGAAGGTAGTAAAACCTCAAAAGGTAGGGCTATTCAAAACTTGATTAGTATTTCAAGTGATGATAAAGTAAAAGCATTTATATGTACTCAAGATTTAAAAGATGAAGAGTATGTGAATAGTCATTATGTCATAATGGCCACTAAAAAAGGTACCGTTAAGAAAACTTCTCTTGAGCAATACTCTAGACCACGTCAAAATGGTATCAATGCAATTGGTATACGTGAAGGAGATGAGTTACTTGAAGCAAAATTAACAACCGGTACAAGTCAAATTTTCTTAGGATTGAAATCAGGTAAAGCGATACGTTTTGAAGAAAGTAAAACGCGCCCAATGGGCAGAAATGCTTCGGGTGTTCGCGGAATTAGATTAGCAAGTGAAGATGATGAAGTGATAGGAATGGTTTCAGTTCACAACTTTGAAGACGAACTTCTAGTAGTTTCTGAAAACGGATATGGAAAAAGATCAAGTATCGAAGATTATCGTATAACCAATAGAGGCGGAAAAGGAGTTAAGACAATTTCAGTTACTGAAAAAACAGGAAATCTTGTAGCCATTAAAAATGTTTCAGACTCTGATGATTTAATGATTATCAATAAATCAGGTATTGCTATTCGAATGAGCGTTGAAGATTTACGTGTTATGGGTAGAGCAACCCAAGGTGTAAAACTCATTAACATTAAAGGAGATGACTCAATCGCAGCAGTTGCTAAAGTGATGAAAGATGATGAAGAAATTGTAGAAACTGATATTATGGATATTGAAGTGGATACTGAAGATGGCACGGCTATTGATAAAGGAACAACAGATACTGCTAAAAACAGTTCTGAAGAAGAATAAATAAAAATAATTTTAACCTTAATTTTTAATTTTAATAAAATGAAAACTAGAATTTTAATACTCTCAGCAATGTGCCTTTCAATGGTTTCATATGCACAGAAAAATGAGCTAAAAGCAGCTGATAAGGCCGTGAAATCTGGTAATATGGCTGAAGCTAAAACTGCATTAGAAGGTATTGCCGGTACAATTTCTGGTGCTGAAGATAAATATCAGGCGCAATACCACTACTTAAATGGTAAAGTACTTGCTGATATGGCTTCAAATGGTCAAGATGGCCTGTTTGAAGAAGCTGCCGCCGCAATGAAAAGTGTTATTGATATTGAAGAAAAAAGCGGAAAAGCAAAGTATAGCTCTGAGGCAATACAACAAATGGCTTCAATGGTATCTGATTTAGTAAATGCAGCAGTAACTGATAATAGCACTAAGAATTATGAGAAAGCAGCTGATAAATTGTACTTGAGTTACAAGATGAGTCCTCAAGACACTCTTTATTTGTATTATGCAGCAAGTAGTGCCGTAAATGGAAAGCATTATGAAAAAGCCTTAAGCATGTATAATGAATTGCAAGAGGTTGGTTATGATGGTGGTGGTATGGCTTACAAGGCGAAAAATACCGAAACAGGAGAAATGGAAACCATGGATAAAAATAGACGTGATTTGATGATCAAATCTCCTTTATACAGTGATCCAGTTGATGAAAAATTACCATCTAAAAAAGCAGAAATTGTAAAAAATACAGCTTTAATATACACGCAGTTAGGTCAAGATGACAAGGCTCTTGAAGCATACAAGATGGCTAGACAAAGTAGCCCTGATGATGTTAACTTGTTATTGAATGAAGCAAATCTTCATTATAAATTAGGTGATAAAGAAAAGTTTTTATCGATGATGGCAGAAGCATCTGCTATGGCGCCTGATAACCCAGATTTACAATACAATATTGGGGTTATCAATATGGAGCAAGGTAATTTAACTGAAGCTAGAGCAGCGTACGCTAGGGCGTTAGAGATTAATCCTAAATATATCAATGCCTTACTTAATCTTTCAACTACTTATGTAAATGAGGGTAACGGACTTATTGATTCAATGAATAATTTAGGTAACTCTAGAAGTGATATTGCCAAGTATGATGCCTTGAAACAACAGAAAGATGATTTGTTTAGACAAGGTGCTACTATTTTAGAAGATGCGCTAAAAGAGAATCCTGGTAACCAAGGAATTCTTGCTCAATTGAAAAATATATATGGTGCCTTAGGCGATAATGATAATTTCATGCGTCTTAAGAAACTAATAGGTGAATAATATGTATCAATAGATTTATAAAAAAAAACCTGCTGTTTGAACAGCAGGTTTTTTTTTATATTATTTTTTTAATAACTCTCAGCTTATGACTGTATTGATTTTTTTCAGTATCGAAAATTCCGGTATGATCTATTCTATCAATACGCACTTTGCCATCAGCATGAATAATATAGTTATCTTCTAGCACAATGCCTACGTGATTAATAACACCTTCTTTATTGTCAAAAAAGGCTAAATCGCCAGGTTCACTTTCTTCAATAAAACTTAAAGCTTCACCTTGGCTTGACTGTTCTAAAACAGAGCGTTTTAGTGCATATCCATTTATTTTATAGGTCATTTGAGTTAGTCCTGAAGCATCAATGCCAAAGGGCGTTCTACCTCCTTTTAAAAACGGTGCGTTTAAATACAGCAAAACAGTTTGTAAGAGGTTTTTCTTTTCTTCTTTACACTTAATACTATTTCCTTCAAACGAATACTTTAAAAATGGAGTTTCATTTACTATTGAACCTAAAATCACTGGTAAAAGATTAGCACTACTAATTGCTGTAAACGATACTAAATCAGTAGAAAATTCTGATTGATTCTTTTTAAGATTTTCAAAATCTTCATTGTTAATTAAAAAGAATTGTGAATTGGCAACCCATCCTTCTGAACCATCAAATACATTTCGAATTTTACTTGATATTTTTCGTTCTTCAAGAACTTTAAAAAATTCACCAAACAAAAGCTGATTAATTAATTCTCCGGTATCGTCGGCAGTTGCCCGCACAGGTATAACACTAAGATGGCAATAACCGTATTGCATTTATTTACTTGGCTTCATTAATTATTCTCTTTCAACAATCATGGCTGAAGCACCTCCGCCACCATTGCAAATGGCTGCAGCTCCTACTTTGGCATTATTTTGTTCTAAAATGTGTAGTAAGGTTACTAAAATTCTCGCTCCTGAACACCCAAGCGGATGACCAAGAGATACAGCACCACCATTTACATTTACATTTTTATCAGTTAAGCCTAAAAGTTTCATATTGGCTAACCCAACTACAGCAAAGGCTTCATTGAATTCAAAATAATCAATATCATCAATTGAAATACCAGCTTTAGAAATTGCTTTGGGTAACGCTTTTGCTGGTGCAGTTGTAAACCATTCTGGTTGGTGAGCTGCGTCAGCAAAAGATTTTATTTTAGCTAAGGGTTTTAAATTTAATTCTTTCGCTTTTGCAGCACTCATAAGTACTAAAGCTGCTGCCCCATCATTAATTGTTGAAGCGTTGGCAGCTGTTACAGTTCCGTCTTTTGAAAATGCTGCTCTTAAAGCAGGTATTTTCTCCATTTTCACATTTTTAAACTCTTCGTCTTCAGCTACTATAAGAGGTTCTCCTCTTCGTTGAGGAACTTCTACAGGTATTATTTCGTTAGCAAATTTTCCATTCTTCCAGGCACTTGCTGATCTTTCATAAGATTGTATTGCATAGGCATCTTGATCTTCTCTACTAAAATCGTGTTTAACCGCACATGCATCAGCACAAACTCCCATGGCTTCTTGGTCATATGCATCTACAAGGCCATCTTTCTGCATGCCATCAACAAGTGATGTAGGTCCAAATTTATGTCCATTTCTTAAATGAACATAATGGGGTATCAGACTCATGTTTTCCATTCCACCAGCAACAACAATTGAAGCATCTCCTAAAGCAATTGCTTGTGCAGCTTGCATAACAGTTTTAAGTCCTGAAGAGCATACTTTATTGACGGTAGTGCAAGGCACTGTGTCAGGTATTCCGGCAAAAATAGCAGCTTGACGTGCTGGTGCTTGACCAGTACCAGCCTGTACGGCATTACCCATTAGTACTTCATCAACCAATTTTGGGTCTAGATTGATTTTCTTTAGGGCACCTTCAATGGCTATCGCTCCTAATTTTGGCGCTGGCACCTTTGATAATTTACCTAAAAAACTTCCTATTGGGGTTCGAACTGCTGATACAATCACTACTTCATTCATCCTTTTAAATATTATAAATATATGTTAGCGAAAATAGTAAAATTAGTGCGTTTAGCATTCACTATTTCGTCCTCTTGTTTGACTTATAAGGTAATCATAAAGTAAATCGAGTTTGTAAGACCATTGTAAACGGGTATATTTATATACTTTTGACGAAGATATTTTTTAGATGGGTAAAACGCTTGACAGATTTTATAAGAATCAACCACTTATTTATAAATACATACTCTATGCACTTTGTATAGGAAGTATTGTCTTTTTTTTTCCGAAAGGTTCTGAATTCAACTACGAATTTGAAACAGGTAAACCATGGCAATATGAAGATTTAAGGGCACCCTTTGATTTTTCAGTTTTAAAAACTACGAATCAACTCACAGTTGAAAGAACTTTAATTAATAGTAATAAAGATGACTACTACAAGTATGATAGCGCTATAGTAAAAGAGGTGTATGAGCGTTACAATGTAGCATTTATTGATGTTTTTAGCGCTGATGATTACAATGCTAATCAATTAAGAACCTTATCAAGTACTGGGACTAAAATTCTAAATCAATTATACGCAGTTGGTATTATAAACAATCCAGGCAATGAGCCTCAAGGCCTTATTTATTTGGCAAAAAACGATGTTCAGCAGGCCATTGAGTTTCGAGATTTAGTTGCTTTAAATGAAGTTGAAAGTTTGATAGAAGATTTTTTAAATAAAAATCAACTTTCGATGTTCAATGCTGCTTATCAAGAATTATTTTTTGATTTGATAAAACCCAATGTTTTTTATGATAAAGAGCGTTCAGAAAAAGTAATAGCTGATCAAATCGCCAAAGTTTCTGAGTTTGGTAGCACAGTTCAAAAAGATAAACTACTTATTACCAAAGATGAAGTTGTTAAAGAAGAACAATTTGAATTATTGAGTTCATTACGTAATCAGTACCAATCAGAATTATGGGCAGGCAATAATTATTATTACATTCTTATAGGGTACACTGTTTTAGTAGCATTGGTGTTATTAATGCTTTTTTTATTCTTGAAAAAATACCGACCCAAAATTTATGAAAATAACACCAAGGTCACTTTTGTCTTTTTTAATATTTTATTAATGGTTTTTATTACCACGATGATGGTAAAGTATAATGAAGCTTATGTATACGTTGTGCCATTATGTATACTTCCTTTATTATTAAAAACTTTTTTTGATGCTAGGCTTGCCTTGTTTGTACATGTATTGACTATTTTAATTTTAGGGTTTGTAGTACCCAATAGTTTTGAATATATCTTTCTTCAAATTATTGCAGGTATTGTAACCATTTTAACCGTTTCTCAATTGTATAAGCGAGCCAATTTGTTTATTACAGTAGCTCAAATAACGTTTATTTATTTAGTAGGTTATTTGGCTTTTCATACCATACAAGAAGGCAATTTAAGTACCATTTTATGGTACACCTTGGGATTGTTTTTGTTAAACGGAATGCTGACCATATTTGTGCAGCCCCTCATTTACATTTATGAGAAGATTTTTGGGTTAGTTTCAGATGTTTCTTTACTTGAGTTGTCTGATACAAATTCAAAATTATTAAAAGAATTAGCGAATAAGGCACCAGGTACATTTCATCATTCTTTGCAGGTTTCTAATTTGGCAGAGGCTGCGGCCAATGAAATTGGGGCCAATGCAATGTTAGTTAGAGTAGGGGCTTTGTATCATGATATTGGTAAAATGGATAACCCAACCTATTTTACTGAAAATCAAATAACTAATATGAATCCGCATGATGATTTAGAACCTAATGAAAGTGCGAGAATCATTATAGATCATATCATTAAAGGGATTGAAATAGCGCGAAAAAATAATATTCCGGATCGAGTTATTGATTTTATACGCGCACATCATGGCACCACTTTAGTCTATTATTTTTATAAGAAGCAAAAAGATATTGAAGAGCATGTAAATGAAGAAGATTTTAGGTATCCTGGTCCCTTACCTTTTTCAAAAGAAACTGCAATACTCATGATGGCAGATTCTGTAGAAGCGGCTTCAAAAAGTTTGAAGAACCCTACTTTTATGATGATTGATGAGTTTGTAGATAAAATTGTAGCGGGTCAAATGGCTGCGAATCAATTTGTCAATGCAAATATTACGTTTAAAGAAATTGAAGCTATTAAGAAAATATTTAAACAGAAATTGACAAATATCTATCATTTAAGGGTAGAATATCCTGAGTAAATAAAAGTAAAACTTTTTAGAAAAAAAGTGATGCAAATAGTTGTATAATGGTTACATAAAAATGTACATTTGCAACCGCTTAACAGCAATGTTCTTTAAAATAATTGGAGAGGTGCCTGAGTGGCCGAAAGGAACGGTTTGCTAAATCGTCGTACCCTAACAAGGGTACCCAGGGTTCGAATCCCTGTCTCTCCGCAAGAATTTCTGCGTGAGACAGAAATAATAATAAATCTAGTAGATAGAAAGTCGCGACACCGGTTTGATTTTCTTATTAAATATTTACTAGACATTTTACACTCATTTTCGGGGTGTAGCGTAGCCCGGTTATCGCGCCTCGTTTGGGACGAGGAGGTCGCAGGTTCGAATCCTGCCACCCCGACTTAACTAGTTTCATCTGGTTGCATAACGTTGCAAATCTACTGATTTGCAACGTTTTATGTTTTAGGGGTGTCAAATGAAACCTCATGAAGCCATATAAAAACAACGCTCCGGTGTACAAATCGGGAATTGATAATCACAGTGTTTTTTGTACATTGAAGTAGCTTTAGTAGGTATTTTGACCTTGTGTTTTTTGCCATTTTATTTATTTAAATCTATGTAAAGTGTTGTAAAATAGTAGACTATCAATTGTATTCGTCACTCCAAAACTTAATTTGGAAGCGGTAAACATCAGGTTCTATGCGAGGATTACCGTTGATGGAAAAAGAACTCAAGAAGTTTCTTAGGTTGTACTATAATGTCTTGCATTATGACGCTTTGCTTTGGTAAACGTCACAAAATATAAAGATTGAGAATTTTTATATTTTTGAGCGGATTGGAGGGCTGACGTTTTTGGCAATACACTTTCTTTTAATTTTTCTTCCAAAAACTCTCTCTGAAAAAGTAATGGAACACTTATTATGCTCTTGTCTCCCCTCTGGCGAAAGCCGACGGTATGAGGAGAAGTTCTATGTGCGGAAAGGTATCTCAATTGAAAATCTAATCGTGAATAAGTTTGTCTTTTGGTTTAAAGTCAAAAACCATCCCCATCGAAAAATAAGCGGTAGCTCCGTCGTGTGCACCATCGAAAAGAGAGAGTGCTGTACCAACCCCATTAGCTGCTTCTGCACCTTTTTTTGGTGTTGTCTTTGGCCCTTTGTACGTCATAAAAGGACCTAGAGGTTCAATGGGAACAAAGTTTGAAAAGAGGAATAAAAAACCAATGCATGCTATTCTCAGGGCATTAGTACGTTCCTTAATATTTTTAGATTTTCGACATACCGTAAATTTTGATATGCCAAATGTAGAAATGCAGCTAGTGTACCCCTTATGGAAAAACGAAGAAGTTTACGATGCAAAGTTTGAAACAAAAAAGCAGCAAAAGCATGAAGCCCTTGCTGCGCAGGATAACAAATTGATTGCTCAACTTGTTTCCTAAGATTTTAAAGAAAAAACTTGTTTTTTAACCGTCTTATATATGAAAAGTAGCGTGTGAAATAATGCAGATGATTCGGATAAATACAGAGCCAAATTTTTATGTTTTGTTTTTACTTTTCTCTTCTAAAAGGAAAATTTAAAAATTTGGTAGCTTCCCAAACAAACCCAAACCTTATTGTTTAGCTTTATTTTTTCTTGTTTAAAGCAAAAATTGAACATTTCGCTGACGCGTAATTTTCAATTTTGCGACCACATAAAAATACACAAACCTTTCGATCCTGCCTGCCGGCAGGCAGGTAAGCACGAAACCCATATTGTTTATAGCATTCATGAAAAAGCAGTAAGTCAAGTATCTTTAAAGTTCTCTAAAACAATTAAGATATGAACACTCAACAAACTGCTTACCCGAAGTTATACATTGGTATCGATATTCACAAACGAAGTTGGAAAGTACATTGTGCAACAGATTTATTTTCAGGTAAGTCTTTTAGTATGTCGCCCGACCCAAATCAATTACAAGCTTATGTTTCCAAACATTTTCAGGAATATGAAGTTACCACGGCCTATGAAGCTGGTTGTTGTGGTTATTACGCGCATCGCTGTTTTGAAGGTTATGGTTGGCGAAGTTTAGTTGTGAACCCAGCAGATATTCATCGAAAGGGTAAAGAGAAGCATACTAAGACCGATAAAATAGATGCTCAGTTGATTGCTAGAGAACTTAAAGATGGTCGTTTAGAGAGTATAGTAGTTCCAGATAGAAAGCGCGAGGAACTTCGCAGTCTATTCAGACGTAGAAATGATTTGGTGAAAGATTTTAGGAGGGTTAAGAGTTACATAAAAATGCAATTGCTGTATTACGGTATTAAAGAGCCTGAGGAGTTTGATAATGATCATTGGAGTCATAAATATAGAAATTGGTTAGATGCAATGATTTTTGAACACCCAACAGCAAAAGCGACTCTTGATAGTCGCATGCGTTTCTTTCGATTTGTAGATCAAGAGCTAATCGTTTACTTCGAAGTTATTTTGTAGAAGTATCGTGGCAAGCAATACGAGCCGACCCAGTAATGCAGGCTTACTATCGAAAACATCAAGGTAAGAATGTGTATCACAATGATTGCGAGCAAGTTATATTAAAATAAAAATAGATTGTTTAAGGCAAAAAAGAAAATATTAAATAACTTTAGAGAACTGGACTAAGGCTTTTCATAGGAGGTTTTGTTATTGGACTCTACGAACATTTGGACTACTATACTATCCAAGGAGGCACTTCTCTTTCTAAAAGTTGGTACAGTAATTACAAACCGAAGAATTACAAATCGCGTAAAAAAGAATTAAATCCAAACTTTAGATATACTGTTTGCCTAATTTCACAACATTAATTTTTATTGTAGTATAAATCCGTTTAATTTTGAAGATATATCTTAATTTTTTTTTAAAAAAAATCTATTAGTTATTAATACATCAAGAAAAATATTACTTTTTTTTCTTCTTCAACTTATTATGTATTCCAATAAAGCGGAAGCACAGAAAAAGGAGACGAGGGATAGTCTCATTCAAGTACTAAATGATTTTAGGAGTGCGAAAGATTTTAATTCAACAAGCGAAGATTACGTAACTGCGCTTGTGCGACTAGGTGAGCAGTTACGTTATCATAATTCAGATTCACTACTTCTTTTAGGTGAACAAGCCGCTATGGCCAGTGATGAGATGAACTTTGTCAAAGGTAAAGCCATGGCCTACATGAATCTTGGAGACTATTATTCTGACCAAGCAGCACATGAGAAAAGCTTAGAATTTTATAACAAAGCTCTTGTAGAGGCTACAAGTTTAAAAGATAATAATCTAATTTTACAAGTAAAATACTGTCTGACAATAGAATACAATTATCAGGGAGATTTAGCCAGTTCTTTTAAAGAATACCTTAGTGCAATAGAATTAGCTGAGGCCCTAGGTAATCTCAAAATGCAGTCCATTTTGAATGAAAACATGGCTAATATGTATTTTTTACAGAAAAATTATAAAGAAGCACTTCATCATTACCAGATGGCTGAAGAGGCAAACCTTGTGCTTGACAATGAAATCTCGACTGCCTTCACTAATAGTAATTTCGCTACCCTTTTAATTGAAATGGGGTATTATCAAAAATCATTGTCCTACATCGACAAAAGTATTGCTGTATTTAAAAAAGAACGCATGATGGACTGGCTTGCGTATGCATATTCGACTAAAGGATCTTATTACTTAAAGCAAAAAAAATATAATGAGGCGCTTATCTGGTTTAATAAAAGTAGAGCACTTCATGAAGAACAGGTCGAGGATAAAAGGGCTCAAATAACCTTGCTTCACAGTCTTTCAGAAGTAAATTTAGGTTTGAAGCACTATGAAATAGCAGAAAACTATGCGAAACAAGCTTATGGTTTAGCCGTACAATTAAAAGAATATGATGAAATTCGGAATGCAGCCCAAACACTTTCTTCCGTCTACAAAAGAAATAATGATTTCGAGAAGTCTCTTGAATATTACGAAATTTTCAAAAAAACTTCTGATAGCCTTTCTCAAAATGACAGTAAAAAAAACTTAATAATGCTTAAGGCCAAATTAAAATATGAAGAGGAAAAATCAAGTTTGATTGCAAGTAACGAAAAAGAAATAGCTAAAAAAGAGAACTATATCTACCTAATTTTGTTGGTTTTATTGGTCTTGATTATAATAACAATGCTGATTCGAAGAAGTGAAAGAGCGCAGGAAATTCTTAATAAAGAACTTAACCTAAAAAATGAAAAATTAGAAACACAAGAATATGAGTTACGAGAAATCAACCACACAAAAGACAAATTGTTTTCAATAATAGCTCATGATCTGAAATCACCAATTAATTCTTTTAAAGGGCTGATCGAATTTTATAAAAATGGCAATGTAACTGAAAAAGAGCTGTTAACTTTTATACCTAGATTGGGTTCTAATATTGAAAATATATCATTTACGTTGAATAATTTACTTTCATGGAGCCAAAACCAAATGAAAAGGAATTTAACGAAGCCATCGATGGTAAGCATTGATAATATTGTACAAGAGAATATCAATTTGCTCTCAGAAGTAGCGACTAAAAAGTCAATTCAAGTAGTTAACGAAATAACTAAAAACACCATGGTGTGGGTTGATGCCAGCGAAATTGATATTGTAATTCGCAATCTGATAAGCAATGCATTAAAATTTACACCTAATCAAGGCTTAATAATCATTAAATCTAAATTAAGGGATAAAGATTGGATAATTTCAGTGAAAGATAATGGTGTTGGAATGACCAAAGAGAGCCAGCGAAAAATTTTTAACAACAGCGCAAATGTATCTACTTATGGTACGGATAACGAAAAAGGTACAGGGCTCGGACTTGCATTATGCAAAGAAATGGTAGAAAGGAATAAAGGTACTATATGGGTTGAAAGCGACGAAGAAAAGGGCACTTGCTTTTACTTTACTGCTCCGAAAAAGGGATAGTTATTAAAAGGTAAGGGGAAAGCTTATTTTTATGAAGACCAGCTTTTTACACATGATTCCAAAATGGTTTTTAATTCTGACAAATTTGTCATAATTAAAAAATAAAACTACATTTGTATTAAATTAATACTAGTATATGTTTTCAAAAGCTTGTGAATATGGCATAAAAGCATCCTCGTACATTGCGCTACAATCATTGCAGGGTAGGCGAGTAAGTTTAAAAGACATAGCACAAGAAATAGAGTCGCCAGTTGCTTTTACAGCTAAAACATTACATCAATTGGCAAAAGCCGGTTTGCTCGATTCTGTAAAAGGCCCCACAGGAGGGTTTCAAATAGAGAAGAACAGAATTGACGAAATAAAACTAAGTGATATTGTTTCTGCCATCGATGGCAGTTCTATTTATGAAGGCTGTGGCTTGGGTCTCAAGAAGTGCAATGCTCAAAGACCTTGTCCGCTTCACGAGAAGTTCGCAGTTGTTCGCAATGAGTTAGCACAAATGTTACAGCATACAAGTCTGTTTGAATTGGCAACGGGACTAGAAGTCGG
The DNA here is from genome assembly GCA_937929935.1 of uncultured Flavobacteriaceae bacterium. Lineage (GTDB taxonomy): Bacteria > Bacteroidota > Bacteroidia > Flavobacteriales > Flavobacteriaceae > Maribacter_C. The sequence continues at coordinate 15,122 of CALFUL010000013.1, read as the reverse complement.
GTTGACCTTTTTAAAACGCTAAAAAAATTACAACAATAAAAGATAAAAAGGTAATAATATCTTATTTAAAATTATATAAATGAATCATCAACCCCTAGCGTCGCTTTTAAATCTACCCACGCTAATTCAAACGGAAGTAGTAACTACAGAAAATTGGATTCAAAATCCAGGTATTATCGGTACGTTTATTTTGATCTTCATCGTTTTTGCTGTGGCATCAATTATATTACTTATTAGATTTAATGGGTATATCGACCGCTACAAACAGTTTCAAATAGAAAAAAAAGATATTGCTTTTTCGGACGAGCTTTTGGACTTAGATGAGGAAGGAATAGATGAGATTCTTGAAAATCGAAAAAAGTCATTAAAATATAAATTGTCTGGCACGGAATTAGGAAAAGAGCAGGCTGTACTTGATAGAAAGGGTTTGATTCAAAAAGTGACCAATGACCCAGACAACCCTCTTTTTGATGAGAAACAAAAAACACCACTCAACGTAGAGACTCCCGAGCCGTTAAAAAAAATAATTATATCCTATTTAGGATCATCGGTTTTTTGGCTTGTTTTTGGCGCACTAGTAGGTCAATATTTAGGTATGAAATTCGTATGGCCAGAAATGGATAGTCAATCATGGCTTTCTTTTGGTAGATTACGTCCCGTACATACCAATACCGTATTTTGGGGCTGGGTATCAATGGCCATGATAGGCTTGGGCTATTTTGTGGTGGCTAGAACATCAAATACTGTCATCTACAGTTATAAAAATGCGAAACGCGCGTTAGTATTATTTAATGCCTCTGTCGCTATCGGGAATCTTTGCTTGATGAGCGGTCTCAATAATGGAGGAGGGGAGTATCGTGAGTTTATCTGGCCCGTTATGGCCATATTCGCTATTGGCCTTATCATTACATTTCATAATTTTTATAAAACTGTAGCGCAACGAAAGATCTCAGAAATTTATATTTCCAATTGGTTTTTATTGGCTGCCTTGGGATGGACGATTATTCTAACGATTATCGCGTATCTGCCTTTTTACCAAGATGGTTTGGGAGAAACCATAATACAAGGGTATTATATGCACCAAGGAGTGGGGATGTGGTTTATGACCTTTACATTGGGATTAGTGTACTACTTTTTACCATCCTCACTAAATAAGCCTATTTATTCGTATTCCTTGGGAGTACTGGCTTTTTGGACGCAAATGTTATTCTATACCCTTATCGGAACGCACCATTTCGTATTTAGTCCGCTGCCATGGTGGCTACAAACAGTGGCTATTGTCTTTAGTGCAGGTATGTTTATTCCCGTAGTTGCTGGCACCACCAATTTCTTTATGACCATGAAAGGTACGTGGAGCAACATCTCTAAAAGTTATGTTTTGCCGTTCTTTTTAGTCGGAGTCGTTTTTTACTTTGTCGGCTCTACTCAAGGTAGTCTACAAGCTTTTAGATTCACGAATTATGTTTGGCATTTCACTGATTTTAACGTAGCCCATTCTCATATCACCATGTATGGTATCATTACGTTTTTACTATGGGCCTGTATCTATTCCCTTCTGCCAAAACTAACAGGAAAAGAGCCACCGCAAGCATTTGTAGGCGCCCACTTTTGGATGGCTTTTGTAGGATTGTTCGCCTACATGATGTCAATGATGGCAGGTGGTACTTTAAAAGGTTTGAGTTGGGTCGATGGCAATGCGTTTATAGAATCTGTAATATTAATGAAGCCCTTTTGGGTGTGGCGTGCCGTAGGTGGTTCGTTGATGTTTCTTTCACATTTAATATTCGCGTATAACTTTTACTACATGGTAAAGCGTAGAAAAGAAGTCATTCCATCCAAAGAACTAGCAACAGAACCTATAAAAATTTAAAGTAGCGAAACACATGTTTGATTTTCATAAGAACCATAGAAATTTAGTAGTTACGGCCTTAGTGGTATTTACCACTTTGAGTCTAGGAATCGCAGTTTTACCTGCATTTCAGATGCAAGATTACGAGCCCTTGCCTGACCAGGTAGGATTTACTGCAAACGAAGCAGAAGGCTTGCGTGTTTACGTAGCTGAAAATTGCATGGCCTGCCATACGCAGCAAGTGCGCAATATTGCCATGGATGAGGTTTGGGGAGACCGCCCTTCTTTACCATCCGATTATTATTACAGCAAAAAACGGATGGATGTTTGGCGGCAGTCGCCCTCACTACTAGGAAGCGAAAGAACAGGTCCAGATTTGACTAACATAGGAAAACGACAACCAGGTAAAGAATGGCATTTATTGCATTTATACAATCCAAGAACCGTAGTAAAAGCATCGATTATGCCCTCATACCCTTGGATGTTTGAGGAAGTGGATTCTGTTCTGGTAAAAGACAATGATGTTATCGTACCCGTGCCAGATAGTTATTTAGATAAGAAGAGCAATAAGGTTATTGCCACAACAGAAGCGCTGCAATTGGTGGCGTACTTGCAATCTTTAAAACAGACTCCGATGCCAGATGCTTCATCGATAGGCTTTATTCCAGCATTGAAAAAAGAAGAACAATCAGATGGCGGAGGTGCATCATCAGCAGAATTGGATGGCGAAAGCCTTTACATGCAAACCTGTGCTGCTTGTCACCAACAAAACGGGCAGGGTTTAAAAGGTGCTTTTCCGCCTTTGGCAGGTAGTAGCGTTGTAATGGATACAGATTACGATTTTATGGTAAAAATCATATTACAAGGCTATGACGCCCGCAGTGAATATGGCCAAATGCCTGGTTTTGCGGAACAGTTGAGTGATGCCGAAATTTCTGCTATTGTAAACCACGAACGTAGTAGTTGGGGTAACAATGCTGCTCCGACGACGGAAAGTGACATCAAGCGCGTACGGGATTTTGTAATGCAGTTAAACCAATAAAGGGATGCGTGAAAAAGAGAATTATTTGCCCAGTTTGCTGACAGAAACACCAATGGAAGGTAGAGCCTTGGCGATTACATTGGCTCGAAAATCTGTAGGAGCAATACAATCTGATCCGGAAGTCAAGAAGAGATTGCGCCCTATTTATGCCGAAGACCCAGCAATGCTAATTGCCTCGGCGAACGTCATTGCTACTGAATTTCAAACCATCGCAGCTGCGAACAATTATTGGAAAAAATGAAAAGAAAAAATCTATTTGCCATCCTATTAATTATAGGTTTTCAGTACGGTAGTTATGCGTGTGATCTTTGTAAAAAGAACCAACCCAAGATGTTAGAAAACATCACCCACGGTACTGGTCCGACAGGAACCATAGATTATATCATCACATGGTCGGCAGTTGCTATTGTAAGCTTTACGCTTTTTTACAGCGTTAAATATTTGATAAAGCCAAAAGAAACAAACCCTGAGCATGTTAAAAACATTGTGCTGAAAAAAGACTTTTAAAGATGATGGAAGATAATAGAATCATAAAGGTATTTTTAGATGAGGAGGAGCAGCCTTTCGCTGAATTTTCCCCACCGGTAAAATTTGTTTTAGATACCACGAAAATTACAGATGGCAAGCACAAGCTTAAAATCGTAGCGAAGTCATCACAAGGGGTAGAAGGCTTAAAAGAGGTCGATTTTGAGGTTAGAAATGGCCCTATGATTTCCGTTGTCGGGCTGGGTCAAAATGAAGTGGTAGATACACAGATACCCATTACTATAAATGCATACGGAAGCGAAACCAATGACGAATTCGTAATTCGTGGGTCAGAAACCCCAAAAGCCATTCCGGCTTGGGTTTGGGCATTAATACTATCTTTTGTTGCCTTTGCACTTTTCTATCTGATTTTCTTTTGGAGTCCTGAATTTTATACCTCATTTGTATGATGAAAAAAACAATTAACACCAAAGAAGATATAAAGGTATTAGTCGATACATTTTACGGCAAAGTACAAGAAGATGCCGTATTAAAAGATGTTTTTAATGCTGTAATACAAGACCAATGGCCAAAGCATATGGCGAGAATGTACACCTTTTGGCAAACCATACTTTTAGGAGACCGCAGTTATTATGGTAATCCTTTTATGCCGCATGCAGAGTTACCTGTTGAGAAAGCACATTTTGAGCAATGGCTCGCTTTGTTTTTTGAGACTTTAGATGAAAATTTCACGGGAGAAAAAGCCGAAGAAGCAAAATGGCGCGCGGGGAAAATGGCAGAAATGTTTCAATATAAGATTGCCCACTATCGTCAGAACAATTCAAAACCGTTAATCTAATGCGTGTTGTCAAACATCCTGTTTTAATTGTCTCTACGTTGCTATGGATTGGCTTTATAGGGGCGATTAGTTTTATGGAGGCTTGGTTAAAATTTCAAGCTGAAGGAGTTAGTTTACCGATTGGGTTGAGTATCGGAAAGTTGGTTTTCTTCGCGTTGAACAAGGTAGAATGGGTACTTGCGCTACTCATCATAGTACAACTTGCACTCCATAGAAAAGAAACTGTTGCACGTAGTCTTTGGCTTAAAATTCCGATAGTGATTTTGATAGTACAAACGTTCTATTTTCTTCCGCAACTTGACCATCGTGCGGATACCGTAATTTCAGGTGGGGTAGTGGAGCAATCGTATATGCATCTCTATTATGTGGTCTTAGAAGTAGTAAAAATTACAGCCCTGATTATATACTCGGTCAAGGCTTTTGAAAAATTTGAATCATAAAAAATAATACAAATGAAAATAGCATCAATAGTAGAAGACTTAGTTTACAACGCCGATAAGCCGGCGATATCGGTACTTTTTGAATCAGCAGCTACCAAAGAAATACGTATCGTGTTTAAAAAAGGTCAAATCATGAAATCTCATAAAACACCATTTCCTATCGTGGTAGAAATATTTCAAGGAAAAATAGATTTTGGAGTGCATGGCGAGTTGAAACACTTAGTTCATGGAGATTTAATTACACTAGAAGGAAACGTGCTGCACGATTTAAGAGCTTTAGAAGATAGCATCGTGCGACTTTCTTTATCCTTAAAAGATAAGATTGAAAGAGTGCAAGAGATCGAAACGGGAACCGAATAAATTACAATCCTAGATATTTCAGAATAAAAAACGGAGTAGTATGGTAGAAGAAAATGAAACGGCGATAATTGATAAGATTAAAATGGTCTTTGATCCAGAAATTCCGGTCAACGTTTACGATTTAGGTCTTATCTATGATTTAAAAATGCCAACAGAAAACAAGGTAGATATTTTAATGACACTCACATCCCCTTCTTGTTCTATGGCGGGTTACATAGTTGATTCGGTTCGTGACCGAATCTTAGAACTCGAATTTATAACAGAGGCCGAAGTTGATTTAACTTGGGATCCACCTTGGGATAAAATACTTATGAGCGAAGAAGCTTTGTTCGAACTTGGTTTCTTATAACTCATATAAAGATAAAAAGGTAATAATATCGTTAATACTATTTTGTCGCAAACACTTAGATAATACATAAAAAAATAAAAATGATAAAAGAAATTCAAAAACCCGAAATGTCACCTTTAGTAGTAGGTGAACACACTAAAGTTTTACAGGTGAATGCATTGGCTGGTATGGAGATTCCTCTACATCATAGTACGGTAGAAACAACGATTATTGTTCAAGAAGGTAAAGCAATATTAAAAATGCCTGATGCGGAGCATGTGTTGGCGATTGGCACAGTATTTATTATTCCCGCTAATGCAGAACATAGCCTATCGGTACAGCTAAATTTTAAAGCTATTGCAGTCATGGCCTCAAACGGAACCATAAATTTTAAAAACTGATTGTAGTATGGATAATCTTTTAAAAAAGAATATCGGAGAAATAGTTGTAGATGATTACAGAACAGCGCAAATTTTTAAAAACCATAACATCGATTTCTGTTGTAAAGGAAACCGAAATATTGTAGAAGTAGCTAAGGAAAATAATCTTAGTGCTAGTATTCTTTTACAAAAGGTAGAAGAGGTACAGAATTCTAAAAAAATTGATAGTACCGATTTTAAATCTTGGCCCTTAGACTTACTTACAGACTATATAGAAAAAAAGCATCACAGGTACGTCGAGAAGACCATTCCCGTACTAAATGAATATTTAGAAAAACTTTGCATTCGGCATGGAGTAGCTCATCCTGAATTGTTCGAAATAAAAGAAGAATTTAAGCTTGCAGGAGCCGAATTAGCGATGCATATGAAGAAAGAAGAGTTGATGGTTTTTCCTGCAATTCGAAAAATGGTAAGGGCAAAAAAGGATGCTAGCCCATTAATGAAATTTAAGTTCGATACCATTCAAAGTCCCATTCAAGTAATGATGGAAGATCATATTGACGAAGGAGAGCGATTTCAAAAAATACGTACATTGAGTAATGACTATACCCCTCCAGTGAATGCTTGCGATACTTTTCATGTTGCATTTTCTTTACTAAAGGAGTTTGAGGCTGACCTACATGAGCATATTCATTTGGAGAATAATATGCTCTTTCCAAAATCTGAGCAATTAGAAAAAGAACTGACCGATGTCAAGTAAGAGGGCTTCAGTTTCTAATCCTGCTCCCATAAAGCGTGATAAAGCATTGCAGCAGGTTAGTCGTGAACACCATCACGGGTTACTGTTATGTTGGAAAATTAGAACGGGTATCTCTAAAAACGTTCCCTTAGAGCGAATAAAGCGGTATACAGATTGGTTTTTTAAAAACCATCTGATTCCTCATTTTGAGTTAGAGGAAAAATTGATATTTCCTATTCTAGGAAAAGACAATAAGCTTATAAAAAGAGCTATGACAGAGCACAGACGATTATTTCGTCTTTTTAAAAGTGCAGAAGAATTGCATAAAAAATTAAATCAAATTGAAGAAGAATTAGCAGGTCATATCAGGTTTGAAGAGCGTATTCTTTTTACTGAAATACAGAAAATTGCAACCCCAGGCCAGCTAAAGTTAATATCGGAATGCCATTCCGAAGAAAAATTTATAGAAAACCAAACAGACATGTTTTGGAAATAAATTCAGTTAAACGAATTGAATAATAATAAAAACTAAAAAAAATAATTATGACACTTTACAACAATTTATTGAAAGAATACGGAAAACAACAAATGATGTATGCATCGTTCGCCATTATTGGTCAAAGCTGCCTAGGTTCGGTAGCCGTTTTGGTAATTCTTATGAGCGATCCACCTAAAGTAATACTATTAACTCAACTTTTTTTTGTGACTATAGCCTGTATGTTTTTTAATGGAGCCGTGCTTTCACAACAAACTAACAAATTCGCTTTTAATACCTTATTGGTAAGTGTACTACTGAGTGCCACGATAATTATCGTGCACCTGTTTTAGAAACCTGAGCTTAAAATTGATACTATTATCAGATGTATAGCCTAACATATTTTGATGAATTTGACGAAGAGCGACAAGCTACTTTTAAACCTAATGAGTATTATAGTCTGATGGAACTTCTCTTTGATAAATATTTAGAAGACTGGGGAGAATGTAAGGGAAGAGCTTGGTGCGGTACCTGTCGCGTACAAATTTTAGAAGGTACCATTACCGAAGTAATGGGCGTGGATGAAATCGAGACGCTGTCAAAAATGAATGAGGCGGGTAAAGATGTAAGGCTTGCCTGCCAAATTCCTCTTACGGCAGCGTTGGATAAGCTAGTTTTTAAAATAGTCTGAGGAATTTCGATTGTGTATGTAGCATTATTATACATTTAATCAATAGAATTCCCCGAGGGGCTGCCTCGGGTGTAGTATCACGCGCTGTTGCTGTGTTGGAAAATTAGAACAGGACTATCAAAAAGAGTAGACCTAAAACGCATCGAGAAGTATGTGAATTGGTATTTTAAAAACCATCTTATTCCATATTTTGAGAACGTAGAAAAAGAGGTATTGCCTATAAGGGGTAGACATCATAGACTTGTAGAAAAAGCTATTATAGCACATAAAATGCTACATGATCTTTTCTGTAATTCCGATGATTTGGTTAAAAAGTTGTATCTAATTGAAAAGGAGTTGGAGTATCATATTAAATATGAGGAACTAGAACTTCTAAATGAACTACAAAGAATCGCAACTTCAGAACAACTTGAATCGATAGCTGCTGATTATCTTGGATACAAATTCATCGAAAACGAAACAGATGTGTTTTGGGAATAGGAAACGTTCTAGTAGTATTACAAAATAATTTTTATTCTCATTCAAAATACACAAAGGCTACTGTTATAATTTTGAAATCGAATTTTGAAGTAATAGAGACCTTAGAAGAAGATGTGGTAAGTTGTTATGATGTAAACAATTCTCATTAAAAAGCAGCAGTACTGATGAAAAATTCGCCCTTGCTGATAAACGAGGTGACGGATTTTTTTTTTAAATCTGGAGATACTACGGCCAATAAAGAAATGGTTTTTGATGTTTTTTCGTAAAATTATAATGGTACTTGGCCATATTTGTGTTACAAAACAATAGATAGATCTTCAGCAATATATTACTCATGTTTACTGTTCTCTAACCAGTTTTAATGTTCTTTTAAAACTAAGAATGACAGTTTTGTGGTAGAAAAGTTCGAATGAATACACAGTTTAAATTTAAAAGGATCTGTTTTATACTAATTATATGATTTCATTGTTCTTATTATCATGTAATTAGTATTTCGCCTAATAATTTTAAAACACATATTAAAAGAAGATCGTTTTTAGGTGAATTATCAGAATTCTTAGATGTCCCAAACCATTTTTGAATAAAAAAATTAACCTGCTTACAATAAAATTATGATAAAGAAGATCACGCTATTTACTAGCGTAACAACTATTTTTAAGTATTTCTTTCTAGTATTATTTTTCAATTCATTTTTGCTATTTTCTCAAAATAGAATACCGCAACAACCAGAAAACCCAAGTGCTCCTGGTGGAGAGTTAGTACTTGGCGAACGTAGTGTTTTATGGATAAGAGGTGTTGATCCAGCTACCCGTACATGGAATGTTCCTGATGAAAACATTGCAGAAGCAGAGCGTTTAATGAAAGAATATTATACTAAAATTTCTTACGGAAAGGCTACAGTAAGTAGTTTTGATATTACACCTGTATACGATTTTACTTTAATTAACAATGATTTTAGAGGGCCTATGTCTGCTGCAGCTGAGGCTGATGGTTATGACCTATCTACATATAACATGGTTATTTATAACTTTGATGCAGCAGCAACTATTGCTGGCGGTGCATCTGCTAGTGGTAATGGTAGTGGGTCAATGAATTTACCTGCGGTTGTTATTAGAACAGGTCAATACAAAGGTTTTATACATGAAGGTCTTCATACTTTTGGTTTAGGTCATGCAGAAGGTCTTGATGGGGGTAATGATTTATTTCCAGGAAAAACTTTAGGTGGTGTAGATCCATATCATTTTTTAGGTTCAGAATTTGATGCTGGTTTAGATGCAGATGTTCCCATGTATTTTAAATACTCTGTAGGTTGGTTAAATGAGGAAAATATTCCGTTGCAACCAATAAACCCAACAAGTTGTACTACACACCGCATTTATGAATTTGCAAATGTTAGCAAAGAAAATTTTAGAGAAGATAGGCATTATGGTGTTCAATATGGGGACGAGTTTATATTAAGCTATATGCCAGAATCAGCAAATAGTCATTTTGCTACTCGCGGAGGTAATTTAGGCGTTTTATTACAATGGCAGCCTAAACAATCTGAGGATATTACACGATTAATAGATACTAAACCTCAAAGTTTAGAAACAGAAAGAGCAAATGATATTTATGCCCCTGTAGCAGATTTTTGGGACGCAGCATTGGAAGAAGGAGATGAGCTAAGTTTTATGGGCGACATCATTAAAATAGTTGCAACGGGAGGTTCGGGACAACAACAATGGGTAGATATAGAAATATGTTCATGTATTAGTATTAGCGGAGATAGTGATGGTGATGGTGTTTGTGATGCTCTTGACCAGTGCCCTGGTACCGATGATACTTTAGATGTAGATAATGACAGCATACCAGATGCTTGTGATGATTGCCCAAATAGTATTACAAATGACGTTAACAACAATGGCGTATGTGATAATTTAGAATGTCTTAATGGTGCAGAGGATAATTTTGAATACGGGGTTAATGATAATCTATTATTAGTAAGTACAAACGATACAACGGGGCAAAACTGGAAATCAAAATGGACATTAGATGGAGCATCTGCAATGCAAGATGTCGATAGGGTTAGTGTAGAAAGTGGCTCTTTAACTACGCCATTAATTACTGGCGTTGGTAATAAATTGCGCTTTATTCAGAATACGGGTGGTAAGACTATTATTTTTCGAGATCTTGATAATACTATAGAAAACGGAGATACTTTTTGGATTAGTTATTTATTTAAAGCTAACGATAGAGCAGGTGATTTTTTGGTCAACGGAAGAAGACTAGCTTTTGGTAAATTTAATTCGGGCGGTATGGGTATATATAATGATAGAACACAGACATTACCCGTCGAAAATAATCGCACGTATTGGTTAGTTGCGAGATATAAAACCACATCTAGTGATACTACTATTGATCTTTGGGTAGATCCAAGTCCAGATACTTTTGATGAAAACAACCCAACTATGAGTAGTACTTCAAGTGAGGTTATTAATCGTTTAGAAAAAATAGTTATCATTCAGGAAACTGGTAATAAATCAGATTTTGAGATGGATGACTTAAGATTAGGTTGTTCTCCTCCTGCAGAGTTAAGCAATTGTGAGTTAGTTGGTTTATCATGCGATGATGGTAATGCCTGTACCATAAACGATGTTTATGACGAGAATTGTAATTGTTATGGAACATTTGCAGATACAGATAACGACGGTATTTGTAATGCGGAAGACTCAGAAGGAGAATCTTGTATTCTAAATAGTCCGTGTGACGATGGTAATGAATGTACTATTAATGATCGGGTAGATGAAGATTGTAATTGTACTGGGGAACTTAACGATAGTAATAATGATAAAGTTTGTGATATTATAGAATGTGATATAGATGCTTATGAAGGCTTTGAATATGCTTCTGGTGATTTTAAGGAAACAGCAAATGGTGGTGTTGGCTTTAGATCAAATTGGGATATAAAAGTATTTAACGAATCTAATGCAGTTGTTAGTAATCCAGAACTGGATCTTAATATAGTAGAAGGCTCTCTTAATTATGATAACCTATTATCCTTTGGGAATAGTTTGCGTATCGGTTTAAAAAATAAAGAGCATGTTACTATTTCTAGAAATTTTGATGAAAATATACTAAATACTACAGCCGTAATTTGGAGTAGTTATCTTCTTAATGTTAATGCAAAAGGTAATTCGTCTTTACAAATGCAATTAGATAATCGTAGAGATTTAGGAGTAGGAAAACGAAGAGGAGAAATATTTGGAATTCAAAATATTACTATTCCAAAACCTGTTCTATTGCTAAATAATACGTATTGGGTAGTTGTACAATATGTAAATAAGGGTGCTGGGGTTGATGTTAATGTTTGGATAAATCCTACAAAAGAAAATTTTGATATTACTAGTCCAAATTACTCTCTTTTTTCTAATAATCGTTTTAGCGAAGTGAATAGTATATCATTTAGTACCTCTAGCGATAGAACAGAAGCGATTTTTGAATTAGATGAATTTAGGATTGGTTGTAACCCTCCAAGTCCACTTTTAGAGTCAAATCAAAACTGTACAGCAGAAAATGCGGTACTTCAAGAAATTATAGTAAATAATAGAAAAGCAATTATTGGTAAAGCTGTAATTGAGGTATCACAAGGGGATGAGGTTATTATTAGCGCTCGTTCAGGACAAGAACTTATTAATGCACCTGATCTTAATACCTATACAATAATAGATCAAGACGGTAATGCATTTCAAGACAACCATACATTTACTGTTGATAATACAAATACAGGGTTTTATACTATTAGAAATCAACTTGGTTGTGAAGTACAAGTTATAATTACTACGGGTATAGAGCCAATACCAGATGCAGATAACGATGGTGTTTTTGATAAGGATGATAATTGTCCTAACACACCCAATCCTGATCAAGCAGATTCAAATGATAACGGAATAGGCGATGTATGTGAAACTCCAACCGATTCTGATAACGATGGTGTTTTTGATAAGTATGATAATTGCCCAATTACACCTAACCCAGACCAATTAGATACAGATAAAGATGGTATTGGCGATGTTTGTGATCTTATAAATGATACTGACGGCGATGGTGTTCGCGATGCATTAGATAACTGTGTAAATACGGCAAATTCAGACCAAGCAGATTTGGATAAGGACGGTTTAGGAGACATTTGTGATGATGATAATGACGTTTTAATGTATCCTAATCCCGCTATTGATGTTTTAAATTTAAGTTATGACCATAATGGAGATTACGCATTTATGATACATACTTTATCGGGTAAACGTATTAAATATGCTAAGAATGTAGACAAAATCATAATTTCATCATTGCCTGAGGGTGTTTACCTGATGACGATAACTAATTTTGAAAAGAAGGAGAAAACAACACAAAAATTCATAATTAGGAGAAAGTAGAAATCAAAAATTTTGTTCAAAACAAATTAAAGAAAGTGATAGGTCAATAAACATTTTGATTTTTATCACTTTCGTTTTTAAAGAGTATTAAATTAATCATTAGAATTCCCCGATGCTCTGCATCTTAGGTTTTAGAGGAAAGTTTGAAAACGGTTAGTTTTCATGAAATGTTAAAAATTTCTTCCGTTTGATACCTCGATGGCTCTGCCTCGAGGTAGCTCTATAGTATAGACTTTTATAGTCCAACATTTTGCCTTATAGGGGTATACATCAGTTTTCCTTTCCTCTTGTCGAATTAGTTATGATTTAAATATTGATTAAACATACTTTTGCTCCTTAAAATAATAAACATATGAAGTTTTCAATTACCCCGTATTTCATTTTACTATGCTTTTGTTTTCTTGGAATAGCTCAAACTCAAGCTCAAAAAGAGCAAGAGATTCGTATTGAGTCGCTTCCAGAAAATTTACCAGAAACATTTTCTATAACGCTAAACTATGAAGGTGAAAAACTAACGCTTCAACTTAGAAAAAACACTATTTTTGGAGAACATACTAAATTTCTAGTCGATGATGGAAATGGAAAATTAGTAGAAACCGCTAAGGGTAAAGAGTGTAATTACTTAGGTAATGTACTTGAATATCCTGGCTCTTTAGTTAATGCCGTTTTGATTAAACAAGGTGTTAATCTTAGTATGTCTATCCCAGGTAAAGAGACGGTTCAAATTGAAGCTGTAGATCAATATAGAAAACGTCATAAAGTTATTGTGGTAAAGGAAAATGAGTTAGAAAATGACTTAATACCAAATGATGATAAAAGTATTTATAAAAACTCAAAATCAGCGACACATACCGAAAAGAACAATAAAAAAACAAAGTTAAACGCAAAAAAAGGAGTAAGAAATGTACAAGCTAAAGCCGTTTCAAATTCAGCAGCACCATTAACTGTTTTAGAATATGAAATTGGTGTAGAAATAGGGTCTAGATCTTTTTTGTCTAGCACCGCTTACAATGGTGACTTGGCACTTGCACAAGCTATGGCGCAATCTGTTGTGGGGAATTTAGACGCACGTTTTTTACATGCTACGGGAATAAAGCACAAATTAGGAACCGTTATTATTAGAACAAATGAAAATACAGACCCGTTACGAGATGCTGTGACTTCTACAGGAGCAGCGTCAGGAGCACTTGACGGTCTTATTGCTTTTGGTGATTATTGGAATAATAATCCTGCAGAAGTTGGTAATACTCATGACCTGGCTATTTATCATGTTAAATCTAACCCATCTGGTTTAGCTTGGGTTAATGCAGTTGCTACAAGTCGAAGGTATGCTACCTCTGGTAGTAATGGTCCTAGTAGTTGGGCAAATGGTACGGGGGTTCATGAATTAGGGCATTCATGGTCATTAAACCATGTTGGAAGCACAGGTATTTTTTATGAGGCAAGACCAAGGGTGAAAACTGGTGCTAATACTGCCGGAGGTGAGAATCGTTTTATTAGTGTCATGCATGGTTCAGGTAAACATAATATCGGACGATTAGCTACAGAAGAAGCGCAGCAGATTATTAAAACAAAGAATTCAAAATCAGCATCAGGCACTGTTTTAACTAATCTAGGTCCCATAAAACCTTTTGGAGCTTATGATAGAAGACAATTATTACAGTCAGAATCAAATATTATCATTGATGTTATTGAAAATGATTACGATTATAATAATGATGTCATTGAAGTTGAATTATTAGATAGCGTAAGTTTTGAAGGGGGAACCATAAGTATTTCTAGAGGAACCGGACCAGGAGGAAGAAACGAATTAATGTACACACCAGTAGCTGGTTTTGTTGGCACCGATTTTTTTCACTACACCGTAAAAGACCAGACTGGACTTACTGATTTTGGTGCTGTTTACGTTGATGTTGTTAAACCTATTGTGGTTGATTTAGCTGCAAATGAATATAACTATGATTTAGGTACGAACAGCTCACCTGTTCAAACAGGTTTTACACGTATATCTGAAAAAACCAATGGCGATATTTCTTGGTCAGATGATGTGTCTTCACGCGATAGAGGCAATATATCTGGTGTAAATGAAGTTAATAGAGATTTTATTCAAGTAAATAAGACACGAACTCTAAGACATAAGATAGCGAACGGTTTTTGGAAAGTTAGCATGATTATGGGTGATGCAAAGTTTGCACACGATAATATGTCTGTAAAAATGGAAGGCGTTCTTATCGATGGCGATGTAGATAACGCAATAGGTGGTTTTACTAATGTTACTGCAGATCTTGTTGAAGTAACCGATGGTGAACTTAATATTGAAGTTTCAGATCTAGGAGGTAGCGATGCCAATTGGGTATGGAACAGATTGAGTATCGTTTCTGTTGAGCAACCATCTGCGGTAGTTGTAGACTTAACTACTGATGAATATAACTATGATTTAGGTACTGAAAGTTCACCTGTTGAAACAGGTTTTACACGTATATCTGAAAAAACCAATGGCGATATTTCTTGGTCAGATGATGTGTCTTCTCGTGATAGAGGAAATATATCTGGTGTAAATGCTATTAATAGAGATTTTATCCAAGTAAATAAGACACGAACT
>CALFUL010000012.1 GCA_937929935.1 uncultured Flavobacteriaceae bacterium | reverse complement strand
TTAATAACTCCTAACAACTCCCTTTTTGCATACTAGGGCTTTTCATTATTTTTATCGATACTCTTTGAGACATCAAATTCCAGAAACAATTCAACGGATTCCTGCCTTCGCAGGAATGAAAAAAATAGTATGTTTTTAATCTTCGATACCGAAACTACTGGCCTTCCCAAAAACTGGAATGCCCCAATTACCGATACGGATAACTGGCCGCGCTGTATCCAGATTGCTTGGCAGTTGCATGATGCCATGGGTAATTTGGTTGAGGCGCAAGATTATTTGTTAAAACCAGAGGGTTTCAACATACCCTATGATTCTGAAAAAATTCATGGTATTTCAACTGAATTGGCCGAACAAAAAGGGGTGCCTTTAGCTGACGTTTTAGAGAAGTTCAATGAAGCAATGAACAAGACCAAATTCATTGTGGGCCAGAATGTGAAGTTTGATTTGAACATTATGGGGGCTGAATTCCATAGAATGAATGTGGAAAATCCGCTGCAAGAACTTCCTGTTTTAGATACCTGTACTGAAGATACGGCCTTGTTATGTGAAATTCCCGGTGGGCGTGGCGGAAAATTCAAGCTTCCGACCTTGACGGAATTGCATCAGCATTTGTTTGGTGAAGCTTTTGGCGAGGCGCATAATGCCACGGCTGATGTTGAAGCAACGACTCGATGTTTTTTAGAACTCATCCGAAGAAAACAATTTTCCGTAGAAAAATTAGATGTTCAGCCTGATTATTTTCAAAATTTCTCAGAGGCTAATCCGCAGTCCATTGAACTTATCGGACTAAAACATATCAATCTTAAAAAGGCCTCGAAAAAGATCGCAGATGCCCTTTCGGAAAAAGATACTGATGGTGCTTCAGTTGAAGAGATTAAAGCAAATATTGAATCGCTTGAAACCGCAGCCTTTTCTCACTTACATAACCATTCTCAATTTTCAGTATTACAATCTACTATTGCGGTTCGTGATTTGGTACAAGCTGCTGCAGATGCCAAAATGCCTGCTGTTGCTATAACCGATCATGCGAATATGATGGGTGCTTTTCACTTTGTAAAAGCCATAAAAGCAAATAATAACGGAGTTAAAGAAAGAAATGCTGCTGCAATTGAAAGCGGAGAACTACCTACTGAAAGAGAGATCAAACCAATCATAGGCTGCGAATTTTTTGTTTGTGATGATCATACCAATAAGCGTGTAAAAGACTACGGGTATCAAATAGTTCTTTTAGCAAAAAACAAGAATGGCTATCACAATTTAGCAAAGATGTCATCAATTGCCTACACTGATGGTTTTTATTACGTTCCGCGAATTGATCGCAGCGTTATAGAGCAATACAAAGAAGATATTATTGTACTTACGGGTAACTTATATGGCGAAGTACCGGGTAAAGTTTTGAATGTTGGTGAAAAGCAAGCTGAAGAAGCATTGCTTTGGTGGAAAGCCCAGTTTGGCGATGATCTCTACATTGAAATCATGCGTCATGGGCAAGAAGATGAGAAAAGGGTCAATCAAGTATTGATTCCTATGGCGAAAAAGCATCAGGTAAAAATGGTGGCTTCAAATAACACCTATTATTGTGCAAAAGAAGATGCTGATGCACATGATGTTCTGCTTTGTGTAAAAGATGGAGAAAAGCAAGCTACGCCAATAGGTCGAGGACGCGGTTATCGATACGGGTTGCCAAATAAGGAGTATTATTTCAAGTCGCAAGATGAGATGAAGGATCTTTTTAAAGATCAACCTGATGCCATTTTAAATATTCAAGAAGTCACAGATAAGATTGAGCCATTTGAACTGGCGCGTGATGTATTATTACCTGTTTTTGATATACCTGATGAATTTAAAGATCCTGCTGATGCTGATGGGGGTAACCGAGGCGAAAATGCCTATTTACGTCATTTGACTTTCGAAGGTGCTAAAAAACGATACCCAGAAATTACTCCAGAAATAGAAGAACGTCTTGATTTTGAGTTAGATACGATTAAAAATTCAGGGTATCCGGGGTACTTTTTAATTACTGAAGATTTTATTCGAGAGGCCCGAAATATGGATGTCTCAGTAGGGCCTGGTCGTGGGTCAGCAGCAGGTTCAGTGGTTGCCTATTGTTTATGGATTACCAATATTGATCCCCTGAAGTATGATTTGCTTTTTGAGCGTTTCTTGAATCCTGAGCGTGTATCAATGCCCGATATTGATATTGATTTTGATGATGAAGGTCGCGGTCGTGTGATGGATTATGTCATCAAAAAATACGGCTCTAATCAAGTGGCTCAAATAATAACCTATGGTACCATGGCGGCAAAGTCGTCAATTCGTGATACCGCTCGTGTACTTGATTTGCCTTTAGGTGATGCAGATCGTATTGCGAAGTTGATTCCGAACATGTCAAAACTGGGCAAGATTTTCGGAAAGTCTGACGCAGAATTAAAGAAAGAATTTAGGGCAGAAGACTATGAAAAAGTAAATCATCTTTTGAATATTCATGATGGCGATGATTTAGAAGCGCAAACCTTAAAAATGGCGCGAACGCTAGAAGGATCTGTTCGAAATACAGGAACTCATGCCTGTGGTGTGATTATTACCCCTAGTGATATTACTGATTTTGTTCCGGTAGCTACAGCAAAAGATTCTGACTTATATGTAACTCAATTTGATAACTCTGTGGTTGAAAGCGCAGGATTATTGAAGATGGATTTCTTGGGATTAAAAACCTTGACCCTAATCAAAGACACCGTCAAAATTGTAAAGGCGAAGCATGATATTGATTTAGTGCCGGATGATTTTCCGTTAGATGATGAAAAGACCTATGAATTATTCCAACGTGGCGAAACGGTAGGAGTTTTTCAGTATGAATCGCCCGGAATGCAAAAACATATGCGTTCATTAAAACCGACCGTTTTTGGGGATTTAATAGCGATGAATGCCCTGTATCGTCCTGGCCCAATGGAATATATTCCAAGCTTTATTAGAAGAAAAGCAGGAGAAGAAGAAATCACCTATGACCTTCCGGATATGGAAGAATACTTAAAGGAAACATATGGTATTACGGTCTATCAAGAGCAAGTAATGTTGCTCTCTCAAAAATTAGCAGGTTTTTCTAAAGGCGAAGCTGATGTTTTGAGAAAAGCCATGGGTAAGAAGCAAGCTGCAGTTTTGGCCAAAATGAAGCCAAAATTTGTAAAGCAAGCTTCTGAAAAAGGACATGATGAAGAAATTTTAGCAAAAATATGGAGAGATTGGGAAGCCTTTGCAAGTTACGCTTTCAATAAGAGCCACTCTACCTGCTATGCGTATATCGCGTATCAAACGGCGTATTTAAAAGCGCATTACCCTGCTGAATATATGGCAGCTGTTCTGAGTAATAATATGAATGATATCAAGCAGGTTACGTTCTTTATGGAAGAATGTAAGCGCATGGGCCTAGAAGTTTTAGGGCCAGATGTCAATGAATCATACTACAAGTTTGCCGTGAATAAAGAAGGAGCTGTGCGTTTTGGAATGGGTGCTGTCAAAGGCGTGGGCAGATCAGCAGTAGAAACCATAGTTGCTCATAGAAAAGAAGACGGGCCCTTTCAATCAGTTTTTGATTTGGCAAAACGAATTGATTTACGTGCGGCCAATAAAAAAGCATTTGAAAATTTAGCGGTTGCCGGCGGATTTGATTCTTTTTCAAGCAGCATTCACAGAGCGCAATATTTTCATAATTCTGGTGATGGCATTACATTTTTAGAAAAGGTCATTAAATCAGCGGCCAAATTTCAAGAGAATAAGAATTCTTCTCAAATGGATATGTTTGGCGGAATTAGCGAAGCGCAAATTCCGGAGCCAGAAGTGCCACCTTGTGAAGAATGGGGTACTATGGAAAAACTGAGAAGAGAAAAAGAGGTGGTAGGTATCTACATTTCAGGTCATCCTCTTGATGATTTCAATACTGAAATTAAAGCTTTCTGTAACGCCAAAGTTTCTTATGTTAATGACCTAGAAAAATTTATTAATCGCGAACTGTCAATAGCAGGTGTGATTACTGATGTGCAACATCGAATTTCAAAAAATGGAAAAGGCTGGGCTATTTTTACCCTTGAAGATTATACTGAATCTTTTGAATTTAGAATATTTGGTGAAGAGTATTTAAAGTTCAGGCACTTCTTAATGATTAATTCTTTTGCATATATCAAGATCTTTGTCAAAGAAGGATGGGTAAACAGAGAGACAGATAAAAAAGGAGATCCAAGAATGCAATACAATGACTTCAAACAACTGCAAGATGTCATGGATGCTTATGCTAAGAAGCTAACCATTAAACTCAATATTGATAATCTTCAAGAAAAACGTATACAATCGTTAAAAGACACCATTAGGTCACATAAAGGAAATCATGCATTGAATTTTGTGGTGTATGAAATGGAAGAAGAGATTAAGGTAAATATGAGTAGTAGAAAACAAAAGGTGCAGATTACAAGTGAGTTATTGCATCAATTAGAAGAAAATGAGGTGCATTATAAACTCAATTAACTTCATTGTGATATTTAAAAGTTCCCCTTCTCTTTGGTGATGGGATTTAGAGATGAGCTCATAAATTAACTCGATGGTACAATAGTCAAAACGAATTATGCGTTTGTAAGGATACAGCATAAAATTTGTCTAATTTTACATAATTCATAAATAATATAATAATGGCATTAGAAATAACAGATGCTACTTTTGATGAAGTAGTTTTGAAAAGCGATAAACCTGTAGTTGTTGATTTTTGGGCAGCTTGGTGCGGACCTTGTAGAATGGTAGGCCCAATCATTGATGAGGTAAGTAACGAATACGAAGGAAAAGCAATTGTTGGTAAGGTTGATGTAGACGCAAACCAAGAATTCGCAGCTAAATACGGGGTACGTAACATACCTACTGTATTGGTGTTTAAAGGAGGAGAAATTATAAATCGCCAAGTTGGTGTATCTCCTAAGAAAGTATATACTGATGCAATAGACGCACTATTGTAAACGATAAAACTAAGTTTTTAAAAAGGTTGACTATACTAAATAGTCGACCTTTTTTACATCTATGATTTGTAAAATATTGAAAGTTTTTGTTTGTTAGATTAGCATTTTTTTTAGTGCAATTTTTTAAGTATATTTAATGTAAGCATTATTCTTCTGACATACAGAGATAATCTCCCCTCGTCCCCCAACTATCCCCTCGAATACTAATAATTTTTTAATTTTTAAAATTTGAGACTATGAAACGCCTATCATTTATCTTAAAAGTCTTTTTATTAATTTCTTTTGTTGGTCATCTCATGTCGTGTGACGATGAAGACGATGGTGGTAAAACCATTGTTGATATTGAAGCGATCTATTCTGTAAACTCTCCAAAAGAGGTTGGCGATTATAACAACGGCGATATCCTAGCCACTGCTTCTGATGCAGATGGTGCTATCGCTCAAGCCGCACTGCAAAGTGCTTCAAGTTTGCCCGCCGGAATTGCCTTAAGTAGCACATCAGGAGAAGTAACAGTTTCAAATGTAAGTTCTTTGATGGCTGGTTCTTTTTCTCTGGCAATTACGACTACAGATGCTGAGGGTGGAACAACCGATCATAATGTTTCAATTGTCATTAATGAGCGTGTTGATACGGCAGCTTCTTATGCTGTTAATGAAGCTAAAACTATTTCAGAATATGCCCTAGGAGAGTCTATCGCAACAGTTTCTGATGTTGATGGCGCTATTGTTAACGCAGTACTGACAAGTGGGGTAATGCTTCCTGAAGGCACGTCAATTGACGCCGTTACTGGCGAAATTATGGTTGCAGACCCAAGCCTTTTAGTGGCAGGAGAATACGCCTTAGAAATTACTACTGAAGATGCTTTAGGAGGAACCACAACGCATATGGTTACTTTGACATTTAGTGAAAATCCATTTATTTTGAATATAAATTCTGGTGGTGCTGAGTTAACAATTGATGGCCTTACCTTCTTAGAGGATCAATTTTTTGTAGGAACAAGCGTAGAATTTACTCCCGATCCAATCCCGGCAATAGATAATACAGAGAATGATGAATTATATATAACGGAACGTTATGGAGCTGATTTTGGTTATGATATTCAGCTTGAAGATGGCACGTATCAAGTGAAGCTTCATTTTGTTGAATTGTACTGGGGAGCTCCTGGATTAGGTGTTGATGGGGGTACTGGAGACCGTGTTTTTGATGTTTCAATTGAAGGAGAAGTAGTCATAGATGATTATGATATTTTTAATGAGGTAGGTGCTCTTTTTGCCACTCAAAAAGAATTTGAAATAGTGGTTTCAGATGGCATGTTAAATATTGACTTTTTGTCATCAGTAGATAACGCAAAAATTTCAGCTATTGAGATTCAAAAGATGAATTAAGTATTGATTGAAATATAAAAAAGGTTCAGCAAAGGCTGAACCTTTTTTGTTTTATCTTAGTTGAATGAATTTGCAATCAGAATTAAATAATGCATCTCTTTTTCAGAATTTAGAACTTTTAGCCAACCAAGTTGTTGAGGGCTTTATTAGCGGTATTCATAAGAGTCCGTTTCATGGTTTCTCTGCCGAATTTGCTGAGCATAAGATTTATAACAACGGCGAAAGCACAAAGCATATTGATTGGAAACTCTTCGCGAAAACCGATAAGCTATACACTAAAAAATATGAAGAAGAGACGAATCTAAGGTGTCATATGATTTTAGATAGTTCAGCTTCAATGTATTATCCTGATGTAAAAAATGTACAGCTAGAAGATTTAAATAAAATAGGTTTTGGTGTGTTGGCCATTGCCGCCCTAATGAACATTCTAAAGCGACAACGCGATGCGGTTGGGCTCAGTGTTTTTTCTGATGAATATAATTTTTATACTTCAGAAAAAGGCAGCGAAAGACATCATCAAATGCTTTTGTCTAAGCTAAGTGAGATTAGTTTGAATACCAAACCAGCTCAAGAAACAGATATATATACCCACCTCCATTTAATAGCAGAAAAAGTAAAACGTAGAAGTTTAATCTTTTTGTTTACTGATATGTTTCAGTCTAGTACTGATGATGAAAAACTGTTTGATGCCCTTCAACATTTAAAGTACAATAAACATGAAGTGGTTTTATTTCATTTATTACACAAAGAAAAAGAACAGCAGTTTGATTTTGAAAACACGCCTAAGCGATTTTTAGACGTTGAAACGGGTGAGCATATTGATGTATATGCAGAGAATATAAAAGAAGCTTATGCCAAGAGTGTAACTGAATATTTTGGAGCATTAAAACTGAAGTGCGCACAATATAAAATCAAGTATGTTGATGTTGATGTAAGGGCTAACTTTTCAAAAGTATTGAATACGTATTTGGTTGAGCGACAAAAATTTTTATAAATCTTCTTTTTTTAAGTCAAATTATTTGTGCAATTGAATAAGCAGCGTATATTTGCAGTCGCTTTAATAAAGCAATGAACAAGATTTGAATCTGACTGTAGTCAGAGTCCTTTAAAAGATAAAATCATTGGTCTGGTAGTTCAGTTGGTTAGAATACCTGCCTGTCACGCAGGGGGTCGCGGGTTCGAGTCCCGTCCAGACCGCAAAAAAGTCTCAACGCAAGTTGGGACTTTTTGCGTTATAGTGTTTAAATTAAATTGGGTCGTGGTTTCCCCCGACGCTTCGGGGCCGTCCAGACCGCTAAAATTTGTTCAAACAACACCAAAAAGCATTTAAATCAATGATTTAGAGGCTTTTTTATTTCTTCTGATACCAAATAAGACCATCTAAAACCATATGAAAGGGGCGGAAATCGGTGCGTCTTTTTACCCTTCAAAGACTCGCACCTAAATCGCTGTAATTGACTGTTAAAGAAAACGTTACAGAGAAATTTTAATATTTTTTTTTCGTGCCTTTTGGTGAGGATTTAAAATCCGCACTTATGTATGGCAAAATGAATATTCCTTTTTACCCTAAAAAATCTGAAACAAATACTGACGGAATGGTCATGCTATATGCACGCATCACCATTAATGGCAAGCGAGGCGAGTTTAGTCTTGGTCGACGAGTAGATGAACAAAGATGGGATTCACGTGTTGCTAGGCTCCGGGGTTCCTCTGCCGAGGTATATAACTTCAATCGGTTCTTAGATAACGTGAAAAGTCGTCTATATGAAATATATGATAGCTTGTTAAAGGATAAGCTAGATATTTCCGCTATATAGTCAGGAACATATATTTAGGTAAGGCTGGAAAAGAGTATATGGTTCTTGAGATTTTTAAAGAACACAATTGACCAGAAATAGAGGGCAGAAAATTCTATGCCTATTACCACACGAGAAACTGGAAATTACAAAGGGGTTTAAACATTAGAAATTGGAAAACGCAAGCGAAAAAATTTGTTGAGAAGGGTAATGAATTAAAGCTGTGAGCAATCATGCCAATTTCCGGCTATCTAAAAAACATTAGGATTATAAACAGGGATTATGACGAGCCGCTTTGATAAGTGAGTAAAGCTGAAAGGCTTTTGTGCTTATTGGTTATAAATAAAGGATAGTAGCTTTTATGACAATACGGCGATTAACTTTATTATCGCCGTAAAAAACACGACGAATATTTTGAAGTACGGCAAATAAAGTATAAATTCGCCGTATAATATACGGCATTAATAAGAAATGTATTTACATCATAGCAAAGACTGGCCAAACTTTACATGGGATAATGACACCCTATTGCCATACGTGAGTAGAGTACGTGATTTACAAGGTAGATTGATAGGAAGAATGGAGGGTATGGGTTTTGAGCTACGTGAAGAAGCGGTACTCGAGACATTAACCCAAGATATTGTAAGAACTAGTGAAATCGAAGGAGAGTTATTAGATCCTTTAGAGGTTAGATCATCAGTAGCTCGTAGGTTGGGAATGGACATATCAGGACTACCCAATGCAAGCCGAGATGTAGAAGGTGTAGTTGAGATGATGTTGGACGCAACTCAAAAATATGAAGAGACCATCACAAAGGATCGTTTATGTGGATGGCATGCGGCTCTTTTCCCAACGGGGAGAAGCGGGATGTATAAAATCACGGTAGGAGATTGGAGAGGAGATGAAAAAGGTCCAATGCAAGTTGTTTCTGGTCCTATGGGGAGAGAAAAAGTGCATTACACCGCTCCTGATGCATCAAGGTTAGAAAATGAGATGAATGGTTTTTTAGAGTGGTTTAACTCTGATAAAAGCATGGAGCCTGTAATTAAGTCAGGCATAGCCCATTTATGGTTTGTAAGCATTCACCCGTTCGATGATGGTAATGGAAGGATTGCGAGAGCCATTGCTGACAACCAATTGGCCAGAGCAGATAGAACTAACCAAAGGTTTTATAGTATGTCTGCGCAACTCTTGAAATCTAAAAATGGATATTACGACATATTGGAGTCCACCCAAAAAGGCAGCATGGATGTCAGCCAATGGCTGGTATGGTATTTTGAACGTTTAACCGAAGCACTTGAAGCAACTGACCAAGCGTTGTCTAAAATACTGATAAAGTCAAAATTCTGGGAGTTGCATAAAACCACTCAATTTAATGAGCGCCAAGTTGAAATGATTAATAAGCTTCAAGGTGATTTTGTGGGTAAGTTGCATTCTTCCAAATGGGCAAAGATGACGAAAGTGCACAGAGATACTGCTCTTAGAGATATTCAAGATTTAGTCGAAAAAGGAGTATTATTGGATTCTGGAGAAGGCGGAAGAAGTACAAACTATGTTTTGAATCTTCCCTCAATTTAAAAGGTTGCGATTATTTTTCTTGAATAGAAATACATAACTCACATTCCCTTTAAACAGGAGTTAAATTAAACGACCGTTTTTTTAAACTTATGGCCGAAACTTTGCCTATTAAGTTTAAAAAGTATAATTTACCGTACTAATTAAATAGTTTAACATACACCCTTTTTTTATACTATATGCTTTTTGGATATGCAAGGATTTCCACTAATGACCAAAATCTAGATTTACAGATTAAAGCGCTTATAGATTTTGGAATTGATGAAAAAAATATTGTCGCTGATATAGTTTCAGGTGCAGCTTCTGAGAGAAGCAAACTCGATAAATTAATTGATAAGCTTAGAACAGGAGATACATTGGTAGTTTGGAAACTGGATAGACTTGCAAGAAGCGTTATTCATTTCAGTAAGGTTATGAATAGTTTTAATGAAAATGGAATATTCTTTAAAAGTATAACAGAACCTTTTATTGATACAACAGAGAATTCGCCCCACTCTAAATTTATAATTAATATGTTCGCCATCTTAGCTGAATTAGAAAGAGACATAATAATTGAAAGGACTAAAGCGGGTCTTGAATCTGCAAGAAGAAGAGGTAAAATAATCGGGAGACCTAAAGGTTTAAATGATAATTCAAAAAGAAAAATGGAATTATGCGCCTATTATTTCAATGAGGGTAAATTATCTGTTAAAGAGATTTGTAATGTGGTTGATGTATCAAGAGCAACTTATTATAAATATCTTAGATTAAAAGGTCTTAATAACGAGTTACGTCCATATACAAAATAAAAACATTAATGAATAAAATGAATTTAACAATAATTATTGGCATAGTTTTAATTGGTATAGGAACAGTCCTTATTCAAAAAGGAAGAACAACTTTAGCTTTTAAAAATACAGAAAAAATTATCACTCATATAAATAAAACTGATAGTTCAGATCGAACAAAAATTGTTAATGGTATGAATCTTCAAACAGATGAAATAGTTAGTGTTTTCGAATCTAAGACTAACGAATCTAAGTTAGAAATTATGAAGAAGCTGAGTGATGGATTCGACCATATACAGAAAGGCACCAACAACATTGAAAATATTCTTACAGGGGGAAATACTTTTCCATTCCTAAGCATAGGCTATCGACCAAAAAGTAACCAACTTCAATTTACCCTTAAAGAAAAAGGGAAACATAAATTACCCAACAAATTAATTGAAGTATATAACTTATCTATCAATCGAGATAGGGAAATGTTGAACGTTTCTACACCTGCAAAACAGTATCTTATAGAAAAAACAAATGAATACCTTGAATTCTATATTGAGGGTAGCACCACAGGCAAGCTTAATTCATGGTTGTTTGAGGTATTAACTAAAAAAGAAGATTTTGTTTATTTATTAGTGAGAACAACATCTGATAACGGTATTACAAGACAAATTTATTATATAGATAATTTTAGAGATGATAACTTTTTTATGGACTCCTTTAGTCATGTTGAAGGTATTTCAGGCATGTTAAAAGATACAGTACTTTTAAATAGTAGTGATAAAGGAATTAAACTTTTCGAAAATGGGAAACCCATACCAGATGAATTTATACCACCTTTTGGGTTGATAAATACTCAGATAAAAAGAGACTGGAAAAACCGAGTTGATGTTCACATACCTGATGGATGGTCTAAAAAATAATTTTATTAATCTATGGAACTCATAAATGTTAAAAAAGGGAAAAGGGTACAATTCATAAATCATGAATTTGACCATTTTATGGAAGCCTTTTTGGTAAAGGATAGAAAAGAAGCTTGGGCTAATGGTTTTAAAATTATTCTTAATGGAAAGTTAGTTCATACATCTCAAACATTTAAATCATTCAAAACGAAGTGTAATACTTTAATTTCTGAATGGGATTTAGAAGAATATTAAAAGTTCAATAACACGATGGAAAAATTATTAGATAACAAATCAGATGTTGAATCCTATAAAATACTTACCGCCAAAATTGACAAAAAATGGGATACTCATACTTTAGGTGTTTTCTTGAAAGCTATGCAAATCATAGTTGGCTATTTTAAAAACAAAGAGTCATACATCAATAATTTAGGGTTCAATAAAAATGACTTTAACAGACAATCACCAATTGACATAAAATCTATTAAATATAATTCTCCTGGATGGGTAGAATTATTGATTTCGACAGGTATAATGGCATCTGTTTTAAACTTAATTAAACATTATGTGCCAAATAAAAAAGAACAACTAGAAAACGAGGCTTTAAAGGTTGAAATTGAAAAACAAAAAGCTTTTCTACTTGACAAAGAAATCATGAATTTGGAAAAATTGGGTTTTTCTCAAGAGCATAAAATTGAATTTGTAAAACACTATTGTGACGTTTTACAAAAGGCTCAATACTTAGGCTATTATCATGATGAGGGTTACCTTAAAAGTATAAATTTAAAAGAATCAAAGTCTAAATAAACTATTGATATTAATCATTATTCATGTAGAAGACTAAAATTAATTTAAAATTGAATATATGTGCAACTGTGATAATTATGGTAATGATAAAACCTCAAAACAAGTTTATCGGTTCATGGAAGATAAAGATATTTCTTACGTAACTGGTATCGGTCTCTTTTTAGTGCCAAATCCTGAAGAGGGGATTTATGAATTTAAAAGAGTAATGGTACCTGATTTAACTTTGGCAGATACAATAAAAAGAGGATTGAATTGTAAAGCCAGTAAATTTATTCCTTATGGGTTCACTATTGAAAATAAAAAAATAGATTCAATAAAAGATTTGCAGAATATTAAATGTAAGGAGTACACATGTCCGAGTCAATGTCCAGATTCTTGTTGGTGTAATATGAATCGTTGTTCATAAATTTATTATTGAAAGTCTAAATAAACGATAAATAACATATGCTTGACAAGAATTTTATTACCGATAGACATAGTGCCATTTTAGGCAATTTGATGGATAATGGCTACTTAACAAAAAAAGATTGCGAGATACTAAAATTAAACTGGCTGAGTGATACGTCCGGGGATTATGATAATATTTCGAAAGAAAAAGCTGAAATCGTTAAAAAGGCTATTTTAGATAATAGCGCACGAAAGTTTAAATAAAGCATGCTATTTACTCTTTTTTGCTTTTAGCTGGTATTCAAAACATCGCTAAAATGTTAAAATTTGTTAAAAAGTTCGTGTTAAGGTGCGTGATAAAAAACGGTACTCTGTCAGCCCTTTTAAATAGGGTGTTTTTAGAAAAAGTTCAAGTCCCGTCCAGACCGCTAGGAAGCTCTCAAGAAATTGGGGGCTTCTAGGTAAAGCTCATTTATTAAAATCTGGAGAAGATACCCTTTTTGTAAGTATTAAATTTCTTATTCTTTGAGCATGTTCAGAACCTTATTTTTCATATAATCAAAATTATTTTGCGCCTTCATTGAAAAAGCAAAAAGACTTTGACAACGATCCAAATTTTGATTTTCATAGCTTACTTTGTAATAGATATTACCATTTAGGTAATCCGTCAGCGCTCTTAAGCCATGTAGAAACGGCATTAGAACAACGCCGTACGGCAGCGCTTTAATTTCTTCTTTTCTTAAAAAGGGTTGATTTGATGCTATACCTTTTACAAAACTTTCAAAAAGTGTTTTGTCAAATGTGATTTTAGTACAATTTTTCTCGTCTTCAGGGGCCGTATTAACAATGGTCCGCACGGCATCGCCAAAATCAAAGTGAAAATAACCAGGCATGATTGTGTCTAAATCAATAAGACAAAGCGCTTCCATTTTGGTCTTTGAAAACAAAATGTTGTTTAATTTGGTATCATTATGACATATGCGAAGAGGTACTTTTGAGGGTCGAATGTCCTCAAGTTGATGAAGTAATTTATGCGTCAATTTGATAGTTTCTGAAGCGATTTCTTTCTTTTCATCAGATGCTTTTGCCAAAGCAGCTAAAAACTGCATTTTGCGTAATTCTAGATTATGAAATTTTGGAATTGTCTCAACATACTTACTACTATCTTCAGTGGCTAAAAGCAAATGAAATTTACCAATAATCCGCCCAGCTTGTTCAGCAATTTGCGTGTCATTTGTAGTATTAAAAGTAATACTGTTAGGTATGTATGACATGATGCGCCAATAGCCTGATGGAAGTGAGATATAGGTTTTACCAGATGTTGCTGGTATGATTTTTATTTGCTTGTAATCTACTGCCCTAAGCTGTTTTAGAGCACGATTAATATTCATCATGATCACTTCTACATTTTTAAAAATGTCATGATTTATTCGTTGTAGAATAAATAGTGGGCGAGCATCTATAGAAATAAGATACGTATCATTAATATATCCAACAGCGATTTGCTGAAACTGATACTCTTTTTCAGGCAATGAAAAATTACTGAGAATACCCTTCAGCTCATCATGTGAATGTATTCTCATAAAATTTAGTGCTTACCATAAAGGTGAAACATAGTCGCCCTCGTCCGTTTTTTGTTGTAGAAAAGCCACTGCGTTGTCTCTGTCACTAGCATATGTAACTCCAAACCATTCACCTTGCGAGGTTACAACTTTCACACTTATGTGTTTGTCTTGTAGCATGTCTTGAACAATTTTAGGTATGTAGAGTTCAGCAGTTTTTGCAGTTTCTGCATCTGCTAAGAATCCTCTAAAATCAGATTCAATTCGGTTAAAAATTGAAGGTTTACATACCCAGAAATTCATACTCACGTCTTCGTTACCAGTAAAACTATTACCTGAATCTTCATCTATTATTTGAGCGCCATCTTGCACTAATTTCAAACGTTCAATAACCGAAACAAGGTTTTTACCATCTACTTCACAAACCCCTCTAGATACAGAGCCATGTGTTGAAAGTGTATCTTTAAGTGTGTAGCTAACTAAGGCGTAAGCATTGTCTGTTTCATGCGCTTTCATAAATTTTGCGGCATTTTCATAGGCCGATTTGCCATAAAAATCGTCCGCATTAATTACACAAAAAGGTCCTTTTATTACGTTTCTAGCCGTCCATACAGCATGTGCGGTACCCCATGGTTTAGGGCGTTCGCCATCGAATGATGCACCTTCTGGTAAATCAGTAACTTCTTGTGCTAAAACATCTAACCGTACATGTGAAGGTAATTTACCTTTCATATGGTCTTTAGCATGTGTTACATACTCTTTTTTTGTTATGATTACAATATGGTCAAAGCCATTTTCAATGGCGTCATACATAGCGAATTCCATTAAAAATTCACCTGCTGGTCCTAAATCATCAAATTGTTTGAGTTTGCCATAACGGCTACCGCTGCCTGCGGCCATAAGAAGTAATGTCATTCTAAAATATTTTCTAAGTCAAAAATACGGCTTTCAAAGAATTATTCGTCTAAAAATATTCTTTAAAGTGCCTTTTGGACTTAGAAAATTGAAGGGTATAAATTCTTGTTTAAGTTTTAATTGAAAAACCTTTATTATATTTGCAATGTTGTGTTGTAACCCAAAACCAAATTAGGTTTGGGCCAATGAAAGGCTTTCCATGTTGGAAGGCTTTTTTTATACACAATAATTGATAGTAGAAGCTTGAGTGAAATTTAGTTGGTTTTAATCAAAGTCGTTTTGGGCCTAGTATGGTTGGCTTTACGTTCTCTTTTTAATTCTTCTTGTAGAAGTTCCCATTTTCTCTTGGCTCTTTGAGCTTTGGTAACAGTGGTAATGTCAATAGTTCTGCTCATGGTTAATATAGTGTTTATTGCTTAGTGTTGTAAAAGTATATAGACAAGATGCGTTGAGAAATTTTAATCGTTTAACCGTAAGTATCAGTCGTTAAATTGTAAAATACTTTACTGAAACGTAATTTTTGTGACATAATTGTTCCACTCATTTTACTTCGATAAATGCATAACCTTAAGTGCAATCAAGCTTAATAAGATACAAAAAGCTAATCAATTTCAAAATATTTTAACAGTTTATATACTGTGTATTATATAGTGAATCAAGCTTGAAGCTAATTTTGCGGTTTGATTATCGATATCATATTTCGGATTCATTTCAGCAATATCTAAACTGATAAGCTTTTTAGAATTTAGAATTACTTTAAGTGTTTCTAAAACAATTTCAGGAGTAAATCCCATAGGAGAAGGAGCGCTAACCCCAGATGCATAGGCTGATGAGAAGCCATCAAGGTCAATGGTCACATAAACGCAATCAACTTTTTCTATGAATTTTGAAAGTAGACTACTGACTTTTAAGATATTTTTCATTGTGAAGTCATTGCGCTTAATAACTTCTACTTGTAGTTGGCTCGCAGTTGTGAAAAGTGAACGGTCATTCGCATCTTGCCGTATACCTAAACAGAGATATTTGAAAGGTCTATTATCTTTTTTGCAGTCTTCTGCAATTTGAAAAAATGGAGTGCCTGAATTATTGCCATTTTCGTTTGAACGCAAATCAAAGTGCGCATCGAAATTAATAATACCAATAGTTTTTTCTTTTTCAAGATAGTTTTTGATACCATTATAATGGCCGTATGCGATATCATGACCTCCGCCAATTAGAATAGGAAGAGTGCCTTGTTGCAGTAGTTGTGTAACTTTTTCGGCGAGCTGCGTTTGAATATTTTCGAGCTTTCCATCAATACACTCTAAGGTTCCAGCATCAAATAATGCGGTGTCATTTTCAAGATGATTGGGGAGTTTTGCTAAAGATTTTCGAATAGCTGCTGGCCCGTCAACGGCACCAATTCTACCTTGATTTCGTTGTACTCCTTCGTCGCAGGCATATCCTAAAAGTGTAAAACTCTTCTTTATTTCCTTCCGAATTGATTCTTTTTCAATGTTGATGCATTGAACCTTCTCATGCAAATAAAGTAGCTGACCAGATTTTCGGCCTGACCATACTTCAGTGTTTGTTTTACGATATTGACTCATAGATTACTCAAATAAATTACGTAACAAATCATCGTCTACTAAATTAGGTAAAGTAACCTTTAGTTCAGGGGAGCGCTCCATTTCTCTTTTTATGGCAAATAAAGCCTCTTCGTTTCTTGCCCAACTTCTTCTTGATATGCCGTTATTGACATCATAAAAGAGCATGCTCTTTAAACGTTTTGATGCTTCAACTGAACCATCAAGCACCATTCCGAAACCACCATTCATCACTTCTCCCCAACCAACACCACCACCATTATGAATTGAAACCCAAGTGGCACCTCTAAAACTATCGCCAATTACATTATGTATCGCCATATCAGCAGTAAACTTACTGCCATCATATATGTTACTAGTTTCTCTAAAAGGAGAATCTGTACCACTCACATCATGATGGTCTCTGCCTAAAATGACAGGAGCAGAAAGTAATTTTGATTGAATCGCTTGATTAAATGCTTCTGCGACTTTTGCACGTCCTTCAGCATCTGCATAAAGAATTCGTGCCTGCGACCCAACTACTAATTTGTTGCTTTCAGCTTCGCGAATCCATGTAATATTATCTTGCATTTGCTGTTGAATTTCTTCGGGAGCAGCTCGCTTGATTTCTTCCATCACTTGTAATGCGATAGCATCTGTCTTTCGCAAATCTTCTGGGTTTCCTGAGCTGCATACCCAACGAAAAGGTCCGAATCCGTAATCAAAACACATAGGCCCTAAAATATCTTGTACGTATGACGGATAGGCCCACCCCCCGATCTCTTTCTCAAGAGAAGGGGAGCTTATAAATGCTCCGTTTTCATCTTTATAGATTTTAGCGCCGGCACGTGATGCTTCCAGCAAAAATGCATTTCCATAATCGAAAAAATAGGTTCCTTTGGCGGTATGCCTGTTTATGGCTTCTGCCTGTCTTCGTAACGATTCTTGTACCATCCCCTTAAAAGCTTCAGGATCCTCATTCATCATTTTATTGGATTCTTCAAAAGACAATCCAATTGGGTAATAACCACCCGCCCATGGGTTATGTAATGAGGTTTGATCTGAACCCAAATGAATGAATATATTTTCTGTATCAAATCGCTCCCAGACATCAACAACGTTTCCGATATAGGCGAGTGAAACAACTTCTTTTTGCTGAATGGCTTTTTTTGCACGAAGTACTAATCCATCTAAATCATCTAGTAATTCATCTACCCAACCTTGTTCATGTCTTTTCTTTGCTGCTGCGGCATTTACTTCTGCGCAAATAGTGATGCATCCTGCAATGTTTCCGGCTTTCGGTTGTGCGCCACTCATACCCCCTAAACCAGCAGTTAAGAATATTTTTCCTGCGGGATTTTCATCCGTTTTCAACACTTTTCTAAAGGCATTCATAACCGTAATTGCCGTACCGTGAACAATGCCTTGCGGGCCAATATACATATAGGATCCGGCAGTCATTTGTCCGTATTGCGTAACACCAAGCGCATTGTACTTTTCCCAATCGTCAGGTTTTGAATAATTCGGAATCATCATACCATTGGTAACCACAACTCGAGGGGCTTCTTTTGAAGAAGGAAATAACCCCATAGGATGCCCTGAATAGATATGTAGCGTTTGTTCTTCAGTCATTTGAGCCAAATACCGCATGGTCAGTAAGTACTGTGCCCAGTTTTGAAAAACTGCTCCGTTGCCGCCATAGGTAATCAACTCTTCAGGATGCTGTGCCACTGCAGGGTCTAAATTGTTTTGAATCATGAGCATAATTCCTGCTGCTTGAATGCTCTGCGCAGGATATTCATGAATAGGCCTAGCATACAAATCATAATCTGGCTTAAAACGATGCATGTAAATACGCCCGTAAGCTTTTAATTCTTGGGCAAATTCTTTAGATAACTCAGCATGCCATGCTTTAGGAAAATAACGTAGCGCATTTCGAATCGCCAATTTCTTCTCGTCTAAAGACAAGATATCTTTTCGCTTCGGAGCATGATTTGCATCAGTAGCATATTCCCTTTTTGGCGGAAGCGCTGTTGGTATTCCTTGAAGTATGAGTTCTTTAAAGTTCATGTTGTTTAAAGTAAAGAGTAATAAGTACAACGTATTAAGTACTGCGGTTTGCGCTTAAGTTTTTGAGCGTCATGCTCAACTTTTTACTTATTACTTTGTACTTTTTAATTATTTGTGTTTATCAAAAACCAATTCCCCATTTTTCCAAACCATACAGGGTTTAAAATTGCCTTGGTTGTATAGAATTTCTTGATAATTATCGGTATGAAAACCTATGAAATCGCCCGTATATCCTTCGGCTAATTGACCTCTATCATTAAGGTTTAAGGCAGCTGCGGCTCGGAATGTAATTCCTGCTAATACTTCAGCATTCGAGAGTTTTTCAAAAGTACCGAGTATAGCAGCCTGGGTCAGTAAATCTCCCATGGGCGCAGAACCCGGATTATGGTCACTGGCAATAGCCAAGGCGCCACCAGCATCTAAAATATTACGTGCAGGAGTGAAATCACAACCTAAACCAATCGAAGCCCCCGGTAGGGCAGTAGCGATGACATTACTCTTTGCGAGCAGTTCAACTTCCATTTGAGTACTGGCTTCTAAATGGTCAGCACTAATCGCTTCAAAATCAATAGCAACCTTACTTCCTGAAGTTGAAAATTGGTCTGCATGCACGGTAATATCAAATCCCATTGCTTTCGCCTTTTCAAAATAGGGTGTAATCTGTTCTGCAGAAAAAGCACTTTCTTCAATAAAAGCATCAATGCGATTGGTCAGTTTTTCTTCCTTTAGGATAGGAAATAATTGCTCACTTATTTCAGCTAAATAGTCAGATTGACTCCCACTGTAATCCTTAGGAAGCATATGCGCTGCCAAACACGTCGCAATTAAATCTGCCGACACGTTTTTATTGGTTTCTTGAATAGCGCGAAGCATTTTTAGTTCTTCTGCAACGGATAAGCCATAACCACTTTTGACTTCAATAGTGGTCACTCCGTTTTTCAAATGACGATTTGCTAGTTTGGTAGTTCGCTTTACTAATTCTTCGCTGCTAGCTTTTCGAGTTTGTGTAACAGTATCCCAAATGCCACCACCTGCTTTTGCAATTTCCAAATAGCTTTTGCCCGCATTTCGCATGGCATAATCATTGGCGCGAGTACCGCCAAAACAAATATGTGTGTGGGCATCAACCAAGCCCGGAAGGCAGGTATGATTTCCTTTTAGCTCATGTATTTCTATGCCTTCAGAATTTTTAACGAGCGTTTCAAAATCGCCGATGTCTTGTATTTTTCCATCTGCGACTATAATACCTGCATCTTTGATAATCATCAATTGATCATCTGAAATGGCACCCTTTAGCGATAGTCCTGACATGGGGATGACTTGCTTAAAAGGACCTATGAGTTTTTTTGTGTTCATGTTTTGTTGTTCAGTATTAAACAGATTTCCGCCTTCGCGGAAATGAAAAATAAAATTTCTATTTAATATACCTCAAATTCAATTGAAAACGGAGTTGCTAAAGAGCTATTTTCTTTTAGGCCTACTTCTTCAATTAATTTTAAAATCGTTTGGTCTTTTATCATTTGGATACCTTTTTCGATATCATCTGCGAAAACGCGGTCTTTTGCTGCAAAAGGTACTTTTTTACGGACTTCTTTATGAATCTCATCTAAGAAAATTCCTGATTTCATTGGCTTTCTAAATTCAAAAGCTTGGGCAGCCGTTAATAATTCTATTGCCAATATTTTTTCCACATTACCAATTACTTGTAACGCTTTTCTTCCACCAATAGAACCCATGCTAACATGGTCTTCTTGCCCTAGGGAAGTTGGTATGCTATCTGCGCTTGACGGAAAACATAAGCCTTTATTCTCACTAGCCAAAGCGGCCGTAGTGTATTGTAGAATCATATAGCCAGAGTTGATTCCGGTATCTTCCATGAGTAGTTTTGGTACACCAGGGCTGTTGCCTTCTAAAGCTAAGTATATGCGGCGGTCTGAAATGTTGCCAATTTCTGAAGCTGCTAAACAAGCATAATCTAGCGCCATTGCCAAGGGTTGTCCGTGAAAATTTCCACCGCTAATAGTCAAATTTTCATCAATAATTACAGGATTATCAGTAACTGAATTAAGTTCAACCTCCAACAGTTCTTTCAAATGCAACCATGCGTTTCGAGAAGCACCATGCACTTGTGGAATACAACGAAGCGAGTAGGGGTCTTGTACACGTTCACAATCAATATGGTCTTCCATGATTTCAGAACCTTTCAACAAACGTTTCACTCTCTTTGCTACATGAATGTTTCCTTTAAAAGGACGTAAAGCATGCAGTTCATTGAAAAAAGGTTTGACCGAACCTTGTAAGCCTTCAATCATCATGGCACCGATAACATCAGCTTGAGAAAGACACGAATGTAATTTCTCAACAACTTTAACCGCATGGGCAGCAATAAACTGCGTGCCGTTGATTAAAGCTAGCCCCTCTTTCGGACCCAATTCAATGGATTTAAGATTGTGTTTTTTAAAGAATGAAGGGGTGTCATAGGTCTTGCCTTTGTGTGTTATTTTTCCTAATCCGATTAAAGGCAGAAATAAATGTGATAGCGGCGCTAAATCTCCAGAAGCACCTACAGAACCTTGAGAAGGAACTACGGGTACTGCATCATTTTCAATATGCCAAATGATACGTTCAAGGGTGGTTTCTGCAATGCCTGAAAAGCCTTTTGCTAAAGACTGAACTTTTAGAATCATCATCAATTTAGCAATCTCTTTGTCTATTGGGTCGCCAACACCAACACTATGACTTTGCAAAATATTAGTTTGCAATGTTGAGGTTTCTTCTTTAGAAATTTTGGTAGTACATAAGGGTCCAAAACCAGTGTTTATGCCATAAATCGGGTCGCCTTTGTCAACAATATTCTGGACAATTTTCCAGCTAGATTGTACTTTTTCACGGGTAGTTGAGGTTAAATTCACTTTGGTTTTTCCTCTTGCAATTGCTAAGGCAATGCCTGCTGTAAGCCAATCTTCTCCGAAATTAAAAGATGTAGGTGCTGAAATCATAAACACTTTATTTTGAACTTTTAAAGTTAGATATTATCTTTAATAATTGCCAATACTATTTTTAGTACTATTTAATGCCTATGGGTTATCAATTAGAATTGCGTCATTTCAACTATTTTATCGCTGTGGCCGAAGAGTTGCATTATCGAAAAGCTGCAGAGCGGTTGTTTATTTCGCAACCTGGCTTGAGTAGGCAAATCAAACAAATGGAGGAAATTTTAGAAGCACAGTTGTTTATTCGTAATAAAAAGAAAGTGTCTCTTACCCCAGCTGGATCCTACTTAAAGGGAGAAGTAGAGTTTATTTTAAATCATTTAGAGCTCACAAAGAAGCAACTGAAGTTAATAAAGGAAGGTAGTTCAGGAGCTTTAAGAATCGGATTTCTTGGTTCTGCCATGCAAAAAGTTGTGCCTAATTTATTGGTGCGATTACGCGATAGGTTTCCTAATATAGAAACAAGTCTTGATGAACTTTCGAATCATGCCCAAGTGAATGCTGTTCTCAAAGACAAACTTGATTTGGGTTTTGTTCGGTTGGCACGTGTTCCAAAAGAGCTAGCAATAAAACCTGTTTTTGAAGATTCTTTTTCGGTGGTTTTGCCAAAAAATCATGTATTAAGTCAAAGTTCATTTAAGGGTATGAAGCAGCTTAAAGATGAAAGTTTTATTTTATTTTCTCAAGATTATAGTCCATTGTATTTTGATAAAGTCATGAGCATATGTGAAGATGCGGGCTTTACGCCCAAAGTTTCACACCGATCCGTGCATGCGCAGACGATTTTTACATTGGTTGAGAATAATCTAGGCATCGCTATTATTCCCACGTCATTACAAAACGGATTTGATTTGAACGTAAAGTTTATTGAACTAAAAAAAATAAAACAGCGTGCTCAATTGTCTGTAATTTGGAAGAAAGACAATAGAAATCCGGTTCTTGAGCATGGTGTGAATTTACTTCTAAATCAGTCTTGATTCTTTTTGCAAAATCTTAAATTTGTGATAACATAAAATGCAAATGGATTCCTGCCTTTACTGAAATGAATTCAGTACAATCGCAGAAATGACAATAAACTATTCTATTCATGATATTGGATTTAATAAAAAAGCGGCGTTCGGTTTTTCCATCTACATATAGTGATAAACCCATCGCGAAAGCTGATATAGAGAAAATTCTTGAAGCAGCGAATTGGGCACCGAGCCATAAGAAGACTGAGCCATGGCGTTTCAAAGTACTTATGGGAGAGAAGAAAGCGGAATTGGGCGAATTTTTATCTAATACCTATATTGATATTACCGAAAAACCGAAGCAAATAAAGGCAAAGAAGCTTTTAGAGAATCCTGCAAAAGCGGGCGCATTAATAGCTATTTGTATGCAACGTGATCCGAATGAATGTGTGCCAGAATGGGAAGAAATTGCTGCTACGGCCATGGCGGTTCAAAATATGTGGTTGTGCGCTACCGAACTCGGTATAGGAAGTTATTGGAGCTCTCCCGGACTCATCAATCACATGCATGAATTTTTCGACCTCAATGAAGGAGAACGATGTTTGGGTTTCTTTTATATGGGATATTATGATGCTGAGCTACCTGAAGTAACTAGAAAACCAATTGAAGATAAAGTAGTTTGGATGGATTAATTTCATTTGTTCTGCCCCACTTTTTTTGTCTTTCCGAACGAAATGAGGAAACTAACGTAAGGGAACAGGAATCGGTTGGTTTCATGAAAACGTTTAAAGTTAATTTAACTACCTAAACTTTTAGACTGCCATAGTTTCTTGACTATTTTCAAGATTCCTCGTGCCTCGTGATGACAAAAGAGAGGGTGGAATGACAAGAGAAACGCTCCTTTTTCATTTGTCTTTCCGAACGAAGTGAGGAAACTAACGTGAGAGTTCTTAGAACGTTTGGGTTATTGAAAAGCATTCAATTTACTTTAACTACTTATTCTTATTCAACTGACTAAACTAGCTTAAGCATTCTCAAGATTCCTCGTACCTCGGAATGACAAAAAAGACGGGGGAATAACAAAATAGACTCTTTATTCATGGACTAATTACTGATTAAAGGGAAACAAATACTCCAAAAAATTCAGTTTAGGATTAATCGTTTTTATGAGTTCTATTTTCTTTTCTCGTCGCCATTCTTTAATTTCTTTTTCTCGGGCTATAGCCTCCTGAATCCAAGTGAATTTTTAGTAATAAACAAGATGTTTACAGCGGTATTTGGCGGCAAAAGTTTTTTTCTTTTCAAGAATGTTAGAGCTGTGTTCATGTAACCTTCTGGAGAGGTAATTTGTTACTCCGGTATATAAAACTGATTGTGCTGATTGGTAATAATGTAAACGTGGTAACCTCCAGTACGCATTTTTAAATGTATGAAAAATTTGCAATTACGTAAGATGCTTCGCTTTGCTCAGCACTACAGGGGGTAATATTCTTTTTTTATTGTGTTTCCCGTTTGATTTGTCATTTCACTTTTAACTTGTCATTCCGAATGCAATGAGGAATCTTAAAGTATTTTTGAGTATTATGAGGGATGCTTCACTACGTTCAGCATCACAGGAGAAAGTCTTAAAACGGATTTAATGCAGCCCAGTTTTCAATTATTTTTCCAATAAATAATCCAGTAAAAATAATTGCAACCACAAACTTCATAAAAGCACCAGTCAGAAAGCCTAAGAAAGATCCAAAAGCAGCTTTTAGTGCCGTTTTATTATCTGCTTTATTTGAAATCTCTCCAAGAAAGGCACCAACAAACGGACCGATAATAATTCCACCAGGTATTGGGGCTAAAAGTCCAATAATTAAACCTAATGTTGTGCCAATCATACCTGCTTTTGTGCCGCCAAATTTTTTGGTACCCACGACGGGGATGATATAATCTAGCGCAAAAATGGCTAGGGCAACAACGCCTGTAATTCCCAAAAACCACCAGTCTTGTGGTACAGCATCGGTTAGGTGTAATAATAATAATCCGGCCCAGCTTATTGGCGGACCAGGTAATACGGGTAAAAAACTACCAACTATTCCTAGTAGGCAAAGAAAAAGTCCGAGGACTAAAAGGGCAATATCCATTGTGTTGTGTTTGCTATTTGACGAAGATACTACTGATTTGTTACACGTAAAATTAATTATTCAACTAAAAAATTAGTTTAAACTAAATATTTAGTTATATTTGTTCAACTAAAGTTTTAGTTATATGTCTGGTCGAGCCTGCCTGACCGGTAGGCAGGCACAGTCGAGATCTAAAATTCAAATATTGATAAACACATTCTCGCGAAGGCGGGAATGGAAAGTAAATGTCTAACAAGTATCTAAGAATACTGAAACAAGTTCAGCATAAATGAAACAATTGACAAAAGCAGAGGAAGAAGTAATGCACGTTTTATGGCAGTTAGAAAAGTGTAACGTCGCCTCAATAATTGAGGTGTTGCCTGAGCCAAAACCGGCTTACAATACAGTGTCAACCATTGTTCGTATTCTTGAAAGCAAGGGTTTTGTAGACCACCAACAAGAAGGTAAAGGGTATTTGTATTTCCCCATTCTAAAAAAATCAGATTATAGTAATCAATCAATCAATAAACTGGTTGATGGCTATTTTCAAGGTTCTTTCAAGAGTATGGTGTCATTCTTTATGAAGAAGAATGATATGAGTTTGTCAGAGCTAGAGTCGGTTATGAACGAAATTAAAACTGCCGAGTCGACAGTAAATAAAAAATCTAAAAAGTAAGAATATGGTACAATATAGTTTAGAATGCATCGCATTTCAGCTAGTGTTTCTTATTATTTATGACTTGTTCTTGAAAAGAGAAACCTTTTTTCAATGGAACCGGTTATACCTCATTGGCACCTATATCATTTCTATGGTATTACCATGGATAAAAATAGAAGCGATGAAAACTACGGTACCCGATTCGTTTCAGGGGTATCCGGAGTTTTTATGGAATGCCAATGAAGTCGCAGTAGCTACTATGGTAGCAGAGGAAACATCTTTTAGTGTTTCATGGGAGTATGCCCTTCTGTTTGGCGGAATGCTTTTAGCAAGCTTACTTTTTGGGTATAAGCTTTATCAGATTTATAGCTTAAGAAAAAAGGGAACGGTCACAACTTTCAGTGATTTTACACAGATTATTGTTGCGAATAGCGCAATTGCTTTTTCTTTTTTCAAATCGATCTTTCTTGGCGATAAAGTAATTAAGAAAGAACATCAAAGTATTATTGACCATGAGTTGGTACATATTCGCCAGAAACATTCATACGACTTATTATTTTTTGAAGTAATGCGCATTGTGGGTTGGTTCAACCCATTGGTGTACATATATCAAAGTCGAGTTTCTGAATTACATGAATTTATAGCTGATGCTCAGGTCGCTAAGACCGATAAGAAAGAACAATATGAATTTTTATTGTCGCAAGTATTTCAAACCCAACATATCTCATTCATCAATCAATTTTTTAAATCATCATTAATCAAAAAACGAATTGTCATGTTAACAAAAGAAAAATCAAAACAAGTATTGAAATTGAAGTATTTATTGTTGCTCCCATTAGTTTTTGGGATGTTGGCATATACTTCGTATGAAGCTTCAAATGATACTATTGAAACGCAAAGTCATAGTAACGATGCTGATGAGAAGTTAATTGCAGAAATAGATAAAGAAATTGAAGAAGAAGCCCTAGAGAAAGGTTCAGTGGAATTGGTGATGTACGGATTTTATTTGGAGAGGGATTCTGATAGTAAAATAGAAGTATTATCGAAGAGAGACTACTTTAAAAGAGAATTGCTTTTTAAAAAATTAACCGCAAATGTTAAAATAGAGTTTGATGAGGATCGGTTGCCGAGCAGACAAAACCTTGAACGACCTTTACCTACAACAAAGCGATTTAATGATTATGTAAGAAGGAAAAAAGCCTATCAAATTCTAGATGAGAATTTAAAATATTCAATAGCTGCCTTTGATCAGGATATTATTTTAGTAGAAAATGGTGTAAATCCTTCAAAACAATCTTTGCTCATTGAAGTGGGCGATATTAAGGCCTTAACAGGTAAGGAATTGAGAAATCTTAATGACAAATTAGCAGAAGTTTTTGAAGGAGAAAATTCAACCTATACTGAAATTATTCTCACGGATTCTTCATATGTTTTTAAGATTAGTAATACAGATGAAAATTCGGATCTTCAGATGCATGTAAGGAATTTGACCTTTCCAATCGATGTGGTAGGTTCTGATACTATTCAAATTAAAGAGGTTAAAAAGAAAAGTTTCCTTTTAGAAACTGATCCGGTGCCATTCGCAACAGTAGATAATGTTCCGGTTTTTCCGGGTTGTGAAGACGCTGAAAATAAACGCAGCTGTTTTAATGAAATGATACAAAAACATATCAGTAAGAACTTCAATTATCCGCAAGAGGCGCAAGAAAAAGGAATTCAAGGTCAGGTATCAGTCATGTTTACTGTTGCAAAAAATGGTTCAATTACTAACATTAGAAAAAGAGGACCCCATAAACTGCTTGAAAAAGAGGTAGCTCGTATTATAGGGATGTTACCTAAAATGAAAGCTGGAAAACATAATGGGAAGAAAGTTGATGTGCCGTTTTCGATACCAGTAATGTTTAAACTTGATGATTCAACTGAGAGCCTTAATAACTCAAATAGAGATGAGCTTTTACTTGAGTATTTAGAACAAAACCTTGATAGTACATCAGATGATAAGACACAAAAATTTATACAAAGAAGAGTTAAAGAGTTATCAGAAACGTTGTTGAATAAAGAAATTCAAAATCCTATTAAACAATATAATCAATTGGTTTTAGAACGTCAAAGATTACTTAAAAGCACAAATGAAAAGAACCCGATAATAGTTAATTTAGATCGACAACTAAATCAACTAAAAAGTGAAATGAACGGAAGTTTAAAGGGTGAGGTCAAGACCGTTGAAAGAATGATAGGTGCTATCAAAGATAAAAATCAGTCGATTTCTATGCTAAATCAATTAATAGAAGAGCGTAATAGGCTACTTAAGAGCGCAAATAGTAAGAATCCCATAATTGCTAATTTAGATGAGCGTATTGAAGAACTGAAGAAGGGGCTTGGGCAAGATTTGGATGTATTTCCTTTTGCCGTAATTGATGAAGTACCCATATTTCCAGGTTGTGAAAATCATAAAAACAAGCGAAAATGTTTTAATGATAAGATGCAAAAACACATTTCGAAGAATTTTAACTATCCTCAAGAAGCACAACAAAAAGGCATTCAGGGACAAGTGTCGGTAATGTTTACCATCGCTGCTGATGGTTCTATTCAGAATATAAGAAAAAGGGGGCCGAATGTTATTCTTGAAAACGAAACGGAACGTATTATTAAAAAATTACCCAAAATGAAACCGGGTAAGCATAAAGGAAAGGCTGTTAATGTTCCGTTTTCGATTCCGATTAATTTTAAATTGCAAGATGAAAAAAAGAATAAAAATCTTGATCTAATTGATTTGTCATCAACAAATGATAAGAGTCCCTTATTCATAATTGACGGAAAGGAATCTTCAAAAGTTAATATGACGGATTTAAACCCTGATGATATTGAATCAATAAATGTTTTAAAAGATGAGTCCGCTATTAGAAAGTATGGCGATAAAGGTAAAAACGGAGTAATAGAGATAATTACAAAGAAAAAGTAAACCTAAAGAGTTAAAAATAAGTAAAGCCGATACTGTGTATCGGCTTCTTTTTTGCTAAAGATTAATGTCCTTAAAAAATCGTAATTTCCGCCCAGAAGTACGTAGCCATGCATCGTTTTATACTATTTGTTTTATTGGGCCTATTAAGCTCTTGTAGTTTTTTTACTTCGCAAGAAGAAAAGACGCAGCAA
>CALFUL010000011.1 GCA_937929935.1 uncultured Flavobacteriaceae bacterium | reverse complement strand
ATAAAACAAATTTGAGCATGAC
The DNA here is from genome assembly GCA_937929935.1 of uncultured Flavobacteriaceae bacterium. GTDB lineage: Bacteria > Bacteroidota > Bacteroidia > Flavobacteriales > Flavobacteriaceae > Maribacter_C. The sequence continues at coordinate 210,751 of CALFUL010000011.1, read as the reverse complement.
CCTTGTAAAAACAGCTATAGGCAGACGTTCTTTTATAAAAAGTTCGGCATTAGCTGGCGGTGGTTTAATACTCGGTTTTAATTGGCTGGCATCATGTAAAATGACGCCAGAAGAAGTTAGAAATTTACCCAAGGAATGGTTTGAAATCAACGGATATTTAAAGATTGCAGATAATGGTCAAGTAACTATCATGTCTCCAAATCCTGAAGGGGGTCAAAATGTAAAGACCGCTATGCCGATGATTGTAGCTGAAGAATTAGACATTGATTGGAATGAGGTCATTGTGGAGCAAGCCCCTTTAAACACCGATTTGTATAGTCGCCAATTTATCGGCGGTAGTCAAGCCATCCGAACCAGTTGGGAAGGCCTTCGTATGGCAGGTGCTTCAGCAAGGCACATGCTAAAGACTGCGGCCGCTGAGGCTTGGCAAGTACCCCTAAAAGAAATTAGTACCGAATCAGGAAAAATAAAACATACAGCAAGTGATAAATCGATTTCTTATGGCGCGATGGCATCAGCTGCGGTAAAAGTTTCTGTTCCTGAAAAGGTAGTATTAAAGGAAAAGTCAGATTTTAAAATCATTGGCACTTCCAAAAAGAATGTAGACGGACTCAAAATCGTAACCGGAAAACCTTTGTTTGGGATTGACACGCAAAGTGAAGGTATGCTAACCGCGATGATTGTACACCCACCTGCATTTGGCATGAAACTCAAATCATTTGATGATTCAGTAGTCAGAGCAATGCCAGGAATTAAAGCTGTTTTTTCGACGAAAGTGCTTGATGATGAGTATACAAGACAACACTTTGACACCTGTACTTTTCTAGAGGTTGTAACTATCGTAGGAGATTCTACTTGGGAAGTCATGAAAGCGAAAAAAGTTATCGCTGTTGAATGGGAACCTTTTGAAACCTATTCCGAAGAACGACAACCTTACCGCGGACCACAACAAACACTAACCATTCCGTCAGGATTAGAAAGTAGCACAGACCATAGTGCAAAGATGACTGAAATGGCTACCAAAAAAGCTACAATAGTTCGCAAAGATGGCAATCCAGAAAATGCATTTAGAAATGCTGCTAAAATAATTGAACACACCTATACCGCTCCTTTTCTAGCGCACAATTGCATGGAGCCGATGAACTTTTATGCTGATGTAAAAAGTGATAGTGCTCAACTGTCTGGCCCTCTTCAAAAAGCTGAATTAACAGAACAAGCTATAGCAAGCAGATTAGGTATTCCGGTAGAAAAAATAGAAGTAGAATTAACGCGACTGGGTGGTGGTTACGGCAGACGTTCCTATGCCCATTGGGCTCTGGAGGCTGCTATTATATCTCAAAAGATGAAAGCCCCTGTAAAGTTAGTGTACACACGTGAAGATGACATGACGGGTGGCATATACCGCCCGATGTATCAAGTGCGTTATAAAGCTTCTTTAGATGAAAAAAATAACTTAACTGCTCTTTTGGTAAATGCAGGTGGCATTCCTGAAAGTCCGCTATATGCAAACCGTTTTCCTGCGGGAGCAATTGACAATTACCAAGCAGAAAGTTGGACGATACCTACAAATATTACCATAGGTTCATTTCGGGCACCGCGCTCTAATTTTATGGCAAGTGCCGAACAGTCTTTTCTAGACGAAATTGCCGAAGCCGTTGGAAAAGACCCTATCGATTTTAGACTGGAGCTTTTAGACCGCGCGGCAAAAAATCCGATAGGAGAGAAGAATGATTATGATGCCGAACGTTATGCTGGCGTCTTAAAATTGGCCAAAGAGAAGTCAAATTGGAATAATAGGGATTCGAATAGCAAACAAGGGGTAGCAGCCTATTTCTGTCATAATTCATATGCCGCTCAAGTGGTGGATATGACTTGGGAAAATGACCAACCAAAAATTCAGAAAGTGACCTGTGCTATTGATTGCGGTATCGTAATCAATCCTGATGCGGCTAGTAATCTTTGTGAGGGTGGAATTGTAGATGGAATTGGGAATGCTCTATACGGAGAATTGACTTTTAAAGATGGGATTCCTCAGAAAAGCAATTTTGACGATTACCGTATGATTCGGATGCGTGAATCGCCAAAAGAAATTGAAGTACACTTCGTAAAAAATGATATTGACCCAACTGGGTTGGGAGAGCCGACGTTTCCACCGATTTTTGCTGCCTTAGCAAATGCAATGTACAAAGCTACTGGTAAGAGATATTACAATCAACCATTTGCTAGTGACATGAAGGAGTTGATATAACGGATTCATTTTTGGAAAGATGATTTTGAAAATCGAACGTTTTTTCGAACCATTATTTGCATTCATTTGACTTGAATTCAGCCCAATTATGTTAAATTTTATCTCAAAAAGAAGAAATTTTCAAAAGTGTGCACAAACTGTGCATTGTGAAAAAATAAAAAGCCTTCACATCCGTGAAGCCCTGTAAATATTGGTGGAGAATACCGGAGTCGAACCGGTGACCTCTTGCCTGCCAGGCAAGCGCTCTAGCCAGCTGAGCTAATCCCCCTGACTTAAAGAGGGTCAAAGGAAGTGCTTTTTAAGAAAGTATCAAAATGCAACATTCTTTTTATTTTTAATAAGATGTCTTTTTCAGATTAAATTAATATAACACATGGATCAATTAAAAAACAAGGTAGTTTATATTACAGGTGGCTCTAAAGGAATAGGTTTTGGGGTTGCTGAAAAATTGATAGCAGCCGGCATGAGAGTTGCCATTAGTGGTAGAACTTTAAAAACGGTTGAGATTGCTGCTAATTATTTAGACAGTACTGATAGGGTTTTAGCTTTAGCGTCAGATGTAACCCATCTTCAAGATGAAAAGAACGCTGTGCAAAAAATACTTGATAAATGGGGCCAACTTGATGTTGTTATTGCCAATGCTGGGGTAGGTCATTTCGCGCCCATAGACGAACTATCTAGCACTCAATGGAATGATATGATAACAACGAACCTGAATGGCGTATTTCACACCTTAAAAGCGTCTGTAGAACCATTAAAAAAGTCAAAAGGATATTACATCACTTTAGCCAGCTTGGCAGGAGCGAATTTTTTTGCTAAAGGTGCAGGATATAATGCGACTAAGTTTGGTGTAGTTGGCTTTACGCAAGCCGCGATGCTAGATTTGAGAAAGTATGATATAAAAGTTTCAACCATAATGCCCGGTTCGGTAGCAACTCATTTTAACAATAATGAACCTTCTGAAAAAGATGCTTGGAAAATTCAACCAGAAGATATAGGAGAACTAGTTTTAGATTTACTTAAAATGCATCCGCGTACTTTACCCAGTAAAATAGAGGTAAGACCTTCAAGACCCGATTTAAAACCTAAATAATCAAACTCTTTTTTCAATAAAAGCTTGAGAAGAATCACAAATTTCATGAATTAATTGGAAAAGAACTTCTTTGAATTCAGTCAAGATTTCATTGTTTATTGAAGAATTCTTTGAGCGACCGGCGCGGGTCTCTTTTACACCAAATGTGAGAAGACCAGCATTTAAGTTTTTAAATGAAATGATACCAGCTTTAAAGGGTTCACTGACTTTAGATTGGTACATAAGCGCATAACATAGTAATTGAAATGCTTTACTATAGTCATAGTGAAGTAAATCTTCTTGCCATTCAACGATGGCCAATTTACTTGCTTCAACGTTACCACTTTTGAAATCAATGATGCGAAGCATGCCATCTTTAGTATCAATGCGATCTAATTTGCCTTTTAATTTGACCGCAAAATCAATACCATCAATTATTAGCTCAATGTTCATGGGCGACTCTAACCCTATGATTTTGATTTCATGATTTTTGACTTCCTCGATTTCATTGGCAATGTAATTTTCAACATACCTTATGATGACGTTAAAGGCAATAAGATTTTTGCCTTTTGTTATATCGCTCCCATTATATGATAAAGTAAAGTGCTTTTTGGTAACCTCTTTTATTGTTGGTTTTAAGGCCTTCAAATGTTCTTGTGTAAGAATAAGACCTATTAAAGGGGTATAAAGTTCTTCTAAAGTATCATGTAAAATGGTGCCAAAAGTATTGTATGCAACTGATTCTTCAACTTCATCGACCAATTTGATATTCAATAAATGGCGTTTATAAAAATCAATTGGGTTGCGTATGTATGTGGTTAAAGAACTTGGCGAAAAACCTTTAGCCGCGAACTCTTTGATTAGTGATAAAAGCGCTTGATCTTTTTCAATAGTCTGTACAGATTGTTTTTGAGGGATTAATTTGGGTGCTCCAATGGTATTTTGAATCTTATCAAAAAGTTTTTCATCAGTTAAAAGTTGTGAAATTAATCTGCTTTTTTCGCCTCCTTCAAGTCCGTTACTATTAGGTTCAGTATTATAAATTATATAGATGTTTTTTGCTCGTTGTAAAAGTCTATAAAAGTGGTACGTATATATTGCATCTTTTTCTTTGTAGGTGGGTAAGCCAAAGCCTTTTTTCAAATCAAAAGGTATAAATGAGTTATTTGATTTTCCGGCTGGTAAAACCCCTTCATTTACTGAAGTAATTATGACAGTTTCAAAATCTAGATTTCTGCTTTCAAGCATCCCCATTATTTGCAAACCATCTAACGGGTCGCCTTCAAAATTAACGCGTTCAGTTGTGAGAAGTTCATTATAAAGTCCTTTTAATGTTTTCAAATCGTTAATAAACCCGTGTTTTTCAACTAATTGTTCTAATTCAAGAAACAGCGTATTAAAACGGTATAGGTATTCAAGCCCTAGAAGATCATCTATAGCGGTAAGCTTAGTTTTCATGGCAAGAACAAGGGCTTGACATTTTTTAATAAATACAAGAGGTGATGTAGTATTATTAAAGAATAAAAGAGGCAATAGGGGTATGTCTTTTAAAATAGATTCTAATTGTTGCGCTGTTAAAAAAGTAAGATTTTGCTTTTTTATAGTCTCAGTTATTGTTGTTAAATATGATTCTTGGTAGTCATTAAAAAGAACTTGAATATATGAATGACCAAGAATAGCAAGAACATTTTTGAAATACCAACCTTGCGAATCTTTTTGAAGGTGAAGTTCAATAAATTGATTGAAAAAATTAGCTAGGGGGGTTTTCTTTAAAAGATAGCCCATGGTAATATTAACTGATTCAATAGAAGAAGGAACTGAGTTTAGTATTGGATTTAATAGTGATTCATCAGCAAGAATAACAGCTGTATTTTTTAGTTTCTCAGGGGTCTTTTCTTGTATGGATGCTAAAAGTGTGCCAACCAACTTGGCTTGCGCTACGTGCTTAGGCACACCAGTTATTTCAATATTTTTATTTTGATAATAGGAGTGGCTTATGCCCTTTAGTTCTTGGTCAAGTAATGAAGGCCAAGTCATTTTATGTTGCCGTATAAAATAGCCAGCATCATGATACGTATCGTTTAAAAAGCTTGAATCAATATCCCAATAAATTGAAGCATTGTTTGTTTCTAATAGCTTTTGAATGATGAGACTTTCTGCTTTGTTAAGTGCATTAAAACCAATGAAAATATGTTTTTTATTTGAATTTTCTTGAATGTAGCTAGTGATGTTTTGACATGCTTGACGATACACTAAACCTTGATGCCCAATGCCTTGCTTTAATAATTCTTCATTAAAAAAGCTGTATAATTTTGTGAGTGAATTCCAGAATTCTAAATACCCTTGCATTAAAGGGGTACGTTTCGCATCAACTGACCAATGGGTTAGTTCTTGTACTGCAGCTAAATTTGAAAATAATTTTTCGGGTTCAATTAAATATCGGTCTATTTCATTAAAATCTTGAAGAAGGGTTTGACCCCATTTAGAAAATTCATGAAAACTTTCTAAGTCACCCGTGATGTTATTTTTATAGGCTTTATATAGTTCGAATAATTGTAGCGTATTATTGGCATAGGTAAGTCCGGAAAGTTTTTCAACAAAGTCTTCAATGCTATAAATTTCTGGCGCAAAACATGTTTTCTTTACACTTTCAGCAATTATTTTTTTTACAAATGTTCCTGCACGTTTACTGGGTAAAACAAATACCATATTTGATATGGCACTTTCTTCATTGAGTTCTTTTTGAATAATATCGTCTAGAAAATTCTGCATTTATAAAAATAAAAAAAGCCTCGCTATTGCGAGGCTTTTCTTTGTATGAAATAGAAGTTAAATCTTCTTATTTGATTAAGTTGATTTCAGTTCTTCTGTTTTCTTTTCTACCACTTCGTGTTTTGTTGTCAGCGATTGGTCTGTCTTCACCATATCCAAGAGCTTGTAATCTATCAGCACCAACACCTTTTTCAATTAAGAAATCACGAACAGCGTTAGCTCTTGATTCAGATAATTTTTGGTTATTAGCAGCAGCACCTTGACTATCAGTATGACCTTCTACAGTAAACTTAGCATTAGGATATTCGTTTAATATACCAATGATATCAACAAATACAGATGTAGTTTCAGGACTTAAAGTTGATCTACCAGAATCGAATAAGATTGTTCTAGCATAATCATTTAATCTTTTCTGAACTTCAGCAGTTACCTCTGGGCAACCTTTGTTAGCTACAGTACCAGCAACATCTGGACAAGCATCATCTTTATCTAAAACGCTATCGCCATCTTTATCAGCCCAAGGACAACCTTTATTTTCAGCAGGACCAGCTTCAGCAGGACAAGCATCATCTTTATCAGCTACGCCATCGCCATCGCCATCAGGGCAACCACCCATTGCAGCAATACCTGCTTCATTCGGGCAAGCATCATCTTTATCAGCTACACCATCGCCATCAGCATCAGGGCAACCATTCATTTCTTTAGAACCAGCAGCATTAGGACAAGCATCTTTGCTGTCTTCAATTCCATCGCCATCAGCATCAGGGCAGCCATTGAAAGCTTCTAAGCCAGCAACTTCAGGACACGCATCGTCTCTGTCATATATACCATCACCATCAGTATCAGTACCACCAAACTTAATAGCAATACCTGCAAGATGTTGCCAGTGCTTAACACCGTAATCTTCAAAAGCATGCTTGTAAGTTGACTGTAAAGTAATACCGAAGTTGTCTGAGAACCAGAAGTTCGCACCAACACCTGCATTTGCTGTACCAGCACCAATACCATCAACCCAAGTATAACCACCACCTATTTCTACGAATGGGTCAACAGTAGTTTCTTTCAAGATGTTGTATTTAAGTGTACCATCTAAAGCATAATGAGCTAAAGTAGAAACTCTTACATCACCAAGTTTTTGAATTTTGTTTAGAGAGCCTCTTGCACCAACAGAGAAGCCGTCACCAACATTTTTCGATACACCAATGTATGAGAAAGTTGGAAGTAAATTCCAGTGGTCATTAACGTTGAAAAGTTCATTACCAAAAGAACTTACGTCTCCAGTTGGATAAACGTCAATTGCATTTGTCCCAAAACTAATCTGCCAGGGATTGTTTTCGTCTTGAGCTTGTAAGTTGTTGAAGCCTACAAAAATAAGGGCAACAACCAATAATTTGCTAAGATGTTTCATGTTTAAAAATTTAAGTTTAAGTGTTATTTAACCGCAAATGTAAGTTGTTAAATATTATTAACAAAATCAATTTCTGATTTTTTTTAGTGCATTTCATAGAATAAAACAGGCTTTTAAACGATTTTTAATTGTTTACCTACTGAAATAAATGAGGCTACCGCATGCTTTAAATGCTCGTGAGTATGTGCTGCCGAAAGTTGTACTCTTATTCTTGCTTTGCCCTTTGGAACGACTGGATAAAAGAATCCGATGACATATATTCCCTTTTCTAAAAGTAGATTTGCCATTTCTTGCGCGAGTTTAGCATCATAAAGCATTACAGGTACTATTGCTGAATCACCATCAATAATATCGAAACCAGCGTCTTTCAGTTCTTTTTTAAAAAAGGCAGTGTTTTTTGCTAATTGATCTCTTAGTGAGGTGTCATTTTTAAGCATTTCAAATACTTTTATAGAAGCACCTACAATTGCAGGGGCCAAAGAATTTGAAAACAAATATGGTCTTGACCGTTGTCTTAATAGTTCAACAATTTCCTTTTTAGCGGTTGTGTACCCACCCATGGCACCGCCTAGTGCTTTTCCAAGAGTACCTGTTATGATATCAACACGACCCATTACATTCTTATCTTCAAGGGTGCCTCTTCCGGTTGCACCTATGAATCCGGCTGCATGACATTCATCAACCATAACCAACGCATCATATTGATCGGCTAGATCACAAATTTTATCTAAAGGCGCTAGTAATCCATCCATAGAAAAAACACCATCAGTGACAATGATTTTAAACCTTGCACCGTCAGCCTTTGCCTGTTGTAGTTGTTTTTCTAGGTCAGCCATATCATTATTTTGATAACGATACCTTTTAGATTTACAAAGTCTTACCCCATCAATTATAGATGCATGATTCAATGAATCTGAAATAATAGCATCCTCAGCGGTTAACAGTGGTTCGAATACACCACCGTTAGCATCAAAGGCAGCAGCATATAAAATAGTGTCTTCTGTACCATAAAACTCGGCAATATCTTTTTCAAGTTTTTTGTGGATGTCTTGAGTACCACAGATAAAGCGTACTGATGACATGCCGAAGCCGTGCGTATCCATGACATCTTTTGCTGCCTGAATTACATCTGGGTGTGATGATAAACCTAAATAATTGTTGGCGCAAAAATTTAAAACTTCTTGTCCGCCAGCTATTTTTATTGAGGCGTCTTGTGGCGAGATGATAATTCTTTCTTCTTTATAAAGACCTTCTTCTTTTATTTGTGCTATTTCTTTTTGAAGGTGTTCTTTTAATTTTCCGTACATGGTATTATTTTCTATATGAATTCTAGTTGTATGTCTTCGTTGATATACACTATAATTTTACTTTCTATTTCATACCCCATTTTTTCTAGGGCATCTGAATAAGAATATAACTGTTCTGTAAATTTAGAATTTTTCTTTCCAGTCTTATAATCAATAATGGTTGCTTTATTGTTTTTTATTGCTAAGCGGTCTGGCCTAAGCACCTTTCCTTTTTCAGTAATTATATCTTTTTCATTTAATATTTTATAATCAGCTCTAAAATAGTGCTCTAAAGATGGGTGCTGAACTATTTTGAGAATGATACTTTTAATATAATCGAGTTCTTCTTTTTTAAAGGAATCTGTTTTTGCACCTAAGTCAATAGCGTTATCAATATCTTTTTCAGTTATTATATGACTCATTATATAATGTATCAAATTACCTTTTGATAAAGCTTTATCTCTATGGGTGCTCCAAGACAAGCCAGATTTAGTTATGATATTGAAATTAGGGCGATTTTTATACGAATAATGATATTGTACAATCTGAGGTTCTTCAACAACTTCATTTGATATTTTTATTGGAATTTTGCCAAAGGCGTATTGGTTTTGAGGGTCTTGCCACAGTCCTTTTTCTTTTAAATAATTAATAAAAAGACCTGAGGTTACATTCATCTTATGTTGACCTTGTTTTGTAATATCTTTTTTTGTGATTATATAAAGACCTTTTACCGCTCGAGTTAAAGCGACATAAAGCACATTGAAAAAATCAAGTTCTAACTTATGATGTTCATCATTAAAGATTTCTTCAGCCTTTTCAGAATATGCGATTACTTCGTTGCTTTTAGAAATGAGCATTTGTTCAAAACCATTAAATTCATTAGGATCAACGGGCAACCATAATTTAGGTTCAATTTCTTGGTGTATTTGAGAATTGGCGAAAGGATATATAACAAAGTTAAATTCTAGCCCTTTAGATTTATGAACGCTCATAATTTGAACCGCATTGATTCCGTTCGGTGAGGTAACACTTAATTTGTCTTTTTTCTTTTCCCAATAGTCTAAGAAGGTTGTTATGCTCTCGCCTTCATTTTCTTCGACTTCAACAATGACATCCATAAAATAATTGATGTGAGCATCAGAAAACGGAACGAAATCAAATTGCTTTATCGCATCTTCAACTAAATCAAAGACAGATTTGGTTTTTAATTTGATTAAGTTAAAATTGAATTCTGAATCAAGAAACGCAACACAACTATTTAAATGTTTAGAGATAAACTCATGTCGTTTTTCATTGTTTAGCGATAAAAAAGCTAAAATCTCAAAAGTCAATTCTAAATCATTAGGCGTTTCAATCAACTTTAAGAGGTTAACCAAAAATCTAACCTTTGGGTTGTTATTAAGTAATAGACTTTCAGAAGATATAATAGGAATGTCATTTTGACTCAAACAATCTGCAAGAAGAACCCCTTCAGAATTTCTTCTTACCAAAATACATATATCACTGTATTCATAATTTTGAAGAACTATGTCATTTATGTTTTTAATAACTGCATCACAGTATTGTTCTTCTAAGGTATGATGGTCATTAGGCTCTAAAAAGTTTAATTGCACCAAACCATCATTTTCAATTTTCACTTCTTGTTTGTTACCTTCTTCAAATAAATTACGATACACGGTATTTTGAAAAACATTTAGGGTAGACGTGAAAAATGCGTTGTTAAATTCAACAATTTCTTTATGGCTTCTATAGTTTACAGGTAATGATTCAACTTTTGGAGACACCACAAACGGATTCTCATATAGGTTAATTAAATTCAAAAATTGTTCTGCTTTACCACCGCGCCAGCGATAAATCGCCTGCTTTGCATCGCCAACCAAAAAGAGCGAACTTTGACTACTTGAAAGGGCATTATCGATTAAGGGTAAGAGATTATTCCATTGTAATTCTGAAGTATCTTGAAATTCATCAATAAAAAAGTGATTGTATTTATCGCCGAGTCTTTCATAAATAAAAGGGGCAGGTTGGTCTTTTATTTCTTCTGAAATTAGGGTATTGAAATTTGAAATATGCAATTGATTCTTTGTAGCTTCAATAGTTTTAATTTCTTGTCTTATGGCATTGAGAACAGTTAATGGCACTACATTTTTTAAAATGTTTCGCAACATTTTAAAGGTGTTCACTTTTATCAAAATCTTAGTAAGTAAATCGCTGAATTTAGCATGAAGACCATCTAGAATATTTTTGATGTCTTCATCACAACTTTTTTTGTAAAGCGAATTTGTGTCAAAATTTTGAATCCATTGAACACTTGAATCAAATTTGATAGTGCCTTGTGCAATTTTATCTATAAGTTTTGGAAAATAACCACCCTTAAAATCAGTAAAGTCTAAATTATTATCATGAATCAATTGTAAAATAGCTTTGGCATTTGCGCAAATATCTTTCTCAAGAAGTTTTATTTTTTCTTTGAGGCTAGCTTGTATGTTTAAAAAAGAAGAAAGATCCTTTTTCTGTAATTTAGCTAAAGGCTCAAGATTGGTCTCTTTAAAAAGCAAAGCACTGATTTTAGTTAAATCATAAGAAACATCCCAGCTTTTATTGCCATCTGCTTTGTCTAAGGCAAAATCTATAAGAACTTTTGTCAATTTTTCATCACTGCCCGCCTTATTTACCAATTTTGAAACCGCCTCATCAATCAACAGATTGGTATCTAATATCACATCAAAGTTTTGCGGAATTTTCAAATCTTTCGCAAAGGTTCGAATCAGCCTGTGTGTAAATTTGTCAATAGTTGAAATGTCAAAAAAAGCATAGTTATGCAGAATGTCTTTTAGGGTATTTTTTGCTTTTTTCTGAAGTTCTTTTTTGTCAATATTAAGTTCATCAAGCAAGCTATTGAAAAGGGCTTGATACTTATTATTTATCTCATCTTTACTAAATTCAAAAAGGCTTGATAAAATACGTGTCTTCATTTCAGCCACGGCCTTATTGGTAAAGGTAATGGCCAGAATTTTTTTATACGCTTTTTGATTTTTAAGAATAATTTTTAAGTACTCTTTGGTCAGCGTATGTGTTTTGCCTGATCCGGCTGAAGCATTATAAATTTTAAAAGAGTGATTCAAATTTGTGATGATTATCTTTTGGTTCTACCCTGAGGGCAATTACTTTAGGGTCTTAACAAATAATTGATATAACTTAAGTGTTAAAAACGTAAATTTGATAAAAGGAAATTAATTAATCTAAAAATACAACATTTATGTCTTTCGAATTACCAAAATTACCGTATGCGTATGATGCGTTAGAACCACATATTGATGCTCGAACTATGGAAATTCATTATTCAAAGCATCACAACGGCTATACTACAAAATTGAATAATGCTATTGCAGGTTCTGATTTAGAAGGAAAATCTATTGAGGCTATTTTGACAAATTTAGATATGTCAAATGGCGGTGTTAGAAATAACGGCGGAGGGTTTTTTAACCATTCTTTATTCTGGGACATCTTGTCGCCAAACGGCGGTGGAGAACCATCAGGAGAATTGGCGAGTGCAATAAATGATGCTTATGGCTCATTTGAGGCTTTTAAAGAAAAATTCAGTGGTGCTGCGGGCACAAGATTTGGATCTGGTTGGGCATGGTTATGTGTTCATAAAGGAGGTAAAGTAGAAGTATGTTCTACTCCAAATCAAGATAATTCATTAATGCCAGGTGTAGGATGCGGCGGTTATCCTATTCTAGGTCTTGATGTTTGGGAGCACGCGTACTATTTAAATTATCAAAATAGAAGACCAGATTATGTTCAGGCTTTTTTCAATGTTATTAATTGGGATCGAGTATCAGAACATTATGCTGCAAATAAGTAATAGTTAAAGTTTTCAAGTAATTAAAAAGCCCTTCTCGAATTTTCGAGAAGGGCATTTTTTTGTGGGTAAATTTTTGAAATAGAAAAGGGCGGAATTAGATTCCACCCTTTTCGTCCCAAATCTTACCATAAACTTAACCTACTTATGCTATGGCAAAACTAAATTACTGGTATTGCGTGAAATAAAAAAGAAAATGTATACTTTTTTAAAATTTGAAAAAGAGATAAAAGTCAGTAAAAATTATTCATATGTAGGGGGTAAACCTGTTAAATACACCTATTGGCAAATAAAAAAGGCAGCGAATATCGCTACCTTTTTTCCCCAAATCTTACCATGAACTTAACCTACTTATGCTATGGTTCTACAAATATAAGTTGAGTAGTTATCAAATGCATAAGCTTTTAGATGAACTTCAATAATGATGGCTGAAATACCTTTTGAGTGTTATGGAATCAAATTTTAGAAGAAAAACTAACTAAAGCTTAAACTTTTGGCAAATAAAAAAGGCAGCGAATATCGCTACCTTTTTCCCCAAATCTTACCATGAACTTAACCTACTTATGCTATGGTTCTACAAATATAAGTTGAGACATTAGTTTGATTTAATTTTATTGTTCAACTCCTTATAAAAAGGTTGTTCTACCATTTTGAAGTAGTTAAGTAGAATTAGATTGGTATTAGGTAAAATGACTAGACCTTAAGTTTTAAACATAAAAAAGGTGGAGAGAACTCCACCTTTTTTGCCCCAAATCTTACCATGAACTTAACCTACTTATGCTATGGTAGACCCTAAAGTAGCTGTGACACGCATCAATGCGATATAATTCCGCTGAAATGCCTTATTTATCGTTGAATTACAGCAATACCCTTATAAGCGTTGCTAAAGTTTAATATGCACGTTCATTTTTACCTTCATAAAAGTTGATAAAGGCCCGATTGACAACTCTGTTTCCGCCCGCCGTAGGATAATTTCCTGTGAAGTACCAATCACCTAAATTTTTAGGACAAGCTTGATGTAGATTTTCAATAGACTGATATATGATTTCAACCTCGGCTTTCATTTCTGGCGGAGCTAAAAGTTCTCCAATTTTCTTTGAAATCTCTTCTGAATTAAAAGGAGCATAAAAATCTTTTACATAGTTTACTATATCTGCATCTTTCTTTTCAACCTGAGCTACGCACTTTTTATATATGCTCTTAACTTGATTCAAAGTACCCTTGTCTTTATGCAAATCTAGGGCCGCTCTAAAAGCAATAAAATCTTCTAATTTGGCCATATCAATACCATAACAATCTGGGTACCTTATTTGTGGTGCTGATGAGACTACAATAATTTTCTTAGGTAGTAAGCGATCTAGAATACGCAAAATACTTTTCTTAAGTGTTGTGCCCCTTACAATACTATCATCTATAATTACTAAGTTATCGCCTTCATCAACAGATCCGTATGAAATATCATATACATGCGCTACAAGATCGTCTCTACTACTGTCTTGTGTAATGAAAGTTCTTAGCTTGGCATCTTTGATTGCTACTTTTTCAATTCTTGGCCTGACATCTAAAATTTCATGCAACTCTTTACTGGTCATTTGTGAACCAAGTGCGAGTATTTGTTCTTCTTTCTTCTTATTCAAATAATTTTGAGCTTCTTTGACCATGCCTAAGAATGAGGTTTCAGCCGTATTAGGAATATAAGAAAAAACTGTTTTTTTGATATTTTGATCAATGGCGGTTAGAATTTTCGGAAAAATAAGTTTTCCTAATTCTTTACGCTCTTCATAAATTTCTTGATCACTTCCGCGAGAAAAATAGATTCTTTCAAACGAACACGCCAAACGCTCTGTGGGTTCTAAAACCTTTTTAAGCGCTGTGGTGCCATCCTTCTTAATAATAAGCGCATGACCTGGGTCAAGTTCCTTTACATCATCATAAGCAACATTAAATACTGTTTGAATAGCGGGTCTTTCAGAGGCAACAACCGCTACTTCATCATCTTGATAATAGTAGGCCGGGCGTATGCCCCCTGGGTCTCTTAAAACAAAAGCATCACCATGGCCTAATAAACCAGCCATAGCGTAGCCACCATCAAAGTTTTTAGCAGCTCTTTTTAAAATTTTGTGAATCTTTAGCCGATCTGCAATTAATGGTGAGGCTTCTTGTTTGTTGTATCCTTCTTTTTTGATTTGCTTGTATAATTTGGCAACAGCATCATCAAGAAAGTGCCCAATTTTTTCCATGACAGTTACAGTGTCTGCCATTTCTTTGGGGTGTTGCCCTAGCTGAATCAAATTATCAAATAACTCATGAACGTTGGTCATATTAAAATTACCAGCCATGATAAGATTTCGATGCATCCAATTATTTTGACGAAGAAAAGGGTGTACGCTTTCAATACTGTTTTTGCCAAAAGTACCATAGCGAACATGCCCTAAAAGTAATTCGCCTATGTAGGGTATATTTTTTTTCTGAAGACTAACATCGTCAACATATTCTGGGTTTTGCTCCATTTCTGTATTAATGCGGGCATTAATTTGAGCAAAAATATCTTGTATTGGTTGTTGTTGACATGAACGTACGCGACTCATGAAACGTTCACCGGGGTTCATATTGAGTTTTATACTTGCAAAACCAGCACCATCTTGCCCACGATTGTGTTGCTTTTCCATCATGAGGTACATTTTGTTTACCCCATAAAAAGCTGTTCCGTATTTCTCTTTATAGTACTCTAAGGGTTTTAATAGGCGTATTACTGAAATACCACATTCGTGTTTAATTGCGTCACTCATTTCTTATCAATAAAAAAGCCCCGTTACAACAGGGCATTATATTTTATGTTAGTTCAATATTAAATTGCGTTAATGCTTTGAATTGATGTAAGCGTTTATTCACTTCTTTTCTTTCTAGGTTTTCCATACGAGCGGTACCAAATTGTTCAACAGAAAATGAAGCAAGGTTTGACCCATGAATCACAGCATTTTTCATATTTTCAAAAGAAATATTGTCAGTAGCGGCAAGATAGCCTGCAAAACCACCAGCAAAGGTATCACCTGCTCCTGTTGGATCGAAAACTTCAGCTAACGGTAAAGCCGGTGCAAAGAAAATATTTTCATTATGAAATAAAAGAGCGCCATGTTCGCCTTTTTTGATGACCACATATTTAGGCCCCATTTTATGAATACGCTCTGCTGCTTTCACCAAAGAATACTCTCCGGCTAATTGCCTTGCCTCTTCATCATTAATAGTAATAACATCAATATGTTTGATAACCTCAAGTAAATCATCTAAAGCGCTATCCATCCAAAAGTTCATGGTGTCAAGTACAATTAACTTTGGTCTTTTACTCATTTGTTTGATGACACTCAATTGTACCATCGGATGCAAGTTACCTAGCATCACTACATCAGCATCTTTATAATTTTCTGGAACTACCGGATTGAAATCTGCAAGGGTATTTAATTCAGTAACCAAGGTATCTCTTGAATTCATATCATTATGATATTTACCTTTCCAGTAAAATGTTTTTCCTCCTTTAACTATTTCAATACCAGAAAGATCAATTCCTTTAGAAGATAAAAGTTCTAAATACTCTTGTGGTAAGTCATCACCAACTATAGAGACTATAGTGGCATCAACATTAAACTGAGAAGCTGCTAATCCAATAAAGGTAGCTGCACCACCTAAAATTTTATCTGTTTTACCAAACGGACTTTCAATTTCATCAAAAGCGACAGTACCTACAATTACTAACTTTCCCATATACAATCTGAAGCGTAAAAATTAAGCTGCAAAGATAGGGTTTTGTAGAAGGAATTTATAAGGGTGTTTATATCAAATTATAAAATTTTATAAGAAGTAAAAAGAATTTTACTTTCTTCCAAAATCTGCCGGAATTTCTCCCCACGCTTTGGTTTCCCATTTGACAATAGGTGTAGTATAAGAGTTTTGATGTAACCAATCAATTGCGCGCCTCACTAAATCAAACAGCGCCTTATTTTTTTTAGTTTCAACTAATTTGGTATTGCATGTTTTCTTGCGCACCCAACTCATTGCGGTTCGTGAATCAGTATAAATAATACGATCGCTTTTGTTTTGTTTGAGAAACGCCAAGCCATGAACAAGGGCTAAAAATTCTCCAATATTATTGGTACCTTCCTGAAAAGGACCTTGTTTAAATAACTTTTTCTTAGTTTTTGTATCAACGCCTTGATATTCCATAATACCCGGATTTCCGCTTGATGCAGCATCCACAGAAATAGAATGAAAATTTGGGGCACCAATTTTTAATAGCACTTCTTGAGAAAGTTCTGATTCGCTTTTTTTCTTTCCTTTATAAAATTCGTAGTTACTATTGTAGGCTTTTTTAGCTTCTTCAAAAGTTGAAAAAGATTTATATTGAGCGCCTTTTTGACCTGTTATTTGAGCTTTGCAATCATTCCAGGTTTGATAAATACCAGGTCTTTTGCCTTTCCAAACCACATAAAATTTAGCTTTTTTAGCCATCTTATTAAGAATCTAAAAGTTTTTCTATCACTTCAGGAAAATGTGCATATTCAAGTTCACCCACTTTTTTCGCAATAACTTCAACTGAATCAGCGGGTAAAAGTTCTGTTTTAGCTTGAAAAAGTATCGCACCATCATCATATTTTTCGTTCACATAATGAATTGTGATGCCCGTTTCGACCTCTTTTTGTTCTTTTACGGCTTCATGAACGTATTTACCATACATTCCTTTACCGCCAAATTTTGGTAATAATGAAGGGTGAATATTGATTATTTTATTAGGGTATTTTTTAACCAGCGATTGGGGTATCTTCAATAAGAAACCTGCCAAAACAATTAGGTCGGGTTGTAATGCTTCAAGTATTTTTAAAATACAATCTGATTTAGAAAATGCAGTTTTATTGAAATATAAACAATTGATTTTCAATTTATTACATCTATCAATAACTTTGGCATCTCTTTTGTTAGTAAGTACACAGGCAATTGAAACTTGTGGCTTATGTTCGAAATACTTTATAATGTTTTCAACATTTGAACCAGAACCAGAAGCAAATAAAACTATATTTTTCATTAAAAATACAAAGCTTAGAATATCAGATTTTATGTTGCGAAAATAGTGTTACCGTGTTTAATTTTCATAAATTAGACTACATTTTAACGGTAAATCGTGTATTTAGTCCAAAGTTTTTTATTTTTGCCATCAATTTAAATTTTTAAAACCAATATTATTATGTCAGACATTGCATCAAGAGTTAAAGCTATTATCGTTGATAAATTAGGAGTCGATGAAAATGAAGTTGTATCAGAAGCGAGCTTTACTAATGACCTAGGGGCAGATTCACTTGACACTGTTGAGTTGATTATGGAATTCGAAAAAGAATTTGATATTCAAATTCCAGACGATCAAGCAGAAAACATCGCAACAGTAGGTCAAGCTATCAGTTATATAGAAGAAGCGAAATAATCTTTATGATTTTATTATAAGATTTTATAAATATCCATGCGGTAGTTTTTTATCGCATGGATATTTTTTAATATATACTATCAATATTAAGTATTGCAAAACTAAGTTCAATGCAATTAAAAAGAGTTGTTGTTACTGGAATGGGTGCTTTGACACCTATAGGAAATACCCTTGAAGAATATTGGACGGGCTTAATCAACGGAAAAAGTGGTTCTGCTCCTGTGACCTATTATGATACAGAAAAGTTTAAAGTAAGATTTGCTTGTGAACTAAAGAATTTTGTAGCTACTGATTTCTTTGATCGTAAACAGGCTCGTAAACTAGATCGCTTTGCGCAATATGCCTTAGTTGCTTCTGATGAAGCCATTGAAGATTCAGGATTAGATTTAGATAGTCTTGATAAATTTAGGGTAGGTGTTATTTGGGGTGCTGGTATTGGCGGTTTAGAAACCTTTCAAAACGAGGTTTTGAATTTTGCTGCTGGCGACGGTACACCAAGGTTCAATCCGTTCTTCATTCCAAAAATGATTGCTGATATTGCACCGGGTCATATTTCTATAAAACATGGTTTTATGGGTCCAAATTACACAACAGTTTCAGCTTGTGCATCTTCTGCAAATGCTTTGATTGATGCCATGAATACCATTCGTTTAGGGCAATGTGATGTCATTGTATCAGGCGGAAGTGAAGCTGCTGTTACCATTGCTGGTATGGGTGGTTTTGGTGCTATGCATGCATTATCAACTAGAAATGATAGTCCTGAAACTGCATCAAGACCTTTTGATGCTAATAGAGATGGTTTTGTTTTAGGTGAAGGTGCTGGAGCCTTAATTTTAGAAGAATACGAACACGCCAAAGCAAGAGGGGCTAAAATATATGCTGAAATAGTTGGTGGTGGTTTGTCAAGTGATGCCTACCATATGACTGCTCCGCATCCTGAAGGAATAGGAGTTGTACGTGTTATGCAAAATTGCCTTGAAGATGCTGGCTTAAAACCAGAAGATGTTGATGCTATTAATACCCATGGTACTTCAACTCCATTAGGAGATGTTGCCGAATTGAAAGCAATTTCAACGGTCTTTGGCGAACACGCAAAAAATATTAACATTAATTCTACCAAGTCAATGACGGGGCATTTATTAGGTGCCGCGGGTGCTATTGAGGCTATTGCTTCAATCATGTCAATGAAACACGGTATTATACCCCCAACGATTAATCATACTACTGTTGATGAAAACATCAACCCTGATTTGAATTTAACTTTAAATAAGGCTCAAAAAAGAGAAGTAAATGTTGCCATGAGTAATACCTTCGGTTTTGGAGGTCATAACGCATGTGTTGTATTTAAGAAAATCAGTTAAAAAATGAGTTTTCCCTCCAATTTATTTAATTCCCATTCAAAAGATGATGGGAATTTTTTTTTGGGAATTACCAAGATTCTAGGATTTAAGCCTAAAAACATCGAAATTTTTAAAAAGGCATTTTTACATCGTTCAGCTAATAAAAAAGATGAACAGGGTAACCCGATGAATTATGAAAGACTTGAATTTCTTGGCGATTCAATGCTGGGCACCATTATCTCGAAACATTTATACAATGAAGTGCCTTTAGGCGACGAAGGCTATTTGACTAAAATGAGATCTAAGATAGTTAGTCGTGATCATTTAAATGAACTAGGTAAAGACTTAAACCTCATTCAATTTGTAGAGAGTAGAATACCAAAATCGCATTTTGGAGAAAATATACATGGCAATGTTTTTGAAGCCTTAGTTGGGGCCATTTATTTGGATCGTGGCTATAAATACTGTGATAAATTCATAAGTAAAAGAGTAATTAAGCCTTACGTTGATATTGAGCAATTAGAAGGTAAAGTGATTAGCTATAAAAGCTTGGTCATTGAATGGTGTCAAAAACAGAAAAAACCCTTCAATTATAATGTTTATGAAGATACAGGTAATGATAGTCATAAACATTTTGCTGTTAAATTGTCAATAGGTGATTCTATAGTCGCTAAGGCTCGAGCTACTTCTAAGAAAAAGGCTGAAGAAAGAGCCTCAAAAAGGGCATTTTTCGCACTTCAAGATAAAATAGGGAATTCATAAATTCTCGAAATTTGATTTTCAAAACATTTTTAAATAGTGCTTTCTGGTATTAGAATAGTATAAACTTAGGCTATTCGTGTTTTTAGTTTTATCTTTGAAGTTCGCACTTTCATAATGGCAGTACATAAAATCACAAATGATTTTTATGAAGAATCCTTTACTTTGCTAGGTATACGTAGCAGCATGAAGGATTTTGCGTTAGCTTACGCCCTAAATGAAAGTATAAAATCTAAATTCAAAAGGAGTTCAAAAGATTTAGCATTATCTGAAAAAATGAGCTTTCCGACCTTTGAATGGAAAGATGAAAATAATGATGATTATTGGACACTCCTTGCAAATTCTATCAGTATAGAAGAAGCTTCAAAGAGTGCTGATTTATTCGAAAACGAACCTTCTTTTAAGAATTTTTATGTTGTATCAGAGCACAAAGACGCTGATTATTTGTTGAAGATAGAGCATGATAATGACTTAGAATTTGATGTGGTTAAATCTTTGCAAAAAATACCAAAGATCGTTACCGCCTTTGCGATTGAAATTGACAATTTAAGGTCCAAGACCAACTTAATTTATTATTAGATGCCAAGTAAAAAAAAGACAAAAATTGTAGCTACGCTGGGTCCTGCGACCAGTAGCAAAGAAGTGTTGAAAAAAATGATAGAGGCAGGGGTTAATGTCTTTAGAATTAATTTTTCTCATGCTGATTATCAAGATGTTGAAGAACGTATTAAAATGATACGTGAATTGAATGAAGAGATGGAAACGTATACGGCAATTTTGGCTGATTTACAGGGTCCGAAACTTCGGGTAGGAGTAATGTCAGGTGAAGTTGTAGTTGCTCCTGGAGATGAAATAGATTTTATTACCGGCGCTCCTTTTGAAGGTAATGCAGAGAAAGTTTATATGAACTATGAAAACTTTCCGCGTGACGTAAAGCCAGGTGAACGTATTTTGTTAGATGATGGCAAACTAATGTTTCAAGTGGTTTCTACAAATGGTAAAGACAAAGTTAGAGCCAAGGTTATACAGGGTGGCCCATTAAAATCAAAAAAAGGAGTAAACCTACCCAATACAGATATTTCATTACCCGCTTTAACACCAAAAGATATTAAGGATGCTGTTTTTGCTATTTCGCAAAAAGTAGATTGGATTGCCCTTTCTTTTGTTCGTTTTAGTCAAGATTTAATGGATCTTCAAAAAATAATCAATGAGCATTCAGAGCATAAGATTCCGATTATTGCTAAAATAGAAAAGCCAGAAGCGGTTGAAAACATTGATAAGATTGTTGCGTATTGTGATGGTTTAATGGTTGCTCGTGGCGATTTAGGTGTTGAGGTACCTGCACATGAAGTGCCTTTGATTCAAAAGCAATTGGTATTAAGAGCTAAGAAAGCACGTATACCTGTCATTATTGCAACGCAAATGATGGAAACCATGATCACGAGCTTAACCCCAACTAGGGCAGAAGTAAATGATGTTGCGAATTCTGTTATGGATGGTGCTGATGCTGTAATGCTTTCAGGTGAAACATCAGTGGGCAATTATCCGGTAGAGGTAATAGAAAAAATGACAAGTATTCTATTAAGTGTTGAAAATTCAGAGCTAATAAGTGTACCTCATGAGCCACCTCATATCAGAACAAATCGCTACATAACCAAATCAATATGTTATCACGCGGCTACTATGGCAAATGAAATAAAAGCAAAAGCTATTTCTACCTTGACCAATAGTGGGTATACCGCTTTTCAAATTTCAGCATGGAGACCTAGCGCACATATCTTGGTGTTCACATCAAACAAAAGAATATTGAGTCAGTTGAACTTGTTATGGGGTGTAAAAGCGTTCTATTATGACAAATATGTTTCAACAGATGAAACCATTGAAGACGTCAACCAAATCGCTTGTAAAAAAGGATTTTTAGACGTTGGCGATATGTTGATTAGTCTGGCAGCAATGCCTATAAAAGATAAAGGTATGGTTAATACCCTGAGAGTTACTGAGATTGAAACCTGTAACTTCTAAAAAGACATTAAAACTCTAAAATAATCCCTAAGTGAAAATTTCGCTTAGGGATTATTGTTTTACGCGATATTCAAAATTTAGTATTTTTCTATTGAATATCTTTCGAACTTACCCTAAGACAGTTGCCTTTTTTGAGACTTTGTTTTTGAAATTTTTTCTATCGTAAGGATGCGTATCAGAAACTGACTAATTGCACATCAATTAATTTTTATAGAAAGTTTCGAAAATGAAATATCAATTCAATGATGAAATACTAGGGTCTTTGTTCGCTTTTACTGATGATATTAAAAGAGATGAAAATCAATTTAAAATTAATTCAGGCAATATTTCTATTTTATGGAACAGAAATAATAAATCAGTTGAAATTCAGGTTGATGAATTGACTATTCAGTTACTTCCAAATCAATTGATGACTACCACCTATTTACAGCATATTTCTTTCGATAAAACAGACCTTTCATTGACTGCTTTTTTGTTTAACCGAGAGTTTTATTGTATTTCAGACCATGATAGTGAAGTTTCATGTAATGGCATTTTGTTTTTCGGAGCTCAAAATCTTCCTATAGTAACTATTCCAAAAGACCAAGAACGAAAATTTACTAATTTATATGAAGTGTTCGAAGATGAGTTTGCAACACCTGATAAAATTCAAGGTGATATGTTACAAATGCTTTTAAAAAGGCTCATTATAATGTGTACTAGATTGGCGAAAGATCAATTAATTGTTAAAAATCTAGACAATGAACAAATTGATGTAGTTCGTAAATTCAATGTTTTGGTTGATACGCATTATAAAACAAAGCGTAAAGTAAGTGATTATGCTGATTTGCTTTATAAAAGTCCGAAGACACTTTCTAACCTTTTTGCCCGCTATAATCAAAAATCTCCTCAGCAAATAATTTTAGAACGTTTGGCTTTAGAGGCTAAACGCTTAATTCGTTTTACCGATAAACAAAATCAAGAAATTGCTTATGAGTTAGGCTTTAATGACCCAGCTCATTTTAGTAGTTTTTTTAAAAAAATGACTAATCTTTCTCCAACTCAATATCGAGAAAGCTTGGCTATTTCAGTATAAAAGGAAATTTCTACAAGCCTTCGGGAAATTCATAATAACAGAGAACTTCTTATGTGTCGCATCTTTGCTATGTAATTAAAAACATAACAAGATGAATCAACAAATAAAATCAATTTTTAATCTCATCGAAATTTTTAGAACGTCTAAAAATTTAAACAAACAAACGATAATATCAAATTCACATTGTGAAACAAAACATCATCATGATTTCTATTGTGATGTAGAGAAACCATTTATATCACTTTAAAAATCCTGCTTAGCAGAAATAAAAAAAATGAAAATAATTATGAGCACATTTAATGTACCAAAAAGAGAAGAAGTAAGCGCCAATAATCAGGCAATTTTTGACAACCTAGAGAGTGCTTTAGGGTTTGTTCCAAATTTATATGCAACGTACGCGCATTCAGAAAATGCATTACAAAACTATCTTAATTTAAGTAATGCTAAAACATCTTTAAACGCAAAACAAAAAGAGGTTGTGAATCTTGCTGTCAGTGAGGTAAATAACTGTAAATACTGTCTTTCAGCACATACTGCTATCGGAAAAATGAACGGTTTCACTGAAGAACAAATATTAGAATTACGTGCTGGTCAAGCATCTTTTGATTCAAAATTGAATGCTCTTGCGGGTTTAGCAAAAAATATTACTGAAAATAGAGGCGCCACAAGTGAAGCAACAGTTGCTAATTTTTTAAGTGAAGGATGGACAAAAGAAAATCTAGTAGACACTATTGTTTTGGTAGGAGATAAAACAATTTCTAATTACCTACACAAAACTACAGATGTACCTGTTGATTTTCCTGCTGTACAAGCTTTAGATGAAATTGAAGCGTAATTTAAAAGTAAAACGTAGGCTGTCTGTTAAAGTGCAGTCAAAATAAATAATAGTATAAATAGCTTCCGCTAAAGCGGAAATAAAAAGTAAGTAATTATGAAAAAAGTAATCGCAGTAGTAGCTTTGGTATTTGGAGTAGTATTTTCAGCAAATGCTCAAGACAAAATGATGAAGAATGACAAAATGGCAAAAGAAATGGTTAGTACTATTTCTTTAGAGCAAACTCCTGGTGAGTTTACCCAAAAGAAAATAACAGTTTCTGAAGGAACCTATGTTTTCGAAATTGCAAACAATGCTGTTGATCATGAAGTGGGTTTTGTATTGGTTCCGAAAGGAAAAGATATTAGCAAGCCTGAAAATCATATTCAAACAGCCTACGTTACTGAAGTAGTTGGTACTGGTAAGAAGCAAACTTCTAAACCAACAACCTTGGCTAAAGGCGAGTATGTTTATTTTTGCCCAATGAACCCAACGGCTACAGATAATATTTTAACTGTTGAGTAAATAGTTTAAAAATGATTTAAAAGCCACGCTTATGCGTGGCTTTTTGATTTAAATCAAATTGTAAATGAAATAATACTTCTTCTTTACACGTTACTTTTTCATTAGTGTTTATATTAGCCATTGCTATTGCAAATAGGGTTGACCAATTTTGAAGTTCTTAATAAAATAGAGTTTTACCAGTTTTTAGTAAGAACGTTTTACTGCATGTTTGCAACGTATAATTTTATTTTAAATAGTTAGGTATAAAGTAAATTTGCAAAAAAAATTAAAGGGTGATAGAAGATTTGCTAGTTGCTATACTTTGGAGTATTTCGCCATTTGGAGAATCTAAAGTGGGTATACCTTATGGCATTGCTAAGGGCGTTAATAGTTACCTTGTTTTAGTTGTTTGCTTTTTAGCAAATCTATTGGTATTTCCAATAATGATGTTTTTTCTAGACTATATAAACACACTTCTTATGAAATGGCGCCCTTATAAAAGCATTGCTATTTGGGTAGCACAACGCGCAAAAGTTGGTAGTAAGGATAAGATTAAAAAATATGGTTTTTTTGGACTTGTAATCTTTGTTATGATTCCTTTACCTGGCACAGGAGTTTATGCTGGCACTATTGCATCATACTTATTTAAAATAGAGCGTAAAAAGGCTTTTATGGCAAATGCTATTGGTATTTTAATTTCTTCTTTAATAATATGGTTTGTAACTGTTTTTGTTAAAGGATTTTAAAAATCAAACCTTAACTGAAATAACACTTCTTTTTTTTCTTTTATATTCTTCTCTTTATCAGTATTCAAATTCGCTAACGAGATGCCTAGAAGTCGAACTGAATTTTTAATTTCTTCTTGATACAATAAATCTTTAGCAGTTTCGAGCAAAAGGGTTTTGTCTGATATAAAATAAGGAAGGGTTTTGCTGCGTGTTTGCAATGTAAAATCACTGTACTTAATTTTCAAAGTAACTGTTTTGCCTGCAATTTTCGATTTTATTAAGCGACGTTCTAACTCTTCAGCGATGTGTTCTAGCCGCTCTAACATGAAAATTTCACTGCTTAAGTTTTCACTAAACGTGCGTTCAGCCCCTACTGATTTTGGAATACGATGAGGTTTAACCTCACTTGTATGAATACCGCGAACAACTTGGTAGTAATGATTACCACTTTTACCAAAATGTTCTTCTAAAAATGCAACTGATTTTTGCTTCAAATCTAATCCGGTAAATACCCCCAACTTGTACATTTTTTCAGCTGTCACTTTACCAACACCGTAGAATTTTCGAATTTCTAGTTTTTCTAAAAAGGGAATTACTTCTTCGGGGTTAACCGTTTTTTGCCCATTAGGTTTGTTGATGTCGCTTGCAATTTTTGCAATAAATTTATTGATTGATATTCCTGCAGATGCGGCTAAACCCACTTCATCGAAAATTCGTTGTCGTATTTCTTTTGCGATTAAAGTAGCTGAAGGGTTTCCTTTTTTATTAATAGTAACATCAAGATAAGCCTCATCTAATGAAAGGGGCTCAACCAAATCAGTATAGTCATAAAAGATGGCTCGTACTTGATTTGAAATCTCTTTATAGCGCGCGAAACGGGGCTTTACAAAAATGATATGCGGACAGTTCTTCTTTGCCAAATAGCCGCTTATAGCGCTTCTAACACCGAATTTTCGAGCTTCATAGTTAGCTGCAGAAACTACGCCTCTTTTTTCACTGCCGCCAACGGCAACAGGTTTTCCTTTTAATTCCGGGTTATCCAATTCCTCTACAGATGCATAAAATGCATCCATATCAACGTGAATGATTTTCCGTAATGGAATTGGCTCTGACATATGATAAAGTTATAAGGTATAAACAAGAAAAGGTCAAGATCTTTTAAAAATTCAATCTGAAAACTATATTCGGGGTAGTGCCTAAAGAATACTTTGTTATTTCTTGAAGTTCAATAGTTTCATTTTCCTGTTCGTCAATGACATTGAATAAATCATAACTCTTTGAAAGTAAATTTTGCCTTCCGTAAATATTCAATAGCGAAAAACCAAGTTTAGCGCTTACCCCTTTTTCTTTTTTAGAAAGTTTGAAATCATATAGCAGCGAAAAATCTAAGCGGTGATAATCAGGTAAGGTTTCTGCATTGATGTTATCATAATCTATTTCAATATCTTGACCTGAACCAATAGTTCCTAGAGTGCCCGTAAAAGGTATGCCTGAGCGATATTTCCAACCTAATGAAAATTGAAGGTTGTTCCATTTGTAGAAATGCGACCAAGTTAAAGAATGGGTGATATCATTATTTCCTAAAAAAGGGTTGCCGTTATTGAGTTCTTTGAATTCAAATTCTGTTTGAGAAAAGGTGTAGCCTAGCCAAGTTGAATATGCGCCTACTTTTTTCTTTAGCAAAAAATCTATCCCTGAAGTGGTACTCTGACCTTCTGTAAAATTATTATCTGAAGATTCAAAACCACGTGTAAGCGACGTAAGGCCGGTTATATTTTTATGATAGATGTCAACGTCAAAATTCCATTCGTTTTTGTTCCATAAAAAACCGCCTGAGAATTGGGTGCTTTGTAACAGCGGAATGATATCAGCATCAGTCAATGCCCAAACTTGATTTTCAAGGCCAAAGTTTTGCGTTGTAAATTCAATAATTTGACTGACAGATTGATTTTTAATTTCTGCGGATGCCTTGATGCGAAAGTTATTTGAAATTCTATTTTCTATATATACCCGTGGTTCAAAATAAACTGATGATAATAAGGCGTAATAATTTGTTCTTAAGCCTAAATTGATAAACCATTTTTCTGGGCGATAATTTAATTGATTGTATAAAGCATGTGTAGGATTTTTTGCACTATCACTTTCAATAAAATCATTGCCTTCTAAAGTATAAGTAACACGATTATTGAAAAATTGATACCCATTTGAAAAAGTAGCTTTTTCATTAATCGCCCAATCTGAATGAAACGAAAACCCAAGCTCATAGATGGTATTCTTTTTTGTTGCTGATAGCTCTTGGTCGATAAATTGGCTGGTGCCGTTATATTCAAAATCATAAGATGAATAGTAGGTTTGAAATTCTGTTGATAAAACAGTACTCCAATCCCTCTTCCAACTCAGGCTTGTTCCAAAATTAGAGACATTAAGACGGTCGCTTGATGAATCAATAAATTCTGTATCCTCATAAGAATAGTCCAATGTGTTGTTGGTATATATACTTGAAACTGAGATTTTATCCTTAATAGAGGGCTGTGCGATAACTTTTATAGTAAAATCAGTAAAATTAAATAGCTCTTTACTATCTGTAAATTCAGGTTCAAAAACGTCTTGATTTTGAATTATACTCGTATTCTGAAAAACCTTTTGAGTAAATTGATTGAACGTAGGAGAACGAAATATATCGGTCAAAGCACGTCTTGCAGATACCTGAACCATGCTCTTATCAGATAAAGGTGTTTTGACAAAAGCATCAATGTGCGTTAAGTTCATACCAAAGCCTCCTTGGGTTTCAGTAGTAATATCAGAGTCGGTTTTTATATCAATAACTCCTGAAACTCGGTCGCCATAAATAACCTTTGCGCCACTTCTATAAACTTTCACTTCTTTAACGATATATGGATTAAAAGCCGATAACATTCCGAAGAAATGGTCTGAATTATACATTTTAATACCATCCCATAAAATAAGATTCTGATCAGGTGTACCACCTCGAATGTAGAGTCCAGATGCAGTCTCCGAAGGGCTATCAATACCAGGAAGCAATTGAGTATTTTGTAATATATCTGGCTCAGAAAGTCCAGAAAGTATTTCAAGGTTCTTGGGTGTTATTTTGACAGATCCATCACGATTTTTCAGAATACCCGCCGCTAAATATTCTTGTATAATAACTTCATTCAACATAAAATTTTCTGAGGTCATAAAAAAAGTAGGGCAATCTGAAGCATTGAAATTCTTTATTGGTATTTCTAGCGTCTTTAAACCCAAGTAGCTTATGAAAAGGGTATCAGTTATAGCGATGTTTTCTATTTCAAAAAATCCTTTAGCATCTGAAATAGTACCTTGCTGAGCGGATCCTATAGCTATCGAGCCACCCTCGATAGCGTTACTTGCCTCATCTATCAAATAACCACATGCATTAACCCTTGTTTTTCGTTTTACAATGTAATAGCGTTCATCAATCTGTTCAATGAGAAGACTACTTTGATTTTCAATAGTTTTGAGTACTGTAGTTAACATTGCCGCCTTTAAATCAAAAGTAATTGTAACACCTTTTATGGCTTCTGAATTAAAAGAAAATTTAATATCATAAGTAGATTCAAGTTCTGCAAGAACAGTTTGCAAGTGCATATTAGAATACTGAAGGTCTGCAGTGTTTTCTTGCGCCCCAAGATTAAGGCAACAAAGTAAAAAACATACAATGATGTGGTGTTTCATTTACTTTTTTGAGAGTTCAATAGTTTTCTCATTCTCAAAAGTAAAGGTAATCTCCATCGATTCAAAAACAGTTCTAAGCGCCGTATCAATATTGTT
This sequence comes from uncultured Flavobacteriaceae bacterium, assembly GCA_937929935.1. GTDB lineage: Bacteria > Bacteroidota > Bacteroidia > Flavobacteriales > Flavobacteriaceae > Maribacter_C. The sequence goes on along the minus strand of CALFUL010000011.1, from coordinate 181,581 downwards.
GTGGGTAAAACTACCCGTAAATCGGAGCGATTCATCAACGTTTTGACTATTTATTTGAACATTATATTGATTTTCAAGTGCTTTAATGACTTGAGTTAGTGGAGCATCTGCAAAACTACTTTCATCTTGTAACCATGTTGGGTTTGCGTCAGTTAGCGTAAATGCTTCGAAGGTAGTATTAATAAGACGTACTGCTTTGCCTTTGGTCAATATTTCAGACTGGTTTTGACTTTCTACTTTTACCTTTCCTTCAAAACAAATGACCTCAAAAATAGAAGCATCAGTGTTAACTGTAAATTGTGTGCCTAAAACTGTGACGGTTCCGTTCTCGGTTTTTACTAAAAATTCGGTTCCTTTCTCAACCTTGAAAAAAGCTTCTCCTGACAATGAAATTTCACGATTATCAACGCCCCAATTTTTCTCTTTAAAAGAAAGTTTTGATTTCGAGTTTAATATTACTTCTGAGTTATCAGGCAGTGTTATCGCTAAGGTTTCTCCATGCCCAGTTTCATAGTCTACAGCATTATTTAGAAAAAAGAAAAGGCCTATTAAAATAGCTGCAGAAGCGGCTATGCCATAGATCCATTTTGGAAATAGCGTAATAACCTTAGGTTCTTCTAACTTTGATTTTTGAACTTTTTCAAAAAGTTTTTCTTTGTCATACTTGGGCACTTCAAGAATATCTGTTCCTTCAAGAATAGCTTGATAATAGCTATAGTCTTCTGTTTTTCTAAAAGCCTCTTTTTCAGCCTCAGAGATTTCTCCGCTTGCCCATTTTGCTAAAAAATCATCTGTATTGTAATTTTTTTCCATAGCTAACTTTTAAATTGACATGCCAATTTTATCACGTAATTCACGAAGCGCTAAAGACATTCGTCTTTCAACTGCTTTTTGAGTAATGCCTATGATTTCGGCAATTTCACGATAGGTTTTTTTATCTTTTCTACTTAAAAGAAAAACTTCTCGCTCTCTATCTGGCAGGTCAGAAATACACCGCTGTAATTTTACCATAAACTCTTTTTCTTCCATTATAAATTCAGGACTGTTTGCAAAAGACTTTATTGAACCAGCACCTTGATTATATTTCAAGATTACTTTTTTATGCTCAACTTCATTGTAAAAAGCGTTTTGAGCTACTTTCATAACAAATGATTTTGCTTTCTCAAAAAGTACTTTCTCACAGTTTTTCCAAAGCTTAATAAAAGCATCTTGCGTCAGGTCTTCTGCCTGTTGCAAGTCTCTGCACTTATAATACAGAAAGTTGCGTATGGTTTCTGAATGCTGGTCGAAAATCATTTTAAAGGTGTTTTCGTTACAGACTGATTTATTTTCCAAGGCCATAATTTGAAATACGATTCTTTCAAAGCTAAATATTTCAAAATAGTATTTTCTTTATTCATCATTTTATTTCTTTAAGAAAACACATTGTTACCTTTTTTAAACACAACAGTATAAAAACAAAACACCCTATTAATTAATTTAAAAACTGCTTTAAGGTCTTTAAAAAGGGTTTTTTGAAAAAAAACAATAAAAAAAATAGGGTGATCTACAAGTAGCCGGTTGTGTATAAAAACAATGTTTAATTAAAAACTAAAAATTATGAAAAGCCTACAAAAATTGAAGTTGATTTTAATTTTATTCTTTGCACTAACCTTATCGCAATCTTGTGATAGAGATGATTTAGTTGACCAGTTTGATTTTGATGATTCAGGTTATGCCGAATATGATGATTCAGATGAAGATTGGCCTGACGATGATTTTGACAATGATTCATCTGATGATGACGATTCATATGACTCAGAGGGTAGTGAAAGCAGAATTACTGCGTATAGTGTTTCTGGCACGACTATCACTAAGAGTCAAGATTATAATGTTTCTGGGCAGCTAAAAGAAGCTCAAGATGATGTTGCTAAGCATCAAGAAATTTGGGAACTGGTTAAAAAAATTGTTCCTGAAAGTTATATGTCTAAAATGGGAGAATTTGAAATCTATTGGGGTGAAGCAGACGGAAGTGCAGGTTACGTAGTAGAAATGAACCCAGATTTATCAGTTTGGAAAATGGGTATAGCTATTGATTATGCGTACGAAGGCGGTTTTAATGCTGACGGAGAACTTGCCCATACTATCATTCATGAATTTGGTCATATTTTGACTTTAGATAATACGCAACTTGATTCTTCAATATCAGAAAGTAACTGTCAAAACTATTATCCAGGTGAAGGGTGTGCAAACAAAGAGTCTTACATCAATCAGTTACATTCAAGGTTTTGGGCTGATATATGGTCTGATTTTCAAAGTTCTCAAGACAGTGAAAGTGGTATGCAAAGTTTTTATTCAAAGCACAGTGATCGTTTTGTAACGCAATATGCAGCCACCAACCCTGGTGAAGATATTGCTGAGGTTTTTGCCACGTTTGTTACCAGTAGTACTAATTCAAACGCCAATACTATTGCCAGTCAAAAATTACAGTTGATGTTTGATTATAGTGAATTGATTGAATTACGTCAGTTTATTAGAGGCAATACATCTTCTGCAAGAGGTAGAAGTTATTTGCCTGTAGCTGGTAGCTGGAAAAAAGCAAATACAATTGGTAATCCTAAAAAAGGATGTGTACACAGAATATAAATCAGTCAAGTATAAAAACTCGATTTTAAAAAGAAGAAGTATGAAACATTTAAGTTTAGTATTTATTTTGATTATGTTTTCATGTAAAACATCAGAAAATGTTGTGAAGGAGCCAACTGATAGTGAAGTTTTTATTTATTATTCTAAAGGAAGATGCTTAGGAAAATGCCCTGTTTATGATCTATGGATTCATAAAGACGGAACCGTAGTGTATCAACCCATAGAAAACATAGGTAAAAAGGGCAAATATTTTGCAAAGTTATCTCCTACACAGTTGGATGCATTACAAGCAGCTTTGGCTGAAGATTTTGAAGTAGCTAGTTTCAAAAGAGTACGTGATTTACCCGTTACCCGATTAAAGCACGGACTGAAAGACCATAAATATTATGCCTCTAAAATAGAGGGGCAATTAAAAAAGGTAAATACCTTGCTTGAATCAATTGTAAGCAGTATTTCTTAGGTTTATTGTTCTTAGTATTTTGATGAAAGAATTCCCGAGGGTTATTTAACCATCGGGAATTCTCTATTTTTATAAAAACTATCAAATTGATTGAAATAGAACGCAAGTTTTTAGTAAAATCAGATTCTTATAAGCAAGATGCGACTTCTAAAGAACGCATTGTTCAAGGCTTTTTAAATACGCACCCAGAGCGAACTGTTCGAATTCGTATTAAAGGAGATTCCGGATTTATTACTGTGAAAGGCAAATCAAATGAATCAGGCACTTCGCGTTATGAGTGGGAAAAAACAATTGAACTTGCAGAAGCAGAATCTCTTTTAGCCCTATGTGAAGAAGGAGTTCTAGATAAAATGAGATATGAAATCTCTATCGAAAATCATACCTATGAGGTTGATGAATTCTTTAAAGAAAACTTAGGATTAGTAGTAGCCGAGGTCGAATTGAATTCAGAAGATGAGGTTTTTGAAAAACCCGATTGGTTAGGCGAAGAGGTAACAGGTCAGGTTAAATACTATAATTCACAATTAAGCAAATATCCTTTTAAAAATTGGTAAAGGCACTGCCTTATTTAGCCAAAACTCCAGGCTTTTCAATTAGGGAAATCTCTGTTAAATTTCTTTCATTGACACTGTTTTTCTCAAACAAAAATCTTTTTTCATAGATTTTGTTATCAGCGTAATAGGTCACAAAAAACTCATTATTCAAGACCAGAACCTCTTCTTGAACTAGTTCTATTTTAGCAAACGATTTGGCCTCTACAGCACCAATTGCATGACGCATCATTGATGTTTTGCGATCACCATCAAATCCTTTTGATACAATAAGAACCATATCAATCTGTGAGTCTCTATCGTTAATGATGTATGAATTCCAGTCTTTTGATAGAAATTCATCGTTCCATTCATGAACAATGGCAACATATACATCTTTTGCAATGGGTATTTCTATATCTTTTTTCACTTGTGCTGAACTTGTTTCAGTACTTTTTTATTAAAGGGCACTTTTGAATTGCTCTAAGAAACGCACATCATTTTCACTTAATAAACGAATGTCAGAAATCTGGTGTAATAGCAAAGCAATACGATCAATACCCATTCCGAATGCAAAACCAGAATATTCTTCAGGGTCAATACCGCAGTTAGTCAATACATTAGGGTCAACCATACCACAGCCCATAATTTCAAGCCAGCCGGTACCCTTGGTCATTTTATAATCAGTTTCAGTTTCGAGCCCCCAATACACATCTACTTCTGCACTTGGCTCAGTAAAAGGAAAATAAGAAGGGCGTAAACGTATTTTAGATTTTCCGAAAAGTTCGGTTGTGAAAAACTGAAGCGTTTGTTTTAGGTCAGCAAACGAAACATCTTTATCAATATACAAACCTTCAACTTGATGAAAAAAGCAGTGCGAACGTGCCGAAATCGCCTCGTTTCGATATACCCTGCCCGGTGAAATAGTTCGAATAGGCGGTTTGTTATTTTCCATATAACGTACCTGTACTGATGAGGTATGCGTACGTAATAAAATATCAGGATTTGTTTGTACAAAAAAAGTGTCTTGCATGTCACGTGCCGGATGATATTCAGGCAAATTCAAGGCTGTAAAATTGTGCCAATCATCTTCTATTTCTGGGCCTTCAGACACATTAAAGCCTATTCTTGAAAAAATCTCGATGATTTGATTTTTTACAATTGAAATGGGGTGTCTTGCTCCTAATTCAATAGGCTCGCCTGGGCGGGTTAAATCGCCATAAATGCCTTGTTCTTCAGAAGTATTATCTAGAGAATTTTTTAAAACATTGACTTGTTCAGTGGCCTTTTGTTTTAGTGTATTGATAGCTTGACCATATTCTTTTTTCTGGTCGTTAGCCACATTCTTGAACTCAGCAAAAAAATCGTTTAACAACCCTTTTTTGCCCAGATATTTAATTCGGAATTCTTCAACTGCTTCAACTGAATCAGCAGTGAATTTTTCAACTTCGGCAATATGTTCTTTTATTTTGTCTATCATCATGGCTCGCTAAGTGCGCAAATTTAAAACTTTATAGGCATTATCACACTGAGTGCCAATAAAAAACCGCATTTAATATTGATTAAATGCGGTTTGAATTATCTAAAGCCGAGATATTAGAACTCGTCTTTTACGTTTTCTTTGACCCATTTTAAGCAACTTTCAAAATTATCAAAAATATGCTCTTCAGGAATAAAATCAGGAATGATATCAATACGCTCCATCATATATTTAGGTTGTTTTAAAATATCAACCATAAGTACAGTTACTCCTTTTTTATTCAAATCTTGAAGCACATCCTCCATGGCATATAAACCTGATTGATCCATATATTGCGTGCGCCCCATTCTCATTACAACGGTGGTAGCTGTTGCGGGAATTTGATTTGCTAACTGCTGAAACTCGCTTGTAGTACCAAAGAATAATGGTCCTTTTAAGTGTTTGATAAATACTTCTTCGATAAGGTTTTTAGGAAATCCTTTTTCATCTGGCCACGCTTTTTCAGAAAGCGCAGTTACTTCAGAACGTTCTGCACTCACATCGCCTATTTTCTTCATAAACATTAAAGAGGCAATTACAAGTCCAATTCCAACCGCATAAATTAAGTTCCACGTAGAAGATAAAACTAAAACGATAAGCATAATTATAACTTCAGAGCTTAATTTTAAAGGCCCTAGTTTTATATCTTTCGGCATACTAGGCATGGCCTTTAAGCCTTTATAGTCCATAACTCCGATTCCAACGGTAACCAGTATACCTGCTAAAACTGCTGCAGGAATTTGCGAAGCTACAGGTGCTAATGCGAGCATAATGATTAAAAGCATAACACCGGCGATCATACCAGATAATTTGGTTTTACCACCAGCATTAATATTTACAACGGTACGTATGGTTGCCCCAGCACCAGGTATTCCACCAAAAATCGCAGCAATACTATTTCCAATACCTTGACCTACCAATTCTTTATTAGGTTTGTGTTTAGTTTTGGTCATGTTATCTGCGACAATAGAAGTTAAAAGTGAATCTATTGCGCCCAAAAGAGCCAAAGCTAGAGCTGTAAAGAAATATGGGGTAATAGCACTTATACTAAACTGACTAAAAATTTCAAGTTTAGGCACCGGAAAGCCTGAAGGAATTTCATCAATAGGGCGGTAATCAAGTCCAAAACCATAGGCTACCCCAGAAACTACTAACAACCCAACAAGCGTAGCGGGTATGACACTGGTAATGCGTTTTGAGACATAGATTAATATAATGGTGGCTAATGCTAAAGCCAATTCAAGCCAATCGATATTTTTTAAAGCTCTAGGTAGTACTTTGAAAGTTCCTAACACCCCAGAAGCTTCTGATTTGGCTAAGGTTTGTGATTCTTTAAGAATATCTGCACCCGTAATTTTTCCGGCACGTTTTATAGTTTCTTCAAAATTTTCTAAAACCAAAATTTCTTCACCAGCCTCTTCTTTTAAGATATTTTCAAGGATGATTTCTTCTGCCTGGGGTTTAAACTGATTAACGAGTTCGGCGTCTTCTTTAGGATAGTACCCAATTGCAGGTAGTATTTGAGTAACCAAAATAATAACTCCAATTGCAGTCATAAACCCAGAAACTACGGGATATGGTATATACCTAATGTAAGATCCAATACCAATCAAACCTAAACCAATTTGAATTAGTCCTGCTAATAAGAAAACTAGTAAAATTGCTGGAAGTGCTTTTTCGACACTACCATCATTTGTGGCAATAATACCAGCAATAACAACCATACTTACTGCTGTCATTGGTGCAGTAGGGCCAGAAATTTGTGTTGCAGTACCTCCAAAAAGTGCTGCAAAAAAGCTAATAATAATCGCGCCGTATAATCCGGCACTTGGCCCTAAACCTGAACTAACCCCAAAGGCTAAAGCTAAAGGCAAAGCGACAATACCGGCGGTTATACCTCCAAAAAGGTCACCTTTAAAATTGGAAAATAGATTTTTCATAGTTCTGGTTAATCATTTAAATCATCTTAAAAGATAATATTTTTTTGGCAAAAAAAATAAGCCAATGTTGAACACATTGGCTTTCCTTTAAAAATAAATAGGAATATTTAAATAAAAGTAACCTTTCCATTTTTAATATCATACATCGCACCAACAATTTTGATTTCTCCATGATCTTCCATTTCTTTCAAAACTGGGCTCATGTTACGCGTATTTTCAATGGTCATTTGAACATTTTTGACAGCCACTTCATTAACAAAATCAATGTTTTTAGAATTTCTAAGACTAGCATCTGAAGGTTCTGAAACAGCCTCAACGGCTGGCTTTATTTTGTCAAGCAAAATAGTCAAGTTGCCTAACTTGGCATCATCACACGCTCCTTTAACGGCACCGCAAGCTGTATGGCCAAGAATTACCAACACTTTGGTGCCTGCAAGCTTGCAAGCAAACTCAATGCTTCCTAATAAATCTTCGTTTACAATATTACCAGCTACTCTTGCACTGAAAATATCGCCAACTCCTTGGTCAAAAATAAGCTCTGCTGAAACTCGTGAATCAATACAACTTAAAACGGTCGCAAACGGGTATTGACCAGATGCGGTATCATTGACTTGATCTAACAAATCACGATTTGCCATTTTACTGGCAACAAAACGATCGTTACCTTCTTTTAATATTTCAATAGCGTTATTTGGCGAAATAGCCGACTGTGTTTCTTTAGTATGTGCTTTCATATATAAAAATATTTTTTTGTTATTAGTACTTTTAAATTAGTAATCAGGTGTAACCAATACATTGCCCTTTAGATTTTTTATTAAATTTTTGATATCTGATTTCACTAAACTCATGCTACGGCTTGCTTGCTTTTTGGCTCTATCTAAATAAAGGAGGTCAATATTGTTTTTATTTAGATAGTTGGGTAGATTCTTTATTGAATTATCTCCATATTCAAAAACATACTCTACCGTTTTTTTGTTTTCATCTAAATTATGGGTTTCAATACCATTCTCGTTTTTTAGAATTTTAAAAGACTTCAATGGCTTTTTAGTGCGCGCCAAAAGGTCATCAGCAAATTTTAAATTCGTTAATGATTCTTGGTTGTTTAACATACCCATAGAAATTTCTGAACTAGGATCTATTGCACTTTCTTTTGATGCAATCATGATTGCCCCTTTAAAGGTATCAAAAACAAATTGGGTAACATTATCACCAAAAAGTTTGAATGGGTTAGCTTTTCTTTTGCCTAGAACAACAACATCTGGCTGATAAGTATCAATGAAATTTAAAATCTCATTTTTTACATTACCAAATGCATATGAAGTGCTTATTTCGATAGCGTTAGTTTCATTAGCTGATTTAACGAGATTTTTTAGTTGTTCTACTGTGTTTACGCTTTGAGAATTAATGGTTCGCATTGCAGACAATTGATTTTCTTTTTGAACAACGTCATTCGCTTTTCTTACGCTGAAAACTTTTATGTTTCCGCCAACAATTTTTGCTAATGAAATAGCATTTTTCAAAGTATTTTCTGATGTACTACCTAAATCTGATAGTACGGCTATTTTATAATTTTTCATAATATTAGTTTTTAGGCGGATTTTGGCCGCAGTTTAAAAAATTCAATAAAACTATCTGGGTTTTCAACAATGCCTCGTTCAGAGTATAATTTAATATCAATATTTCTTTCTTTTGCTTTAAAGGCGAAATCTTCAAGAATTTCGATAATATCACTGTCTAAATACCTTGTTTTTCTAACGTCTAATTCTAAATAGGTATCTCTTGGTAAACTATCAAGCTCTTTTAAAATAGCACCTTTATTAAAAAAGGTTACTTCTTCAGCAAAGGTCATTTTTATCTTATGCTTACCATTACTTTTATCTTCAATATGAAGAAAGTGTGAATTTTGGTAGCTTTTAATGAGAATTACAACAATACCTACTGCAAGACCTAGAGCTATTCCCCAAAGTAAATCGATAAAGAAGATTCCCAATACGGTTACGATAAATGGAATAAATTGTTTCCAACCTGCCTTATACATGGCTTTGAAAGTTGCAGGCTTCGCTAATTTGTACCCTACTATAAGTAAAATAGCCGCTAAAACAGATAAAGGAATTTTATTCAATAAGGTCGGAATCAGAATTACTGAAATCAACAAAAAGAAACCGTGAATAATCGCAGACATTTTTGTTTTACCACCTGATTGAATATTGGCAGAACTTCTAACAATTACTTGAGTGATAGGCAAACCACCAATCATTCCAGAAATAATGTTACCTGTACCTTGCGCAAGTAATTCGCGATTAGTAGGGGTCACTCTTTTATCTGGATCAAGTTTATCTGTCGCTTCAACACAAAGAAGGGTTTCAAGACTCGCGACTAAGGCTATTGTAAATGCTGTTATCCAAACCTCAGGCTTTGTAATAGCTCCAAAATCAGGAAAGGCAAATTGAGCCATAAAGCTATCAAAACTATCTGGTACAGGTACACTTACCAAATGCTCTTGTGATATGGCAAATTCAGTATCTTGGGTAAAAATAAAGTAAATGATGCCCATGGCAACGGCAACAAGTGGCCCTTGTACTAATTGAAAAACTTTACCTTTCTTAGACAGTACATTGCTCCATAACAAAAGAATTGCCAGAGCAATAACGGCAATAATCGTAGCACCCGGACTAATTAAATTTAAAGCATTTCCTATTTCAGAAAAGGTGTTTTCGCCATCAACTTGTAAAAAGGCAAAATCGCCTTCTGGATCGGCATCGTATCCAAAAAAATGTGGAATTTGTTTGAAGATGATAATGATACCAATACCTGTCAACATTCCTTTAATTACTGAAGAAGGAAAATAATATCCTATAATTCCTAATTTAAGTAAACCAAATCCTATTTGAATAATTCCACCTAAAACAACAGCCACTAAAAAAGCTTCGTATCCAAGGTTACTAATAGCAACCAATACAATGGCGGCTAAACCGGCTGCTGGTCCACTAACACCAATTTGTGAACCACTGGCACCACCAACAATAATACCGCCTATTATTCCTGCAATTAAACCTGAAAAAAGCGGAGCTCCACTGGCTAATGCGATACCTAAACAAAGAGGTAAAGCAACAAAAAACACGACAATACTTGCCGGCAAATCATTTTTTAAATATTTAAACATTACATAATTAGTTTGGTCTTCATTTGCTAAATGAAGACTGATTATTAAAAAAAAACTTTAAAATGAACTAGCTGTTTTGTTCGGGTGGTGGAAGAAATATGGTTATAGAAGTAGTATAATCATTTTCTATATAGGAAGGCAAAAAAAGAACTGCTGAGCATTCAAATTGATTAAGGTAATCATTAGTGCCAAAAAGAAGGTTTTTCTCTTTTGATTCTTTTTTCTCTTCTTTTTTTTCTTCCTCATTAAAATCAATAGTGATAGCTTTTTCATCAATATTAGTCAAGGTAATAACCGAAGGCGCTAAAATTGCCGTGGTTAAAAGGGTTGCAAGTATGATGAAAACTGATGACTTCATGGGTATTTTGAAATGAAACGCGAATATAGTATATAAAGCATCAATTTTTTGTTAAAGAAATTTTAAAAATCTTTCAACAGTTTAATTTCTTCTGAATTTAGCCAGCCAGTTTGCCCGTCAGCAATTTGAACTTTTTTCCATTCATTTAGTTCTTCTAAAACCTGAACTTTTGTTCCGGCATGCAGCCTGAAAATCTCTTGACTTTTAGAGTTAGGTTCTGTTTTGACTCGTACTTCATCAACAAAAATAATGGCGGGTTGGTCATTGATATAATCATTATATGCCATAAACCCCAGCACCACTGAAATCAATGAAAGAAATATTGATAGAATAGCAGAAATAAAAGCAACACGCTTTTGAGATGCGTAACTAAAAGAATAAAAAGCAATATACAGCAGTACAAATAATATCATGAATGCAATAGCTAGGTAGGCCCACTGATCAAAAGTGAATAAACTCACTATTTTAGAATATACCTCAGAAAGTTTATTAATGGGTACCGTTTTTACGGCATCAATGGTCATATTTTGAGCATACCCTAAGTTGTTTACAATTTCTGAATCGCCGGGTTTTAATAAAAGGGCCTTTTCATAGTAGTAAATAGAAGGGGCAATTTCATTGAGTTTGTAATGCGCATTACCAAGATTAAAATAAAGGTTAGCAGAGTGATGGCCATTTTCTACAATTTCAGAATAATACCCAATAGCTTGTTCATACTCTGAAGCATTGTATGCTACTGTGGCTTTTTCAAACAAATCATTGTTCTGTGCGAATACAGAAAATGAAATGAAAAATATAAAAAAAGAAAATAAAAATTTCATGCCTACAATTGTTTATCTAAATATGAAATAACCTCACTTGCTTTATTGTAATCTTGTTGCATTTGAACATCAGTAAACGGACTATATCTCGCCATTTCACAATTTTTAAGCAAGCCAATAAAACCATCAATAGTTTTGGTATTCACCTTTTTTTCTTCTAATAAGAATGTTATTTTGTCTTTGCTAAAATCAGTAGTTTCTATTTTAAGCTTTGCTTTTAAATAATTGTGCAAACCTTTTTCAAGAGCTACGTAAAAAGAATCTTTATTACCGAGGGCTTTTTTAGCAGTTGACAAGTATTTGCGAGCTAGTTTGTTCGCTTTTCTAACCTTATTACCAGAAACATCATCTGCAATTTCTTCTCGTTTTTTACGAATTAAAATAAATATCGGAATCAATAATAAGGGCAACAAAAGCCATAACCAAAAAGGACTTGAACCGATAAAGTGTTTTTGACCAATGGCAGTTAAATTTGGTTTTAGTTTAATAAATCTGAATTGTTCGCCCGTAGCAACAACAGTCTGTTGGTTTGTTGATGAAGAACTATTTACTGATGCGTTATTGGTTGGTCCTTCAATCACATTGATTATGATTTCATCAGATGATAAAGTTTGGTATTGCTCTGTTTTAGGATTAAAAAAACTAAAGTCGATTGCAGGTATAGGGTACTTACCTTTGAATTCGGGTACAATGGTATAACTATTACTTACCTTACCTGATGACCCAGAAAACGTTGTTCTAACCTTTTCATTAAACTCAGGATCATAAACTTCTAAAGAACCTGGCACGTTAGGTTCTGGCAACTGAAATAACTTTAAGTTTCCGCTACCACTAACTTCAACCGTTGCCTGTAAAGACTCACTAGCATTCAAGCTTGTTTTACTGGTGGTAACAGCGAAATCAAACGCTCCTACTGCCCCACTAAAATTAGAAGGTTGGCCAATAGTAGGCAAAGGCTTAACGTTTATTTTTCGTTTTCCGGCTGCAACAATTTTGTTGGCTTTAGAGTATAATTTTCTTCCAAAAAAATCACGTTTATTGGTGGGTACATCAACAGTGACTTGAAGCGACAAAGGTTCAATTTCTAGAGCACCTGATTTCTGCGGGTAGAGTACCACTCTTTTTAAGGTAACATACCGGTAAGGTTGGCCTTTATAGGTTCCGCTTTTAGCATTACCAACGTTAAGCGGAATATCTTGGCTCCAAAAATTATTGTATTTAGGGTTGTCTAAAGGGGTGTAATTAGATACACGTATAGAAGGCGAAACATATAACTTGTAGGTTACAGTTATCGCTTCATTGAGATAGGGGTTTGATTTCGATACTTCAGCGACTAGATGTAAATTTTCATCTGCAATATCATCAACAGTCATTTCATCACTTGGTTTATCAACTGCCGCAGTAACAGTCACCTTTTCAGAGAGTGATTTATACGTTTTACCATTGATTACTATAGAACCTTGACCTATGCTAAAATTACCTTTAGAAGTAGGTACTAAGGTGTATGAATACGTTTTTGAATAACTTCGAACACCGTTAATCCATGAAGAGCTTATAGATTGCATGGGGCCCATTAAAACATTAAAACCTTTGAATTCAGGAGGTTGAAAATTATCACCATCTTGATTCATAACAAACTCAACGCGAAGTCTTTCATTAAGACCAAGTTTGCTTTTGCTCAGTTTTAAATCAAAAGATACTTCTACATCATTTTGTGCCTGAATTGAACAGGCGAAAATGAATAGCGTTATTATGGTTAAATATTTGCGGATCATAGTTTACTTACCAATCTTTTTGGTTTTTGAGTTTTACACCTTTGACCTTTTTTTTATCTATTTTTTGCTGAACCTTTTTCTCTTCATTCTGCATGGCCTCTAAAAGATTTTGAATTTGCTGCTTAGATAACTGATTAGGTCTAGGTTGTTTTTTGTCTTTTTCATTATCACCTTGTTCAGGCTTTTTATTTTCTTGCTCTTTTTTATCATCTTCTTCGCCATCTTCTTTCTTATCCTCGCCCTTGTCGCCGTCTTTTTTATCTTTATTCTCGTCTTCGTTATCACCTTCTTTATTCTCGTCTTTTTTATCTTGGTCTTTCTTGTCTTCTTTGTTCTTGTCTTCGTTTTTTTGTTCGTCTTGTTGCTTTTTCAACATATCTTTTGCCAAGGCCAAGTTGTAGCGCGTTTCTTCATCAGTTGCGTTATTTCTTAGTGCTTCTTTATAAGATTCAATAGCTTTTTCATATTCTTTACGCTTCATAAAAACATTACCCATATTATGATAGGCTTTATGCTTGTCTTTCTTTTCAGTTGCAGTTTCACCTGCTTGTTTAAAGCGGCCAAACGCTTCAGTATAGGTTTCATTATTGTAATATGCATTTCCTAAATTAAAGGGCGCAGCAGGGTTTTCATCACTTTTTGAGATGGCTTTTCTATAGGCAACTTCAGCCTCGACGAATTTTTTATTTGCAAGGTTTTTATTGCCTTGCCAAGTCAGCGTCTTTGATTCATTTAATGCTTTTTCTTTATTCTTTTCTTCTTGAGAAAATGAAAACAAACCAATGAATAAAAATAGTACTACTAAGAACCTCATTTTATTTTTTGTTTCTTTCGTTAAATAAATTTAATTTTTTCAACCACTTTGTTTTTCTATCTAAAACAAAAACATCTAAAAATAAAAAGAATAAACCTGCCCCCAAAAACCATTGAAATTGATCTTTATATTCAGCAAATTGTTTTGCTTCAAATTCCTTTTTATCCATTTGATTGAGCTCATCTTTGATAATGGTTAATGCTTTTTCTGTATTTGAACCATCAATGTATTTACCATTGCCATTACTGGCAATATCATTTAAAATTTCTTCATTGAGTTTGGTAATAACCACTTCGCCTTGGGCGTCTTTTTTTAATTGTTCTACTACTCCATTTCTTTTCAAAGGTATCGGAGCGCCTTTACTTTTGCCTACGCCAATTGTATAAACGCGTATGCCTTGCTCGGTGGCTTTATCAACCGTATTTAGAATTGAACTTTCTGAATGATCTTCTCCGTCAGAGATAATAAAAAGCACACGATTTGTTTGGTCTTCATCATCATAGTAAGTAGTTGCCAGTTCTATGGCTTGGTCAATTGCTGTACCTTGAGAACTTAACATATCAGTATTCATGCTCTGCAAAAACATTTTTGCTGCCCCATAATCTGTAGTAATAGGAAGCTGCGGAAAAGCTTGCCCGGCATAGGCAATGATACCTATTCGATCACTGGCAAGTTCACTTATTATTTCAGAAACTAATCTTTTTGCTTTTTCAAGTCGGTTAGGCGCTATATCCTCTGCCAACATACTTTTTGAAACATCAACAGCGAAAACAATATCGACGCCTTCTCTTTTAACCGTTTCTAGTTTTGTTCCAATTTTCGGATTTACTAAACCAAGGGTTAAAAAAGATAATCCGAGTATAAAAAGAATCAGTTTCAAGGTCGATTTAAAATCAGAGCGACTCGGAGTCAATTTTTTGAAAAGCGGCGTATCAGCAAATTTTCGTTGTTTTTTTACTTTCCATATCTGAAGAAGTATAAAAACCACCACCACCACCGGAATGATGAAAAATAAGTAAAAATATATTTTCTCGTCGAACTGCATTTTTAAATAAAGCTTTTAAAAATTGTGTTTCTTAATATCCATTCTAGCAATAATAGAGCGCCAGCCAATAAAATCCAGGATCTGAATTTTTCATCATACTGCGTATATTTAAACTCTTCAATCTCAGTTTTTTCTAACTTATTGATCTCGCCATAAATGGCTTCGAGTTTTTCGTTGTTAGTTGCTCTAAAATATTTGCCGCCGCTTACTTTGGCAATATCTTTTAAAAGGGCTTC
This sequence comes from uncultured Flavobacteriaceae bacterium, assembly GCA_937929935.1. Lineage (GTDB taxonomy): Bacteria > Bacteroidota > Bacteroidia > Flavobacteriales > Flavobacteriaceae > Maribacter_C. The sequence goes on along the minus strand of CALFUL010000011.1, from coordinate 166,295 downwards.
ATCAATTTCAACTTTACGCATACCGTATCTAAAAGAGCCATCAATATTGTATGAAACAGGTGTTAGCGCATTGCCATTGGTACCAATACCAATAGTATAAGTTTTTATATCAAATTCTACTGCTAAATCTGCAGCAGTTTGAGGTTCAATAAAACCAGAATTATTGACGCCATCAGTTAGTAAAATAATGACTTTACTCAGCGCTTTACTCTCTTTTAACCTATTCACTGAGGTTGCTAAGCCCATTCCAATCGCAGTACCATCATTTAATTGACCATATGATATTTCACGCAAGGCCCCTAATACAATTGATTTATCACTTGTTATGGGTGTTTTGGTATAACTCTCGCCGGCATAAGCCACTAGGCCAATGCGATCATTTGGGCGTTTTTTAATAAAATCTGCAGCTACTTTTTTTAAGGCAGATAACCTATTGGGTTTCAGATCACGGGCCAACATACTTGATGAAACATCAATGGCCATGACAATATCAATACCTTCGGTTTTTTTAGTTCTGGTAGAAACATCTTTTGTTTGAGGGCGCGCTATTGCAACTATAATTGCACCTAAAGCTAACAAACGCATTAAAAATAACAGTGGTTTAAGTTTTGATAAAATACCTTTATTGCCAAACCCTTTAATGCTTGACATGTTCAAAGAAGCGCTTTGTTCGTTGCGTTTAAAAACATACCATAACATAGCCAATGGCAGCAATAAAAGCAACCAAAAGAAATCAGGATTTGCGAATTCTATATTTTTAAACATTCTTTATTCTGCTTTAATTTCAACAGATGAAATAACCCTTTCAGCAATTTTTTCGGCGTACTCATCTTCAACGTTCCATATCATGGTTAATCTTTTAAGATTGCCAGGTCTTACAAAGTTTAGAATGGTATATTTTTTCTTATCAAAATTGCCTTCTTTGTTTTTATAACTTAACGTACCGTATTGCTTTAAACCCTCTGAGCCTTCAGGTGTGGTGTACACATCATCTTTTACAATAATGTTCTTAAAACGCTCTTGTTTTTCCATCATTTCAATACCGTCTATTGCTTCTTTTTCAAGATTTACTGAATCAGAAGGCATTGTCATATCTTCATATTTAAGGTAAAAATCTTCACTAGCAGTGTCTAATAAAAACTCTCTCATTTCAAAATTTTTAGAAGCATAGAATTTTTTTAACATTTCTAAAGCGGCTTTCTTTTTTGCGTCGCTCACAGTATCCATGTTAACTATACTTGAGATCATCTCACCTTCAGATCGTTTTAAAACTCCAGGCGCATCTATTTGCATACGAGGATAACCATACCCACTGCTAATCCACTCACTTTCTAGGAGTATTTTTGTCGGATGCCTTAAAATGGTGTCTTTTGTGTTTTTGAATCCGTAATAGTATGTTGCAGCAATAGCTGAAACTAGTAAGACCGCGGCTACACTTAATGCTACAATCACAATCTTTTTCTTTTGCTTTTTTCGCTCTAGCTCTTCTTGGTATTCTGCCTGCTGCATCAATTCTTCTTCAGTAGGTTCTGGCAGTGCCTCATGTGTTTTTATAACAATTTGTTCAATTGATTTTCGGTTTTCTTTAGCCACTGACATCTCAGGTTTTAAGCGGGCGAATTTTACTAAATCAGCGGTTTGAAGAATTTGTTTGAATTGGGTGATGGTAGCTTTATCAAGTTCTAGTTTACCCGCATCAGACATTAATTCTAATTTATCAATCAATTCATCTGTTGTGCTTTCAAGGGCCGTGATTTGAACATCATCTTCTAAATAAGAACGTACAATTTCAGTAAGCTCTGAGTAATAGGCTTTGTACTGGTCTTGAATAAGATATTTTGAATTTTCAAGATTTTTTAATTCAATCATCGCACGGTCATACGGGGGTAACAAAGCAACTTGTTCTTCTTCAGTTAGCGGTTTTTTTCTAAAAACAAACCAGTATAAAACTCCGGCAATAAAAAGCAAAATGGCTAAGATTGCTAGCATAATTTTCAACCATGAAGAATTGCCTTTTTCAACTTCCATGAGTTCTTTAATGTCATACATCTTTTGCACAAAAGTGTCAACTTTGACATCAGCAACTTGAACGCGTAAAGAATCAGTATAAAATGCTTGATCATTGATAGAAATAAACTGTGTGGGTAGTTTAAAAGAACCTGAATCAAATTGCGTAAGGATATATGATTTTTCAAGAAGAATGCGTTCTTTTTTCTGGGTAGTATCTGCAATCATAGCTTCTACCATTTCAAGCGGAGAAAATGTTTGTCCTTCCGGAAAAATTACATGATCTGTAGAATCTATTTCAACCGAGACGGTCCAAATTATTTGTTCTCCTATTTTAATAGCTGTAGTATCAGCTTTTGAGCTTATGATTGGATTTTTCTGTGCGAGTATGGCATTAGAAAAAACAAAAAACAGCATCAAACTTACAGCACGTGTACAGCATGTTTTAATGAAATTATCATGTTTTGTTTGCTTTTTAAACTGCATTAACCTCTTCTTTTAAAATAGCCCAATAACTTTTTAACGTAACTCTCATCAACTCTACAGTTTAAAACCCCGCAACCAGATTTGGTAAAAGAGGTGGTAAAATAATCAACCTTTTCAAGATGATATTTTGCGTACTTGCTTCTGACTTTTTTTGAATGCGTATTAATAAGTTGAACCGCCCCAGTTTCAACGTCTTGCATTTGTACCATACCAATATTGGGTATCGCTTCTTCACGTTTATCATACACTCGAATACCTGTAACGTCATGTTTGTTACCTGTAATTTTCAAAGTTTGTTGATAATCATCAGCGATAAAATCAGAAAGCACAAAAACTATTGCCTTTTTCTTCATGACACTAGTCATAAATTTTAGGGCTTCTGCAATGTTGGTGTTATCGCTTTTTGGTTTGAATTCTAATAGTTCTCTTATGATTCTAAGTACATGACTTTTTCCTTTTTTTGGCGGAATGAAAAGCTCAACTTCATCTGAGAAAAGAATTAAACCTGCTTTATCATTATTTTGTAAAGCCGAAAATGCTAAAGTGGCTGAAATTTCAGTAATAATTTCTTTCTTGAATTGATTAGTAGTGCCAAATAATTCCGACCCACTCACATCAACCATCAACATCATGGTTAATTCTCTTTCTTCTTCAAAAACTTTGATATAAGGCTCATTGTAACGCGCGGTTACATTCCAATCAATATTTCGAACATCATCACCGTATTGATATTGACGCACCTCACTAAAGGTCATACCACGACCTTTGAAGGTTGAGTGATATTCACCACCAAAAATGTGATCTGAAAGACGACGTGTCTTTATCTCAATTTTTCGTACTTTTTTAAGTAATTCTTTTGTATCCATGGCCCCTTAGCCCCAAAGAGGACTAAAAATATTTTTAAATAAAAATTGGTTTATGAATTTGCATCAAAATTTAGATTTGGTTGTTAAGCAACCTAGTATTATTTCCCCTTTTGGGGCTATGGGCTTAAGGCACCTCTATTTCGTTAACTATTTTGTTAATGATATGCTCTGAAGTAATATTTTCAGCCTCAGCTTCATAAGTAATACCTATTCTATGGCGAAGTACATCATGAATCACAGCTCTCACATCTTCTGGCACAACATAGCCTCTTCTTTTTATAAATGCATAGCATTTTGCTGCAATACCAAGATTAATGCTTCCACGAGGCGAAGCGCCAAAATTGATGAGGGGTTTTAAATCTTCTAAATTATATTTCTCAGGGTATCTTGTAGCAAAAATCAAATCAAGAATATATTTCTCAATTTTTTCATCCATATAAACCTCTCGAACAGCTTTTTGTGCGTTTAAAATTTGTTGAAGCGTTACAACGGGTTTAACCTCATCATAAGCGCCTTTCAAATTTTGACGCATGATTAATTGCTCATCATTTATATTAGGGTAGTCAATTACTGTTTTTAACATGAATCTATCAACCTGTGCTTCAGGCAATGGGTAGGTTCCTTCTTGTTCAACAGGGTTTTGGGTTGCCATTACTAAAAATGGCTTTTCTAAGATAAAAGTTTCATCACCAATGGTTACCTGTTTTTCTTGCATCGCTTCAAGCAAGGCAGATTGTACCTTTGCTGGGGCACGATTTATTTCATCTGCTAAAACAAAATTTGCAAAAATAGGCCCCTTTTTAATCGTAAAATCATTCTCTTTAATATTGTAAATCATCGTGCCAACAACATCGGCGGGTAATAGATCAGGCGTAAATTGAATTCTACTAAAATCAGCCTTCACAGCTTTTGAAAGCGTATTGATCGCAAGTGTTTTCGCTAAACCAGGCACTCCTTCTAATAAAATGTGGCCTTGACCTAATAATCCTATAAGTAATCTTTCAATCATATGCTTTTGACCCACAATTACTTTGTTCATCTCAAGCATCAATAAGTCAATAAAGGCACTTTCTTGAGCTATTTTCTCATTTACTGCGCTTATATCAACAGGTTTTATTTCTTCCATTTTAAAATCAAATTTTTGGTAATATAGGTTTGTTTTTTTAACAGTAATGCAAATTGTAAATTTATTCACTTTATTGCTGTTAATGATTGGTTAAAAATTGAATCAAAACACAAGATTTGTGATGCTTTTAAGCCTTAAAGCAAAAAATAATGAATAATGTGAGAAATCTCGGTATATATTAGTGTTAAGAACTTTTTGAGTTTCTAAAATACCATTTTTAAAAATCAAAATCAGAAATGAATGTTTTAGCGGATAATTTTATACATTCGACCCTATATGGGAGACAATAAAAATTACTCTAAAATAATTGCCGGAACCATGACTTGGGGTCGTTGGGGGAAGCAATTTAAAAAAGAAGAAATTAACGCGCTCATTAAACATTGTTTTGATTTAGGTATCACAACTTTTGACCATGCTGATATTTATGGAAATTATACTACTGAAAAAGATTTCGGTAACGGATTTTCATTATCAAATATTGATCGTGAAAAGGTACAATTCATTAGTAAATGCGGCATTCAGTTTACTGCTGAAAATAGACCTGTTGCCGTAAAACATTATGATTATTCTAAAAAGCATATTATTTCTTCAGTTGAACAATCATTGAAAAATCTTCAGACAGAGTATTTAGATATTCTGCTGTTACACAGGCCCAGCCCATTAGTAAATCCTTTTGAAGTTGCAGAGGCTATAACAAAACTAAAGGATGAGGGTAAAATTAAAGAATTCGGAGTTTCGAATTTCACGCCTTCTCAAATTGCTGTTCTTGAATCAGCAATACCTGTTCAATCAAATCAAGTAGAATTCTCATTAACCTCAAACGAGCTAATGTATGAGGGTACCATTGATGATTGTATGGCGAAGCATAGAATGGCAATGTCTTGGAGTCCTTTAGGGTCTTATTTCAAAATCAAAAATGACCAAGTAAAAAGAATACAAAAGGTAATTGAGCCTATGAATGAAAAGTACAATGCTAGCACTGACCAGTTATTACTGGCTTGGGTTTTGAAGCATCCGGCAAATGTACATCCTGTAATTGGCACTACTTTAAAAGATAGAATATCACTTTCAGCACAGGCCTTGAGTATTGATTTAGAACTACAAGATTGGTTTATCTTGTTACAGGCAAGTCACGGCTATGAAGTGGCTTAATTAAATATAAAAAATGAAAAAAACAGCATTAATAACTGGGGCCACAAGCGGAATTGGTAAGGCAATAGCAGAGCTATTTGCCTCAAATGATATTGCCTTAGTTCTTTGCGGAAGAAGGCAAGAAAAATTAGATGAGCTAGAAAAAACATTAGGCCTGAAAACTAAGGTTCATACCTTGAATTTTGACATCAGACAAAAGAAAAAAGTCGTTGAGAGTATTCGCACCTTACCTATTGAATTTCAACAAATTGATATTTTAGTAAATAATGCGGGCAACGCTCATGGACTTGATTTTATTCAAGAAGGAAGTACTGATGATTGGGATGCCATGATTGATATTAATGTAAAAGGACTTTTATATGTTTCAAAGGCAATAATACCCCAAATGGTTGAACGAAAATCTGGTCACATCATCAATATAGGGTCAACAGCTGGTAAAGAAGTTTACCCCAGAGGCAATGTGTATTGCGCTAGCAAGTTTGCAGTTGATGCCATAAATCAAGGAATGCGAATTGATTTAAATGAACATGGTATACGGGTAGGTGCTGTAAACCCCGGGTTGGTTCAAACTGAATTTAGTGATGTAAGATTCAAAGGCGATTTAGAAAGAGCTAAAAAAGTATATCAAGGGTTTGAAGTGTTACAACCTAAAGATGTTGCTGAGATTGTACACTTTGTGGTTACACGACCACCACATGTAAACATTGCTGATTTAATGGTTATGTGCACTGCTCAAGCTTCATCAACAATAGTCAAAAAAGAAGCGCTTTAATCAAAGACCATGCTTGATTCGGGTAGTGAAGAAATAGCACCGTATCCGGTAGTGGTATAGGCTCCTGCTTTGTTAGCTTTACCCACCATTTCTTTAAGTAATTCAAAATCAGTTAAAATTTCGTGCGGGTCTTTTAAAGTAGCAATTTGGTAAAGTAAGCATCCTATAAAAGCATCTCCAGCACCTGTTGTATCAATGGGCTTAACATCAATACTTGGTATGGTAATTTTTTGCTGATTTGCACTAACTAAGGTGCCTTCAGAACCCAAGGTTATGGTAATTATTTTGGCTCCTAAATCATGTAATACTTCGCAAGCCTCGTTTAAATCTTCTTTTCTTGACAAAAGTTGCGCTTCTTCTAAACTGAACTTACACAAATCAGCTTTTTCAATAAACGGCATACATTTTTTAACAAACAATTCTTCTTCATCTCGCCAAAGATCAGCTCTAAAATTTGGATCAAAACTGATAAAAGTATTTTGGGTCAGCCCATCAAAGAAATAGTGCCCATATGTTTTCTCAAGCTTGCCGCCTAATAAAGCAGTAGCGGCCCCCAAATGAATAATGTTATTGGTAAAAGTCTTCTTGACTTCAGGATTATATTCTAGTTTGATATCAGCACCACGGCTGAAAACAAAATCACGTTCACCATCTTCGTCTATAGAAACAAACGCTAAAGTGGTAAAGGTTCTTACTTTTTGAGCTAATGTTATATCAACATTATTTTCTTTTAATATGTTCAAAAGATAATGCCCAAATGGGTCATCACCAACACTGCCTATAAATTTACTGCTACCCCCTAATTTTGCAATAGCGCAAGCAACATTAGCAGGTGCGCCGCCAGGTTTTTTGGTAAACTCTTTAGCTTTAGATAAATCTTTGCCCTGATTTTCGGCAATAAAATCAATGAGAAGTTCGCCAATACAATACACATCTTTCATAATTCATAAAGACTTTGTAGGCCAAGATAATGACAATTTATGTTTACTTCAGTATATTCATGCTGATTTATAGATAGGATAAATTTGTAATTTGATTTTGTAACATTTTACATAAAACAGTAACTTATAAACAACAATAAAACTTTTTGTTATGAGCATATTCGATGAAATTAAAAAGAAACTTAGTCATGAATTTATTGATATTGTCGAATGGCTTGACACGAATGATGATACCATTGTACATCGTTTTGAACGTTATCAAAATGAAATAAAAAATAATGCAAAGCTAATTGTACGTGAAGGGCAGACTGCCGTATTTATCAATGAAGGCCAACTGGCTGATGTTTTCACAGCCGGCACGTATACGTTGAATACGCAAAACCTTCCTATTTTAACTACTTTAAAAGGATGGAAATATGGTTTTGATAGTCCGTTTAAAGCTGAAGTATATTTTGTGAATACACGATTGTTCACTGACGAAAAATGGGGAACAAAAAATCCTTTTATGCTCAGTGATGAACGTTTCGGATTAGTAGAATTAAGAGCTTTTGGCACCTACAGTTTTAAAATTAATGACCCTGGTAAATTTGTTGTAGATGTAGTAGGAACAGATGGTAATTTCACAAATTTTGAGATTAATGAGCATTTGAAAAGTTTAATTGTAACTCGGTTTACAGATACGGTAGGTGAAGCTAATCTTCCTATTGAATTATATGCAGCGAATACTTCAGAATTATCAGAAACCTGTCAAGAGGTAATGCAACCAGAATTTGGGCGTGTAGGTATAGAACTTGAAAAGTTCTACATTGAAAATGTATCAATGCCTGAAGAACTTAAAAAGGAAATTTTTGAATACAGCCGACTTAATAAATTAGACATGGGTAAACTTGCTCAATTTAAGGCTGCAAAAGCGATGGAACTTGCTGCTAAAAATGAGGGCGGAACCGCAGGTGCTGGTATGGGCATGGGTATGGGCTTTGTGCTCGCACAACAAATGGGTGGTATGATGAACCCACAAGTAGGTCAGCAACCTTTTGGCGCTACTCAATCGCAAATGAGTCCGCCACCAATGCCAACTCAATCCATGTATCACTATGCTGTAAATGGGCAACAAATGGGGCCAGTTTCAATTGATAAATTGAAAGAATTGTTTGCTGCCAGAACTATAAATAGAGATTCTTTAGTTTGGAAACAAGGAATGCAAAATTGGGCAGCCCTCAAAGAAGTAGAAGAATTAAAACCATTCTTAGGCGGTAGCACACCACCACCATTGCCAAAGGTATAATTAAAGAAAACACATGAAGCTAGCCCCCTCTATTCAGAGGGGTTAGAGGAAGACTTTTTCAACTCAACTTCCATTTAAGCATCAATGCAAGAAAGCGAAACAATAAATTCTGAACATAAAAAGCCATGCGCCAACTGTGGGGCAGAGCTTAAATTCAAGCCCGGTTCACATCAATTAAAATGTGAATATTGTGGTTATGAAGAATTTATTGAACAAACCAAAAGTAGTTTTGAAGAACTAGAACTACAACACTATTTAAAAGTGGTGGGTGAGAACGCGTATACCAATTCTATAGATTTGTTGAATTGTAAGCATTGCGGTGCTAACCAACATGTTGAAGAAAATTATAAATCGCTTAGTTGTGTGTATTGCGGCGAACCTTTAATCAGAGAAGATATTGAACAAGAGGGGTGGATTCTACCAGGGGCGATTATACCTTTTCAGTTAGATGTATCTAAGGCAAGAGGTATTTTTAAAAATTGGGTTGGCAGTATTTGGTTTGCCCCAAATAAACTGAAAAGAGCTGCTTTAGATCCAGAAGGACTTCACGGGCTTTATGTGCCTTATTGGACCTTTGACACTAATCTTTCTGCCACTTACCAAGGGCAACGTGGCGATTATTACTATGAAACAAGACGAGTAAGAACTAAAAACGGAATGCGAACTCAACAGGTGCAAAAAACAAGATGGTCACCTGTTTCGGGCTCAGTAAAAGGGTTTATTGATGATATTCTGATTAATGCTTCTCAAAAAAAGCGTAGAAACATACCGGCTAAAGTATCTTTTTGGAATATGAAAGAGCTAACCTTATTTAATTCAAAGTATCTTTCTGGTTTTGTTACTGAGAAATATTCGGTTTCTTTAAAAGAAGGGCATCATCAATCTTTTCAAGAGGCAAAAAAAATTGCACACAACTGGATTCGCCGTAATATTGGCGGAGATACCCAGCGAATTCATCATGCTGACATTAAACTTGCAGATGAAACATTCAAGCACGTACTTTTACCATTATATATAAGCTCATATCGATTTAACGGAAAAGAATATCATTTTTATATCAACGGTCAAACAGGCGCATTAAGCGGTACAAGACCCTATTCTTTCTGGAAAATCTTTTTTTTAATACTATTTGTGATTCTTGTTATTACGATAATTGCGATTTTTGCACAATGAAAACAAAGCGAACTCTTGTTGTAGGAGATATTCATTCAGGTTTTAGAGGACTAAAACAGGTGTTGGAGCGCGCTGAAGTTACCAAAGATGATTTGTTGATTTTTTTAGGGGATTATGTTGACGGATGGAGTGAAGCAGTTGAAACTATTGATCTTTTAATAGACTTGAACAAAACGCACAATTGTATCTTCACAAAAGGAAATCATGATGAATTATGTTTTAATTGGTTGTTGGGCGATGATGACAACCCAATGTGGGTTCAGCATGGGGGTCAATCAACTATGAATTCTTATGAAAATGTAAGCAAAAGCAAAATAGAGAGTCACATGACTTTTTTCACAAGCTTAAAAAAATACCATCTTGATGATAAAAATAGATTGTTTTTACACGCAGGCTTCACAAGTTTAAAAGGTGTAAACTTTGAATTTCTAACTAAATCTTTTTATTGGGATAGAACGTTGTGGGAATTGGCAATGTCAATGGACCCTTCGTTAAAAGTGAATGACAGCAAATATCCCTCTAGACTTAAACTTTATAATGAAATTTTTATTGGTCATACTCCTATTTCACGTTTTGGAATATGCAATCCTTTAAAAGCTGCTAATGTTTGGAATTTAGACACCGGAGCTGCTTTTAAAGGGCCTCTTACTATTATGGATGTTGACACAAAAGAATTTTGGCAGAGCGAACCTTTACACGAACTCTACCCAGATGAAAATGGCAGAAATTAAAAAACTGCATTCAAAAGGGTGTTAACTGCTATTTATTTTAGAAATTTGAAAAAACTTTTACATGGTTCAAAAGAACATTAGGCTTGAAGTAATGCAAGCTATAGAACACAAGGTTGAAGGGTATATGAAAGATTTTCTTATACCTGTAGAAGACATTTGGCAACCCACTGATTTTTTACCTGATTCACAATCAGATAATTTTTTAGATGCAGTTGAACAATTACGTGGTGAGTCAAAAGAATTGGGTTATGATTTTTGGGTAACCATGGTAGCTGATACAATTACTGAAGAAGCGTTACCAACCTATGAATCATGGTTGATGGATGTTGAGGGTATTAATCAACACGATGGCAAACCCAATGGTTGGTCAAAGTGGGTACGCGCCTGGACCGGTGAAGAAAACCGTCATGGCGATGTTTTAAATAAATACCTCTATTTGTCAGGTCGAGTAAACATGAGAGAGATTGAAATTACCACGCAACATTTAATTAGTGATGGTTTTGATATTGGTACTGACAGAGACCCATACAAGAACTTTGTATATACTACTTTTCAAGAATTAGCGACCAATATCTCACATAAGAGAGTAGGTCAAATGGCGAAGAAAAAAGGAAACGCTTTACTAGGTAAAATGTGTACTATTATAGCTGGTGACGAAATGCGTCATCATTTGGCTTACAGAGAATTTGTGAAGACTATTTTTGGTGAGGACCCTTCAGGTATGATGATTGCTTTTACTGATATGATGAAAAAGAAAATAATAATGCCTGCACATTTTCTTCGTGAATCTGGAGGTAGTATTGGCGAGGCTTTTGAAAATTTTTCAAACTGTGCCCAGCGTCTAGGGGTATATACAGCTCAAGATTATATTGAAATACTTAAAAAACTAAATGCCTATTGGGAGGTTGATGCAATTCGTGGCTTAACTGATGAAGCTGAAAAGGCAAGAGATTATTTGATGCGATTACCAGATCGTTTACAGCGAATTGCTGAACGCATGAAATTTCCTGAGGATCAATATAGATTCAAATGGGTTGAAGCCAACGGAATGATTTAAACACTTTTAGAATAAGCATAAAAAAAAACTCGATTCAATTGAATCGAGTTTTTTAGTTTTCAGAAGTTCTTATAATCTTCCGTGATCATGTTCGCTTTGCCATTTAACAAGCTCAGCCCATTTACCTTCATAAGCCATCTTAGCTTGAAGAGGCCATGAACCAGGGTTGTGAATTTTATAACGTTCACCACCACCATCAAGAATTTTTTGACAGTCTGCAACAGAAGCTTCAGATAGGGCTCTCCATGTTCTAATTCCTCCATCGTTAAACATACCAGCAATTTTTGGTCCGATACCTTCAACAACTTTCAAATCATCTATCTTGATTTTCTTGCCAAATGCAACCTTAGCAGCATCTGCATTAAAACCTAGACTCTCAGAAACAGAAGGAGTAGCAACTTTAGGTGTTGAAACCTTAGGTTTAGAAGGTGTCATAGAGGCAACAGCAGCAACGCCAGCAGTTGCAGCACCAACTTTTATCTTATTATTACAAGCATCTAAATCAGCTTGAAGTTTCGCATTTTTATCCTTCCAGATTTTTAAATCTCCAGAAGTATCAATTGTGGTACTTGACCCTTTACCCCAATAGTAGCCAATAAGACCACAAATTAGACCTGTTAAAGCAGGAATCAACCAGCACCAAATATTCATATTTTCAAAATCCATGTTATTCTATTTTTATTAAGTTAATTAATTGTTTAGTGTTACTACTGTTCTTCTGTTTTTTGCTCTACCAGCAGCATTCATATTATCTGCAATTGGTTGAGTTTCACCTTTAGAAGAAGCAACTATTTTTGCTGAAGGAATTCCATTTCTAGTCAAGTAGCTTTTCGCAAAATCAGCTCTTTCTTGACCTAAAAATTGATTGGTATTTGCGGGTCCTTGACTATCCGTATGACCAGTAGCGGTACATGTAGCACCAGCAACTTTGTCTAAATAGCGAGAAATATCAGCAACCTTCTGACGTTGTTCAGCTGAAAGATTAATTTCTGCCTGATTGGTCTGAAAGTTAAGAACTAACGGATTCGCATTTATCTTGTCAAATAATGCTTTCATTTCATCACCGTTATCTGCCATGGCATCTAAACCATATGAGATAGGGCCTAAATAAACGCCATCTTGCGCCAACATATCACCCATTAATTTACCAGTAGTATTGATTTGTCTTGAATCAACGCCATTGGCTACTAAATGGTTTTTAACTGAATTAGCACGTGCTAAACCCAAATTAGGAAATGCAGTAGTGTTGGTTTCATCACCTTTGTAATAACCAGTAAGATTAATTGCCTTGCCAGCATTTGCGCTAAGGTAATCTTTCAATTTAACGACTCCATCGGTCACATTTTGTGATACTGGTGTTAAGAATTCAGATGACGACGCATTAAAGTTGTAATTGTCGTTTTTGTTCACAGCAAAATCTCCATCACTAAAAGCGAATGGATAAGAAGTTGCTTTTTGAGCTACTGGGGCTACCACCGCCTCTTTAACTGGTTCTTCTTCTGCATTTGCCATGCCACAACTACTGCAGCATGTAATGAAGAAATAAGTACCTGCCAAAATGGTAATAAGCATCAGCAACAGGTTCGTTGTTGTTTTTGTCATTTTTCAATAAAATTTAGTGTTTCAGCCACAATGTATTAAAAAAATACTAAAAATGTTAAATTTTGGCCATTATTTCCTAAAAATAATGAGCGTAAATATCTAAGTATGTGTTGATAGACGAATCAAAAAAGAAAGGCCACGCAATTGCGGAGCCTATTTATTGATTTTAAGAATTTTGAATTATAAATCAAATTTTATTCCTTGAGCTAGTGGTAACTCAGTAGTATAATTAATGGTATTGGTTTGACGTCGCATGTATATTTTCCAAGCATCAGAGCCACTTTCTCTACCCCCACCTGTTTCTTTTTCACCACCAAAGGCACCTCCAATTTCTGCTCCAGAAGTACCAATATTGACATTAGCAATACCGCAATCGCTTCCGTAATGACTTAAAAAGTGTTCTGCTTCACGAAGGTTATTTGTCATAATAGCTGAAGACAACCCTTGTACAACTCCGTTTTGAATGGCAACGGCATTTTCTATATTTCCTGAATACTTAAGTAGGTACAAGACAGGTGCGAAAGTTTCATGTTGAACAATTTCGAAAGTATTTTCTGCTTCAGCAATAGCAGGTTTAACGTAACAACCACTTTCATATCCTGAACCTTCTAGAACACCACCTTCAACAATGATATTACCACCTTCTGCAACAACTTTTTGTAGTGCATTATTATAGTGTGCTACGGCATCTGTATCAATTAAAGGTCCTACATGGTTTTTTTCATCTAAAGGGTTTCCAATTTTCAATTGACCATAGGCTGTAACTACAGCTTCTTTTACGGTATCGTAAATAGATTCATGAATAATTAATCTACGTGTTGAAGTACAACGCTGCCCTGCTGTTCCGACAGCTCCAAAAACAGCTCCGATTACGGTCATTTTAATGTCTGCATCGGGGGTAACAATGATGGCGTTATTGCCGCCTAATTCTAATAAAGATTTACCTAAGCGTGCTGCAACTGCTTGAGCAACAATTTTTCCCATTCTAATAGACCCAGTAGCTGAAACTAGCGGAATACGATTGTCACTGGTCATCATTTCTCCTACCGTATAATCGCCATTAATTAAGCATGAGATTCCTTCAGACAGCCCATTGGCTTTAAGAACTTCCGCAGCAATATTTTGACAAGCAACCCCGCATAACGGTGTTTTCTCTGAAGGCTTCCAAACACAAACATCGCCACAAATCCAGGCTAATGCAGTATTCCAAGCCCAAACAGCTACCGGAAAGTTAAATGCTGATATAATACCTACAACCCCAAGAGGATGGTATTGTTCATACATTCTATGGCCAGGTCTTTCAGAATGCATGGTTAAACCATGTAATTGCCTTGAAAGTCCGACAGCAAAATCACAGATGTCAATCATTTCTTGAACTTCGCCTAAGCCTTCTTGGTAGCTTTTTCCCATTTCGTAAGAAACTAGTTTGCCAAGCGGTTCTTTCAGCTCGCGCAGTTTTTCACCGAACTGTCTAACAATTTCTCCTCTTAAAGGAGCGGGTTTTTTGCGCCAGTCTATAAAAGCTGAAGTTGCAGCCTTCATTACTTTTTCATAATCTGCTTTTGAAGTAGTTTTTACCTTTCCAATTAATGCACCATCAACTGGCGAATAGGAAGCTATAATTTCTCCGGATGAGAAATTTTCAGAACCAGTTGAGGTTCCGTTATTTATTTCTTTTAGGCCTAATGCTTTTAGGGCTTGATCAATACCAAATTCAGTTGCTATTTTCGACATTATATAACTTTTTGTATTCGAATAGTTAAGTATGTGACAAAACTACGAATAATGAAATGATATAAAATGTCAAGAGGTGTTTTTCAATTCATTTAGACAAAATAAAAAACCACCTACAAATAATTATAGGTGGTTTAAATACGTTTTGAGCCCGATTTTACTTTCTAAAGAAAATCTGAGTAAAGTATAACTTTCCATTGTCATTAACTTTTACACTAACGGCGGTGTGTGTGAAATCGCCTTCCATTGTGCTTTTATGACTTGAACTTTCATACCAAGCTTGAAAAGCACCTTCTGCAGTGTTAAAATCTTTTGCAACATTTTCTGCCACTAGCTCTGCTTCTGCTAATTCAGAAATTTTTGAAGCTCTTGAACTAAAGTTGTCATGATTAATTGATCCTTTTGAAATCTGATAATCATTATGTTGGTTGGCATACTCGTACGCTACTTCACTATATTCTAGCTCAGATTTATCAATACCAATTCTGTGGCTATTGACAATTGTTAGAACTTCTTGTTCAATAGCTACTACATTTTCAGCTTTCGAAATATTCGAAAGCTCTTCTATACTGCTGGTTTCTTTGGTGCATGAATAAAACATACACACAACTAGAACCATCACGATTTGTGATTTAATCATTTTCATACCTGTGTTCTTTACAAGTAGGTATTCTACAGCAGTAGGTTAGGAAGAAAGGGGTTGGTGTGTTCTCACCGCTAATTTTGGGTTATTAGCATGTGTAATGATAGTGACGAAATAGGAGGCATTCTAACATTTTCGATAAACCGTCAATAACTTCGAGATACTTCATGAGGTTCGTTAATTTTGAACAATTGAGACGCTTTATACATCTTTGAAACTAATTTATCTTGTTTTAAATAACAGACCTTTTTACTTTTATAAAAAACATAATTCAGATGAAGCTAACGCCTTTTCCAATTATATTCATTTTACTATTCATAATAGCAGGATGCAACACAAAGAAAGAAACTACAAAAGATGATTTCGAAAACCTAAATAGCTATCAAGAATATATTTCTGAAGTTTCAAACGGAATTATTTCGGCTAAAAGTGATATTCGAATTGTTTTGAATACGCCTATTGAATCATGGAGTAATGGCGACGAATTAGGTTCAGATTTATTAAAAATTTCGCCAAAGGTAAAAGGAAAAGTTGTTGCTTTAAATAACAGAACATTAGCCTTTATTCCAGAACAGAGACTCAAACAAAACACAGAATATTTTTTTGAATTCGCCCTTTCTGAATTGGTACAAGATGTACCAGAAGAATTAAAAGTAATGAGTTTTAGAATTAGAACACTTGAACAACAATTCAATGTTTATACTGATGCGGTAAAATCATATTCTAAAAATAGGCAATATATTAACGGGCAGTTAAGAGCTTCTGACGTGCTTTCTTTAGAAACAGCAAAACAACTCTTAACGGTTAAACATCAAGGAAAATCAGTAAAAGTAAAATTCGATGATGCCATAGAAAAAGGCACTCAATTTCAATTTAAAATTGATAGCATTCAAAGGTTTGATGAAGATTCAGAACTAGAAATTTCTTGGAACGGATCAAAATTTGACATTGAAAGTTCAGGCAAAAACACCTTCAAAATTGCGGGTAAGAATAACTTCTCTATTCTAGAGGCCTCAATTGAAACTGGAGAAAGTCAAACCGTTTTAATTAACTTTTCTGACCCTATAAAAAAAGAACAAAATTTCAAAGGGTTAGTTCTTCTAGAAGGTGTAACAAAACCAAAATATGCAATTGAAGGTAACACTTTAAAACTATATCCATCAACAGAATTAAAAGGTTCTGCAAAATTGGAAGTTTTACAAGGAATTCAAAGTGAAGACGGGTATAAACTGAAAACTAAGTTTGAACAATACCTTGCTTTTGAACAACTCAGACCACAGATAAAATTATTGTCTAACGGTACCATTTTACCTTCTTCAAATAATCTGAAAATTAATTTTGAAGCTGTAAACCTAAAAGCAGTTGATGTATCGGTGTTTAAGATTTATGAAAACAACATTCTTCAATTTTTACAAACCAATAACATTAGTGGTAATTCTAATTTGCGAAGAGTTGCAAGGCCCATAGTAAGAAAAAAGATAGTGCTTCAAAATAATGTTTCTACAAACAATGGCAAATGGTCCGCCCATGCCATTGATTTAAGCGCTATGATTTCTCCAGAAATTGGTGCCATGTATCGGGTTGAATTCAATTTTCGACCTAGCTATAGTACTTATAAATGCGAGAGCTCCAATATTGATGATACTGAAGAAAATGAAGAAGATTTCGATCAAGAATTAGAAAACAGTTATTGGGATGGAACTCAAAATTATTACAACAGTTACGGAAACTATGATTACAATTGGAATGAGCGTGACAACCCATGTGATTACTCGTATTACAACAATAAGAGAATAGGTGCTAATGTTTTAGCAACCGATTTAGGGGTTATCATTAAAAGAGGTATTAATAAAAGCTACTTTGTAGCAGTAAACGATATTTTGAACACCAAACCCATAGCGGGAACCAAAATCACTTTTTATAATTATCAGCAACAAGCATTAGGATCGATTTCTACAGATACAGATGGCACTGCTATTTATGATGCGGATAAAGAAGCCTTTTTTGCGATTGCTGAATTTAATGGTCAAAAAAATTACATCAAACTAAATGATGGCAATGCCTTATCAGTCAGTAAATTTAATGTCTCAGGTACTCAGTTAAAAAAGGGACTTAAAGGTTTCATTTTTGCTGAACGAGGGGTTTGGCGACCAGGAGATAAGGTTTTCTTATCCTTCATGTTAAATGATATTGCGAATAAGCTACCAACAGGTCATCCTGTAAAATTTGAGGTGCTAGATCCTTATAACAAAGTGGTGCATCGCGAAGTATCAATAAACGGGCTTAATAATTTCTTCCATTTTGATTTCAAAACAGATGATGATGCACCAACCGGAAATTGGTTAGCTAAGGTTATTGTAGGGGGGGCTTCTTTTTCAAAAACACTAAAGATTGAAACCATAAAACCTAATCGTTTAAAGATTAAAACGGACTTTGATGCTGAAATTCTAAACGGTTCAAAACCCATTACAGGTAACATGACAGTAAACTGGTTACATGGGGCAATTGCTAAAAACCTAAAAACTGATATTACAGCTAAATTCAATCCGGCAAGAACAAGTTTTGATACTTTTCCGGGCTATATTTTTGATGACCCAAGCCGCCGTTTCTCTTCTGAAGATCAAGTTGTTTTTGACGGCAAAGTTGATGCTGAGGGGAAAGCCAATTTTAGTATCAATCCGCAGTTGACCAGCAAAGCACCAGGTATGCTCAATGCAGCTTTCATTACTAAAGTTTATGAAAACGGTGGGGACTTCAGTACTGATGTATTCACGAAAAAGTATTCTCCTTACAGCACTTACATTGGTTTGAATGCTCCTAAAGGAGATAAGACTAGAGGAATGCTTTTAACTGATGTGAAACACAAATTTGAGTTGGTTTCGGTAGATGAAAATGGAAAAGCAAAGGCCACTAAAAACTTAAAAGTAGCGGTTTATAAAGTTAATTGGAGATGGTGGTGGGATACCTCATCTGATAACCTTTCATCATATAGCAGTAGTAATTATCGAAATTTAATTTTTGAAAAAACAGTAAGTACCAACACCAACGGAAAAGGAAGTTTTGAATTTGAATTAAAATATCCTGATTGGGGAAGGTATTTGGTACGCGTTGAAGACCCAAACGGAGGCCACGCTACAGGTAAAACTATTTACATCGACTGGCCAGGATGGGCAGGGAAATCTAGAAAAGGAGACCCTTCTGCGGCAACAATGTTAGTTTTTTCTACGGATAAAGAAACCTATAATGTTAGCGAAACGGCAACGGTTACGTTTCCGAGTTCATTTGGTGGCAGGGCTTTGGTCACTGTTGAAAATGGTAGTGAGGTTTTAGAATCTATGTGGGTTGAAACCGTTGAAGGTGAGACTAAATTTCAGTTGCCAATTTCTGAATTATATACGCCTAATGTGTTTATAAATATTTCATTGCTGCAACCACATGCTTCAACTAAGAATGACTCTCCTATACGAATGTATGGGATCACAGGCATCAGTGTAGAAGACAAGAATACCAAATTAGAACCTGCGGTTTCAATGCCAGATGTTTTACGTCCTGAAGAAACGATTACGGTAAAAGTTAACGAGAAACAAGGTAAGGCGATGACCTATAGTTTAGCCATTGTTGATGAGGGCTTATTAGATTTGACTCGTTTCAAAACGCCAAATCCGTGGAATACATTTTACGCTAAAGAAGCCTTAGGAGTCAAAACTTGGGATGTTTATGATGATGTGATTGGTGCATTCGGTGGTCGAATTGACCAAGTATTTGCCATTGGTGGTGATGGCGAATTGGCTGGCGCTAAAAACAAAAAAGCGAACCGTTTTGAACCCATGGTGGTGCATATTGGTCCGTTTAGCCTAAAGGATGGCGAAACCAAAACGCATAAAATTAAAATTCCGAAATATGTAGGTTCTGTACGCACAATGATTGTTGCAGCTGATAATGAAACCGAAGCCTATGGGCAAGTTGAAAAGACAACACCTGTTCGTAAACCGCTAATGATATTAGCATCATTGCCTCGTAAGATTACTCCGGGTGAGAAAGTGACGCTTCCAGTTACTGTTTTTGCGATGGAAAAAAAGGTTAAAAATGTGACCTTGAAAATCAAACAAGACAAAGCATTTACGATCGTAGGTGAGCAAACACAAAAGTTGAGTTTTGCGCAACCTGATGAAAAGATGGCATACTTTCAATTAAATGTTTCTGATTTCTCAGGAATTGGCAATGTGGTTGTTGAAGCTTCCGGCGGAGGCGAAACAGCTTCTTTTGAAATTCCCATAGATGTGGTGAATCCGAATCCGATAACATCCGAAGTAAAAGATATTATTCTTGATGCTAACGGAAGTCAAACTATAAATCTAGAAACCTTCGGAATCGCGGGAAGCAATTCCGCAGAAATAGAATTCTCAACTTTGCCGCCGATGAATTTTAATGGGCGAATGAAGTATTTGATTCGCTATCCACATGGTTGTGTTGAACAAACGACTTCGGGAGCATTTCCGCAGTTATATTTATCAGATATTTTTGATCTAGAGGCAAACAAGAAGAAGCGTATTCAGCAAAATATTGATAGAGGCATTAAGCGATTAGGTGGGTTTCAAAACCCAAATGGCGGCTTCTCTTATTGGCCAGGTCAAAATTATGTTAACGATTGGGGAACAACCTATGCTGGGCACTTCTTATTAGAAGCTGAAAAGAAAGGGTATGTTTTGCCAATTGGTTTTAAATCAAGCTGGATAAAATACCAACAAAACGTAGCAAAACAATGGCGCTCTGAACAGAATTCAGATTTGGCACAGGCGTATAGATTATATACGTTGGCTCTTTCTGGTAACGCTGATGTTGCAAGTATGAACCGTTTGCGTGAAAGCTCAGATGTTTCAAATGAAGGAAAATTTCGTTTGGCAGCAGCATATGCTAGTATAGGGCAAGCCAATGTCGCGAAGAAAATTTTAAGCACGGCTAGTTTAGAGGTACAGAATAACAAATACTACTATTATACCTATGGCTCAGCTGATAGAAATAGAGCCATGGCTTTAGAAACCTATGTATTACTACAAGACAACGTAAAAGCGCAAGAATTAGCTAAGATAATTGCTAAAAATCTATCAGACAAAAGATATATGAGCACCCAAAGTGCATCATATAGTTTGATGGCAATGGCCAAATTTGCTGAAATGATTGGCGGAAAAGGAATCAAAACTAGTATAACCATCAATGGTAGTTCTGATAATGTAAGTACCAAGAAAACACTTGCCAGCAGACCTATTGAAATTAAAAAGGGAAGCAATAGTGTGACACTTAAAAACCATGAAAATAGTACTGTGTATGTGAGTATCGTAAACAGTGGAATTTTACCCGTTGGTAAAGAAAAAATTGTGCAAAAGAACCTGTCTGCAACAATGGTTTTTAAAGGAAGAAATGGCTCAAAAATGGATCCAACTAAGATTTCTCAGGGAACAGATTTCGTTGCTGAAGTTACCTTGACAAATACAACATCAAATGGTTTGAAAGATATGGCCCTGACCGAAATTTTTCCGAGCGGATGGGAAATTGTAAATACACGCTTTACTGATTTTGGAAGTTTTGCAGAAAATCAAGTTGCCCATACTGATTTAAGAGATGATCGTGCAAATTTCTATTTTAATATGAAGAAAAATGAAACGAAAACGTTTCGAATTTTGCTGAATGCTTCTTATTTAGGAAAGTATTACCTGCCAGGCATTCAAGCTGAAGCCATGTATGATGATGACTATATGGTTCGAACAAAAGGCCAATGGGTTGAGGTGGTGCAATAAATTTGTCCAGTGTTGGATGCTCAGTTTCGTGAAAAATTTAATTTAGGTATTCTCCTCTTAGGAGGGGTGGCTTTGCCGGGGTGTGTATTAGTTAAAGATTTTCTTTAAAGCTTTAATGAAATAATTGCTTCTAATCTTTATTTCCATATTTTTAGAATATGGAACCAATCCTTCAAATCAGCGATGATTTTATCAATGCGAACACCAATTTTAAAGAACTGATTTCGGTTCTAAAAATCGGATTTTCTTCAGACGATATTATTGTTCCGCAACGGCATCACCATGATTTTACAAACCCTGAAACAGGTGTAGATTCTACCCTATTATTAATGCCTGCTTGGCATGCAGGAAAAAATGCCGGAGTGAAAATAGCCACTGTTAGTCCTGAAAATTATCACTTTGAGTTGCCCTCAATTCAAGCTATTTATATTTTGATGAATGCAACAACTGGGGTTGTGAAAGCAACACTTCAAGCAAAGAGTCTTACCGTTAAAAGAACAGCAGCGGCATCAGCTTTGGCATCTTCATTTTTATCAAAATCAGATGCACGTTCTTTATTAATGATTGGTACTGGCGCCCTTTCTACCAATCTAATTCGGGCCCATGCAAGTGTTCGAGCCATTGATACAGTTTATGTTTGGGGTAGAAATAATAAAAAATCAGAGGCAATTTGCGAAGCGCTAAAAGAAGAAGCGTTCAAGTGTATCGCAATTGCTTCAGTAGAAGAAAAAATAAGTGAAGTTGATATTGTTTCATGTGCAACCTTGTCGAAAACGCCTTTGGTTTTTGGAAAATATTTGAAACCTGGTCAACATATTGATTTGGTCGGAGCCTATAAAAAAGACATGCGAGAAGCTGATGATGAGGTTATACAAAAAGCGTCGGTTTTTGTAGACACCCCTGCCGGAATTAATGAAAGTGGCGATATTTATATTCCCCTTCAAACCGGCACTCTTGCAAAAGACAACATTAAAGGAAATTTGTTTACCCTTTGCACCCATAAAACAAAGGGGCGAACTAATGACAATGAAATAACAATGTTTAAATCTGTTGGTCATGCTCTTGAAGATTTAGTTGCAGCAACTTATTATTACAACAAATTTACCAATGAGTAAAACCTTTCAAAATATCTTGAGGCAAACAGATTTTAACCCACCTAAAGATTGGTTGCAAATCAAGACCATTGATATGCATACGGGTGGCGAACCCTTGCGTGTGATTGTTTCTGGCTTTCCGGAGTTAAAAGGGAATTCCGTTTTAGACTATCGTCGTTATTGTAAAGAACATTATGACTATTTACGAACTGCCTTGATGTTTGAACCTCGCGGGCACGCTGATATGTATGGTTGTATTTTGGTACCACCGAATGATGAAAGTGGAGATTTTGGCATTCTTTTTTTACACAATGAAGGCTACAGCACCATGTGTGGTCACGCGATTATAGCCATTACAACATTGGCTGTTGAAATGAAATGGATTGATGTACATGAAGGCGATAATGAACTTAAAATTGACGCTCCTTGTGGTAGAATTACTGCTTTTGCGAGCGTTAAAGATGGTAAGGTTTCGGGAGTGAGATTCCATTGCGTGCCTAGTTTTGTGGTAGGTTTAGACAGAACAGTTGAGGTCAAAGGATTAGGAAAAGTTACCTATGATTTGGCTTACGGAGGTGCTTTCTATGCCTATGTAGATATGAATAAAAACAACTTTGATTTTGACTTGAGTACTGATTCATATCGGCCCTTGATTTCTGAAGGGATGAATATCAAAAGAGCTGTAATGCAACAAGACGCTGAAATCTTACATCCTTTTGAAGAGGATTTAAGTTTTTTATACGGCACTATTTTCATTGGCGATTCAGATAAACCAGGAATTGACAGCAAGAATGTCTGCATTTTTGCAGAAGGCGAAGTTGATCGTTGCCCCACGGGCTCAGGAGTTTCAGGAAGAATGGCGATTCACAAAATGCGAAATGAAATTGATTTTAAAGAAACGATGGCAATCGAAAGTATTACAGGTTCAGTTTTCAAAGGTTCAGTGGTGTCTGAAGAAAATTATGGGCCTTTTAAAGCAGTGATACCTCAAGTTGAAGGTAAGGCTCACATTACTGGTAAACATACCTTTTGTATTGATCCGAACGATCCTATGAAAAATGGATTTATTTTAAGATGATTCTTCAGTAGTTTCGTCTTTGTCAATCTCTTTCAAAACAGCGTTAAAAATAAAAGCTCCTATTTCTTTCACGGGATCATATAGGATAGAGTTTTGCATTGTTTCACTTTTTACCAAACCAACAGAATTATTTACGCGTTCAAAAAAGATTAAAAGAGCACCTAAAATAATAGCCACTTTTAAAGCGCCAAAAAGAGCTCCAGCTATTTTATTGAGTAAACCAAGCATGGCAAAATTTGCAATTTTAGTCAATAGTTTTGCGGCAAAATGTACGGCTGTAACAATAACTATAAAGGTAATTACAAATGAAGTCAGTGTAGTTATGCGGTCACTCCAATGCACATGTTCGGTAAGGTAATCAGACGCTATGTATGAAAAATGCATGGCGCCAAAGATTCCGGCAATTAAAGCAACAATAGATGCGATTTCAACAAAGAGTCCGTTTTTGAATCCTTTGTATAATCCGTAGATAAGAAGTAACCCTAAAATGATATCTAAGAAGCTCATAACACAAATATAGAACTTTGATTTGTACCTTTGTATAGCTGTTTGGTCGAGCTCAGTCAAGTTCTAAATTTGACAGCAATGAATTTGAAAATATATGGCAAGAGATATTGTTTTAAAAGAACGTTGGGAGGGGTTAGTAGAAAAGTTATCTGGTCAATTTGCAGATGGAGACCCATTAGAGCTTGATGCTATTATTTATTTGGTTGGCGTACAAGAACTAGGTCAATATCACAAAAAATTTAAAAAAGACCATAAGGTTGATTTAATGCATATTGCTATTTGTAGGCTTCTTGAGCCTTACGGATATTATGAATTTTCACATTTTGATGAAGATAGTTGGCCGCATTACACCGTAAAAGAAGAATTGCCATTACTTAAAGCTGGCGAACAATCAGTCTTAATGAAAGAAGCCATAGTGTCTTATTTTTTAGAAAAAGAATATATCGTATAATCTTAAATTTAAATGATTTCAAAGGCGCCATATTACGCTGTTATTTTTACCTCAAAGCAAACTGATGCAATCGAAGGGTATGAAGAAATGGCGAAACAAATGGCTGATTTGGCCAAAGAGCAACCAGATTATCTAGGTATTGAAAGCGCTCGCGATGAAATTGGTATAACGGTCAGTTACTGGAAAAGTCTAGAAGCAATAGCGAATTGGAAATCAAACGCCGATCATTTATTTGCACAGCAAAAAGGAGTTAAAGATTGGTATTCTTGGTATAAGGTTCGAATTTGTTTGGTGGAGCGAGAATATGAAGCCTCCCCAAACCCCTCTAAAGGAGGGGCTTAATAATCGTATTTTTTTGAAAAGATTTTCAAGAAATTGAACTATTGAAACTGACAAAAAAAAATTTTGGAAGATCAAAACCATCCCCCTCCTTCGAAGGGGCTAGGGGAGGTCTTTTAAAGAAACATCCAAAAAAATTCATTCTTTTTGTATTTCTATTAATTGTCTATTATTTCTGTCTTCCAAAAGTATTATTTAAAACACCAACATCAACGGTTGTTGAAAGTCGTACGGGGTTATTATTAGGAGCTAAAATAGCAGACGATGGTCAATGGCGTTTTCCGGTTATTGATAGTATTCCTAGTAAGTTTGAAACCTGTTTGTTGCAGTTTGAAGATGCGTATTTTTATTCACATGTTGGGTTTAATCCTGTTTCAATAGCAAAAGCTGCAAAGGTAAATATTTCTAAAGGCAAGAAGGTTAGAGGTGCGAGTACACTGACCCAGCAGGTCATTCGCTTATCTAGAAAAAAAGAACGGTCTTATTTCGAAAAATTTTATGAATTGGTTCTGGCAACGCGCCTTGAGATTAGATACTCGAAGAAAGACATTTTAAAACTGTACACAAGCCATGCCCCATTTGGTGGTAATGTAGTGGGTTTAGATGCCGCGGCATGGCGCTATTTTGGTTTACAACCTCATCAATTGTCTTGGGCAGAATCAGCAACTTTAGCAGTTTTACCCAATGCACCTAGTTTGATCTACCCTGGAAAAAATCAAAAAAAATTACTACAGAAAAGAAATAGATTGCTACAAAAACTACTTGATGAAAATTATATAGATGCTACCACTTTTAAATTAGCATTGCTCGAAAAGCTTCCTCAAAAACCTTATTCTCTTCCAAACTTTGCTCCACATTTGGTGCAATATTTGGCCAAATCTAAAAAGGGTCAAAGCATTCAGAGCACTATAAATGCTAATCTTCAAGGCAATGTAAATGCTATTTTAAACAAACATTACAATAGCTTGAAGCAAAATCAAGTACACAATGCTGCAATTTTAGTTTTAGATGTAAAAACAAGAGAAATTCTAAGTTATGTAGGCAATACACAAACAACAGCAATACATCAAAAAGATGTTGATCTTGTACAGGCAAATCGCAGTACAGGAAGCACATTAAAACCTTTGCTGTATAGTGCGATGTTAGATGCCGGCGAATTATTACCAGATATGTTGGTAGCAGATGTGCCTACTCAAATAGCGGGCTATAGACCAGAAAATTTCATTGAAAACTATAGCGGTGCAATACCTGCAAAAGATGCGCTTTCACGTTCTTTAAATATACCTGCAGTTCGATTATTGCAACAATATGGTTTGCAAAAATTTAGAGATCAACTTAATCAGTTTGAATTAGGAGGATTAAACAAATCTGCCGATCATTACGGCTTAACCTTAATTTTAGGTGGTGCAGAAACGAATCTTTGGGATTTATGTAAAACCTACGCAAACTTAGCTTCTACCCTCAATCATTTTAATGAAACCTCAAGCGAATATTTTGATAGGGAGTTTAAAAACCTTGTTTTAGAGTCCAATAAAACCATTGATTTTGGACAAAAATCAAGACAAAAAACAGTCTTTGATGCCGCAAGCCTATATTTAACTTTTGAGGCAATGAAACAAGTTAATCGCCCTGAAGGAGATGAATCTTGGCAATATTATGATAGCAGTCGTCAAATAGCTTGGAAAACAGGTACGAGTTATGGTAATAAAGATGCTTGGGCGATTGGCTTAACAGCTGATCATGTGGTAGGTGTTTGGGTTGGTAATGCTGATGGCGAAGGGCGACCAGATGTTACGGGGGTTAGAAGTGCAGCGCCAATTTTATTTGAAGTTTTTGATTTGCTTCCGCAAAGCAATTGGTTTCAAAAACCTTTTGATGAATTTGCAATGATAGAAGTTTGTTCAATGAGCGGTTATTTAGCCACTGATATTTGTCAGAAGAAAACCATTGATATCCCAAAGAAAAAAAACTATGTTCAATCTTGTAGTTTTCATCATCAGGTGCATTTAGATAAGAATAACCAATTTCGAGTTAATTCTTCTTGCGCAGATCTTTCTATTACCAATTCAAGATCTTGGTTTTCTCTACCTCCACTGATGGAGTTCTATTATAAGAAAACACATCCTACTTATAGAACCTTACCGCTTTTTAGAGAAGATTGTAAAAGTGTAAATGCTGAGCCAACCATGCAGTTTATTTATCCCAAAAATGGAAATCGAATTACATTGACTAAAAATTTTGAAGGCAAGCAAAATGAATTAGTTTTGAAACTGGCACATAGCAATGATGAAGCGCTGGTTTATTGGTATTTAGATGATGTGTATCTAGAGCAAACTCGAAATTTTCACGAAATAGGGATTCTTCCATCCGTAGGAAAACACAAAATTACTGCATTAGATGACCTCGGAAACGAAGGTGTTTTAACCATTATTATTGATTAGTTTCTACGGCTTTTGAGACTCAAATAGAAACCCCTATATTTAAGCATTAATTATGCTACTACCTGCATAATAGTATTCTAAACATTTATATATGTCATACATTATTTCATTAGATCAAGGCACTACAAGTTCTCGAGCATTATTAGTTAATGAAGAAGGAGCAATTCAAGGAATGGTTCAAAAAGAATTCAAACAAATTTTTCCTCAATCTGGGTGGGTAGAGCATGATCCTAAAGAAATTTTAGAATCGCAATTAGGGGTTTTAGCACAATTGATTAAAGAACAAAATGTTCAGGCTTCAGATATCAAAGCTATTGGCATTACAAACCAACGTGAAACAACCATTGTTTGGGATAAAAACACCGGAGAACCTGTTTACAATGCTATAGTTTGGCAAGATAAACGTACTGCTGATATTTGTGAAAACATGAAAAAGAATGGCTTAACTGAACATGTAAAACAAACTACAGGGCTAGTTATTGACTCGTACTTTTCAGGCACTAAGGTAAAATGGATTCTAGATAATGTTCAAGGGGCAAAACAAAAAGCTGAAAGTGGCGATTTATTGATGGGTACTGTTGATACTTGGTTGGTTTGGAATATGACCAAGGGAGCAAGTCATGTAACTGATTATACCAACGCATCTAGAACCTTGATTTATGATATTGTAAATTTAAAATGGGATAATAAATTAACGGAAGCCTTGGGCATTCCGCATAGCATGTTGCCCGATGTGAAACCATCTTCACATCATTTTGGAGATTATGAATTAGATGGTGTTCGTATTCCGATTGCCGGAATCGCGGGCGATCAGCAAGCAGCACTTTTTGGTCAAGCCTGTTTTCAAAAAGGAACGGCTAAAAACACGTATGGCACAGGTTGTTTTATGTTAATGAATACCGGAGAAAAACCCATGTTCTCTAAAAACGGATTGTTGACTACCATTGCTTACGGACTTGACGGAAAAGTAACCTATGCCCTTGAAGGAAGTATTTTTATTGCTGGTGCAGCCGTACAGTGGTTACGTGACGGATTAGAATTAATCAAAGATGCTGGCGAAACAGAAGCGTTAGCTGATTCTGTAAAAGGCGAAAACCCAGTGTATGTAGTACCGGCTTTTGCAGGTCTTGGCGCACCGTATTGGGATATGTATGCCCGCGGAGCGGTATTCGGTTTAACACGTGATACAGGTAAAGCGCATTTGGCAAAAGCAACTTTAGAATCTTTGGCATATCAAACCAAAGATATTTTAAAAGCGATGGAAGATGACTCGGGTATTCAATTAGCCAACCTTCGAGTTGATGGTGGGGCTTGTGCCAATAATCATTTAATGCAATTTCAAGCTGATATATTAGGTACTGAAGTCCATCGCCCTGAAGTCATAGAATCTACGGCTATGGGCGCAGCTTTTTTAGCAGGCATTCATGTTGGGTTATGGAAACAAGAGGATGTGGATCAAAATCGACCTATGAACAAAATTTTCAAACCAACTTTTGAGCAAGAAAAAAGAAAACGATTATACAGCAAATGGCAAAAGGCGGTGGATAGAACCAAATCTTGGGAAGAATTGTAACTAACTAATGTACTTTATTAGTCTAATTCGTTAGTGAGTTCTTTAAAAATACGTCGGGCATTGCCCTTTTTATAAAGCACTTTATATACGGCATCAATAATAGGAGTCTTGACCTGTTTCTTGAACTCAGTTTTTTGATTATAAGCAGTTTTTGCAGCGTAATAACCTTCAGCCACCATTTTCATTTCCATTTGCGCACTTTTAACGGTATACCCCTTACCAATCATAGTACCAAACATTCTGTTACGACTAAAAGTAGAGTAGCCTGTAACTAATAAATCGCCCAAATAGGCTGAGTTGTTAATGTTGCGTTTCATTTTATGAACACGTTTTATATAACGCTTCATTTCACGTATGGCATTACTCATTAAAACACTCTGAAAATTATCGCCATAACCCAAACCATGATAAATACCAGCCGCCAAAGCATAAATGTTTTTAAGCATAGCTGCGTATTCTGTACCAATAATATCATCAGAAATTTTGGTTTTTATATAGTGACTTTTCAAGTTGTTCGCAACCAAGGCCGCTTTGTCTTCATCAGCACTAGCAATGGTTAAATAGGATAAGCGCTCAAGAGCAACCTCTTCAGCATGGCAAGGCCCAGTAATTACTCCTATGTCATTGAAAGGAATAGCGTACTTGTCATGAAAATGCTCACATACAATTAAGCCAGTTTCAGGTACAATTCCTTTAATCGCTGAAAAAATAATTTTACCTTTTAATGGGCTTTTCAATTTTTGCAATTCACTTTCTAAAAAAGCTGAGGGAATCGCAAAAATGAGAACTTCTGTATTTTCAACTAAAGTGTTTATATCATTGGTTAAAGCCAATTGTTTAGATTGAAACTCTACTGAACTTAAATAGTTGGGGTTGTGGTTTTCAGACTTTATATAGGCTATAGACTCAGTATTGCGCATATACCACCCCACCGTGTCTTGATTTTCTAATAACATCTTTACAATAGCGGTTGCCCAGCTACCCCCTCCTAAAACTCCAAATTGTAATGGCTTACTCATTGTTTAAATTTAACAAAACAAAGCTAATGAAATTAAAAAATGAAACATGAAGTTTTGAAACACTTCAAACAAGAAATATAGTGCTGTTAAAATGGCAAAATGCATTTAATCTAAAAAAATCGGATGTATGACAAATAAAACGATGAAATGCTCAAAATTTTAACACAACCTAACAAGTTTTAGGGCAATGATTGTTTGAAAACCTACGTTTTTAAGTTGAGTGTTTTATAGTAATAACCAACCCATTAAAAAACACTTAAATTGAATTAAAATTCAGTTTAAAAAAAGTATCACGGGTACGCTAAGTACACGTTGCAACAATTTTTTGGTTGGTTATTTAGTTAGGAATCGCTGCGGTCACCATGTCCGCGGCGATTCTGTTTTTACACCTTTTTATTCGAATTCTGCATCTAAAAAAATTGTTTTACTTTAATAGGATTAAATTCTAGTTCTATGGATTCAAAATATAAGATTGAAATGGCCAATAAGGCCCATGAAGAAATTCCAGGAAACCCTTCAACCGCGACCAGTAGTAAGCAGAAATTAAATGACCGTTCAAACGGGAAGCCATTGCGTGTTTTAACTGAAGAAGATTGGCAATTTTGGATGCATAACGGATACATTGTCATTAAAAATGCGATACCCAAAGAACAAGCAAAAGCTACCGCTGATTTTATATGGAAATTTGACGAAAAAGATCCTAATGATTCTGAAACCTGGTATGCTCCTCCTCGTGCTGAAATGAAAATGAAAGAATTAGAAGGTACAGGTATGGTTGAAGTCTATAATCATCAGCACTTGTGGAATAACCGTCAAATGCAACGTGTGTATGATGCCTTTGCTGACGTTTGGGGTACAGAAAAACTATGGGTAACCATTGATAGAGCGAATTTGAATTTTCCTCTTCAGCCCGGAGTTGATAAAAAAGGATTTATTCATTGGGATTATGACCCTGAAACCAAACCACAAAATGTTCAAGGCGTTTTAGCACTTGCTGACCAAACCGATGAAAATATGGGAGGCTTTCAATGCATACCTTGGTTATATCGAAACTATGATACCTGGAAATTAACCCAACCAGAAGACCGCGATCGTTTTAAACCTGACATTTCAGAATTAGAAGATAAAATTGTTAAAGTCAAAATGGAAGCAGGCGACTTGCTTATTTTCAATAGTACTGAACCGCACGGTATTCGACCAAACAAATCAGGAGATAAAGTGCGGGCCGCCCAATACATTTCTATGATGCCTGCTGAAGAAGACAATCAAGAACTTAGAAACTGGCGTATCAATTCATGGAAGAATAGAATTGCACCCGAAGGCTATGCTTTTCCTGGAGACCCAAGAAATTGGGAACAAACCAAATATGAAACGGCTGAATTGACTGACTTAGGAAAAAAACTACTAGGTTTGAATAACTGGTAAGCCCCTCCCAGAATTACTTTCGTAATTTTGACCTCCCCTTTGGGTGAGGTAATTAAAGAATATCATTTATCTTTTTTATGAATTTAAAACTTCAAGGCAAAACAGCTTTTATAACAGGTTCAACAGCGGGTATAGGCTTTGCAACAGCTAAAAGTTTAGCCCAAGAAGGTGTTGATGTTATTCTTAATAGCAGAACCACGATGAAATTAAAAGCTGCAGTAGTAAAATTACAGCATGAGTTTCCTGCGGTTTCTATTTCAGGTTTTGCTGCTGATTTTAGTAAATCTAATGAGGTACAGGCCTTGCTTAAAAAACTTCCTGAAATAGATATTTTAATCAATAATGTGGGTATTTATGCTGCAGGCTCATATTTCGAATCTTCAGATGAAGATTGGTACCGTCAGTTTGAAGTGAATGTGATGAGTGGCGTTCGTTTATCAAAATCAATCCTTCCAAATATGTTAGCCAAAAATTGGGGGCGTATTCTTTTCATTTCAAGTGAATGCGCCACCTTAGTGCCTACTGATATGATTTCGTATAGCATGACCAAAGCAGCTTTACATGCTGTTTCAAGAGGGTTGGCACAAGTAACGAAAGGTTCAGAAGTAACGGTAAACACTGTAGTTCCGGGCTCTACTTTATCTGAAGGAGCTGAGCAATTTTTAAAAACTGAAGCCAAAAAGAAAGGCAAGACAATTGCACAAG
The DNA here is from genome assembly GCA_937929935.1 of uncultured Flavobacteriaceae bacterium. GTDB lineage: Bacteria > Bacteroidota > Bacteroidia > Flavobacteriales > Flavobacteriaceae > Maribacter_C. The sequence continues at coordinate 134,293 of CALFUL010000011.1, read as the reverse complement.
TTGAAGAAAGTTTTTTTACCGAGGTACGTACCTCTTCACTATTGCAACGTTTTGCGAAAGTTGAAGAAGTAGCCCATACAATCACCTATTTATGTAGTCCTTTAGCAGCAGCCACAAATGGTTCTGTGATAAAAGTAGATGGGGGTAGTACAGGCGGAATTGTTTAACTCGATAATCGAGATTTAAAATGCTAAGAAGCTTGTATCAAAGAAGTTTATTACTAACTAATATTAAATTTAATAAATGAGACTAACTAAAAAAGCATTGGCTGTAATTTTAATCAGTTGTTTTTTACAAGTATCCTGTAATGAGGTCAATAAAAAAGAAGTGAAAACTGAAAAAGAAGACGCTAAAATGATGAAAAAAGATAAGGAAAAACTATTGAGACATGTTGTGATTTTTAAGTTTAATAATGATGCTAGTGAAGCTGAAGTTTCAAAATTGAATGATAGTTTCAACGCTCTTCCTGAGCATATTTCAGTGATAAAAGATTTTGAATGGGGCTTAAATGATAGTCCCGAAAATTTTCATCAAGACTTTACACATTGCTATATGCTAACCTTTAATTCTGAAAAAGACAGAGATAGTATTTACACGCCGCACCCAAAGCATCAAGAATTTGTAGCAAGTTTACAGCCTTATGTTGAAAAAGTATTTGTGGTTGATTATTGGGCGAATTAAAGTTGTGATATTTTAGCCTCACCTACGTTTTTTAATAATAGACTGTTTAGTAGGGTAATATGCCTTATTTTTGCCGGCTTAAATTCAGTAGTGATATTGAAATAAAGTACAGAATTCATGAGTAAATTTCTTCATCTTTTCGATTTTAAGCAGAAAGTAGACTATAAAACAGAAATTCTTTCAGGTTTAACAGTAGCACTAGCCTTGGTGCCAGAAGCTATTGCTTTTGCTTTGATTCCGGGTTTTTCTCCTTTAACAGGTTTATACGCCGCTTTTGTTTTAGCACTGATTACCTCAATTTTTGGTGGGCGCCCCGGAATGATTTCTGGAGCAACCGGAGCCGTTGCCGTAATTTTTGTAGGATTGATTTTAGAATTGAAAAGAAATTTTCCGGGTATAGAACCAGAAACCATTTTAAACTATGTGTTCGCCACGGTTATTATTGCCGGATTATTACAAATAGGAGCCGGACTTCTGCGTCTAGGTAAATTTATACGTTTAGTGCCACATCCTGTTATTTTCGGATTTGTAAACGGACTTGCGATTATCATTTTCATGGCGCAATTTCCAAATTTTTATGAACGAGTAGATGGCATCGCAACAGATACCCTTTTAGAAACAGAGCCATTTGCAGTGATGCTAGGGCTTACCTTATTGACAATGGTTATTATATGGGGCTTACCAAAGTTAACCAAAGCGATACCCTCATCTCTAGTAGCAATAATAGTAGTTTCTTTAATTGTTATTGTAGGAGGCGTAAACACGCTCACTGTTGCTGATATATTGCCTGAAGGCGAAACCATAAAAGGTGGGTTTCCACCTTTATCTATTCCTCAAATTCCTTATACATGGAAATCTATAATGATTATTTTTCCATATGCTGCAATAGTAGCTGGAGTTGGATTAATTGAAAGCCTCTTGACTTTAAATATCATTGATGAAATCACTGAAACAAGAGGTAGCGGCAACAGAGAATGTGTAGCTCAAGGAACGGCCAACATCTTATCAGGATTTTTATCAGGTATGGGTGGTTGTGCTATGATTGGGCAAAGTTTGATTAATACTTCTTCAGGAGCTCGCGCAAGACTTTCAGGTATTACTGCTGCTGTAATGCTACTTGTTTTTATCATGTTTGGTTCAAGTTTGATTGAACGCTTACCCATGGCAGCATTGGTTGGTTTGATGTTTATGGTAGCCATTGGCACTTTTGAATGGGCTAGCTTTAAAACCTTTAGAAAAATGCCTCATTCAGATGTAATAGTTATGGTTTTAGTAACGCTAATAACGGCTATAACTCACAATTTGGCAATTGCTGTATTATTAGGGGTTATTATTTCAGCCTTGGCATATTCATGGGAAAATGCAAAACGAATACGTGCCAGAAAGTTTATTGATGGCAAAGGCGTTAAACACTATGAAATATACGGGCCTTTGTTTTTTGGATCTACTACAGCTTTTTCTGAAAAATTTGATATTCAAAATGACCCTGAAGAGGTAATTATTGATTTTCAAGAGAGTAGGGTTGCTGATATGTCAGGTATTGAAGCTTTGAATAAAATTACTGAGCGATACAAAAAGGCGGGTAAAAATATACACCTAAAACATTTGAGTAAAGATTGTATTCGTCTCTTAGCTAATGCTGAAGATATTATTGATGTTAATGTTTTAGAAGACCCAACCTATAAAGTAGTTACAGATAAAGGTAAAAAAGGAGCAACTAAAATTACAAGACCTTTTAATATTTGGGAGTTGTAATGGGAATTATTATAAAAATTACTCTAGAACCATAAAGTGCTTTTTACTTCCTTTATGGCTTGGCATTACAAACTGATTGTTTTGATACTTTCCTAGATTTGGATTATACCGATAACCTTCGTTGTAGTTAAGTATCTTGTCATATCGAATTTCTCCATTTTTTAGAAATACAATATCGTATAATGCTTGTTTTTCCAATAGCCCTTTTGAAACTTTGGTTCGCCCATCTCTCTTTTTTGTAAGCTTGTTGCCTGAATTGAGAATTAAATGAAGTTCATCGTTTTTCAAGAAGGCATTGTAAGTATGCTCATTTGCTTTTTTAAAAATACTTTCGGCCCAATCAAGTTTTCCTTCGGAATTAAATTTGAAAATTATAATGTCATCATAGTGATATATTGTGCCACCTGCAGAACCAAAACTATTATTGCTAGGAGCACTTGTAACATAGAATTTTTCGGCGAGTAAATATGAAGACCCGTCTTTTGCCTGAATAACATAATCTAAATTAAACCCCGTCAATTCACCTTTTTCTTTGATTTGTATAAAAGGTAATATATTCGAAGACTTAAAAATATTAAGTTCGACAGGTTTAAGGTACTTTTCTATTAACATGACTTTATTTGGATCAATAATGAAATTACATACACCTTTTATAGAGGAAGATTTTTTTTCAGAATACAGGCCAAGTAAATGAATTTGCTCTTTTTGTAATGAAATTGATAAAGTCTCTACATGGATATCATCTAACTTGATATTCAAACTTTTATTTTCTTCTTTCGAAACAATACTAAGAACGTATTCATAATTTGCATTACCCCCAACTCTTTCTCTTTTACCTTCTTTAAAAAGTTTGCCTATAGAATATATATTTCCATTTTCATCAACCTTCACATCTTTTAATTCAAAAAACTGACCAGGAAATGCGCTGTGATTTTTAAAATAAATTACGCTGTCGTTTGCTGACTCATATAAACCACTTGAAAAAGAATTATATTCTCTTAATATATTATCCGAAATAGTAGCTATATATTTCTGGTTTGGCGAGATAGCAAGTTTTATTTGATGTTCACTCATTTCGGAATAAAGTAAAAGACGATCGACACTTGTTTCTTTAATGATAGTCTTGTCAACTGAAAAAGAGTCCAAATTGAGGGTATATAGAAAAAGTAATCTTGCTTCTTTTTTAGAAACAAATTCGGTAAAGAGTTTTACTTTGTTTTGATAAGAATAGCTTCCAACAAAGATTTCATTTTTTGATTGATCAATAATTTGACTATTTACATTAGCAAAGGTCTTATCGAAAACATTAACAACTATTTTCTTTTTAGCCTTGTTAATTACAGCAAATAATCCAGAAGAGGACGTATGAAAAGCTATAATTTCATCAGTCTTTAAATTTTCTTTAAACTCAGGACTCTCAGTAAATGTTAACTTTCTTGTTGTTTGAGAAAAACTAAACTGGAGAATAAAAAATAATAAATAAAAAGAATATTTTGAAAGATTTACCAAAAACGGTAATAGCATCTTTTATTGATTTTATAATGTTCTCAAATACTCAGCAACCGCTTTAGTTTCTTCATCAGTTAAATTCTGATTCAGCATTATCGCATTGTTATATTCTTTTAAAAGCGCCTTAGCAATTGGATCTTCTTTCAACATGCCATCAGGGTTTTTAATCATGTTCATAACCCACGCCGGACTCCTTCTGTCATAAACACCTTTTAAAGCTGGGCCAATCATGCGTTGTTCTGCCATATGACATGCAGTACAAATAGCACTGTATTTTGCTTCTCCAACAGCTGCTAATTCAGTATTTATATCTTTCGAAAATTTAATATTTTTATACGGGCCAACACCATCATTATCCATATCAACAGGAACACCTTCATTTGCAGCTGCTTTCGTTTCTGTTTTAGTGCGGTTCATTTCAAAACCATCTTTCTTACCTTCTTTCTTTTCGCCACAACTACTAATCAAGGCTGTTAGTGCAAATACATAGAGTAATTTCTTCATTTATGTTGAATTAAATCTTTTATTAATTATTAGGAAAATTAAAGAAAGCCAATAGAATTATAAATTCCAAAAATTTATTTGTTTTTGTTCAAAGTCTGAAATTCGCGCTTGACTAATATCCGTATCAAACATAATAAATTCATTGAAAGATGTAGTAGCGGCATAGGTAGGTTGACTACCAGTTGCCCAACCAATAGCAAAATCTTCGGTTAAGGTGCAATCTCCGTTTGTAAATGAACCATTCACACGCTGAACGTTATTTTTACGCATAATTACATTGGTTGCTGTTCGAACAAATGAATACTGAGCCCATACGTTAATGCCATCAGCATTGTAAAATTCTCTTGGATTATTGCAACAAATGCCTGGGTCGAAATAGAATCGACTATTGCTCCATGTGCCGTGTGCAGACCACCGGTCGCGACCTACTAAAACGCCAAAAGTGTGTTGATTTCGAAGGGTAGCTCGTAGTATTGAAATTACTGTGCCTTGAACACCATTTGTAGTAACATCTTGTAGTCCGTTTGGGGTGTCAATAGTTAAATATTGAGCGTTACCGCTGCCTTGAAAATAAGGTAGGTTCACATCAGGAAAAAATCGGGGTTGTTGGCTTTGTATTGCTTGTTGGGCATTTCGTTTTTGGCAACTTTGGTCATACCATTTGGTTACATAAACTGCACTACCTGCGCGCCATAAATCAATTTCAACTAAATCAATGGCATCATTAGTTGTTGCATAAAAATCTTGGGTAGCATTGTCTGAAGCTCGTCTTAGTTGAATTAACGCACCTTTATAATCTGGATATAATTTGCGTAATGCGAAGGCGAAAGCAGCATTTTTTCCAAGCTCTTGATCAGCAGCGCCTTTGTAACAAGATGGCCGTAAAGAGGGAAATTTATTCCATTGCGCTACTTGGCCAGCTACTGACCATGTCATCAAAAAGAGTATGATAAAAATTAACTTTCTCATAAGTTAATCAGTAAGATCACCAGTAATATGAAAGGTGTTGTTCTCAGTACAAATTATGCCTGCGCCTGCATCTTTTCCGGCAGTAACAAAACAACTTAATCTGTTCAATAAACTAACGCCTATAGTACCCGATATAGTTACTTGACCTGTGTCAGTTTGATAGACACTCACATTGAATCCAACAGGTAAGTTTAAAGGTACAGTTAGCGTTAGGCCAGTTGAGCTTTTAGCTTTTATAACATTGCCGTCATCTATTTCTGATAAGGTATAATTTCCTGTAATTTCTATGATTTGAGGTGCTTTATAAAGACGTTGCCAACCATTGTCATTAAAAACATATACGTTTTTAGTGGTATTGTCATAAAAAAGTGCGCCTTCATCAGGCGTGCCTGTAATATCACTTCTTGACAGAAATGCGTTAGGAGTATTTGTTGCGTTTTCATCATTGTGAGAAATGCGCTGTAAATTTTGAGCGTCAATAGTTTGCCCAATAGAAATGGTAGATATACATAGAACAATTAAAAGCAAGTAAGGTTTCATCAATATTTGGTGTAAAAATATAAATTGTAAGAAAATACAACAAAATATTTATCAATTTAGTATATTGAAAAGCCTTTTTTTAAGAGGACTAATTGTTTTTTTGAAAGAATTGAATCACTCTTTTTTCACTGTAGGTTATATTATTGGTGCCATAAAAGCCTACATGCCCACCGTATTTTGAAATTTCAAAAAAAAGGTTATCATTTTGTTCGGCTATTTTCTTCGGATAACATTCGGGCCCCAAAAAAGAATCGTTTTCAGCATTAAGAAGTAGTACGGGCGTTTTAATGTTAGGTAAGAATTGCAAACAGCTGCTTTTTTCATAATAGTCTAAAGCATCTTTGAAACCATGAGCGCGACTTGTGTACACATCATCAAAATCTTTAAGCGTAACTACTTTTTTAATATCATCATTTGATATTTTTTCAGGAAATTGTTCTTGCTTCAGTTTTAATTTATCAATCAAATTTTTTTTGAATCGTTTCGCATAAGCCATGTTAATAGGCTTTAATAGAGCTTTGCATGAACTGTGCAAACTACAGGGTACTGATACTGCCATGGCGGCTTTAATTTCTTTAGGAATGCTTCGGTCTTCGCCTAAATATTTCAAAGTCATATTTCCGCCTAGACTGAAGCCTTTGAGATAAATTTCAGTATAATTTTTGTGTTTCAAAATATGTTGTACAACAGCGTCTAGGTCTTCGGTAGCCCCAGAATGGTAAGAACGGAATAAACGATTTAGTTCTCCACTACAAGTCCTCAGATTTAGGGCGCAAACATCGAAACCGTTTTCATTGAGGTGTTTGGCGCTACCTTGAATATAGGCACGTTGGGCATTGCCCTCTAGGCCATGAATAAGAATAGTTACTTTGTTAGATTTTGAAGAAGAAAAGCTCCAATCAAGGTCTAAAAAGTCAGAATCTGGCAATTCAATTCTTTCTCTTTTTTGCTCAAAATGAGTTATTTTTCGCCAAATTCCGGCATAAATCGTCGAAAAATGTCCGTTTTTGAACAAAAATGGCGGATTATACGAAGAAGAGATAAGTGGCATAAACAATCAATTCCCCCTTTGGGGGTTAGGGGGCTTTATTTACTTCGGATAGGTTTCTAACATTTTGTACTGCGCTTCAATAGCAGACTTGAATTCAATTTTCAACGTAGCTACCAATTCAGAAACAGGAACAGCATCATCAATCAAAGCAGAACCTTGGCCAGCTGACCAAATAGTCTTCCATGCTTTAGCTTCAGTATCTAATTCTTTTCCGAAATCTATTTTTCTGTCTTTTTTCAAGTCCTCTTCGGTAATTCCTGCAGCTTTCAAACTAGCCCCTAAGAAGTTCGCATGTACGCCAGAAATCGCAGCCGTATAGGTCACATCACTAGCACCGGCATCAATAATCATTTTCTTGTATTCGTCTGGAGCTTTCGCTTCATCTGTATTGATAAAACGTGTTCCCATATATGCTAAGTCAGCACCCATTTGCAAGGCTGATGCAATATCACGTCCGGTACTAATACAACCAGAGAGTAAAATGGTCTTTTTAAAGAACTTTTTTATTTCAGCTACTAGCGTCATTGGGTTTATGGTACCTGCGTGACCACCTGCTCCGGCAGCGACGAGAATCAAGCCGTCAACACCGGCTTCTTGAGCTTTTTCAGCATGACGCTTTTTGATGACATCGTGAAACACCAAGCCGCCATAACTATGTATGGCATCAACAACCATTGAAACAGCACCTAAAGAGGTTATAATAATAGGTACTTGATGTTTGACACACATTTTGATGTCTGCCTCAAGCCTTGGGTTGGTAGGATGCACAATAAGGTTTACGCCAAACGGAGCGGCTTTTTTACCCGTCTCTTCTTCAAACTTTTGAAGTTCAGCTTTAATTTCAATGAGCCATTCTTCAAAACCTTCAGTGGTACGTTGATTAAGCGCCGGAAAGGTGCCAACAATTCCGTTTTTACAACATTCAACAACCAGTTTTGGTCCTGAAATTAGAAACATAGGGGCTGCCATTGCCGGCAAAGAAAGGTCTTTGATAAAAGAAGGTTTGTCGCTCATTGATTTTGTTTTTAGTAGCTTAAAAGTAGCAATAAAAATTCAGGCACTTTCGCCTACTTTCAAAACTACGGCTTTTTTATTTATTATGCATGCATAATAAATAAACATAAAAGTTAAACAACTATTTTTGTTCTTCAATTGTTAGCTTTAGCGTTTAACCAAGAGCTTTATTTAAATGGACTCTATATTCGTATTTTTTAAAAACGAAAGTGACATGAATTTCTTGCTTTCCAAAATTTGACAAACTATATTTGACACTTGTTGTCAAGTAACAATATTCAAAATGGAAACAATCGGACAAATCTTACGAAATAAAAGACAAGCTCTCGGACTTTTTTTAAGACATGTATCAGCTTATGTCGATATCGACCAAGCAATATTGAGTAAAATCGAAAGAAACGAGCGAAAACCAACAAAAGAAATGTTGGACAAACTTGCAGAAATATTAAAACTCGATAAAGACGAACTTTTAATACAATTTATAAGCGACAAAATTGCTTATGAAATTGTAGATGAAGATTGTGCAAGTAAAGTGCTAAAAGTAGCAGAGAAAAAAATCAAATATTTAAAATCACATCCAATTCAAAACTAACTATGCGAACATTAATAACTGATAAAGAAAATACAAGCATAGTTGAGGAACCTCAATTGACTGTAAAATTCTACCAAAAATCAGAAAAGAAAGAGCAAAAAGGAAAATCTACCTTAAATATGCTTTCCTTGTTTTCTGGTTGTGGAGGAATGGATTTAGGTTTTGAGGGAGATTTTTCAGTTTTAAAATCGTCTGTAAACGAGATTTTAAACCCTGATTTTATAAACAAAGAACTTGAAAATAACTTTGTAAAACTCTCAAAAACACGCTTTAAAACAGTTTTTGCAAATGACATTTTAAAAGATGCAAGAAACGCTTGGGTAAACTATTTTTCAAAAAGAGGACACAACGCAGAAGATTACCAAACAGACAGCATAGTCGATTTGGTAAAACTGCATCAAAGTGGAACAAAGGTTTTTCCTAAAAAAATAGACATTGTAACTGGTGGTTTTCCTTGTCAAGATTTTAGCATTGCAGGAAAACGAAACGGTTTTGATTCACACAAAAATCATAAAGGAGAATTTAATACAAAAAGTACAGCAACCGAGGAAACTCGTGGTCAGCTTTATATGTGGATGAAACAAGTTATTGAGATTACTCAACCAAAAATTTTCATTGCAGAAAATGTTAAAGGTTTAGTTAACCTATCTAATGTAAAAGATATTATTCAAAGTGACTTTTCTTCCGCTGGAGACAATGGATATTTAGTTTTAAATCCTCGTGTTTTGCACGCAGCAGATTATGGTGTTCCACAATCAAGAGAACGAGTTTTCTTTGTTGGAATCAAGAAATCAGCATTAAAAAAATCAGCTCTTGAGCAATTAGAAAAGGAAATTATTTCAGACAAATACAATCCGTACCCAAAACCAACTCACGCTTACACAACAGATGGAGAAGATTTAAAACGTCACGTAGATTTAAAAGAGCTTTTCTCTAATATTAAAGAGCCTGAAAAATCAAAAGATTTATCTCAACAATTTTACTCAAAAGCGAAATTTATGGGTAAACATTGTCAAGGTCAAATAGAAATAAAACCAGATGGAATTAGCCCTACAATTAGGGCAGAACATCACGGAAATATTGAGTTTAGAAGATTATCGAAAAAGAACGGAGGAATATTAACCGAAGAACTTTCTAAAGGACTTAAAGAGAGACGTTTGACACCAAGAGAGTGTGCTTTAATTCAAACTTTTCCGCCTGATTATGAATTTGTAATCGCAAACAAACAAGGTAGGAAAGGTTCATATTTGGTAAGTCCATCTAAGGCTTATAAAGTAATTGGCAATGCTGTTCCGCCACTACTGGCATACAATTTAGCAAAGAGAATAGAAAATGTTTGGGATTTATATTTTAAAAAATAATGGTAGTATCAGTTAATTCAGAACCACATAAAGATGAGTTCAACGCTTTATTAGATTCTACAATTGTTGAATTAAATGTTCACGCAAAGAAATCACCAAAAAAGATTGAGCAATTAAGGGGCAACAAACTTGAACCTTATGTTTGTGGGCTAATGTCAGAGTTAGCCGTAGGCACAAATTTCGAAGGAACAATTGTAGAATGGGGAGGACAAAAATTTCCAGATATAGTTGCTAATGACTTTTATGGAATTGAAGTTAAAACTACAACCAAAAACCATTGGAAAACTACTGGAAATAGTGTTTTAGAATCGACAAGGGTGGCTGATGTCGAGCGAATTTTCATGCTTTTTGGAAAATTAGGTAAACCAATTGAATTTAAATGTCGAGCATATGAAGAATGCTTATCCGAAGTTGTTGTTACGCATTCGCCAAGATATTTAATAGATATGAACTTGGAACAAGGCAAAACGATTTTTGATAAAATCAACACACCTTATGATACTTTGCGTCAAAAGAGAAACCCAATTAAATCAATTACAGATTATTATAAAAGTAAATTAAAACCTGGACAGGATTTGTGGTGGATTCAAGATACAGAACAATCCAGTAATCTTGTCATTAACATTTGGAATAACTTAAGTTTAAAAGAGAAACAGGAAACTAAAAATAAGGCTATGGTTTATTTTCCAGAGGTTTTTAGTAACCGAGGGGATAAATTTGCTCGTCTTGCAATTTGGCTTGTAACACGACAAGCAGTTGTTTGTCCGAATGTAAGAGATTTGTTTTCTGCTGGCGGACAAGAAGCATTTATTATAAAAGATAAAGTCTATAAAAACATCCCAAAAGTCTATATAAATTTATTTAAAAATATAGAAAATGTTCTAGAAATTTTACTAAATACCTCTTCTTTAGAATTATCTGAATATTGGAAAGAAAAGACATCAGAAAACAAAAAAATTTTGAATTGGATTCATATGGTTTCAATGAACTCAAAATCTGTACAAAAAGCAAAACATTTAGACATAAAAAAAATGTTAAAAGAATTAATACTCTGATAGATTTGCAAAGGCTAGTAACTTTCAGCAAAGAAAAACAAGCAGGTAATAAGGACTATTATCGATAAGTTTTTTGACCTTAATATAGTACTACAGGGGGGTTAAATATCAAAAAAATGAAACAAATAACAACTTTTCTAATCTTACTATTGTTTAGTTGTAAAAGCGAAACTAAAACTGAAAACAGCATTGACAAATCAGTTTCTGAAATGTGGGTTAATTATATCAAGGCTAACCCTGAATTCAAAAACGATGAAATGCCAGAATCATGGTTTTTTCATAATAATAAAGAAGATGCCAATCGCTTAGCAAATTTAGTTTTGAATGAGAAAAAGAAAGCGGGTTCAGGTTTGTACGCTTGGTATAAAGAGGCGAATGCTGACTTGCCAAAAATTACAACAAAACATATCATTACTGATTTTGACGGTAAAGCAAAAGCAATCATTGAGATTAAAAAAGTTGACACCATTGCCTTTAATCAAATTTCAGAAATCTATGCAGCAATGGATATGGGAACTAATGTTGAACCGCTCAAAAAATGGAGAAAATCACATTGGGACTTTTTCGAAAGTGCGATGCAAGAAAGTGGAGATAAACCAACAGAAGAAATGCTTATTGTTTGTGAAACCTTTGAAACCATCTGGACAAAAAAATAGTATGCTGAATAACCTAAAACAAGTACTCGAAAATATGCCTGCTGATTGGTTAAACCTAACCACGCATCGCTTGGATATTTACAACGAAGCATTGGCAAAAACCGAGTTTGTTGAAGCCTTTGAAAAATTGGCGAGCACTTCTAATTCAGATATGGCTGCATTGGCATCCTTACCAACGGCATATGACTACGTGCGTTTAGGGCATCCGTTGTCTTGTGTTTTAGAATGGGCAGTTGCTAAGAAGAACAAATTAAAAGCAACGCAAGTCATCAGCTTTTCGTCGAAGACCACACCGCTTTTAGCCATCCTTAGAAAAAATCTTTTTTTACATAAAAAGACGCAAATAGTTTTTACAGGCGAGCCACCACATTTTATAAATGAAGCGCTTATCAAAAATATATATGGGTATGATTTTGAGTTACATCAAGTAATTTCTATGGATGACATTCCTTCTTTTGAGGGGAGTACAGTTTTCATTTCGCAAGAAGATAGCTTGAATCATTTCAAGAAGGAATCTTCAGTTGACTTTTTCTTAAATACCCATGCGCAATTAGGAAGTATTCTGCTTGTAAATGGTTCGCATAATGAAAAATATATTTCAGAAATTCAGCATGTACGTAGAAGAGAAACAATTGCCATGTCACCGGCAAATTGTTTACTTGCCTTGCAAGAAATGGTTAATAATAAGCCTGTTACCCATCAAGATAGTTCAGCAAACAAAAAAGCTGTGATTGAAGCCATTGCTAAGATTACTGAAGCGCCAACCAAAGCGGTTGTGGGTTCAAGCGGACTCTCAGTTCAATATGCCATTATGATGGGGTTGATACATGACGCACAAGAAAACCATAAAGGAAAAGCCATTAAATTCATTGTGCCACCAAATTGCTATGGGGGTACTAATGATCAAGCGCGACGTGTTGCAGCATGTCTTGACAATGTAGCCGTAGTTGATTTGCCTGTTGATGGTAAAAATGATATGGTGCAAAGTGTAACAAAGGTGCTCAAGCAAATGGCTGATGAAGACGCCGTGCCATATATTATTGCTGAAATACCAACAAACCCAAGAGTTGAGGTGCCAGATATGATTGCTTTAGAGGCAGCCTTAAGCACGCAACGCAAAACTTCAGAAGGCGAAATAGCCATTGACCCTGTTTTTATTTTAGACCAAACCTTTTGCCCTAATCTGCACTTTTTAGGCGATGGCGAAATACTTTCTTCAGTGCGAACTTTATCATATGCCAGTGGATCTAAATTTCCGAGTGGTGGAAAATGCACCGCCGGTTATGTAGTTGGAAATAAGAAAACAGAACGTTTGATGCAAAAAATAGAAATGCATTTAGAGCTCTGTGATAATGAAGCGACATCTTTACAATATGAAATTTTGGCCAAGCAATTGCCTTCAATGTTGTCACGTATTAAAGATGCCTATCAAAACACTCGCGAATTTGTTAACCATATTCAAACAAGTTTGCCTACTGCAAAGATTAATTTTGTTTCAGAAGAATTAGCCAATCAAGGTTTTACCCCTTCAGTATTTTCTTTAGACCTTCCTACTAAAGGAAATACCGCTGAAGAAAAAGAGGCGTATAAAAGAGAATTGAATCACAAATTAATTAGTTTGATGATTACAAAAATTCCGAAAGAAAGCAAGTATTGTGTAAGTTATGGCCAATTAAAAGGATGCTATTGGACCATACCTGCAACGTCTACTCAAGGCACCACAAAAGAAGGTGACAAAGACTATATAGCTCGTGTTTCAGTTTCTCCTGATTTAGACCTGGAGTTGCACAAAGAGGTGTTTTCAGAATTTGTGGCGCAACTTTAAATTAGGGGTGTACTTTGTGCTTTCTACTCGCCAAATAAACTCCTAATAGAACCAAAGAAGCTGCTATGAGTTTAACGGTTGTTAAATGATCTTTTCCTGTAACTACAGCAAAAACAATAGCAATGAGCGGTTGCACATATACAAATGTGCTAAGGGTTGATGCTTTTAGTTGGGTAAGTGCGAAAATATTAAATAGGTAGGTGCAAAAAGTAGTTCCTAAAATAACAAAACCAATACGCCAGAGGGCATCAAAAGGCAAATGAAGCCAATCAACTTGTGTCATTTCTTGATAACCGAAAGGAAGACATATAAAGATTCCCAATAAAAACAACCATTTCATAAATGTAAACGGATGATACTTTTGAATGAGAATTTTAGCAAGTACCAAATAGGTGCCGTATAAAAATGAATTCATCAAAACATAGAAATTACCAAGCAAAATATTTGGTGCATCATTTCGTATTTCTTGTCCGAAAAGCAAAAGGCATATCGCACCAATGAACCCTAATAGAATGCCAATAATTTTTCTTGAAGTAACCTTTTCTTTAATGATGATTACTGAAAAAATAAGCACAAAAATGGGAGTTAAGGTTACAATAACTGAACTGTTGATAGGGGTGGTTAGAGAAAGGCCTTTAAAGAAAGAAAGCATGTTGAACCCCATACCCAATAAAGCACAAATCAATAACCGCCAAAAGTCTTTTTTTTCAATTTTTTCTTTCGGACCAAAAAAAGATGCAATCCAAAACAAGGCACATGCCCCAATGACCCTGAGCATAACAAGGGCGTAAGGTTGAATGTGATTAGGCATGACCCCTTTTGCTATGGTATGATTTAAGGCATAAATCGTAGTTGCCCCTAAGGCCGCTAATATGGCTAAGGTTCTTGTTTTCAAGAATGAATGGCTTGTTTGGCAGCTTCAACCACCTTTTTGCTATTGCCCACAAAGATTTGATTGTTAAATAGAACAACCGGTCTTTTAAGAAAGGTATACTGTTCAAGAATTAAATTCTTAAAGTCAGTTTCTGATAGTTGTTTTTCATGCAAACCTCTTTGACGATATAAGCGTGCACGTTTGCTGAATAATGCCTCATAGCTTCCTGAAAGAGCTTTCATTTCTTCAACTTGTGATGGGGTAATTGCTTCTGTTTTGATGTCTTGAAATTCAAAACCTTTAGGCAATTCTAATTCTTTAATAATGCGTTGGCATGTATCGCAGGTGCTAAGGTGGTATATCTTCATAATTGTTTTTTTTAGTATTTGAATACACTAAAGAAACTGATAGCAAAGAAACCCATTTTCTCTTTAAAAGCAGTAATTTTAATCTTCCTAAAAGATGTTATTTATGAAAATAGTTTTAGAACAAACTTTACAAACACGTAAAGCCCTTTATTTAATTCTGAAGAACACACCTAAAGAGATGTTATTAAAAATTCCTGAAGGATTTAACAATAATATATATTGGAATATTGCTCATATTGTGGCAACTCAGCAAGGTTTGATGTATGGTTTATCTGGTGTTCAAACAAAGATGAGTAAAGAATTGATTACTAAATTCAAGAAAGGAACCGCCCCTGATGGCACAGCATCTGACAAAGAAATTGAAGCGGTTAAGAAATTGATTTTCTCAACGGTTGAAGACGCCATCAAAGATTATGAAACCGGAACATTCTCTGAATTTAAAGAATATACAACCAGCGCGAATGTAACCTTACACTCTATTGATGAGGCAATTAGCTTTAACTTATATCATGAAGGCCTTCACTTGGGTAGCGTTCTCGCATTACTAAGGGCTTTGAAGAGATAAATTCAAAACTTAAGGTTTTTGAACCAAATATTTTTTGATTTCTGAATGCGGAATATCTATTTCAATGATGCCGTCAGAAAACGATGCTACTTCATAAGGGTTGTATAACAGTTTCAGCCCTTTTTCAGTAAATCCGATGTTTTCAGGCAGATGAAATGAATCACGCTCAAACATAAAGCCCGTGTGGTTGATAGGCTTATCTTCAGGAATTTTTTCTGCTTTTCTAAAGAGATTTTCTGCGTATTTTGAAAACGCTGAAGGGCTTTCAAAAAGTTCATTATTGTCCATTTCTGTGCCGCCAAGTTTGTCAAAATTTAAAAACCGTGTTGAAGTATAGCCGTGAGCTCCACCTGTAAAAAGATGTGAATTGATTACAATAGTAATGTATTGTTCGTCTTCGAAAGAAATGACACCTTTTATATCAGCCTCCCAATCAGCAGTTTCATCAGTATACAATTTTTGTAATTCAGTATATTCTTGATTGAATGACTTTATGGCTTTTTGAACTGAATTAATATCTTCATCTGAATCAAAAGAAAGTAATGAAATAACCTCTTCTTTTAGAGCGGTATTGATGGCTGTAGAAAGTTGATTTTGTTCTAAAGCCTTGGGCATTTCAATAAAAACTTTTGGACAATCTTCGCAATTTTCATTTTCAATAATCTGTATTTCAAAACTAAGCTTGTCTTCTTTTTGGCATCCGTAGAAAAAAAGAAAAATCAAGCTGGTGTAAAAAAATGTTTTCATTTAGGTATTTAGTTCAAAGTTGGGAAATTGCTTGCCATCAAAGATAACTATACATTTGTATTGATAAAGACACGTTTTGAGCGAAAAAAAGCTAAAATTCAATAGTAAAACAATTCACGGGGGTCAAAAACCTGACGCTGGGTACGGGGCCGTGATGCCTCCTATTTATCAAACCTCTACCTATGCCCAAACTACGCCTGGGGGTCATAAGGGCTTTGCGTATTCTAGAAGTGCAAACCCAACAAGAGAGGCCTTAGAAAAATCTTTGGCTAGTATTGAAAATGGCAAATATGGCCTGGCATTTGCCAGTGGTATGGCCGCTATTGATGCCATTATAAAATTATTGAATCCGGGTGATGAGGTGTTATCGACCAATGATTTATATGGCGGAAGCTATCGTTTGTTCAAACAGATTTTTGAAAAATACAATATCAAATTTCAGTTTGTCAACATGCAAAATGCGGATGACATAAAGGACCACATCACTGAAAACACAAAACTCATTTGGGTTGAAACACCAACCAACCCAATGATGAATATTTTAGATATTAAGGCCATAGCAGCTATTGCAAAGCAGCATTCGATTTTAGTGGCAGTTGATAATACGTTTGCAACACCATATTTGCAAGTGCCTTTAGATTTAGGGGCAGATATTGTCATGCACTCGGCCACCAAATATTTAGGGGGGCATAGTGATGTTTTAGTAGGGGCTTTGATTGTTAATGATAAAAAATTGGCTGACCAGCTTTATTTTATTCAAAATGCTAGTGGCGCGGTTTGTGGCCCAATGGATAGTTTTTTAACCCTACGCGGTATAAAAACCCTTCATGTAAGAATGCAACGGCATTGTGAAAACGGAAAAATTATAGCAGAATATCTTGCGAAACATCCTAAAATAGAAAAAGTGTATTGGCCTGGTTTTGAAGATCACCCAAACCATGAAATTGCAAAAAATCAAATGAATGATTTTGGAGGGATGATTTCTTTTATTCCGAAGGGAAGCAGTTATGAAGAAGCCATAAAAATTGTAGAAAGACTTGAATTATTCACGCTGGCTGAATCTTTAGGTGGCGTTGAATCTTTAGCTGGCCACCCAGCTAGTATGACACACGGGAGCATTCCGAAAGAAGAACGACTAAAAAGTGGCGTGGTTGATTCTTTAATCAGATTAAGCATAGGAATTGAAGATGCTGATGATCTGATTGCTGATCTTGAACAGGCTATTCAATAAGAACTTTATCAATTATTTAAAAAAATGTGGGTTAAATTATAGGAATACTATAATTTTGCCGTTAAATCTAATATTCAATAATTTTATCTTAATTAAAACTAGAGATACTAATAAAATATTCCAGAATTTATGGACGCAAAAATGCAAAAAAAGATAGATGGATTTATGGATGAGGTCAGAACCAGAAATGGACATGAACCTGAATTCATTCAAGCAGTACAAGAGGTAGCTGAAACAGTTATTCCGTATATCGCTAGAAAAAAGATTTATAGTGGTAAGAATATTTTACTGCGCATGGTTGAACCAGAAAGGCTGATTTCATTTCGCGTTTCTTGGATCGATGATAAAGGAGAGATTCATGTTAATCGCGGCTATAGAATTCAAATGAATTCTGCCATTGGCCCTTACAAAGGAGGCTTGCGCTTTCACCCTTCAGTAAATGCTAGTATTTTGAAATTTTTAGCTTTTGAGCAAGTATTCAAAAATAGTTTAACTACACTACCTATGGGTGGTGGTAAAGGAGGGTCTGATTTTGACCCTAAAGGCAAAACAGATGATGAAGTAATGCGTTTTTGCCATGCTTTCATGTCTGAATTAAGTCGTCATATAGGCCCAAATACTGATGTACCTGCTGGTGATATTGGTGTAGGAGGAAGAGAAATTGGTTTTCTTTTCGGTATGTATAAGAAAATTAGAAACGAGTTTACAGGAGTATTAACAGGTAAAGGCCGCTCATGGGGCGGTTCTTTAATTCGCCCTGAAGCAACAGGTTACGGTACGGTGTATTTTGCACAAAGTATGCTGAAAACTATTGGCACTAGTTTCGAAGGAAAAAAAGTAGTTATTTCAGGTTCAGGAAATGTTGCACAATTTGCAGCTGAAAAAGCACTGCAATTAGGCGCTACTGTATTAACCCTTTCTGATTCGCAAGGTTATGTTTTTGATAGTGAAGGTATCGACGCTAAGAAATTAGCCTATGTGATGGATTTGAAAAATAATAAAAGAGGACGTATCTCTGAATATGCTAAGAAATATAAATCTGCCAAGTTTGTAAAAGGAAAAACACCTTGGGAAGTAAAATGTGATATCGCATTACCATGCGCAACTCAGAATGAGTTAAATGGTGCAGATGCTAAAAAATTATTGAAAAATAAATGTATTTGTGTAGCTGAAGGTGCTAATATGCCTTCAACACCTGATGCAATTCACGAGTATGAAAAGGCTAGAATTTTGTTTGCTCCAGGTAAAGCATCAAATGCAGGTGGCGTTGCAACCTCTGGTTTAGAAATGTCTCAAAATTCATTGCGTATCAGTTGGACCCGTGAAGAGGTTGATGAGAAATTGAAAGCCATCATGGAAGATATTCATGATTCATGTATTCAATACGGTAAAGAAAAAGATGGGTATTGTAACTACGTCAAAGGAGCGAATATCGCAGGCTTTGTAAAAGTTGCTGATGCTATGCTAGCACAAGGTGTGATTTAAGCATTTATCTTGAAAGTAATTAAAGGCTAGTGATAAATCACTAGCCTTTTTTGTTGGCTATACTGTTATTTTTAAACTAGCTTTAGCAACATAATTAAAGCTTTGAACCCAGGTGCTTTTCAATTCTATTGAATTTCTTGTTTTTCTTGTCCTATTTTTTGTGGGCTATTGGTTTGTTTTTCATTCAAAATTGAAATGGCAGAATGCATTTTTATTAATCGCTTCATATGTTTTCTACGGATGGTGGGATTATCGTTTTCTTACACTCATCTTACTTTCTACCCTAGTTGATTATTATATAGGATTAGCGCTCTATAAATCAAAAAAAGAAAGAGAAAGAAAGCTGTTATTATGGGGAAGTATTTTATTCAATTTAAGCATTTTAGGGTTCTTTAAATATTTTAATTTCTTTGTTGATTCATGGGTTGACTTGACCCATGCCTTAGGGTATGAAACTCAAAGTACTTGGTCTTTGCAAATAATTTTGCCTGTAGGTATATCGTTTTACACGTTTCAAACCATGTCATATACCATTGATATTTATAGAAACAATTTAAAACCCACCTCAGATTTTATTTCTTTTGCCACTTTTGTAGCCTTCTTTCCGCAATTGGTAGCAGGGCCTATTGAAAGAGCCACTAATTTATTACCTCAGATTCTTCAAAAACGCAATTTCAATAAAGAAAAAGCGATACAAGGGTTGCGACTAATAGCTTGGGGCTTGGTCAAAAAAGTAGTGATTGCAGATACGCTTGCCTTAAAAGTAGATGATATTTTCAATAACTATACTGATTTTGGCGGAGGCGTTTTATGGCTGGGGGCTTTATACTTTGCAATTCAAATTTATTGTGACTTTAGCGGTTATTCTGATATGGCTATTGGCGTTTCAAAACTTTTAGGAATTGAGCTAAAGTCCAATTTTAAGTTTCCGTATTTTTCAAGAAACATAGGCGAGTTTTGGAGGCGTTGGCATATATCATTATCGACTTGGTTTAGAGATTACGTATACATTCCCTTAGGAGGCTCTAGAGGCTCAAAGTGGTTGTCATTACGTAACATTTTTATTATTTTTTTAGTGAGTGGCTTTTGGCACGGGGCGAATTTTACCTTTATTGTTTGGGGGGCTATTCATGCAGCTTTATTTGTTCCGATATATCTTTTAGGTCGCAATAGAAAACACACAAAGACTAGTGTAGCCCAGCACAAAATGCTGCCCTCTTTCATAGAACTTTTACAAATGCTGAGCACTTTTTTGGCGGTAGTTTTAGCTTGGGTCTTTTTCAGAAGTAAAAATGTGACCCAGGCCATTGATTATTTGACGCTGATGTTTACATCTTTTGATTTTCCGCCTATCTATAAAAGCGGTTTATACAGTGTTGGAGCACTACTATTGATCGATTGGATTTTCAAAGACGATGAGCGACTACGTTTTAGTAAGTTAAAAAAATATGACAAGCGATTTATACGTGTAGGCGAAGCTTTTTGTATTCTTATTGTGGTGTATTTAGTCAGTTTAAATTTAAGTTCAGGACAGTTTATTTATTTTCAATTTTAGATGAAATCTTTTCTTAGAAACATAGCGTTTTACGCCAGTATAATACTCTTGTATTTTATAGCAACAGGAGTTTTTAATTATAACTATGATCCCTATGGTATTTTAGGCAACAGAAAAGAATTTATTGGTATTCGACCTAACGAGCATAGTTTGAAAGTACAGCATGTTTTAGATAATGCGAGTATCTATAACAGTTTTCTATTTTCAAATTCAAAAGGTGGAGCGCTTCATTTTAATCAACTGAATACTACAGATGAAAAATGGTATAATATGACCTATTCATTGGGCACGCCTGAAGAATTTTATGATGACATACTTCGATTTTTAAAACATAATATTGAGATTAAAAATTTGGTAATTGCCTTAGATGATGGTGCTATTTATGAAAGAACCAGTGCGCATGAAAATCAAGCTTCAAGAAAATTTATCAGTTTAAAAGAGAAAAAAGTTAACTGGGAATATTTGTTCTTGCCTATTTCTTTTAAAAAGATGCAGCAGGTTGACACCTCTAAAAAACACATTGTTCATGATGTATTTAAAGACGGAAATTACTATGCAAAAAATGCGCATCCTTCAAATTGTGAATTAGATAAAAAGCCAGTATTAGTGCTAAATTCTGATCAAATTTCGATTCCGTCAGTTGGTTTTTCATCCCAATTAAAAATATTTAAAGAGCTTCAGAAGCTTTGTGAAAAACTTGAAATCAATCTGGTCTTTTTAGCGCATCCTACTTCAAAAGAAAATTATTCAAAATCTACAGAAAGGCTTGTTCAATTCAACAAAATGATTGGGGTTATGAAAAATGAAGAATTACCCATTCTTGTACCCTTTGAGAATTATTTAATTCAAAATGATGATTGCTTTTGGTTAGATCGCCATCATTATTCTAAAAAAATTGGCGACACGATTCTCAGTTTATACACAGAATACAAATTATAATGGTCTAAAATTTCGAGTTGCTTCATTTCATGTCTTGAAAATCATTCTCTGATTTTTTTTTCAACGTATCTTTGTAGTAAACAGATTAGCCTAAATGCAAGTAACCACCAAAGCCATAGTACTAAAGGCCTTAAAGTATGGTGATACAAGTTTAATTGTCAAAGCTTTCACGTCATCTGACGGACTAAAATCATACTTGTTGAAAGGGGTTTTGGCTTCAAAAAAAGGAAAGTTAAAAACCGCCTATTTTCAGCCTTTAACGCAATTAGAATTGGTTGCACATCATAAAAACAAAGGCACCTTAGAGCAAATTCGTGAAGCAAAGGTTAGCTATCATTATCAAACCTTACATACTGATATTTCAAAAAATGCGATGACACTTTTTTTGGCTGAAACCTTGGCCAATAGTATTCATGAAGAGGAACAGAATAATCATTTGTTTGATTTTGTCACCATTGCCTTGCAGTGGTTAGATACCAATGATAAAGTTGCAAATTTTCATTTATTTTTCTTGCTAAAATTGACAAAGTATTTAGGGTTTTACCCTGACATTAAAAATCTAGAGGCTAAGTATTTTGATTTGCTTGAAGGAAGGTTTACAAACACCTTAACGCTCAACCCAAATTTGTCTGAAAAAAATCTTATTTATTTTAGAACCTTCTTAGGCACAAATTTTGATACAATAGATAGCATTAAAATGAGTAAAAATAGTAGGCAAGAACTCTTGCAGTCTTTAATGCTCTATTTTGAATTACAACTTCAAGGGTTTCGTAAACCGAAATCTTTGGCAGTTCTAAATGAAGTTTTCAATTAATATGAGACGTTTAATTCTTTGTCTATTTCTAATAATGACAAACGTTATTTCTGCACAAGAAATAACCGTACTAGATTTAGATACAAGAGAACCAATTTCTAATGTAGCGGTTTACAATAATGATAAAACAAAAACAGCACTTTCTGATTTTGACGGCAAGTGTGATTTATCAGTTTTTGATAAAAATGAACGCTTGAACTTTCAGCATATTAGCTATGAAATTCGAAAAGCTACCAAAAATAGTATTGCTAAACAAGGCAACAAGATTTACCTTCTTTTAAAGGCGCAACAATTAGATGAGATTGTGATGTCAGTTTCTAAATGGGAGCAACAAAAGAAAGATATTCCGCATAAAATAGTTTCAATTGATGCGCGTGAAATAGCGTTTAATAACCCGCAAACATCAGCTGATTTATTGCAAAGTAGCGGTAAGGTTTTTGTTCAAAAAAGTCAATTGGGCGGCGGCAGCCCAATGATTAGAGGGTTTTCAACAAATAGATTATTGCTTTCAGTTGACGGGGTGCGTATGAACAATGCAATTTTCAGAGGCGGAAATTTGCAAAATGTCATTTCTATAGATCCTTTTACAGTAAAAAACACAGAGGTTATTTTTGGTCCGGGTACGGTTATTTATGGTAGTGATGCAATGGGCGGCGTCATGAATTTTTATACCAAAAAACCTGAATTTTCAGATGATGAAAATCTATCAATTAATGGAAATTTGAATTATAGACTTTCAACGGCGAATTCTGAAAATACTATTCATACTGATATCAATTTAGGTAAGAAGAAATGGGCATTTTTAACCAATGTAACCTACAATGATTTTGGCAATCTTACTATGGGCAAACATGGTCCGGATTCTTATTTACGCAATACCTATGTTGACAGAATTAATTCAGAAGATGTATTAGTAACCAATGCTAACCCAAGAGAGCAGATGCCTACAGGGTACAATCAAATGAGTTTTATGCAAAAAATTGCTTTTAAGCCCAGTAATAATTGGTTGTTTAATTTAAACACCCATTATTCTGAAACGTCTGATTATTCGCGATATGACCGTTTAATAAGACCCAACAGTGATGAAGATGGCTTGCGTTCTGCTGAGTGGTTTTATGGGCCTCAAAAGTGGTTTATGACTAATTTACAAGTTTATAAAAAGGGAAAAGGAAAGTTTTATGATGGTTTAAAAGTAACAACTGCTTATCAATATTTTGAAGAAAGTAGAAATGACAGAAATTTTGGTGCTATTGATCGTTTTTCAACCAAAGAAAAAGTAGATGCACTATCAACCAATGTTGATTTTGAAAATAAAAAGATTGGTAATTTGAGATTGTATTATGGCGGAGAATATGTTTTTAATAAGGTGCGGTCTGAGGGTAGTCAAACAAATATTGAAACCAATATAGTTTCTGATGCGGTATCACGTTACCCTGACGGTTCAACATGGCAAACGGTTGCAGGTTATTTGAGTGGCGAGTATAAAGCAAAACCTAATTTTACGGTACTTTCCGGACTTCGATATAGTCATGTATGGGTTGATGCTGTTTTTGATAAAACCTTTTTTGCTTTTCCGTTTGATGAGGCGAAACTAAATAATGGCGCCCTTACCGGAAGTTTTGGTGTTAGTTGGTTTCCGCAGGCAAACCTTCAAATTACCGCAAATACATCTACAGGTTTTCGCTCTCCTAATATTGATGATATTGGTAAAATTTTTGATTCTGAACCAGGTGCAGTAGTAGTACCTAATAATGATTTAAAACCAGAATACGCGTACAATGCTGAATTTGGAATTAGCAAAAATTTTAAAGATAAAGTGGTGCTCAAAGGCAGTGCTTTTTATACCTATTTGGTTGATGCTTTGGTGCGAAGAGATTTTCTTTTTGAGGGGGAATCTGAAATTGAATATAACGGCGAATTAAGTAGGGTACAGGCAATACAAAATGCTGCTAAAGCTTTTGTTTATGGTTTTGAATTTGGCGCAGAGGCTTTTGTATCAGATCGCCTTTCTATTGCAACAAATCTAACCATAACTGAAGGTGTTGAAGAAGAAGAAGATGGTACTGAATCGCCTGGCAGGCATGTTGCACCAACTTTTGCTGATTTTCATTTAATATGGAAAAATCAAAAACTGAGAACAGCCCTTTTTTTAAATTATAACGGAGAAATCTTGTTTGATGATTTGGCGATTTCTGAGCGTAGTAAAGAATATATTTACGCTATTGATTCAGACGGAAATCCTTTTTCGCCCTCATGGTATACCTTAAATCTCAGGTCTCAATATACTTTGAATGATGCAATAAAGATTTCATTGAGTATAGAGAATATTACCAATCAGAGATACCGCACCTATTCTTCGGGTATTGTAGCGCCTGGTACTAATCTTATTTTAGGACTGGGGTATCGTTTTTAAGCACAAAAAAACCCTAACCGTTAGGTTAGGGTTTCAATATTGTAAGTAAGTACCTTTTATTGCTTTACAGCATCTTTAGCTTTATCAACAGCATCAGATCCAGCCGCTTTTGCTTTATCTACTGCATCAGAACCAGCTTCTTTAGCCTTATCAACAGCATCAGATCCAACTGCTTTTGCTTTATCTACTGCATCAGATCCAGCTTCTTTTGCTTTGTCCATTGCATCTCCTGCTTTGTCCATTGCACCTTCACCCGCTTCTTTCGCAGCATCAACAGCATCAGAACCCACTTCTTTTGCAGCGTCAACAGCATCACCAGCGACATCACCAGCAGCGTCAGC
This sequence comes from uncultured Flavobacteriaceae bacterium, assembly GCA_937929935.1. GTDB lineage: Bacteria > Bacteroidota > Bacteroidia > Flavobacteriales > Flavobacteriaceae > Maribacter_C. The sequence goes on along the minus strand of CALFUL010000011.1, from coordinate 109,449 downwards.
AGCTTCGCCTGCAGCATCAGCAGCAGCTTCAGTAGCTTCTTTTGCTTTATCAGCAGCTTCTCTACATGAAACAGTTGATACGGTAAAAGCAAGAATTAAAATAGAACTTAAAATTAATTTTTTCATAATGTTTTGTTTTAGTGTTTATACTTATCGCAAATATATACGTATTAATGCTTATTTTGGATTCTATTTGTTAACAAATCTTATTGAGGGGTTGATAAAACGTAAGTATTAGTCGAATTTTTTTATATCAAAAAGATGAATCATAAGGGTTTACGGGTGTTTAATGACTTATTTGAATGAAAATTACTAATTTCGCAGCCTTTAATAATAGCGCAGAACTACACTATGAAATTTCAAGAATATAAAGGATTGAACTTGCCATTGGTCGCCGAAGAAATTCTTGCGCATTGGAAAAAACAGGGCATTTTTAAAAAAAGTGTTTCTTCTCGTGAAGGTGCAGAGCGTTATGTGTTTTTTGAGGGGCCGCCCTCAGCGAATGGTATGCCAGGTATTCATCATGTAATGGCACGTACCATCAAAGATATTTTTCCACGCTATAAAACCATGAAAGGTTTTCAAGTTCAAAGAAAAGCTGGTTGGGATACCCACGGACTTCCTATTGAACTAGGCGTTGAAAAAGAGTTGGGTATTACCAAAGAAGATATTGGCAAAAAAATATCAGTTGAAGAGTATAATTCAGCCTGTAAAAAAGCGGTTATGCGCTATACTGATGTTTGGAATAACATGACTGAACAAGTAGGGTATTGGGTTGATATGAATGACCCATATGTTACCTATAAGTCTAAATACATGGAGACGGTTTGGTGGCTCTTGAAACAGATATATGATAAAGGACTGATTTATAAAGGATATACCATTCAACCCTATTCGCCAAAAGCTGGTACAGGTTTAAGTTCTCATGAATTAAATCAACCAGGCACCTATCAAGATGTTACTGACACAACAGTTACAGCTCAATTTAAGAGCCCCCTAGCCCCCAAAGGGGGTAAATCTATATGGGATGCATTTGAGCTCTCCCCTCCTTTGGAGGGGTCGGGGGAGGCCTATTTTTTAGCTTGGACCACTACCCCTTGGACATTGCCATCGAACACAGCCTTGACCGTAGGGCCTAAGATTGACTATGTATTAGTAGAAACGTATAATCAATATACCTTCAAACCAATGAATGTTGTTTTAGCAAAGAATTTGGTAGCTAAACAATTTGCAGGTAAGTATAATGAAGTTGAAAACAAATCAGTATTATTAAAATATGCTTCTGGAGACAAAAAGATTCCTTATTTCATTGTAAAAGAATGTAAAGGAAAAGATTTAGTTGGTATTAAATACGAACAATTAATTGATTATGTGCAACCTTATCAAAATGCTGAAAACGCATTTCGTGTCATTGCCGGAGATTTTGTAACCACTGAAGATGGTACAGGTATTGTTCATACAGCACCAACTTTTGGTGCTGATGATGCATTGGTAGCGAAACAGGCTGTACCAGAAATTCCGCCATTATTAGTATTAGATGATAACGGTAATCCTGTTCCATTGGTTGACTTGCAGGGTAAGTTCAGACCTGAAATGAAAGAATGGGCTGGCAAGTATGTGAAGAATGAATATTATGATGATGGCGAAGCACCTGAACGTTCTATAGATGTTGAAATAGCGATTCGATTAAAAGAAGAGAATAAAGCTTTTAAGGTTGAAAAGTATGTACACAGTTATCCAAACTGCTGGCGTACTGACAAACCAATTTTGTATTATCCGTTAGACTCTTGGTTCATTAAAATTTCTGATGTCAAAGACAAAATGTTTGCCTTAAACCAGACCATTAATTGGAAACCTAAATCAACAGGTGAAGGGCGTTTTGGCAATTGGTTGGCTAATGCTAATGACTGGAATTTATCTCGCTCACGGTATTGGGGTATTCCGTTACCAATTTGGAGAACTGAAGATGGTACTGAAGAAATGATGATTGGTTCTGTGGCAGAATTGAAGTCTGAAATGCAAAAAGCTATGGCTGCAGGCATCCTTGAGAAAGATATTTTCGAAGATTTTGTGGTAGGCGACATGTCTGAAGAGAATTATGAAAAAATTGATTTACATAAAAATATAGTTGACCAAATCACCCTTGTTTCTCAGTCAGGAAAACCTATGAAGCGTGAAAGTGATTTGATTGATGTTTGGTTTGATAGTGGGTCAATGCCCTATGCGCAATGGCATTATCCTTTTGAAAATCAAGATTTGATTGATAAAGGCCAAACTTTTCCGGCAGATTTTATTGCTGAAGGTGTGGATCAAACACGCGGTTGGTTTTATACACTGCATGCTATTGCGACCATGGTTTTTGATTCTGTGGCGTATAAAAATGTTGTTTCTAACGGATTAGTTTTAGACAAAGAAGGAAAGAAAATGTCAAAAAGATTAGGCAATGCGACCGATCCTTTTGAGACAATGGATGCCCATGGTGCTGATGCCACCCGCTGGTATATGATTTCAAATGCTAACCCTTGGGATAATTTAAAGTTTGATATTGATGGTATCGCTGAGGTAAAAAGAAAGTTCTTTGGCACCCTTTACAACACCTATTCTTTCATGGTATTATATGCTAATATTGATGAATTTAACTATTCAGAAAGCGAAATTGCCATAGATGAACGCCCCGAAATTGATCGATGGATTCTTTCTGAATTGCACTCGCTCATTAAAAATGTAGATGAGGCGTATGCAGAATATGAACCCACTAAAGCAGCAAGGGCTATATCTGAATTTGTACAAGAAAATTTAAGTAATTGGTATGTGCGTTTGTGTAGAAGACGTTTCTGGAAAGGTGATTACCAAAAAGATAAAATTTCAGCATATCAAACCTTATTCACATGTTTAGAAAATGTAGCAAAACTGGCAGCGCCAATTGCACCTTTTTTCATGGATCGACTTTATCTTGATTTGATGGCAACAACACAAAAGGAAGCTTTTGAAAGTGTACATCTAGCTGATTTTCCAGTATATAATGAAAAGTTATTTGATGCTGAATTAGAAGAAAAAATGCAGAAGGCACAGATCATTTCATCGTTGGTGTTATCCATCCGTCAGAAAGAAAAGATAAAAGTACGTCAGCCTTTGCAGAAGATTATGATTCCTGTTTCAGATGATGCGCAAAAGAAAGCCATTGAAGCTGTGGCTGATTTAATTAAATCAGAAGTTAACGTCAAAGAAATTGAGCTTTTAGATGATGCTTCAGGTATTTTGGTAAAGCAAATAAAGCCAAATTTCAAGGTTTTAGGTCCTAAATATGGCAATCAAATGAAGGCGATTGCAGCTGAAGTTTCGAAGTTTGGTCAGGAAGACATCCAGAAAATCGAACAAGAGGGCGAAATATCTATAGAAATTGATAATAAAACTATTAAATTAGAAGTTCAAGATGTAGAGATTTCTTCTCAAGATATTGAAGGGTGGTTAGTTGCATCATCAGGACCATTAACAGTTGCACTTGATGTTTCTATTAGCGAAGAACTGAAACAAGAAGGAATTGCACGTGAATTGGTAAATAGAATTCAGAATTTAAGAAAAGATTCTGGTTTAGAAGTAACTGATAAAATTATAATTAAAGTAGTAAAAGACGGCATTATAGAAAAAGCAGTTGAGCAGAATTTAGAGTATATTAAAACTGAAACGCTTACCGCAGAACTGGTTTTTGTAGAAGATTTAAATAACGGCACTGAAATTGCTTTTGATAATGTGAAAACAAAATTATTTATTTCAAAACACTGATAAAATGGCTAAAGACATTAAAGTTAGATATTCAGATAAAGACCTACAAGGTTTTAAAACGCTTATTGAAGAAAAAATTGAAAAAGCAAAAGTACACTTAGAACTTGTGAAGAGTGCTTATATGAATGACGGTAATAACGGTACTGATGATACTTCACCAACATTTAAAGCTTTTGAAGAAGGTTCAAAAACAATGAGCAAAGAGGCGAATACCCAACTGGCAATTCGACAAGAAAAGTTTATTAGAGACTTGAAAAATGCCCTGTTACGAATTGAAAACAAAACGTACGGTGTTTGTCGTGTAACCGGAAAGCTCATTAATAAAGAACGCTTAAAATTAGTGCCTCATGCAACCTTAAGTATTGAAGCAAAGAATATGCAGAAATAGCGTTTTGAATTTTTCTAAACCCATACAAAGTTCACTGGTCTTTTTTAGACAAGTGAACTTTTTTTTAGCTTCAATTTTGAAGAATTTTTTGGGCGCCATTGTGGTGATGCTAATGGTTCATCAATCACAGGCACAAAAAGTAGTTAAAAAATCTATTGTTAGTCAGTCAATTTCATTGATTTCAATTGATGCAAGTAATTGTTTTGAAATTTATTTAGACACGCATGATGCTGATGAAATGAATGTAACGGCAAAAATAGAAGGCGAATATCAAAATGATTTACAAGTAAGCGTTCAAAAAAATGGTAGAACCATTAATGTTGATGCTGGGTTTAACCATGATTTTATAAACCCAAATGACAAATTAAGTGCTCATAAAGTAGTTTCAATTGCCTTACGTATTCTATTACCTAAAAACAGTAAAGTGCAGCTTTATGGTAACGATTGCAATTTACATGTTCATGGCGTTTATGATGAATTAAATATTACCCTTAATGATGGCTGGTGCGAACTGAATACTATGTCTGAAAAAGCTACAATTCAAACCCAAAGCGGAAACATAACTTTGAATGCTATTGATGCAGCGGTAGAGGCTAAAAGCAAATTTGGCAGCGTAAAAGGCGATTCATTTCAAACAGGAAGTAACCATTATATTTTAAGCACTGTTACAGGCAATATAGTGTTAAAAAGAGTCGAATAATATGTCTATTTTTGCCACATCTATTGATTTAAAAATGAACGTAAAAAAGTCTATACTACTAATAGTGGCCATATTGCTGATTGATCAAATTAGCAAAATATACATCAAAACGCATTTTGTATTAGGCATTAGTGGCGCTGTAGAGGTTTTTGATTGGTTTAAGATTTTATTTATAGAGAATCCTGGTGCTGCTTGGGGTGCTAAGCTGAGTGATTTTTTGCCCATTTCAGAATCTACAAGTAAACTGATCTTGACTGTTTTTAGATTAATTGCTGTAACGGGTATTGCGTATTGGTTATATGATACAATTCGCCAAAAATCATCAAACACTTTAATTATTGCAGTCTCTTTAATATTTGCAGGCGCTTTGGGTAATATTATTGATTCTGTTTTTTATGGGGTTTTGTTTGATCATAGTAGTGGTCAAGTGGCTACGCTTTTTTCTGATGACCCTTATGGTTCATTGTTTCATGGCAAAGTAGTTGACATGCTTTATTTTCCGCTAATTGATACAACTTGGCCTGAATGGGTGCCTTATTTTGGCGGTAAAGATCTCAGTTTTTTTGACCCTGTATTTAATGTTGCCGATACGGCTATAAGTACGGGAGTGGGTATTTTATTGTTCTTTAATAAAAAAGCATTTTCTAAAAAAGAAGAAGCTTCAAATGAAGCAGAAGTATTAGAAAATCAAGAATTAGGCCTAGTAAACGAATAAGTTTTATCTGGCGTTACACAGTAATCTAACGAAATATCTTCAGGTATAATATCTTTGATGTTGTCTTCAGCTTCAAAAAAAGACAAGCCTATTTTGAGTACTGATTCTTTGCAGCTAGAAAGAAAAGTATCATAGAACCCTTTGCCGTAGCCTACTCTATTTCCTTTTTTATCAAAAGCTAAAAGAGGCACAAAAACAACTTCTATTTTAGTCACATCTATTTCAATACCATCTATGGGCTCAGGGATACCCCATTTATTAGCAGCTAATTTGGTGTTGTCAGTCAACAAAAAATGCTTTAATGTGTTTTTGCCATCTACTTTTGGTAGTAAAATATTTTTGTCTTTGCCTTGTAAAATTGAAAGTATAAAAGAGGTGTCAACTTCTTTTTTATTGACAATGGGCAGAAAAATATGGTAATATTCAGAATGCCAAACAGGTAGTTCTAGAAGTTTGTTGGCTATTGTTAAGCTAAGGTGCAAACGTTTTTGCGGAGATATAGTATCTCTAAGCTCCTTATATTTTATTCGTAAGTCATTTTTCAACATATCTATTGTTAACTAATTACGATAAGATAAAGAGGCAGAAATCTTATTCTTTCATACTGATACTGTAATATACTTTACAGAAAAGCATTAGGATCAAGTAAGTGGCTAAAGTTATAATATATGTATCCATTCTTTGAGGTATTTTAGGAGGAACAATATATACAAAATTTTGAATCAAATCCTATAAAATGTATGATTTTATCGATGAAATGCACACTTCTATTGATATTTTTAAGAAATGGCTCTTTAATTTAAGCTCAATTAATTGAAAATCAATTGATTGTTTAATTCTATAAAAATGACGCTTTTTTTACATTTTTTTCTATCTCGAAATACAATTTAACTGCTTTATAAAAATTAACTTACAAAAAACCAAGAAAATAATATGTCAAATAACTTTGAACAACGTTAAATCGGCATTAAAATCTTTTGGTTTTATAAAAACGCAGTAATTTAACCTTGAATACAAAAAGTATCTCCTTCTCAATTTAATGACCCAAATATCTATTGAAATACAATTAAGTACTTTGCCCAAAAACCCGGGGGTATATCTTTTTCATGATGTTGATGAAAAGATTATATATGTGGGCAAAGCAAAAAATCTTAAAAAAAGAGTAAACTCTTATTTTACAAAAAAGCATGAGTATGGTAAGACAAGAGTGTTGGTCAAAAAGATACATCGTATTGACCATATAGTGGTGGCTACAGAGTCAGATGCCTTACTACTTGAAAATAACTTGATCAAAAAACATAGACCTAGGTATAATGTATTGTTGAAAGATGACAAATCTTATCCGTGGATTTGCATTAAAAAAGAGCGTTTTTCGAGAGTATTTCAAACTAGAAAATTCATAAAAGATGGTTCTGAATATTTTGGTCCGTATACCAATCAAAAGACCGTTCGTATTTTACTTGATTTAATTAAGAGTGTTTACCCACTTAGAACGTGTAACTATGATTTATCCGAAGAAAAAATAAAAGCAGAAAAATATAAAGAATGTCTTGAATATCATTTGGGTAATTGTAAGGCTCCGTGTGTAGCAAAACAAACCTCTGAAAATTATGACCAACAGATTAATGATATACGTCACATTTTAAAAGGTAACTTCAAATCATCACTTCAATATTTTAAAAATCAAATGAAAATGTTGGCTGATGAAATGAAATATGAAGAGGCGCAATTGATTAAAGAGAAAGTTGACATACTAAGTAAGTATCAGTCAAAATCAACTATAGTGCATCCTAAAATTGATGATGTTGATGTCTTTTCAATTATCTCTGATGCGGCTTTTGCCTATGTGAATTATTTACAAATTTCACACGGGTCAATTATTGGTTCTCAAACTATAGAAATAAAAAAGAAGCTCGATGAAACTGATGAAAGTCTTTTGCAACTCGCGATTGTTGAATTACGAGAGCGTTTTCAATCAAATTCAAAAGAAATTTATGTTCCTTTTGAAGTAATTGTGCAACCACATATTAAACTAACTATTCCGAAGTTAGGTGATAAAAAGAAAATTATAGACCTCTCAAAACGGAATGCTATGTTTTTTAGGCAAGACCGATTTAAGCAAATACAAATTATTGATCCAAACCGACATGCGAATCGAATCATGGCGCAAATGAAAATAGACTTAAGACTTTCTGAAGAGCCACGTCATATAGAATGTTTTGATAATAGTAATTTACAAGGAAGCAACCCGGTAGCGGCGTGTGTGGTTTTTAAAGATGGCAAACCATCAAAGAAGGAGTATCGAAAATTTGACATAAAAACGGTTGAAGGCCCTGATGATTTTGCTTCTATGGAAGAGGTTGTTTTTAGACGTTATAAAAGACTAAAAGAAGAAGAGAAGCCTTTACCACAACTCATTGTTATTGATGGCGGAAAGGGGCAATTGTCATCAGCATTAAAAAGTTTAGATGTATTAGGTCTTAGAGGTAAAATTGCCATAATTGGCATTGCTAAACGTTTAGAAGAAATATATTTTCCAAAAGACCCTATTCCTTTATATTTAGATAAAAAATCTGAAAGCCTTAAAATAATTCAACAACTGCGAAATGAAGCGCATCGTTTTGGTATTACTTTTCACAGACAAAAAAGGAGTAAAGGGGCATTGACCTCTGAATTAGAAGAAATAAATGGTATTGGTAAAAAAACAATGCAAGATTTATTGAAGCACTTTAAATCAGTAAAAAGAATCAAAGAGGCTTCCTTAGAAAAGCTAACTGAAATTATTGGTTTTTCAAAGGCAAAAAAAGTATATGAAACATTTCACTGATGTTTTAGACTAATAATTTATATGTTTAAAAAGATAAATTTTATTTTTTTTCTTTTCTTGTTTCAGGCTGTAATTAGTCAGGTATCAAATGACAATGAACGCCTAAAAGTTGGTGTTGTTTTAAGCGGAGGTGGTGCTAAAGGCATGGCTCATATAGGCGTTTTAAAGGTTATTGAAGAATCAGGGGTTAAAGTTGATTATATAGGGGGTACAAGCATGGGGGCTATTGTAGCCTCACTATATGCATCGGGTTACTCAGCTACTCAGCTAGATTCTTTGTTTAGAAATCTAGACTTCGCTGCTCTTATTCAAGATGACATACCAAGAAGCTCAAAATCTTTTTATGAGAAAGAAAATGATGAGCGTTATGCACTGACGCTTCCTTTTGATAAATTTAAGGTCAGCACACCTGAGGCTTTTTCTGGCGGTCAAAATGTGTATAATTTATTAGCGCGTTTTTTATATCATGTAAAAGATGTGAAAGAGTTTGATAAATTACCCATTCCGTTTTTATGTGTTGCAACAGATGCCGAGAGCGGTAAAGAAGTTGTTCTTAAAGAGGGCTATTTGCCAAAAGCTGTTGCGGCAAGTTCTGCCCTGCCGTCTCTTTTTGAACCCACCATAATTGATGATACTATTTTGATTGATGGGGGTATTGTAAATAATTATCCAATTGATGAAGTAAGAGCGATGGGGGCTGATGTTATTATCGGGTCTGATGTTCAGGTTGAATTGTTGCCTAAAGAGGAGCTTTCTTCAGCTTTGCAGATTTTAGAACAGATCAACAACTACAGAACAGCTAATGATATGCAGAGTAAATCAATGAAAACAGATATTTACATTCAGCCTGATATTTCTGAATTTTCATTAATTGATTTTCAATTGTATTCAGAAATTTTTGAATCAGGAGAAATTGCCGCAAAAGAACAGTTAGATGAGCTTAAAAAAGTATCTAGGTTTCAAAATATAAGAAAAGAAAAAGTTCAAACTGTTTCTCCTCAAGACACTTTGGTAATTAATCACTTAATTATAAATGACAGCCTTGAAAACTATTCTCGTGGTTACATAAAAGGTAAGCTCAGGTTTGAATTAGGTCAGAAAATTACTTTTGAAAAATTTCAACAAGGAATTAATAATCTAAGCGCAACTGGAAATTTTAAGACTATTAAATATGAAATGATTAATAATGGTCATGGAGAAGATTTGCTTTTAAAATTAAAAGAAACTCCAAATCGCACCTTTTTAAAAATAGGGGCACATTATGATGATTTATATAAAAGTGCAGCCTTACTTAATATGACAAGAAAAAACCTTTTGACACGTGATGATGTTTCTTCTTTAGACCTTGTTTTAGGTGACAATTTAAGATACAATTATCAGTATTACATTGACAAAGGTTCTTATTGGAGTTTTGGTGTTAACTCAAGGTTTAATGATTTTGAGAGAGAAATTGACCTTGCGCTTATTACTACCAATTTTGAACAACCACCAGGAGTTTCATTGCGAAACATAAATTTCGCGGTTAGCGATTTTACCAATCAAATCTATGTGCAAACGGGTTTCAAAGAAGAATTTGCTATTACCTTAGGGGTTGAACAAAAATATTTAAAGTACAGTACCCGCACACTTACTGCCCAAGGCGATGAAATTAATAATCAAAGTGCAAGAATTGAAAATGATAGGGTGTTTTTTGAAAAAAGCAATTATTACAGTGCTTTTGGTCAACTTAAATTAGACACATACAATGATCGATACTACCCCACAAAAGGCTTGTTCTTTGACGGACAGGTAAATTTTTATGCGTTTTCATCTGATTTTAATGATAATTTTAAGCAGTTTGCAGTTGCCAAGGCACGAATGGGGATGGCTTTTCCTATTTTAAAAAATATTTCTTTGAATTTAGAAACAGAAGGCGGTTTTAAGTTGGGTACCTCACAAGTAACTTCATTTGACTTTGCGTTAGGAGGATATGGTAATAATCTTATCAATAATTTTGTTCCTTTCTTTGGGTATGATTTTTTAGCACTGCCAGGTAATAGTTACGTTAAAGCGTATAGTAGATTTGACTATGAGTTTATAAGAAAGAATCATATTCTATTTGCTGCCAATGTTGCCATTGTTGATGATGACTTATTTAGAACGGGCGATTGGTTTACAACTCCTAATTTTTCAGGATATGCTGTGGGGTATGGTCTTGAATCTTTTCTTGGTCCGGTTCAAGCATTTTATGCATGGAGCCCAGAAGGAAAAAGCAATAATTTTTTTATCAGTCTTGGGTATTGGTTTTAAAAAGATGATGTTGTAGTTTTTTTGAACCTTTTTAATTAATGAACAAACTTATAATTTTCAGTATTTATTAAGGTTTTCTTAATTTTTGGGTTGAGATAATAAAATTCTGTTAAGAACTTAGTTAAAGTAAGTTAAAACACCTTTCTAAGATAAACTATGACTTAAATTTGACCGTGTAAGGGGTGGTTCCCTTACTACTTTAAAGTAATGTTTTTCATAACTTTTAAAGTTTGGTTGGTTATTTAGGAAAAGCCCAGTTTAAAACTGGGCTTTTTTTATTGACATGTTCTAAATTTTTCTTTTCTTGGTTGTACAAAAACATTTTTAATCATGAGGTTGTCATGCAATACTTTGGAATAAAAATTGTTAATGTAATTATAACCTTTACTAAGTTTTACGACATATAATGTAATTTTAGTACAAATCTATAACGCCATGAAGAAATTAATTTTACTAATCTTTATATTCATAGCAATTTCTTTAAATGCTCAACAGAGCTATTCAAATGACTTAGCCGTAAATACAACTAAGATTAATACCAAAAGCAAGAAAAAGAATACAGTTAGAGGAGAATCAGCCTTTATGCCAGGCGAATGGTTAAAATTCAGGCTCCATTATGGCCCTCTTAATGCCAGTTACGCTACACTTCAGGTTAAAAATGCCGAATTAAATGATGAATCAGTATATCATGTAGTAGGTCATGGTAAAACTACTGGTTTTGCGAGTTGGTTTTTTAAAGTTGATGATACCTATGAAAGTTACTTTAGTAAAGAAGACGGTAAGCCATATAAATTTGTAAGAAAAATTAATGAAGGAGGCTACACTAAAGACGTAGAAATCAATTTTGATTACAAAGAAGAAAAGGCAGTCTTAAATGATAAGAAGAACAAAAAGAAAAAAGATTTTGAATTAAAAGATAGTATTCAAGATTTAATTTCTGCTTTTTATTATTTAAGAAATAACTACATACCTGAAGATCTAGTAGAAGGTAAAGCAGTAAACTTGAAAATGTTGTTTGATGATGATGGTGTTTTTGATTTTAAATTAAAATATTTAGGAACCGAAATTTTAAAAACAAAATTTGGTAAAGTTGAATGCTATAAATTTAGACCTATAGTTCAATCTGGTCGTATCTTTAAAGAAAAAGAAAGTCTTTCATTATGGGTTTCAGCTGATGATAATAGAATACCAATTAGAATAAGTGCTGATTTGGCGGTTGGCGCTATAAAAGCTGACCTAGATGCATATAATGGCCTAAAGCATCAGTTTAAAATTATTGTTGACTAGGCTACACCCTTATTTTATTGATTGATTCATCAACTTTAGTTTCAAAATCTTTCCGTAATTTTGAGCAAGCGATTTTTGTTGTTTATCATAACATTTTAATGTAAACAACTGAAATAGAATGCATGCACATGGAGAACAAAGAGCAGATTGATTCCCAAATATTAAAACTAGAAGAAAAATATAAAGACTCGGGTCAAAATCTTAGTTCATATCTTGATGGCCTCTTATACCAACGCTACTTAACATATTGGGATTATATTAATCTCGACACCCTGTTAAGTCTGCAACAGCCACGTACTTATTTTCCTGATGAAGAGATTTTCATCATGTATCATCAAATAACTGAGCTTTATTTTAAACTCATTTTACATGAGCAAAAGCAATTGGTTGATGATAAGTCACAGAATGTAGATTTTTTTATTGAAAAAGTAAGGCGCATCAACAGTTATTACCAGACTCTGATATCTTCTTTTAGCATCATGATTAAAGGTATGGAGCGTGAGCAATTTTTGAAATACAGAATGGCATTGTTGCCAGCAAGTGGTTTTCAATCAGTGCAATACAGAATGATAGAGATTTATTCAACGGCTTTAGAAAATTTAGTACATCTTTCTGAGCGTGAACAATTTTCAGCTGATCATACAATTGAGGTTTTATATGAAAATATCTATTGGAAAAAAGGAGCTACTGATGTTTCTTCAGGTCAAAAAACTTTGACCCTTAAGCAGTTTGAATATAGATATACGCCGCGTTTGGTGCGAATTGCCAAACAGGTAAAGAACAATACCATCTATGATAAATACCTTCAACTAAATGCTGAAGATAAAGGCAATGAAAAACTTATAGAATCTTTAAAAACTTTAGATTTAAATGCAAACGTTAATTGGCCTTTGATGCATATGGGGTCAGCACATAGATATTTAGCCAAAGAAAAGGAGCAAGTTGGATCAACTGGAGGCACAAATTGGAAACAATATTTACCCCCTAGTTTTCAGAAGGTCATTTTTTTTCCGGAAATATATACCAAAGAAGAGTTAAATGATTGGGGAAAACAATGGGTAGATCATATCTTTAATCCTCAAAATGTTTTTGATAAGAAATGATGAAGATCTGGGGCCTAATTTTTACTATTTGTTTGGTGTCATCATGTAAAAATGACGTCAAAAAATCTTCTGAAGAGTCTAATGATTTGACAACAGAGATAAATACAATCGAAAAAAAGCCAACGCTTTTTGGGTTTGACACTGATGAATTTACGGTAGCGCATGATACCATTAAATATGGCGATAGTTTCGGAGAATTAATGACTGACAATAAAGTTGATTACCCAAAAATTGTCAAACTTTCTTCAGATTTCAGAGATACTTTTGATGTCAGAAAAATTCGTGTTGGTAAGCCTTACACCATTTTAAAGTCAAAAGATACCACAGAAAAAGCTGAAGTTTTCATTTATCAAAACGATCTTGTTAATTATACGGTTGTTGATTTTAGAGATAGCGTAAATGCCTATACTAAAAAACGAAAAGTATCTTTTAAAGACAAAGAAGTCGCAGGTGTGATTGAAAATGGGTCTTCTTTATCATTGGTGTTTGATGAACAAGGGGTTGATTACGCCGTTACCCATGATTTTGCCAATATTTATGCATGGACTGTTGATTTTGTAGGCCTTCAAGAAGGCGATAGTTTTAAGGTGCTTTATAAAGAAAAGTATGTTAATGACACCATTTATGCCGGATCAGAAGAAATAGAAGCTGCTTACTTTAACCACGCCGGAAAAGAGTTTTATGCATTCGCTTATGAGAACGATTCATTAAAAAGCTTGACTGATTATTTTGATGATGAAGCAAATAATTTAAGAAGAACATTTTTAAGAATGCCGGTTGAATATGGGCGTTTATCATCAAAATACAATTTAAGAAGAAGAATAAGATACTATGGCAATAGAGTACGCCCACATAGAGGTACAGATTATGCTGCTCGTGTTGGCACCCCTATTTTAGCAACCGCTGACGGTATTGTTTCAGAATCGACAAGAAAAGGGGGCAATGGTAGGTATGTAAAAATTCGTCATAATAGCACCTATAGTACACAATACCTTCACATGAAAAAGCAAAAAGTGAGACAAGGCGACCGTGTCAAACAAGGCGATGTAATAGGTTGGGTTGGTATGACAGGTAATACAAGTGGTCCGCATGTATGTTATCGTTTCTGGAAAAACGGCAGACAAGTAGATCCCCTGAGAGAAGAACTACCCCAGGCTGAACCTTTAGCCGAAACTTTACAGCCTGATTATTTTGATTACATAGACCCTTTGAAAAGACAAATAGATTGTATTGCTTACCCCGTTAAAATTGAAGAAGAGCCTGAGCAAAAGGCTGATGAAGTAGTCATGAATGACTAAAAAGTAGCGCATCTTTTTTTTCAACTCATGTAATTGTTATTGATTATTTTTGTGTCTGGCATAAAAATCTTCCGTTTACTCGATAATCGAGATTTAAATGCTTCGATGCTTGCGTCGAAATTAATGTTCCTTTAAATGCCTTGTAAGCTTGCTCCGAGGTTATTTACTTAAAAATTAAATATGGCATTACCAAATATAAATCCGCAAAGTACTGGCGCTTGGATGGCGTTGGCAGAACATTTATCTGAATTCAATGGCATCCATCTAAAACAATTATTCGAAAAAAATGAAAATCGTGCTCAAGATTTTTCAATTAAATGGAATGATTTCTTAGTTGATTTTTCAAAGAATCAAATTACGGATGAGACTTTAAAATTGCTATTAAAGTTGGCTGATGAAGTCAAACTAAAGGATGCTATTTCACATTATTTTGGTGGCAAGACTATTAATCAAACTGAAGGCAGAGCGGTTTTACATACTGCACTTAGAGCAAAACGTAATGATAAAATTTTGGTTGATGGCGAGAATATTGTCGATGAGGTTTATCAGGTAAAGGATCATATTAGAAAATTTACTGAAGCCGTTATTTATGGCGATAAAAAAGGGCATACCAATAAACCCTTTACAGATGTTGTGAATATAGGAATTGGCGGCTCAGATTTGGGTCCGGCAATGGTTACGGAAGCGCTTAAGTTTTACAAGAACCATTTAAATGTACATTTTGTAAGTAATGTGGATGGGGATCATGTACAAGAGGTACTCAAAAATTTAAACCGTGAGACTACTTTATTTGTAGTGGTTTCAAAAACGTTTACAACCCAAGAAACCTTGAGCAATGCAACCACAATTAAAAAGTGGTTTTTAAAGGATGCAAAGCAAGAAGACATTGCTAAACATTTTGCTGCGGTTTCAACCAACACTGAGAAAATAGCAGAGTTTGGTATTGCGAGCGAAAATGTTTTTCCGATGTGGGATTGGGTAGGAGGTCGATTCTCTTTATGGAGTGCCGTAGGTCTGTCAATTGCTTTGGCCGTAGGGTATGAGAACTTTGATAAGCTTCTTGAGGGCGCTAATGATATGGATGAGCATTTTAAAACTACTGATTTTGACAATAACATACCGGTAGTATTAGCTTTGTTGAGCATATGGTACAATAACTTTCATGGTGCTGAGACCGAAGCCATTATACCTTACACTCAATATTTATCAAGATTTTCTGCTTATTTACAGCAGGGTATTATGGAGAGTAATGGCAAAAGTGTAGATCGAAACGGAAATAAGGTTGACTACCAAACAGGCACAATAATTTGGGGAGAACCAGGTACTAACTCTCAACACGCCTTTTTTCAATTAATTCACCAAGGCACTAAGTTGATTCCGGCTGATTTCATCGGGTTTAAAAACTCTTTGTACGGCGATAGTGATCATCACAACAAATTGATGGCTAATTTCTTTGCGCAAACTGAAGCATTGATGAATGGCAAAACAGAAAAAGAAGTTAAGACCGAGTTAGCGGCTAAGAATATGTCTGAAATAGAATCGCAAAAATTGTTTCCTTTTAAGGTATTTGAAGGCAACAAGCCCACCAATACAATTTTGATTGATTCATTAACACCCCAATCTCTTGGGTCATTAATTGCCCTCTATGAACACAAAATTTTTGTTCAAGGGATAATCTGGAATATTTTTAGCTATGATCAATGGGGCGTTGAATTAGGAAAACAATTAGCAGGAACTACTTTGAAAGACATCAATAGTTCAGAAATGAGTAACCATGATGGTTCAACCTTGCATTTATTGAAATATTTCAAGAGTTAATTCATGAGCTTCACATTTCTTAACAACCTCTAATAACTTTGTTAGGTTTTCATTTGTAAATAACAACAAATTATTAATTTAGTTCTTCTCAATTTTTTAAATACCAGAAAGTAATTTAGGTGTCTAATGATATTTTGAAATTTAAAATAAGAACTAATATAACACTCAAACAAATGAAAAAAATCTACATCGCAATGGTCGTGTTTCTAATGACTGCCGTTGCATTTTCACAAGGGGTAACCTCAGCTTCAATCGGGGGTCAGGTAACAGATAATGTAGGAGAGCCTCTCCTAGGAGCTAACATTGTAGCGCTACACACGCCATCAGGAACAACCTACGGCGCAATAACAGATTTTGACGGGTATTATCGTCTATCTGGTCTGCGAGTTGGTGGTCCATATACCATTACCATTTCTTATGTTGGTTTTAATGCTGATAAGAGAGAAGGTGTTTATCTTGATTTAGGACAAAGAGCAAGAATCAATTCAAAAATGTCTGAATCTTCAACAGCACTAGATGAAGTAGTTGTAACGGCTGCTGGCAACAATAAAACAGGAACTGAAACCAATGTTTCGGCAAGAGATATTGCTACATTACCTGCTGCTTCTAGGTCAATTGCTGATTTTGTTAGAATAACACCTCAAGCACAAATTACAGAGGGTAATGATGGCTTTTCAATTTCACTAGCAGGTCAAAACAATAGATATAATGCCATTTATATTGATGGCGCCGCTAATAATGATGTTTTTGGTTTGGCAGGTTCTGGCACCAATGGTGGTCAAACAGGTGTGAATCCTTTTTCTGTTGATGCAATTGCATCTTTTCAAATAAACATTGCTCCTTTTGATGTACGCCAATCTGGTTTCTCAGGGGGTTCAATTAATGCAGTAACGCGTTCAGGTTCTAATGAAATTGAAGGTTCTGTTTACGGTTTTTCTAGAAATCAAAGTTTGGTTGGTAAAACACCACCTTCTTTAGTAGGTGACGGAGAAGAAAGAGCTAAAGTTGCTGATTTTAATGCAACCACATACGGTGTAAGAATAGGTGGGCCAATTGTTAAAGACAAACTCTTTTTCTTTTTGAACTATGAACGTCAAGATGAAGAAGTGCCTCAACCTTTTAATTTTAGTAATTATACAGGTAGGTCTTCAGAAGCTGACTTAGCAAGCCTAAGTAGTTTTTTACAATCAACTTACGGGTATGATCCAGGTATTTTTAATAACAATACCAGAACTTTAGAGAGTAATAAAATAACAGCCAAAATAGATTGGAATATTAATGACAATCATAAATTATCATTACGTCATGGGTATGTCGGAGCTGATAATTTAGAAGCAAGAAGTTCAGGCAATAGAAATATTGGATTTATCAATGGTTCTGAGGCTTTTATATCAAACACAAATTCAACAGCGATAGAATTGAATTCTAATTTTGGTAGTAAATTTTCAAACAATTTTATTTTTACTTACACAGCTGTTAGAGATGATCGTGATCCTTCAGGTCAAGAATTTCCTACTGTAGATATTCAAGATGGGGGCGGAACTATATCTTTTGGTTCTGAACCATTTTCAACAGCGAATCTGTTGAATACTGACTTAACAACTATTACTAATAATTTTGAAATTAACTCTGGTAAACATGCGATAACGATAGGAGCTAACCTTGAATTTGCTAGTGTCAAAAACTTATTCTTTGCTTTTAACTTCGGAGACTATACGTTTGAAGATCAATTTGATGGTAACGGAGATTTAACATCATCTGGTTTAAATCAATTCTTAACCGGACAAATTGCAGATGTATACCAACACGGATATTCTTTAGTGGGTAACGGTATTAACGGTGATGAGTCAGCTGGTTCTGCTGATTTTAAAACTTTTCAAGCTGGTTTTTACGTACAAGATGATATTCAAGTTAGCGATAATTTCAAAGCTAGCTTAGGAGTTAGAGTTGATATACCTTACTGGGCTGATGGGTCTGTAAATGATGATTTCAATACACGTACAATAGGTTTGCTTGAAGCAGAAGGTAAAGATTTACAAGGCGCTCAAGTAGGTCAAGGTATTAAGGGTATTACTCATTTTGCACCTAGACTTGGTTTTAACTGGGATGTTAAAGGTGATAGAACAACACAAGTTCGTGGTGGGGTAGGAGTTTTTACTTCTAGATTGCCATTAGTATGGCCAGGCGGAAGTTATAATAACAATGGTGTTACGGGCGGATTTACATTTGACGCTACATTTTTTGGCCCTGGTGCAGGTCAAGCTTTTGAGCCTGACGTGAACAACCAATTTGAAAATGTTACTCCTGGATCAGGAGGTGTTGGTGGTAATATTGATTTACTAGCTGAAGATTTTAAACTACCACAGGTTACAAAGTATAATATTGCAATAGATCAAAAACTACCTTGGTGGGATCTGATCGCTTCTGCAGATTTCTTGTATACTGATGTAATCTCAGATATTTATTATGAAAATTTAAACATTAAAGGCCCAATTGGTAACTACCAAGGTGCTGATAATCGTCCTTTTTATGATAGAGGAGATGAAATTGATGATACCTACGGTAGAATTATTTTAGCTTCAAATACCAATGAAGGTAATGCAACTAACGTAACATTTAGTTTGAAGAAGCCTTATGCAAATGGTTTTTCAGGTCAAGTATCTTATACTTTTGGTGAGTCAAACAAAGTTTTTGATGGCACCTCTTCTCAAAACAGTTCACAATGGAGAAATATTCAGACCGTTAACGGTAAGAATTCAAACATTCCTCTTTCTCGCTCTGATTTTGCATTGGGTAATAGAATTTTCGGAAACTTCTCTTATCAGTTAAAATGGAACGAAAAAATTAGCACCACTTTTGGTTTAACGTATGACGGTTCACAAAGCGGACCTTATAGTTTTACATATAGAGAAGGTAGAGATTTATTCAATGATGATTCTAGAGACAATGCATTAATTTACATTCCTGCTTCAGCTTCTGAAATTGAATTATCAGGCGACGCAGCTGAGCAAGATGCGCAATGGCAGCGTTTAGATACGTTCATTAATAGTGCTGACTATTTAGATGAAAATAGAGGTGGTTACGCTGAAAGAAATGCAGTTAGAGGGCCTTGGAGTCATATTGTAGATTTAAAAGTATTACAAGACTTCTCTTTTAACGTAGGTGACAAAAAACATACATTTCAATTATCTGCTGATATATTCAACTTCACAAATCTTCTAAACTCTGAATGGGGTCAAAGAAAATTTATCAGAAGAAATGTTAGTCCGTTACAAACGGTATCTAATGGTGACACTCCTGTTTTTAGTGTTAATGACGGTGTTGTTAATGCAGATGGAAGTCCAAATTTAGTTGAACTTGATGATTTTGGATTACAATCATCAAGATGGCAAGCACAAATAGGGCTACGTTATAGTTTCTAATAAACTAAGCATAACCTAAATAAAAAAACCCTGCCAATCGGCAGGGTTTTTTTATTCTCAAAATTCACTACATTTAATTTCTAAATAAAAGATATCATGTACCAAACTATTCAAACCATTCACTCATATATTGCGTACGTTGCTTTAGCCATTCTCATTTTAGCCGTTATCAATGCTTTAAGAGGTTTATTTAGCAATAAAATGTTTACCCCTGAAAAAGATTTTAGACTGAGCTTATTTGCGCTTATTCTTTCTCACATCATGTTGCTTGTTGGGTTAGTGTTATTTTTTGTTTCACCAAGCGGATTAAATGCCATACAAGAATTAGGCATGGGTGGGTTAAATGCTGCATCTCGTTTGCTGGCAGTTGAACATCCTTTTACAAATATTATAGCCATTGTTTTAATAACCATTGGCTGGTCACGTCACAAAAAATTTATTGAGGGTAAAAAGAAATTTAAAAGTATTGCCATTTTTTATGGCCTAGGTTTGCTTTTGATTCTTAGCCGAATTCCTTACGGGCAATGGTTTAATTAAAAGAATAGGTAAACCTCTACTTAAAGAGATTATAGAAATTTTTACCCTGAACGGGTGTTACTTTAAAAACTACAACAATGAAAAAATATGTAATTAGTGCAGTACTAACCCTCTTTCTTGTTTCTTGTAAAACAACGTCTCAAACTAATACTGAAACAGTAAAGCAGCAATCACTTTTTAATGGAGAGAATTTAGATGGATGGACTATCTACGGAACTGAAAAATGGTATGTAGAAGACGGAATCTTAGTTTGCGAAAGTGGGCCCGATAAGGCATACGGATATTTAGGAACAAATAAGCACTACAAAAACTTTGAATTATTAGTAGACTTTAAACAAGAAGCAAACGGAAATAGCGGAATTTTTATTCGTTCAACAGTTGAAGGCACTAAAGTAAGTGGTTGGCAAGTTGAGGTAGCACCTCCGGGTAATGATACAGGTGGCGTATATGAATCTTATGGCCGTGGTTGGCTCATCAAACCAGATCCTGAAAAAGATAAAGCTTTGAAAATGGGCGAATGGAACACCATGAAAATTCGAGTCAATGGGGATACCATAACGTCATGGTTAAATGGTAATGAAATGATTACCCTCACTGATGCCAAAATTGGGCAAGGTGAAGGGGGTATAGCGCTTCAAATACATGATGGCGGAGGTATTAAAGTCAATTGGCGTAATCTTCTGATTACAGAATTGGTTAAGTCAGAATAGTTTTAGATTGAAAAAGTATATCACCTTTTTTGTTTTGATGGTTTTTATGACAACTTCAATAAAAGCCCAAAAAAATAGAACACCCTGTAAAATTACGGTTGCTAGTGGTGAAGTATTTGAGGGTTTTATTAGGGGGTATAATGTTAACACAACCAATTTTAATCTTCCTTTCAAGTTATTTGAAAAGGAGGGTAAAGGGAAGGAAAATTTATTTTTATCATATAATGTTAATTGAAATAAATAAGCGTATTTATAAGCCAAAAGTTGATGCTGAGAATCAAAGAAAATTAATGTTGGTAATAGCAGAAAACGAAGATTTTTCGGCATATTTAGACTTCGCAACTGAAAGAGATGTGGCTTTTTCAAGATATCCAATTGAAACAACACATTTACATTATTATTTTATTAAAGATGAAGCAATATACAAAGTACCTCGAAAAATAGTTTCTAAAACGTTTTACTATAGTCTTGGCCCCCTGATTTCAACCATGCAAGCCAAGGCTAAAATTAAAAATGTGGTACTTCCTGATTACATAGCAAATTACTAACTGCTTTATACCTTCTCATAATAAATTTTTCGCCTAAAATCTCTGTTTATAGCCACCAACTATTGATAGAATACAATGTACATTGTACTTTCTCTGAAATGCCCTAAATTTGCCACTCATGCAATACTATTATTACATAAAAGCCTTGCACCTCATTTTTGTGGTAACTTGGTTTGCAGGCCTATTCTATATTCCAAGGTTATTCATTTATCATATTGAAGCTTCTAAAAAACCATCTCCTGAACTAGAAATACTAAGTAAGCAGTTGAAATTAATGACCAAGCGGTTATGGAATATCATAACATGGCCTTCTGCGATTTTATGTACACTTTTTGCTTTGGTACTATTGCATTTGAATTCCGGACTAATTTATCAACCTTGGATGCAGGTAAAACTAGGCTTTGTTGTTTTACTTTGGATCTATCACATTAGAAATCATATAATTTATAAAGAGTTACAGCGCGATGAAATAAAGTATACGTCGAACTACATGCGCATCTGGAATGAAGGCGCCACCATCATTCTTTTTGCTGTAATCTTCTTAGTGGTTTTAAAAAGTGCTATAAATTGGATTTTTGGCGTAGTCGGAATTTTTCTTCTAGGAATACTCTTAATGTTGGGCATACGTTTGTATAAACGTTTAAGGAGTAAGAATCCGGAAGCGTAAAATTTAAAATTGAATAGAAATAAATGGTCTGATATTTGCAACTATTTCTACCAACAGTAAACGTATAGATGGCACTATTAAATTTCATTTCTTGAAATTTATCGCATAGCCATTATTGTTATCTTTGAGTACAAAGTATAGACCCTTGTTTAAAATTTCATCTCTTAGTTCGCGAATTTTTTTCTACATGATTTTATTAGTGCTGATTGCCTCAGTATTAATAGCTGGTGTTACCATATATCAGTATCGAGAACAATCACAAGACTATCATGAAAATAGATTAGAGCGAAAAGAAGAACAGATCAAACAAAGTGTTGATTACACGCTTAAAGAAACTACATATCCGCAAACCACTGAAAATTTAGGATTAATTTTCATGAATGAAATATTTGAAATTGCTGATGTTCAAAATGTCAATTTCAATATTTATGATCTTCAAGGAGAACTCATCAAAAGTTCACGTCCTAAATTAGAAAAAGATTCAATTTCAAATTGTTTAGATGCTGAGGTTTTAAATAAGTTAAGCGCTAGTGCTGAGAGACGCTTTGTTGAAGAAAATTCAACAGCGGGTGAGAAGTATAAAGCGTCTTATACCTATATCAATGATGGTAAGTTTAAACCAATTGGAATATTAAATCTTCCGTACTTTGAAGACAACTCCTTTAATGAAAAAGAACTTCGTGAATTTTTGATTCGTTTAGCAGGGGTGTACCTATTAATGCTATTCACGGCAATTGGGCTCGCCTATTTTATTTCAAAATATATAACTCGATCATTGCAAACGGTTTCAGAGATGATGAGCAAGACTGATTTGACTAAAAGCAATGAAAAAATTCACATCAAGAATCCAAGTTTAGAAGTAGGAAGGTTGGTAGACTCATATAATGCGATGATTGATGAATTAGAGCAAAGTGCAGGAAAATTGGCACGAAGCGAACGTGAGCAAGCCTGGCGTGAAATGGCGAAGCAAGTGGCACATGAAATTAAAAATCCGTTGACACCTATGCGTTTAAGCGTGCAGAGTTTCGAGCGTAAATTTGATGTGAATGACCCTGATATTGAGAGCAAAATAAGCGAGTACTCTAAAACGCTGATTCAGCAAATAGATACAATGAGTAATATTGCCAGTGCATTCTCAAATTTTGCAGAAATGCCAGCACAACAAAATGAAACGCTTAACGTAGTTGAAATAGTCAAGTTGGCGCTCGATATTTTTACTGAAAAGTACATTCATTTTGTCGCTGAAGAAAAATCGATCATTGCCAAATTGGATCGCACTCAATTAATTCGAGTAGTGACTAACTTAGTTAAGAACGCCATTCAAGCGGTACCTGAAGTTGCTGTTCCTAACATTGTAGTTTCAGTATCATCTGAAGGTAAGTATGTGAAGATAAACGTTACAGATAATGGCATTGGTATTTCTGACACCTATAAAGAAAAGATTTTTGAACCCAAATTTACTACAAAATCAAGCGGAATGGGGCTTGGCTTAGGAATGGTTAAAAATATTGTTGAAACCTATAAAGGATCAATTGAATTTAACTCACAAAAAGATATGGGTACTGTTTTTACGGTACTACTACCCAAAGAAAATGAATCTGTGAATTAGTATTATGTCGCAACTTGATTTTTATATCGTTGACGTTTTTGCAGAAGAAAAATACGCCGGAAATCAATTAGCGGTTTTTATTGATTTAAAGCAGCAGCTTTCAGGGCAAGAAATGTTACAAATTACGCGTGAGATTAATTTTGCTGAAAGTTCATTTATCACAGCAAAAAATGATGACGGTAGTTTTAGCGTGCGCATATTTACAACAGAGTATGAAGTGCCTTTTGCTGGGCATCCTACCTTGGGCACATCATATATTGTGGCTAAAAAACTGCTTAAAGAACCTGATAGTGACCTTATTTTAAGACTTAAAAAAGGCGACATCCCAGTTGAAATAAATAATCCAAAAAATTTAGACGCTAGTAGGTTTACCATGCAACAAGCTCAACCATATTTTGGAGAAATATTTGATGCACAAGTTCTTTCTGAGGCCTTAGACATTTCTTTAGATGAGTTTGATTTTTCAAAACCTATTCAACAGGTAAATACAGGCCTACCGTATTTGATTATTTTTCTAAAAGACCTAAAAAGTATAGCCAATGTAAAATTGAATACTGATAAAGTTGAACAATTTTTAAAAGAACAGAAGCTTTATAAAGAGAATAGCGAATTGGGCTTGTCAACTTCCTTGTTTTTCGTAACTCGTGAAACAGTAGATCAAGAAAATAATTTTCATGCCAGAATGTTTGTTTTAGAAGATGGGTCAATTTGGGAAGACGCAGCAACCGGTAGTGCTAACGGATGTTTACTAGCCTATTTGTTGAAGTATGAAAACGATAAAATTTCTGCTGTAGTAGAACAAGGGTATGAAATGAACAGAAAATCTATTTTGTATTTAGATGGGTCGGTATACAATACCCAATATGATTTGAAAGTTGGGGGTCAAGTAGTACCTATAAGTAAAGGAGTTTGGTCAATTTAAAGTTTTCTCCTCTTGAGAGGGGTGGCGCAGCCGGGGTGTGTTTTTAACTGTTAGACTATTTCAGAATGCAATAAGCTTAACGAAACCTAAATATTTGTTCAAGGGAATAAAAAAATGCTGTAATGAAAAGAATAATATTGATTTTAGTCGCAGTTTTAGTTAGTTCTTGTCAAAATGATATTGAGAATATAACTATCAGCGGTTCGGTTTTAGATTCATCAACAAAGAAGCCATTAAAAGACGTTGAGATTGAAATTATTTGTTGGATTTATGGAGATAGTATAGACCAAAGTTATACTGATAAAAAAATTAAAAGAGTAAAAACGGATAACGAAGGAAAATACTTGGTTACATTTGAGAAAGGAGCTTTCATAGAGGTTATCGCGAATTTTAAAGGTTATTTAGAAGTTCATGAATCAGGTCATATTAGCAGTAAAAAAAATATTATCAATGTCAAACTGAAACCTGAATAATAAGAATATTCTTGGCAATCACTTCTCATCTAAGGGGAGTTAAATAATGGGTAAAACCTCACAAGAGATAAAAAATCAAAAAACATGAGCTACCAGAACATATTAGTTGAAGAAGAAAATCAAATAGCAACAGTTACTATTAATCGTCCTAAAAAATTAAACGCTTTAAACAAAGCCACCATTCAAGAGCTTCATGAAGCGTTTAGTGATTTAAATGATGATTCAGAAATCAAGGTCATTATTTTGACAGGCAGTGGCGAAAAGGCTTTTGTTGCAGGAGCAGACATCTCTGAGTTTGCAAATTTTAGTGAATCAGAAGGGGGTCAATTGGCTGCCAAAGGACAAAAATTATTATTTGATTTTATCGAGAATATGAGTACTCCCGTAATTGCAGCAGTCAACGGTTTTGCTTTAGGTGGAGGTTTAGAACTCGCTATGGCGTGTCATTTTAGAGTAGCGAGTAGTAATGCAAGAATGGGGCTTCCGGAAGTTTCTCTGGGCGTTATACCAGGCTACGGAGGTACGCAACGTTTACCACAATTAGTAGGCAAAGGGCGCGCCATGGAAATGATTATGACCGCAGGTATGATTGATGCTGAAAAAGCAACACAATATGGCTTGGTTAATCATGTGGTTGAACTAGAAGATTTACTTTCTTATTGTGAAAAAATAGCGGGTCGTATATCGAATAATTCACTTGTGGCAATAAAGCATGCAATAAAAGCGGTAAATGCTGGTTTTAAACATGATAGTAACGGATATGCTGTTGAAATAAATAGTTTCGGTGCGTGTTTTGGAACCGATGATTTTATTGAAGGAACAACCGCCTTTTTAAATAAGCGAAAGGCTGAATTTCCAGGCGAATAGCATATCTCCTAAAAAACCTACTTATGAATTCTTCTAAGCTACTAACATTAGCACTTTTTCTTGTTGCTTCATATTTTGCGTTTGCGCAAATTCCTGTAAACTATTCTTTAGGTGAAAAATATGCTGATAGGCATAAATTTTCAACCGTACTTTCTCTTGAACAAACTGATAGTAATGAAACGGTTCTTGTGAGAACCTACTACGGGGGTATGCCATTGCGGCCAAAAGGGCATTTTATTGAAATTTATAATATGGATATGAGCCTTAAAAAAGATTTCAATTATAAGTATGCTGGCGAAAATATGATTGGCGGTTTTATAAAAAACGGACAATTAAATTTACTAGAATTAGTTTATGACATTCAAAAAGAAACCTATCAATATGTAGCGCATCAAAGTTCAATAGCTGAATTTAATTTTTCTCAAAAGGTCATTCTTTCAATTCCTTCAAAAATGGTTGACAACCCTTTAGCTTTTAGCAAGTATGAACGAAATTTCAAGAATGGTTTTACAACTGCCGTTCATTTTAATGATGAAAAAACTGCTTTTGCAATTACAGTGCACCATCGCGAAAGAAAAGAAGAAAAATATAAGGTTTTTCTTTATGATACGAGTTTAAATCAACGCTTCAAATATGACTTTAGCAGTCATATTACTGAAAAAAATTACGCTTTTGAAAATATTGCTACATCAAAAGATTTGAATACCGTTTATTTAATGGGAAAAGCTTTTTTTAAGAAAAAGCGTATTACAGTTAAAGAAAGAAAGTTTCAATATGAATTAGTTAAGATTGATGGTAGTGGTGTTGCAACCCAAAAATTTGCTGATGAAGGCAGGTATCCTGAATCTTTAAAGCCTATTCTCATTGATAATGATATAGTGGCTGTTGGCTTTTATTCAGATAGAAAAGATAATCGTTACAATGGCTTGGCGTATTTCAAGATGAACTCTAATAGCTTGAGCATTTTATCAAAAAAGTACAATGAATTTTCAACACAATTTATGCAAGATAAATTTGGACGTGAGGTTGATGCTAAAATTAAAAATCTAATTTTTAAAGATATTCATATCACACCCAATAAAGATATCATCTTTAGCGCAGAAGAGTATTTTGTGACAACCGGAGAAGATATCGGAGATGGTGCTACTAAAAAGATTCAGCGTTATCACTATAATGATATTGTATGTGCTAGAATGAATGCTAGCGGTGTCTTAGTTTGGGCAAGAAATATTAATAAAGCAGAGGTTACTCAAGGCGATGAAGCTTATGCTTCATATACAGCTTTTGGTCATGAAAATGACATGTACTTTTTTATCAATTCAGGAGAGAATCCGCAAAAAATAGGTAAAGAGCGTATTCTTTTTAAACAAGGGTTTAGTAGAAACCCTAATGTTTTTGTAATTAAGGCCAACAGCAATGGCGACCTTTCTTATAAAAAGCTAATTGATGACAAAGAAGTGCGTTTGCCTGTTATGGTTTCAAGACCCGTGATTGATAAAAATAAGAATCAATTGTTATTCTATGCTAAAAGAGGGAACAAAAAGCAATTAATTAATGTAGCTTTTAGCCCCCTTGAAACAAAGGATTCAAAATAAAATAGTTAGCTTAATTCCCAACCTTTACGGTAAGAACCTTTAACCCATTCATTGGCTTGATCCCAATTGGTTACTTTCATATTCGCCCCATCCCACATTAATTTGCGACGCCCTGGGTACTGAAAAGGATCCCAATCTCCAGCTTTTTTACCTGGTTTGAATTCTTTCATTTGAAATGCTCTTATGGCAAGGTTGCCCATTAAAACAGCTTCAGTTAGCGGGCCTGATTTACTAAAGTCTGAAGATGCCTTTGTGCCATTTAAACAAGCATTTACAAAATTGGCTTTATGACCAGAAGTGTCGCCCGGTATACGCTCTAAATAGGGCGTAGGAGGGGTAATCATTTTCATAGTATTTGAAGGCACAATACGTGCATTTCTTGAATAGACATCACATATTAAGATACCTCTTGAACCATAAAAGATAGAGCCTCCGCCACCAGCGCCCATTGTTTCACCGTCTTTTAATTCATCTGGTAAATCAGGCATAATTCCGCCATCATACCAATTCAATGCAATATCGCCGTGCTTTTCTGTTTTGAATTTTAAACGTACTAATGAAGAAGAAGGGCATGATTGATTATAATCAGCTTCAACAAAATCACCTACCCAATTAGTGGTACAGCTTGCTTCTGCTTCAGTTGGGTACCCAAGATCAAGAACACTAAAAGGTGTTTCCATAATATGGCATCCCATATCACCTAAAGCCCCTGTTCCAAAATCCCACCAGCCGCGCCATTTGAATGGTAAATAGGCAGCATTGTAATCTCTATTGGCAGCCGCGCCCAACCATAAATCCCAATCCAATCCTTCAGGTACAGCTTGTTTTTCTGTAGGCACAGGAATGCCTTGTGGCCAAACAGGTCTGTTGGTCCAACAATCAACTTTATAGACCTTACCAATGATTCCTGATTCAATAAGTTCTCTAGCCTCTCTACTGCCATCTGCTGAAGCACCTTGGTTACCCATTTGACTCACGATACCATTTTCTGCGGCAACTTGAGTCATTAGGCGTGCTTCATGAATATTATGTGTCAAAGGTTTTTCAACATAAGCATGTTTTTTCGCTCGAATAAAAGGTAATGCGATTGAGGCATGCATATGATCGGGTGTGGCCACAACAATGGCATCAATATCTTTGACATGCTTGTCATATAATTTTCTAAAATCTTTAAATTTTTGAGCTTTCGGAAACTTTGCATAGGTGCCAGATGCTCTTCGATCATCAACGTCGCATAGGGCAACAAACTTTACTTTTCCGGTATCGTAAAGGGCTTGAATATCTCCGGCGCCTTGTCCGCCAGCACCAAAGCCTGCCATATATACGGTGTCGCTTGGCGGCACATGATTTTTTCCTAAAACAAAACTAGGTACAATTGAAAACGCTGCTGACGCCGCAGCTGATTTCTTAATGAATTTTCTTCTTTGCATTTATAAAGCTTTTTAATGCTTTGAAGATACAGAAAAAATGTTTGAGTATATAGAAGCTTTACAAACGAAATAGCTGAATTAATATCCCGTTATTTCTTGAAGTTTGTCAAAAAAGTCTCTTTTTCTATCTGAATTAATTCCCCAATCAACAGGTACTGATTGAAAGCCTTGTTCAAAAGTTTCACTTTGTTTGCGATAATCAAAGAAGCCCCAAGAAACGTAACCATCAACGGCAGCCAAAAAATTGTAGTCAGCTTGATCAAAATCATAGTGGTCATCTTCATTGATGATGATTGGTTTATTCTCACCACCCGCGACATTTCTGGTTCGGGTAATTATGTCACGCATTCTACTTGGTTCATTTACTCCGTTGCCATGCAAAAGAATGTAATCTGAATTTTGAATAACTTGTTTTGACGGCGTAGAACCGCCAGAGTAGCTTGTACTTACTAAGAGACGTTTACCATCTCTTTGAATGTTTTTCACGCGTTGAATTAATTCGTGTATACGATGTTCACCAAGAATAGCATGATCGTAAAACTCTAGATTACATTCATTGTTTATTTCAACTAATATATTTTCATACCTTTTTTCAAGTATCCAATAGGTAATGTTATCAACGGCATTGATCACTGACTGTTCACTACTTAGCTCTTGATCTTGGCCAAAATAAAAATATCCTAAAATGACAACCATTTGTAACTTGTCAGCCTCATCTAAAATACGCTCTAAACGTTTTCTGTAACTAGACTTGATATTTCCGTAAGCGTCAAATGCTGAATTAACCCAAGCTTGTTTATTACCGTACCCTGTAGGGCTACCACCTTGTAAATTAAGTGTAAAGGATAATAAACCTTTACTTTTCCATTCTGCCATTTGGGCAATAAATTCATCAGTATTTCGATCTGCATCCCATGTGTTGGTATCTGGATATGCAAATTGTTGTCGGGTGGCACTGTTTGTATCGTCAAAAATACCTTGTACCATTCTAGAATTCATGAGCAATCCTTCAATTTTTCTGCCATGCCAAAAACGGCCTTCATAAGTCAATTTACCGTTAATGTAAAATTGTTGTCCAACAATTGACAATTGAGTTTTTGAAGTAGTCGATGTTGATTCATCTGTTTCTGATTCTTCTTCTGCTTTAACTTCTGATTCTTCAGGTACTTCAGCTGTTGAAGTAGCATTTTCATCAGTTAGCGTCTCCGATTCATTAATTTCTTCGAGAACCTCCGTTTCAGCTATTTCTTCATCAACAATAGTTTGTTCTGCATCTGCAGAGCATGAAAACAAAAAGAAAATAAAAAAGCTGAACATAGAAATGAACGCTATTAAACGATTTAATAGGGGAAACATAGATAGGTGTATTTGAAATTAAAGAAATGGGACTACCCTTTAATAACGCTGAAAAAATGCAAACACTATATCTTACTTGTTAAACTTTTCAACATTTTGTCGAAAACAATTAACATTTTCCTTCGCACTCTTGTAAGAATTGTTCGAGATAATTAAGCATGAATTGATGTCTTTGAACAGCTAATCTTGTGCCAGTAGCAGTATTCATTTTGTTTTTGAGAAGTAATAGTTTTTCATAAAAATGATTGATGGTAGGTGATTTTGACTTTTTATATTCTTCTTTGGTCATATTTAAGTTAGGCAGAATCTCAGGATTGTAAAGTGCCCTATTTTTAAATCCACCATAATTAAAAGCTCTTGCTATGCCAATGGCACCAATGGCATCTAACCGATCAGCATCTTGAACTACCTCAAGTTCTTTTGAAGTAAACCGATTCTCTTTTTTTTCGAGGCTCGATTTATAAGAAATGTTTTCAATAATCTTGATAACATGATGACAAATGGCATCTTTTACACCTACTGAATTTAAAAAGGTTCTAGCTACACGGGGCCCAATGGTTTCATCGCCATTGTGAAATTTTGCATCAGCAATATCGTGAAGTAAAGCCGCTAGTTTAACTACCAAGTCATTTACGTGTTCTTCTTTAGCTATCAGGAGCGTATTTTTATAAACACGTTCAATATGAAACCAATCATGCCCGCCTTCGGCATCTTTTAAGGTCTCTTTTACAAAGGCAATAGTGGCGATTATAATGTTCTCATTTGTCATTTTGAAGAAGTTAGGCCGCTTTTAACCTTATTTTCAATTTGTGCTACAACCGCTTCTAAATTGTCTGTAATTTCTATAGCAGGATGCACAGTAAAGGTAATATGATTGCCTAGGCCGTTAGGAAATTTTCCGTATTTCAGCATTTTCCATGAATTGTTAATGCTTACCGGAACCACGAGGGCTGAAGGAGCATTTTTTAGTAGTAGTTTTAAGCCCGTTGTTTTAAATGGTTTTAGTTTGCCATCTCGGCTTCGAGTTCCTTCCGGAAAAATGACTGCACTGCGCTTGTGTTTTTCAATATATTGTGCCAATTTAATGACTTCACTCAACGCTTGTTTTTTATCATTGCGATCAATTAAAACAGATCCACCAACCCTTAAATTATATGACACACTTGGAAACCCGTGCCCTAGTTCTTTTTTGCTCACAAATTTAGGGTGATACTTACGCATAAACCATATAATTGGCGGTATATCATGCATGCTTTGATGATTAGGCACAATAATTAAAGGGCGATTTAAAGGAAGTTTTTCTTCAAATTTGAAATTGTAGGTAGTTCCTAAAAAATGCGTGCAACGCATTAAACAAAGGTTTAAGAGTGCAACACTTTTACCATGCGCTGCATAGCCAAATAAATTATAACAAATGATTTGTATTGGATGAAAAACAGCTAAGGTTAACCCGAAAAATATCAGGTAAAGAATACTTAAAGGGTATGCGAGTATTTTTTGCATGTCACAAAAGTAAAAAACCGCATCTTAAGATGCGGTTTTAACAATATTATTTACTCGATACTCGAGATTTTAATGCTCCAAAGCTAGCGCCGAAATTAATGTTGAATTTCTTTTTAATTCCTAATGGGCTTTCCTGAAGGTAGTTTACTTTAAGAAAACAATTAACAAAATTCATTGTATGCTTCTGTTAAATTCTCTGCAATCATTTCAGCGGGCCTACCTTCAATATGATGGCGTTCAATCATGTGAACCAATTCACCATTTCTAAATAAAGCCATACATGGCGAAGACGGTGGAAATGGAATCATCATATTACGCGCAGCGTTAACCGCCTCAGTGTCAACACCTGCAAAAACAGTTACTGCATGTGTAGGACTCTTTTCATTTTGCAAGCTCATTTTTGCAGCGGGTCTTGCATTTGCTGCAGCACAACCACAAACAGAATTTACAACCACAAGTGTTGTACCGTCTTGATTAATTGCTTTTTCAACAGCTTCAGCAGTAAATAATTCTTCAAAACCGGCTGAACTTAAATCTTCTCTCATTGGTTTTACTAATTCCGCAGGGTACATAGTCTTATATTTTATAATTAAATCAGTATCAAAGATACTTAATTTGTTGATTGAGATGCTAAAAATAACATTTCCTTTAGATGATCTAAGTTCTTTCTTGTACGACTTAAAGTTGGGACTTATATTTGATAAAAACCATTTTATATGTTCAAATGGATTGCAGCTTTTTTTGGGTATTTTATTTTTAGGTTTCCTGGTGCCATTGTTGGCTATTTGGTGGGCACCTTGCTAGATGGTCAAATGGGTAGCGGCAGAAATGGGCAAAGTGTCTTTCAAGACATGACCCGTCAAAGTGTTTCTCCGGCAGATTTTGAGTTGAATTTATTATCGCTGTGCTCAATAGTTATTAAGGCTGATGGTCACGTGAGTCAATCAGAAATGGATTATGTTCGACAATATTTTGTGAGCACCTATGGCAAAGAAAAAGCAAATGCTATATTTCGCACCTTCAATGATATCAACAAAAAAAGAGAAATTTCAGCACAGCATATTTGCACGTACTTGAACCAAAGAACACGATATGAAGTTCGCCTTCAGCTACTACATTTTCTTTTTGGTATTGCCCAAGCTGATGGCGTAGTTAGAAACTCTGAAATCATTAAGATACAAGAAATAGCACGTTATTTGAGAGTAACTGGCGCTGATTTTGAAAGCATAAAAGCGATGTTCATTAAATCAGCCGATAACGCGTACAAAATTTTAGAAATTCAAAAAACAGCTACTGATAATGAAGTGAAAAAAGCATATCGTACCATGGCAAAAAAATACCACCCTGACCGTGTAAACACTGAAAATGAAGCCATTAAAAAAGGCGCAGAAGAAAAGTTTAAAAAGGTTCAAAAGGCGTATGAAACTATTCAAAAAGAAAGAGGGTTGTCATAGTTATGAGTGAATTTCTGTTTTATTTAAAAATTGGATTGCAACATGTGCTTGATGTTAATGCATACGATCACATTATGTTTTTGTTGGCATTAGCACTTCCTTTTACCTTTAAAAGTTGGAAAAAAGTGGTACTGTTAGCCACCATTTTTACCATCGCACATTGCTTTTCACTATATCTGTCTGCTTTCAATATTTTGGTGATGGATGTCAGCCTAATTGAATTCTTAATTCCTTTAACCATTTTGTTAACCGCCTTGTTTAATATTAATTATTCAAAGGCTGCAATACAACATAAGAGTATTGCTTTACATGTTTTTGCCACTAGCTTTTTTGGACTTATTCACGGGTTTGGGTTCAGTAATTATTTCAAAATGATGATGACAGGTCAAGAAAATAAAATCAGTTCACTTTTTGGTTTTGCCGCGGGTATAGAAATTTCGCAAGTGTTAATTGTTATTATTAGTTTGTGCCTCGCCTATCTTCTTCAAGTACAATTCAAAATCAAGCACGCGTCATACCTGTTAGTAGGGTCTATTTTAATCATGCTCATTACAATACCCATGTTAATTGACACGTTTGCTTGGTAAAGACACTGTTAAATTTAACTTTATTGGTGTGGCATGAATTTTTCAAAGCGGTATCTTAGCTTTTGAGCATCATGAAAGCAGATGAAAAAAACAAAGCAAACAAAATATGATAAGGCGTATCTAAGAATGGCCTTAGAATGGGGCAAGTTGTCTTATTGTGAACGTAAGCAGGTGGGTGCCATCATTGTGAGAGATAGAATGATTATCTCAGATGGGTACAACGGTACACCTACTGGATTTGAAAATTTTTGTGAAGATGAAGATGGGTACACCAAATGGTATGTTTTACATGCTGAAGCTAATGCTATTTCTAAAGTAGCGGCATCAACACAGAGTTGTCAAGGGGCAACCTTATACATAACACTTTCACCTTGTCGTGAATGCAGTAAGTTAATTCATCAATCAGGCATCAAAAGAGTCGTATTTCAAAATGCTTACAAAGATGATTCAGGTTTAAAATTTTTAGAAAAAGCAGGTATTGAACTCGAACATTTACCTCATATAGAATCTTAATTCTTATCAATAAATAATGTCTAAGAAATTCAAATTTTTATGGCCTACCCTACTTGCTGCTGCTATTGCAATTGGTGTATTTGTGGGCGGAAAATTGAATTTTAATGACACCCCAGAAAAATTATTTACCACCAATTCTAAAAAGGATAAACTTAACCGTTTGATTGATTACATTGATTATGAATATGTTGATGAAATTAATACGGATAGTATTGTTGACGTTACGGTAAATGATATTTTAGAAAAGTTAGACCCGCATTCGGTGTACATCCCAAAAGACGAAATGTCTGAGGTTGCTGAAAATATGAAAGGCGATTTTGTAGGGGTTGGCATTCAATTTCGACCCTATAATGACACCATTACCATCATTCAAACTATTGCCAATGGGCCAAGTTTTAAAAAAGGAATACTACCCGGAGACCGTATTTTAATGGCTGATAGTGATACGCTTTATGGTGAAAAAGCCATCAATGATAATATTGTTCAAAAACTAAAAGGAACCAAAGGCACCAAGGTCAAACTAAAGGTTTACAGAAAATCAGAAAATCGAATTTTTGATGTTTCTGTAGTTCGCGATATAATTCCTATTAAAAGCGTTCAGTCAAGTTTTATGTTGACCAATGAATTGGCCTATATGAAGATTAATCGTTTTGCAGAATCTACTTATAAAGAATTCAAATCTGTCTTAACCCAATTACAAAAAGACGGGGCTAAAAAATTGATTTTAGATTTAAGAGATAACCCCGGCGGATATCTAGGCGTTGCTGAGCAAATTGCTGATGAATTTTTAATAGACGGAAAGTTGATTCTTTTCACGAAAAATAAGAATGGGAAAATAAAAAAAACCTTTGCAACTGACGGCGGAAAGTTTGAAGACAAAATGGTATATGTTCTCATAAATGAACGATCAGCCTCAGCAAGTGAAATTATAGCGGGTGCGCTTCAAGATAATGACATTGGCACCATTGTAGGGCGCCGTTCTTTTGGTAAAGGTTTAGTGCAAAGAGAAATGGAATTAGGAGATGGATCGGCAGTTCGATTAACCGTCTCAAGATATTATACCCCAACAGGGCGGAGTATTCAAAGAAATTATAAGAAGGGCAGTAAAGATTATTACCAAAAATTTACAGAAAGGTACTTGAATGGCGAATTGCAGTCAGTTGATAGTATTAAAGTAGCAGATTCTTTAAAATTTAAAACCCCGGCTGGCAAAATAGTATACGGGGGGGGCGGTATTATACCTGATATTTTTGTTCCTATTGGTTCAAATGAAGAAGAGGCTATAGAAACTCTAGATAGCAGTGGGTATATTTCTTTTTTCATTTTTGAGCACTTAGATAAAGATCGCAAAAGGTATGCTGACCTTTCGAAACAAGAGTTCAATGAAAATTTCACAATTGATGATGTAGTTTTTGAGCAGTTTATTGATTATTTGGTTTTTAGAAAATTTAGAATTGATTTCTATGCATATGAAGACGATATAAAACTGTATTTAAAAGCTGCCCTAGCTGAACAGCTATTTGATGAGAATGCGCATGCGCAAATCAAGAGCAAAGCAGACCCCATGCTCAATAAAATTCTAGAAATTGAAAACCCAACTATAAATCATGAAATTGATTAGTTGCCTCGATTCATTTTATCTTGAATTTTCTTCGAAGTCGAAAAAACCAGCAAAAGTACTATAGCACATAAAGAGGCAACAATACAAATAAGTGCCACGATGCTTTCACCTTCAAAAGGGTTTTGAAAATCTACAGCTGTAGTGTTATACACGATAAGAGTAGTTGCCAGAATTAACAAAAAGAATAATAAATATTTATTCATGGTTATACATAAATTACGCCCTTAAAAGGGCATTAATATTTGTAGCAAACAGTTTTACTGCAATTGCTAAAAGAATTACGCCAAATACCTTTCGAATAATACTAATTCCGTTTTTGCCTAGTATTTTCTCTATTCGCTTTGATGATCTTAAAACTAGATAAACAAAAATAATATTTACAATAATGGCGATAATTATATTTTCAACATAGTATTCTGCTCTTAAAGATAAAAGTGAAGTCATAGTACCTGCACCAGCTATGAGCGGAAAAGCTATGGGTACAATTGAGGCACTTTCTGGTTGATCATCTTTATAAAGAGTAATACCTAAAATCATTTCAATGGCCAAAAAGAAAATGACAATTGCACCTGCAACGGCAAAAGAATTTACATCAATACCAATGAGGTTTAAAATTTCTTCACCCACAAATAAAAAGGCAATCATTATACAAGCAGCTACAAACGAAGCTTTTCCAGATTGCAAATGACCCACTTTATTTCTTAGGCCAATTATTATGGGTATGCTTCCTACAATATCAATCACGGCAAAAAGAATCATACTTGATGTAAGTATTTGCCTTAAGTCAAAATTGAAATCAACATTCATAATTTTAAGTTTTTTGCAAAGTTACGTTGAAATTCAAGATGTAGAAATATAATATGAAACAAACCAAAAGTTTAAATTCAAAGGTTTGAAGTATCTTTGAATCATACAATTAAGAGAGATGTTTCAGATAGGAAAAACCATTGTTTCAGAAGAAATTATTGAAAATGATTTTGTGTGTAATTTAACAGCATGCAAAGGTGCTTGTTGTATTGATGGCGACGCGGGCGCACCTTTAGAAGAAATAGAAACTCAAGAGCTCGTTAATACCTATCAAGATGTTAAGCCTTATTTAAGGCAAGAGGGTATTGATGCCATTGAAAGTCAAGGTGCATTTGTTAAAGGTGAAGATGGTGAGTGGGAAACACCTTTGGTCAACGGTAGCGAATGTGCGTATGTTATTTTTTCTAAGGATGGAAAAGCGAAATGCGGAATTGAAAAGGCATATAATGAAGGTGCAACTAGCTTCAAAAAACCCGTTTCATGTCATTTATACCCTATTAGAGTAAAAGAATATACTGAGCTTACCGCAGTCAATTATCATAAATGGGAGATATGTGACCCTGCCTGTGCTTTGGGTGAAGAATTGAAGGTTCCTGTCTATAAATTTGTAAAAGAAGCGCTCATAAGAAAGTTTGGTGCCGCATGGTATCAAGAATTAGAAATAGCAGCCGTTAATTTTAAATGATGTAATAAGGTTATTAATTCATTGGCAAACTCAGGCTACTAATAAACTATTTTTTTTGAATACACCCAATTAAATTTCTTAGTCATACAAGTTTAAATTGTTTTTTGATAAATTTTTAATTTATCTCTAACTTTTCATGATATATTTACTAGAATATTACGATATTCGTTATTTAATTTCTGTATACAGAAAATTAAAAATCTTACATAGATTGTTTTGAAAAGTTAAATTCTCCCCTGTGTTTTCATGACAAAATTAAAAAATCTGTAAGATTGCCTTTGTTTTTTTAACAATTTTTAGGTATCTTTTTTAGATTTTTTTAATAAATTTTATTTTTAATTTGAAGAAGTTCAATGTAAGAGATTTAATTATATAGAATAATATGAAACTGCCATTCCATTAGGTACAATCTTAGGTAACTCTTATATAAATTTGATACCTTTCTGATGAATAGTTGTTAAAAGGCAATAAAAGCAATTTTTGCTCTTGTTGTTGCTTAAATTAGGTTTCGGGGGAACTACCTAGTAAGCATTACAACTATAATCTTTATAAGATGTATCAGAAAGATTGTACGGTTTGGCGGTGTCATATTACAATTGAGATCTTCAATTAAAATCTAATTAATCATTATTTTTAGTAAACCAATTTATAGCATAAAATATCAAACCAAAAAGTATATTTTAAAACATACTTTTTGGTTTATTTTTTTTGTTGAACTTCAATGAAATTTTTATAAAAAATTCTTTATTCGCTCAAGCGTAATGAATCCACCTTGTGAACCTACATTTCAACAGATCGTGTTAAAAACTTTGTGGTGATAATCATCAAACAGCCTTTCTAGATCGATCATGTTTTCACATCTTTGTTTGTCCGAGGCGTCAAGTAAAACTCGAATATTTTTTTAACAGTATAAATCGTACAATCTTATGTCAACAGCCATCGAGCCCATTTTAGCAGAGAATGAAAATCGTTTTGTGATTTTTCCAATCAAGCATGATGATTTATGGGATTGGTATAAAAAATGTGAGGCTTGTTTTTGGACTGCTGAAGAAATTGACCTTAGTGAAGATTTAAACGATTGGAATAATAAGTTGAATGAAGATGAGCGCTTTTTTGTTAAGCACATTCTTGCATTCTTTGCAGCTTCTGACGGTATTGTAAATGAGAATTTAGCAGAAAATTTTGTTAGTGAGGTACAATATGCCGAAGCTAAATTTTTCTATGGTTTTCAAATCATGATGGAAAACATTCATTCTGAAACCTATTCTCTTTTGATAGACACCTATGTGAAAGATGAAAAAGAGAAAAATATTTTATTTAAAGCCTTAGAAAATTTCCCAGCAATCAAGAAAAAAGCTGATTGGGCACTAAATTGGATTGACTCTCCAAGTTTTGCTGAGCGTCTTATTGCCTTTGCAGCAGTAGAAGGTATTTTCTTCTCTGGTGCCTTCTGTTCTATTTTCTGGTTGAAGAAAAGAGGTTTAATGCCTGGCCTTACATTCTCAAATGAATTAATTTCAAGAGATGAAGGTATGCACTGCGACTATGCAGTTCATTTGCATAACAAACATTTAATAAACAAAGTACCCAAAGAGCGTATTACTGAAATTTTGACAAATGCTCTTGATATTGAACGCGAATTTATTACTGAATCACTTCCGGTAAGTTTGATTGGTATGAATTCGAAACTAATGACCCAGTATTTAGAGTTTGTTACTGACAGACTGTTGGTAGAATTAGAATGTGATAAAGTTTATAACGCCACCAATCCATTTGAATTTATGGATATGATATCCCTTCAGGGTAAAACCAATTTCTTTGAAAAAAGAGTTGCTGAATACCAAAAAGCAGGGGTAATGAATAAAGATGAAGACGCTCAGAAAATTAGCTTCGACGCTGATTTCTAGAACCCAATTGCTTTCAAACCTTCACCTACTAAGGTTTTAGTATTTAAAATTTAATAGTTAAGTATTTTACTTGACCTAATCAACGTACCACTAAAAACAACTGTAGCCAATGTATGTAGTAAAAAGAGACGGAAGAAAAGAGCTAATCATGTTCGACAAGATTACAGCTCGAGTTCGAAAATTATGCTATGGCCTTAATAGCCTAGTAGATCCATTAAAAGTTGCTATGCGAGTTATTGAAGGCTTGTATGACGGGGTAACCACTTCAGAATTAGATAACCTTGCTGCTGAAATTGCAGCTACGATGACAACATCGCATCCTGATTACGCTAAGTTGGCTGCAAGAATTTCCGTTTCAAACTTGCACAAAAATACAAAGAAGTCGTTTTCAGAAACTATGGAGGATTTATACCTGTATGTTAATCCAAGAACAGGTAAAAAAGCGCCCTTACTTTCAGATGAAGTTTTCAAAGTAATTCAAGATAATGCTGATCTATTAGATTCAACTATTATATACAACCGCGATTTTGGCTACGACTATTTCGGTTTTAAAACTTTAGAACGTTCTTATTTGTTAAAAATAAATGGGCAAATTGCTGAACGTCCACAGCATATGTTGATGCGTGTTTCAATAGGTATTCATTTAGATGATTTAGATGCAGCCATTGAAACCTATGAGTTGATGTCTAAAAAATATTTTACACACGCAACACCAACGCTTTTCAACTCAGGTACGCCAAAACCTCAAATGTCATCATGCTTTTTAATAGCCATGAAAGATGATAGTATTGACGGTATTTATGACACCTTAAAAAGCACTGCCAAAATTTCGCAGTCAGCTGGTGGTATTGGGCTATCTATACATAATATACGTGCTACAGGGTCATATATTGCTGGTACTAACGGAACCTCAAATGGTATAGTACCCATGCTTAGAGTTTTCAATGATACGGCACGTTATGTAGATCAAGGTGGCGGAAAACGTAAAGGTAGTTTTGCTATTTATATGGAACCCTGGCATGCAGATATTTACCAATTCTTAGACTTAAAAAAGAATCATGGTAAAGAAGAAATGCGTGCACGTGATTTGTTTTATGCCATGTGGATTTCTGATTTGTTTATGAAGCGTGTTGAGGCGAATGCAGAATGGACGCTTATGTGCCCAAATGAATGCCCCGGACTTTTCACAAATCACAGTGAAGAATTCGAAAAGCTTTATTTGAAATATGAAAATGAAGGAAAAGGCAGAAAAACAGTAAAGGCCCGTGAATTATGGGAGAAAATATTAGAATCTCAGATTGAAACAGGTACGCCATACATGTTGTATAAAGATGCAGCGAACCGTAAGAGTAATCAGAAAAATTTAGGAACCATTCGTTCTTCAAATTTATGTACCGAAATTATGGAGTACACCTCGCCTGATGAAATAGCGGTGTGTAACTTAGCATCAATTGCGTTGCCAATGTTCATAAAGAACGGCGAATTTGACCATAAAGAATTGTTTAAAGTAACAAAACGCGTTACCAAAAACTTAAATAAAGTAATTGATAGAAATTACTATCCGGTAATAGAAGCTAAAAACTCAAACATGCGACACAGACCAATTGGTTTAGGGGTGCAAGGTTTGGCTGATGCTTTTATCATGTTGCGTTTGCCTTTTACAAGTGACGAAGCAAAAAAATTGAACCAAGAGATTTTTGAAACACTTTATTTTGCAGCAGTTACCGCGTCAATGGAAGCAGCTAAAGAAGAAGGTGCATACTCTTCTTATGAAGGGTCACCTATTTCAAAAGGTGAGTTTCAACATAATCTTTGGAACATTAAGGATGACGAATTATCTGGCCGATGGGATTGGGGTAAACTTCGTAAAGAAGTAAAAAAGAACGGGGTTAGAAATTCTTTATTGGTTGCACCTATGCCAACAGCTTCTACCTCTCAAATATTAGGAAATAATGAGTGTTTTGAACCGTATACTTCTAATATTTATACGCGTCGCGTACTTTCAGGAGAGTTTATTGTAGTAAATAAACATCTTTTAGAAGACCTAGTACAACTTGGTCTTTGGAATGAGAGTTTAAAACAAGAATTGATGCGCGCTAACGGATCAATTCAACATATTGATATTATTCCTGATGATATTAAAGAACTCTATAAGACTGTTTGGGAATTAAGCATGAAAGACATCATTGACATGAGTCGTCAAAGAGGATATTTTATTGACCAAAGTCAGTCATTAAATCTTTTCATGGAAAATGCTAATTACTCAAAATTAACATCAATGCATTTTTATGCTTGGAAAAGTGGTTTGAAAACGGGTATGTATTACTTAAGAACTAAAGCAGCTGTTGATGCGATTAAGTTTACCCTTGACAACACTAAAAAGAAAGAGGTGCCTGTGAGTGTTGCTGCTGAAGCTGAAGTAATAGCTGCAACACCTAAAAAGACGGCAGAGGCTGCCGCGAATATTAAAGTTGAAACAACACCTGTTGCTGCTCAAACAGAAACAGATGTTCAGCCGATGACACCGCAAGAGATGAAAGAAATGATTGCGAGAGCAAAAGAAGGTCAAGCTGATGATGATTGTTTGATGTGTGGCTCTTAAAAAGAACGCTTACCTTAATAACCAAAAAACCCTGATAACTAATTATCAGGGTTTTTTGATTTTAAATGATTTAAAACAAGCATTTAAAATTACTTTGAACAAGTGCAAAAAATTACTTCTCGCTAAACGGCTTAACTACAAGAGAAAAAACGTAAGCTACAATGTAGAGTAATAATATAATTAGATACTTTTCCATATCTCAGTCTTTTAATATTTACGTTTATAAAACGGAAATAGTTTCCTTCTATTATAAAAATACGAAAGAAATATCGATAAAGTGCAATAATAATCCGCTAAAACGTAACTTTTATTGATTTTTTCACTTTTTAAGCTGGCTTACTAAAGATGTAGTGTCTCTAAAATAAATAGCTTAAAACTCCTTCTTTTACGCTAGACCAATTAAATTCCTTTTGAGGAAATAATGATTTGCCAGCTTTTTTGAATTCGTGATATCTAAATACAACTTTAGCGGTCAGCATAAGTAGAACGTAGGCTAATATGGTATATATGTAAGGCGTCATATAGTTACAACGAACTCTTTTGACTATATCTTACATGGGTATTGTGTAGTATATCGAAAAGAGCTAATAAATTCGATGAACTGTATTTTCTTATAAAAAATCATCGATGAATTGCACTTTTTTGGTGCTTTAACTTGTAAAAATCAAGTAAATAGTAAATTACTGGTGCTAAAAATGTCTGAATTAGAAAACTAAAAGAAAGAATCTACTTCTTTATAGGCATTAATGACGGCGCGTTCACCTTCTTTATTAGGTTTTGAATTTCCATGTTCCATACCTAAAATGCCATTAAAGCCCTTCTCATGTATAAATTTAAATACATTTTTATAGTTAATTTCTCCTGTAGTTGGTTCTTTTCTACCTGGGTTATCGCCTATTTGAATATATGCGATTTCATCCCAAGCGGCCGTCATATTCTGAATCAGGTTTCCTTCTTGTATTTGCTGATGATAAATATCAAATAGAATTTTACATGAAGGCGAGTCAACTGCTTTACAAATTTCATAAGCTTGTGGAGAACCAGTTAAGAAAAGCCCCGGGTGATTTCTAAAGTTTAATGGTTCTAAAACCATTGTTAAATCATTGGGTTCAAGAATGGCAGCTGCTTGTTTCAAAGATTCAATTACATGCGCAGTCTGATAGCCCATAGACTGTCTTAAATCAAGATGGCCAGGCACAACGGTCATGCATTTAGCATTTACACGTTTGGCAACCCCTACAGCCTTTGTAATATAATCTAAGAATTCTGCTCGCTTTTCAAGATTACCAGAGGCTAGATTGGGTTTTCCCCAATATATTTCATGGGCAACAAAAACACCCATTTCAAGACCACGCTTTTGCATGGTAGCAGCCATATTTTTTTGAACCTCAATTGGACGGTTTCGCATTTCATTGTCCTCAAAAGCCTTGAAACCTTCATCAGCCATGAAATTCAATTGGTCTATACTATTCTCGCCAGCATGATGTTTAAACATACCTAAATGAGGTGCGTATTTTAAATTGAAGGAGTGCGCTTGATTTTGAGTAGATGAATTCTTTGAATAAGAAAACAACCCAGTAGCCAAGGCACCACCTGTTAATGCAGTATTTTGTATGAATTGTCGTCTTTTCAAAGTGTTTATTTAATTATAAAGACCAAGCTTTGCCTCCACTAAGTTCTTCAGTATCACCGCAGGCAACGTATTTGCCTGGCACTGGTAAATAGGCTAAAACTTCTTCGCCTACATATTCAGAAGTTTTATATCCCCAAATGGTCATTCCTCTTAAATTATTGGCAAAAGCTCTACTAGCTATATCAGCATCTAAAGTGGCCTCATTTCCTGCAGCTGTAGCTTCGTTATAGGCCTGAACAGCTTTGCCGTGGCTTTCCTCCTGTTCCTTAGAAACAACTTTTAAAGCAGTAGCTAAGACTGGTTCTAAATCTTCAGCAGTCATATCATCAGCATTTTCTTTTCCGCTAGTGCTCTTTGCTTTATTCATAAAATGACCCATAGCCATTTTTAAGAAATTTTGTTGTTCAGCTGGCATAACTTGTTTTGCAAAACGATCAATAAATTGGTGCACCTGAACCTCAGAAGCAGATGGAGTATCTGTCTTTGGTAAAATAATATCAATTAAATGTATAACTAAGTTACTTTCACTACTGGATAG
This sequence comes from uncultured Flavobacteriaceae bacterium, assembly GCA_937929935.1. GTDB lineage: Bacteria > Bacteroidota > Bacteroidia > Flavobacteriales > Flavobacteriaceae > Maribacter_C. The sequence continues at coordinate 65,255 of CALFUL010000011.1, read as the reverse complement.
AAATTCAGGAACCCATTTGATTGCTGTTTCTTCTTTACAACTTTGAACTATTCCAATCAATGTTGGTGTGGCAACGGTATACCCCAATGCCAAGCCCATGTTTTTGAGTGCTTTTCTTCTATCCATTATATATTTCCTTTTTTAAGTTCATTGGCTGCATGATTTGCAGCTCTGGCAGTAAATGCCATATACGTTAAAGACGGGTTAACACAACTTGCCGAAGTCATAAAAGAACCATCGGTCACATATACATTTGGTACATCGTGTAAAGCATTATTACCATCTAAAACCGAAGTTTTTCTATTTCTACCCATTCGCGCTGTACCCATTTCATGAATACCTAAACCAAGAGCGGTTTCTTTATCAAAAGGCTCCACATCACGAAGTCCGGCCGCGGTCAACATATCAACTGCAGATTGCATCATGTCTTTGCGCATGTTCAATTCATTATCTTTAAATCCTGCATCGAAAGTTACTGTTGGTAATCCCCACTTATCTACCTTGTCATAATCAAGTGTGAATCTATTGTCTTGATAAGGCAGTACTTCTCCAAAACCACCCATACCAAATGTCCATCCGCCTGGTTTAAGAATAGCGTCTTTAAGTGCTGCACCATGTGATAATTCAGATACAGAATCTTCCCAATTACCTCTTCCAGCTCCACCTTGATAGCCAAAGCCTCTTTTATAATCGGTTCTATTACTTTTTCCACCTAGGTTTCTAAAACGTGGCAGGTATATTCCACCAGGTCTTCTTCCACTATAATATTTATCGCTAAAGCCATCGAATTTACCTGAAGCACCAACACCTAAATGATGATCCATGATATTTCTTCCTAACTGGTCAGAATCATTACCCATTCCGTTAGGAAAGCGGTCAGATTTAGATTGCATTAATATTGAAGTTGATGCAACGGCTGAAGCACAAAGAAAAATTACTTTTGCTTTGAACTCATAAGTTTCTTTGGTCAGGCGGTCTATCACTTTTACTCCAGTTGCCTTTTTGGTGTCAGCATCATAAATAACTTCATGAACTATAGAATCAACTCTTAAAGTCATATTGCCCGTTGCTTCAGCAGCAGGTAGGGTTGAAGATAAACTACTGAAGTAAGCCCCAAAAGGACACCCTCGTATACATCTATTTCTATATTGGCAGCGAGAACGATTGTCGCCATCAAATTGCTTATCACTATTTATGTGTGCAACCCTACCTGAAGTCATTACACGGCCATCAAAATTTTCAGAAATTTTTTCACGAACATGATTTTCAACACAATTAAGTTCTAAAGCAGGTTCGAACTGACCATCTGGTAATTGTTGAAGGCCTAATTTTTCTCCGGTAACTCCAATGTAAGATTCAACCTTGTCATACCAAGGCGCAATATCTTTATAACGTACTGGCCAATCAACACCATGGCCATCACCTAAGTTGGCTTTGAAATCAATATCACTCCATCTATAGCTATGTCGACCCCATTGCAGTGATCGGCCACCTACATGATACCCACGCATCCAATCAAAACGTTTTGTTTCATTGTAAGGGTGTTCCAAATCATTCACAAACCATTTATTACTTGAAGGTCTGGTGGTATATCCTGTTCTATTTTGTTTTTCTTGATTGGCAATAATTTCTTGAGAGGGTTGATCACCATTAGGTAAATCCCAAGGATCCAAATTGGCTGTATCATAATCTTCTCTATGAGTAACCATTCGTCCTCGTTCTAGAACCAAAGTTTTTAATCCGCTTTCGCAAAGTTCTTTAGCTGCCCAGCCTCCACTGATTCCTGTTCCAACAACAATCGCATCATACGATTCTTGTTCGTTGTTATAATAAAATTTACTCATTTACTAATTGTTTACTCTCTAAATTTATTAAATTAAGATTTAATTTTCTACATTTATTTACCTTAGTTTTATGGGTTGGCTAACTATATCGATTTAGCCTTTTCATTTTTTAATAAAATAATAAATCATATGAAAACAAAGAACCTCATTCTAAACAGCGTGTCAGGAGTACTTGTACTCGTCTTTTTATTACTTTCTTCTTGTAAAGAGAAGGTAAAAAAGGATACAACAGATGATTTGCGTATTTCAATGACGAAAGATTCACAAGAAGCTGATGTCAAACTTTCTCTAGCGCAATGGTCTATAAATCAAATGATAAGATTTGATAGTGTTGACCCATATACTTTTGCAGAAAAAGCTAAAAATTGGGGGTTTACGGGCCTTGAATATGTGAGTCAACTATATCCGGCTGATTTACCTAATAATGAATACTCGCCTGAAGCAATGGCAAAATTTATAGAGAAAACAAAGGCTGCTTCTGATAAACATGGAATGGAAAATGTTTTAATCATGATTGATAGGCAAGGTAATCTGGCGGTTGATGATGCGAAAGAAAGAGATGAAGCTGTTCAAAGACATTTTAAGTGGGTTGATGCTGCCGCGGCAATAGGTTGTCATGCGATACGTGTAAATTTAGCAGGTAGTGATGTGCCAGAAAATTGGAAGAAAAATTCAGTTGATGGTCTTACAAAATTAGCGACCTATGCCAAAACAAAAAACATTAATATCATTGTTGAAAATCATGGGGGACTATCTTCAAACGGAGCTATGTTAGCAGAAGTAATGGAGATGGTTAATATGGATAATTGCGGTACCCTGCCTGATTTTGGTAATTTTTGTATGAAAAGAAAAGACCCAAAAGATTATGCAGCTGGCTGTGCTGAAATGTATGACATCTATAAAGGAGTGGCAGAATTGATGCCAAGAGCAAAAGCAGTTAGTGCAAAAGCTCATGATTTTGATGAAGCGGGTAATGAAACTAATATCGATTATACTAAAATGCTTCAAATTGTTAAGGATGCAGGGTATTCTGGATATATTGGTGTTGAATATGAAGGAAGTGTTTTAGGCGAAGAAGAAGGTATCTTGGCCACAAAAAACCTGATCATAATGGCATCAGAAAAGCTTAAATAGTCGTCTTTTTAATCAAAAACAAGTTTACCAAGTGAAGGTTTTTTTTAACCAGTTATTCGATTACAATTTTTATTGTAACAAAAAGCTTATTGAGGTATTTAATGAGTTAGATCAGGTGCCTGAAAAGAGCATAGAGTTATTCAGTCATATTTTAAATGCGCATCACATTTGGAATGCTCGAATTTTGCAAAATGAAGCACAGTTTGATGTTTTTCAAATACATGAAATTAAAGATTGGGGCGATTTACATTATGAAAATCAAAGAAGTTCATTTGAGATTATTACTAACGCTGATGATTTTGAAAAACGTGTAGATTTTGAAAATTTAGAAGGGCGATTATTCATAAGTGATTTGAAAGACATACTTTTTCATATCATCAATCATTCAACACATCATCGCGGTCAAATTTCTATGAATTTTAGAGCTAACCAAATTGAACCCATACCTTTTGATTATATTTATTATAAGCGCTAAAGACCTATGAAAAAGACCATACGTATTCAACTCTCTTTAATGATGTTTTTAGAGTTTTTTATATGGGGCGGATGGTTTGTTACCATGGGCATCTACCTTCCAAATTCTTTAGAAGCCTCAGGTAGTGACATAGCTTTTGCTTATTCAAGTCAATCATGGGGGGCTATCATTGCCCCATTTATCATTGGTCTTATTGCCGATCGCTATTTTAATGCAGAACGCATCTTAGGTATATTACATCTTATAGGAGCTTTTTTAATGTATCAAATGGCTAATGCTGAAGAGGTGGCTATTTTTATTCCGTATGTTTTTGCCTATATGTTAGCCTATATGCCCACCTTAGCTCTTGTAAATTCTGTGTCTTTTAATCAGATGAAAGATCCCTCAAAAGAATTTCCATTAATTCGTGTATTTGGAACCATTGGTTGGATCGTTGCGGGGTTGATTTTTATCAGCATTATTTTTAAATGGGATTCACCTGAAAGTATTGCAAACGGTGCGTTAAAAAACACCTTTCTTATGACCGCTGTTGCGTCATCTATATTAGGGCTATTTAGTTTTACTTTGCCTAAAACGCCCCCAAGAGTTTTAAAAGGCGAAAAGGTTTCATTGGCTGCCATTTTAGGCTTAGATGCCCTGAAATTATTGAAAGACAGAAACTACTTGATATTTTTTATAGCATCAGTATTAATTTGCATTCCACTTGCTTTTTACTACCAACATGCAGGGCAATATTTAGGAGAAATAGGAGCGTCTATATCGCTATCAAATAGCGAAATTGGTCCGGCCGGAATGATGACAATTGGCCAAATATCTGAAGCACTCTTTTTACTGCTTCTCCCTTTTTTCTTTAAGAAATACGGATTTAAAAAAACCATTCTCTTCGGAATGGTAGCGTGGACTATTCGATATTTTCTTTTTGCTTATGGCGACTCTGGCGAGCTTTCTTTTATGCTCATTATAGGAATTGCTCTTCATGGTATTTGCTATGATTTTTTCTTTGTATCAGGACAAATTTACACAGACACTAAAGCCGGCGAAAGATATAAAAGTGCTGCTCAAGGATTAATAACTCTTGCGACTTATGGCGTAGGAATGTTAATTGGCTTTTGGATCGCAGGTGTTATTACTGACCTGTATTTGGTGTCAGAAAATGTTCATGATTGGACGAATATTTGGCGGTTTCCGGCCTTATTTGCAGTGGGAGTTATGATTTTATTCGCTGTCTTTTTTAAGAACGAAAAAATTGCATACAAATCATAATCGATTTATTTTAGAAGTTAATAACACTAAAAAATATTTAATTAAAAATAGTTCAACTCATGCCAAAAAAAATAAGACTTGGAGTTTTAGGAGGAGGAGGCGATTCACTTATTGGAGTTTTACATCGCGTTGCTGCTCATATCAATGATAATTATCAAATTGTTGGAGGATGCTTTAATCCAGATTTTAAAGCAAATAAGGCTTTTGCACGTGAAATAGATATTCCTTTAAACAGAATATACACTGATTTTGATACCTTGATTGAAGAAGAATTGAAGTTGCCAGAAAATGAACGTATTCAGGTATGTTCAATTTTGACACCCAATTTTTTGCATTTTCCAATGGCTAAGAAACTCTTAGATAATGGCTTTCATGTTATTTGTGAAAAACCCATGACTACTACGTTGGCTGAAGCCAAAATACTTCAGAAAACACATAAAAAAGCAGGTACTGTCTTTGCATTAACGCATACCTATACAGGCTACCCGATGGTGCGCCAAATGCGTGAAATGATTAAAAAAGGTGCCTTAGGAAAAATTCACAAGGTTGATGCGCAGTATTACCAAGGATGGATTAATGAAATTATTCATGACAAGAAAAAACGATCCACAGTTTGGCGTTTAGACCCCAAAAAGGCAGGAATTAGCTCTTGTATGGGTGATATAGGTGTGCATGCATTCAATATGGTTGAATATACCACAGGCCTCAAAGTAAAATCATTGCTTTGTGATTTTAACTACCTCTATAAAGACAACAAAATGGATGTTGACGGTACGGTTCTAATTCGAATGGATGATCATGTGAAAGGTGTAATTCGAAGTAGCCAAGTTGCAACAGGAGAAGAAAACGGACTAGCGATTTCAATTTATGGATCAAAAGGTTCTTTTCATTGGGAACAAGAAAGTCCGAACTTTTTGTATTTGAAAAGTGATACAAACCCTATGCAGGTTTATAAACCTGGTCATGCCTATAACAGTAAGCTTTCATTAGACGGCACAAAATTACCCGCAGGGCACCCAGAAGGTATTTTTGATTCAATGGCGAATATATATCTCGGAGTTGCGAAAGCAATCAGAGGTAAGAAATATAATTCAGGAGAATTTCCTACCATGGAAGATGGCGTTCGAGGCATGAACTTTATTGAAGCAACGGTTGAATCAAATAAGAAAAAGAATAGCTGGGTTAAGATGATGAAATAACCCTTCTGTCAGTTCGAGCGGAGTCGAGAACTTCAACTTATTGATTTTGAATGCATCTCCCCCTACCCTTCGGGGCGTTCCATGTGACAGATGATATTAAAAAATGCCGCTTTTAAGCGGCATTTTTTATTTTTCGTATACTTTTTCAAACTGTTCACAAACAACTATCATGCTTTCACGTGGTAATCGATTGAATTCTTCTAGTTCGCGGGTATAATAGTTCCAATGCGTTTTTTTCCAATAGTCAAGACTTTTATCGCCTTCGCCCTCAATCGCCGCAAATTCTTGATTGATGCTGAAAAATGGTTTCAATTGAACCTTGGTTGTTCTAACAATACATTTTGCATTTCCTTCCCAATCAGTTACAATTTTCAAATCTCCTATTTTAGGAAGTTTCTCATCGCGGTATTGTAAACCAAGTAATGAATGAGAAGTAGCTTTTTTTATGCCTTTGCTTACCAATTTAGCGCAGTCATTTGCATCTTTCTCATTATCACAAAAATGAATAGTTTGGGGCTTGTAATGCACAACCTCTTCTGCTTGTTGATTGAGAAAGTCTTGCCATAAATTTTTGGCTGATTCATTATCCATAATTCTATAAACGGTTTAGTGTTCTTTAATATTGTTAGTTGATTAGCTATTAAAACTACCCTTTTTAAATTGTTCTGCTGCATGATTAGCAGCCCTTGCGGTAAAAGCCATATAGGTAAGCGAAGGGTTAACGCAGCTAGATGATGTCATAAATGCGCCATCAGTTACATAAACGTTAGGCACTAAATGAACTTGATTGTGCTTATTCAAAATAGAAGTTTTAGCACTATGCCCCATTCTTGCACCACCCATTTCATGAATTCCTAAACCTGGATAAGAAGATTCTTCATAAGATTGTACATCTTTAAAGCCTGCTCTTTTAAACATGGTCATGATTTCTTTTACAATGTCTTTACGCATATTCATTTCATTCTCTTTAAACTCAACATCAAAAGCCAATTGCGGAAGCCCCCATTTGTCTTTTTCTGTTAGGCTTAGCGTAACACGGTTATCATCATAAGGTAAAAATTCACCAAAGCCCGTAACGCCTATGGTCCAGCTACCTGGTTTAAGAACAGCTTCTTTTAGTTCTTGTCCATAACCCATTTCTCCGATAGATTCAGACCAATCTCCTCTACTTGCAGTGCCCTGATAGCCAAAGCCGCGTAAGTATCCGTCACGTTTTGTTTTATCATTTAGATTTACAAAGCGTGGTATGTAAAAACCGTTTGCGCGTCTTCCTTTGTAATACTTATCTAAATAACCATCAACTTTTGCAGTAGCTCCTAATTTGTAATGATGGTCCATTATGCCCCTTCCTAAAGCATCAGAATCATTTCCAAGTCCGTTAGGAAATCGTTTTGATTTTGACTGTAACAGAATACCAACAGATGCCATTGAAGATGCACATAGAAAAATAACCTTTGCTTTGAAGACTAATTTTTCATTGGTTTCAGTATCTATTACGCGAACACCGGTTGCCTTTTTAGTGACATCATCATAAATTACTTCATGTACTATAGAGTTGGGTCTTAGGGTCATATTACCAGTGCGTTCAGCAGCCGGTAGGGTAGAAGAGTTGCTGCTAAAATATCCCCCGAAAGGGCAACCTCGCCAACATCGATCTCTATTTTGACAAACCCCGCGACCTTCAAAAGTTGCATCTGGATCTGTGATATGTGCGGTTCTACCTATTGTCACCAAACGACCATCGTCAAAATTATCAGCAGTGTTCTTTTTGAAATCTTCTTCTACGCAATTCAAATGCATTGCAGGTTGAAATTTTCCGTCAGGTAAAACCTCTAAACCTAGTTTTTCTCCACTTACACCAATATATTCTTCAACTTTGTCATACCAAGGTTCAATATCTTTATAGCGCACAGGCCAATCAATACTAACACCTTCTTTCTTATTTGCATTAAAATCAATATCACTCCATCGATAGCTTTGCCGCCCCCAAATTAATGAACGGCCACCAACTTGGTATCCGCGAATCCAATCAAATCTTTTCGTTTGCACATACGGGTGATCTAGATCGTTAACAAAAAAGTGTTTGTTGCTTTGATCAGGGGCCCAGTTTAACCGTTTTTGAATATGATATTGCTTTTTATCCTCTTTTGTTAGTTCTCCATTAAGGGTCATATCCCATGGGTCATCATGCATGGTGGGGTAATCTTTGATATGCTCCACCATTCTGCCTCTTTCTAAGACTAAGGTTTTAAGTCCGTTCTCGCATAACTCTTTTGCAGCCCATCCACCACTTATTCCAGTGCCTACCACTATAGCATCAAATTGATTTTCTTGATTCATTTTTAAAATTCTTATGGTTTTCTTGAGGTATTCAGCTATATTTATAACTTAACCAAGTACACAAATAAGAGTTTATTTTACTTCTAAATATAAGGTAAATTCTAATATACTCTTTTTTTAAAACAACCTATACTGACTATAATGAAGACAATAAAAGGACCTGCAGTATTTCTAGCACAATTTGTAGATAATAAAGCACCATTCAATTCTTTAGACGGAATGTGTAAGTGGGCATCTGATTTAGGATATAAAGGAATTCAAATTCCTACTTGGGAAAGTTTTTTAATTGATTTAGACAAGGCAGCAGAAAGTCAAACTTATTGTGATGAATTAAAAGGAAAAGTAAACTCATACGGACTAGAAATAACAGAGCTTTCAACACACCTTCAGGGGCAGTTGGTGGCTGTTCATCCGGCCTATGATTTGATGTTTGATAATTTTGCACCTGATGCGGTAAAGAACAATCCAAAGGCAAGAACAGAATGGGCAGTTAATGTGGTAAAAAAGGCAGCAACGGCAAGTAGAAGATTAGGAATTACTGCTCATGCCACTTTTTCAGGTGCCTTACTTTGGCACACATGGCACCCATGGCCGCAGAGACCTCCAGGTTTAGTAGAAATGGGCTTTGAAGAATTGGCAAAAAGATGGATGCCTATTTTGAATCATTTTGATGAAGAGGGTGTAGATGTGTGTTATGAGATACACCCTGGTGAAGACCTACATGATGGCGATACTTTTGAACGTTTTTTAGCAGCTACTGGTAATCACAAACGTGTAAATATACTTTACGATCCAAGTCACTTTGTTTTACAACAATTAGATTATATCGAATACATTGACCATTATCATGAATTTATTAAATCTTTTCATGTAAAAGATTCTGAATTTAACCCAACGGGTAAAAAAGGGGCTTTTGGTGGGTATAATGATTGGGGAAACAGAGCAGGACGATACCGTTCTTTGGGCGATGGTCAGATTGATTTTAAAACTATCTTTTCTAAACTAACTCAGTATGGCTGTGATGTTTGGGCAGTGATGGAGTGGGAGTGTTGTATTAAGAGCCCTGAGCAAGGTGCTCGTGAGGGGGCAATTTTCATCAAAGACCATATTATTGAGGCTACACAGAAGACCTTTGATGATTTCGCTGGCGCAGATGTAGATAAAGAAATGCTGAAGAAAATACTAGGATTATAACGCATAAATAGTCTGTAAGATGTTGTTTGTAGAAAAAACCATGTTTCTTGACTTTACAATATTATTTTTAAATAACTTAAAATAAGTATCCTATGAAAAATATACACGTATTGGCCATTACAATCCTATTGGTCTTCTCATGCAAAGAAAAAGAAACGAAAACTGAAGAAAAAGCTGTTTCTGATATCATTCAAAGTGAGGCCGCAATACAGCAGAATGAATGGATCACTTTATTTGATGGGTCTTCTTTAGATGAATGGCAAGCATACCTTGGAGGAGAAGTTCCAAAGTACTGGAGTATAATAGATGATGCGCTAGTGTTTACACCGCCAACACTTGAAGAAAGAAAAAATGCAGGTCCTAAAGACTATAACCCATTCAATATTATTTCAAAAAGAGAATTTACAAGTTTTGTGTTGTCGTTAGATTGGAAAATTTCTGAAGCAGGTAATAGTGGTATTTTTTGGGGTATTTATGAAAATGAAAAGTATGGCGAACCGTATCAGACCGCTTTGGAAATACAAGTTTTAGACAATGACAAACACCCAGATGGTAAAAATGGCACCTCGCATCAAGCAGGTGCATTATATGATTTGGTTTCTCCTTCTGAAGATGTTACCAAACCCGTAGGGGAATGGAATACCTTTGTTATTACGGTCGATCATAAAAACAATAAAGGAAATTGTTTACTAAACGGAGTAGAAGTGTCATCATTTCCGGTTGGTGGAACGGAATTAGATAAATTGCTTACAGGTAGTAAATTTGATGGTTGGGATGGTTTCGCGCAATATAAAACAGGTAAAATTGGCCTACAAGACCATGCAGATATTGTTTCATATAAAAACATCAAAATTAAAGAACTTTAAACAGTATATAAACAACAACAAATTATCTTGTTATTCAATTATGAAAAGAATCTATCTCATTGTAATACTGCTATGTTTCATAATGTTTTCATGTGTTGAAAATGTAAGAGAAGCTGATAAAAACGTAGCTGAAGTTAAAGATGCCGTTATTAAGTCTCAGAAGTATATTGGTGTTGAACCGACTACTCCTGAGGCAACTGAAATTTATGAACCCGTTCCGCTTAAAGTTACTTCGAATAACGGTGTGCCAAGTGATGCCTTAGTCTTATTTAATGGTAACGGATTTGACGAATGGTTGAATGCCGCAGATAGTACAGCTGTGCGATGGCATTCTAATGCCGATGGCAGTATGACAGTCAATGATAAAACTGGTAATATTCAAACGAAACGTAATTTTGGAGACATGCAGTTGCATATTGAATGGAAATCTCCTTCAGAAATTAAAAATGAGGGTCAGGCGAGAGCAAATAGCGGGGTATTTATTCAGCAACGATATGAAATTCAGATATTAGATAATAATGATAACCCGACGTATACCAATGGGCAAGTAGGTGCTGTTTATAAACAGTCTGTTCCTTTAGCAATGGCCTCTTCTCCAACAGGTGAATGGAATGCGTATGATATTATTTTTCGCGCACCTAAATTTGAAAACGAAGAACTTATAGAACCAGCTTTTGTTACCGTTCTGCATAATGGAGTTCTTATTCAAAATCATTTTGAGATTGATGGCACTATAAAATACATTGGTTGGCCAAAGTATGAGGCGCACGGTAAGGCACCCATTGTATTGCAAGATCACGCTGATAATAGCAGAGTTAGTTATCGAAATATTTGGTTGCGTGAATTATAAATGAAATCAATCATTGCCCTACCTTTGTCAAAATTGAAAATAGCATATGATTAAATCAATGACCGGCTTTGGAAAGCATGTAATTCAGCTTCAGTCAAAAAAAATAACTGTAGAACTCAAATCGTTAAACAGCAAAAACCTTGATTTGAATGCTCGTATGCCATCTGCTTATCGCGTAAAAGAATTGGAGCTACGTAAAAAAATTGCAAATTCTTTAACAAGAGGTAAGGTTGATTTTGGTCTTTTTGTTGAATTTACTGGTAGTGAAACTTCAGCTAAAATTAATGAATTGGTAGTGCGTCAATACATGAAACAATTGAGCACTATTGCTCAAGGTCAAGATATCAATCTTTTAGAAATGGCTTTGCGTTTGCCCGATGCCTTAAAAACAGATAATGATGATGTTGATGAAAAGGAATTTGAAACCATTCAAGAAGCATTAGATGTTGCCTTAACTGAAATTAATAATTATAGAGCAGCTGAGGGTGATGCATTAATGAATGAATTTTTGAGTCGAATAGATAATTTAAAAGGGCTGTTGAAAGAAGTAATAACAATTGACCCAGAAAGACAGGCAACTATTCAAGAAAGGCTTGATAAAGCCATTGCTGATGTCAAGGCTGAGGTTGATGCGAATAGATTTGAGCAAGAACTGATTTACTACCTAGAAAAATATGATATTACTGAAGAGAAAGTACGTTTAGAAAATCATTTAGATTATTTCTCAAAAACATTAAATTCTTCTGATTCAAACGGAAAAAAATTAGGCTTTATTTCTCAAGAAATAGGTCGAGAAATAAATACTATTGGGTCAAAAGCAAATTATGCACCCCTACAAAAGCTCGTGGTTCAAATGAAAGATGAGTTAGAAAAGATTAAAGAACAAATGTTGAATGTATTATAATGAAAGGTGGTAAGCTTCTAATTTTTTCAGCACCCTCTGGTAGTGGTAAAACTACCATAGTTAGGCATTTATTAAAACAGCCTGAATTGAATTTAGCGTTTTCAGTATCAGCCACCTCTAGATTGCCAAGAGGCGAGGAAAAGCATGGCGAGCATTATTACTTTATAGCCACTTCAGCATTTAAAAAACACATTAAAAATGATGACTTTGTTGAATGGGAAGAAGTATATCGCGATAATTTTTATGGTACACTTAAAAGTGAAGTAGAACGACTCTGGGCTGAAGGTAAAAATGTAATTTTTGATATTGACGTAGTTGGAGGACTTCGTATAAAAAAGAAGTTTCCAGAACAAACTCTTGCGGTTTTTGTGAAGCCCCCTAGCGTTGATGAACTAAAAATCAGACTTAAAAAGCGAAGCACAGAGAGCGATGATAAAATCAACATGCGTATTGCAAAGGCATCAGTTGAGTTGGCAACCGCCCCGCAATTTGATGAGATTATCAAAAATTATGATTTAGATGTGGCGCTGAAAGAAGCACATCAACTAGTAGCTGATTTTGTACGCCCCCCAGCCTCCAAAGGGGGAGAAAAAAAAGAGTTGCCTTCTGATTAGTTGTAAAAACCTAATAGCGCATTCATGAAAAAAATAGGCCTTTACTTCGGAACTTTTAATCCTATACATATTGGGCATATGGTTATTGCGAATCATATGGTCGAGTTTTCTGATTTAGATGAGGTATGGCTCATAGTAACCCCTAAAAGTCCGTTTAAAGCAAAGAAAACCTTGCTTGACAATAACCATCGCTATCAAATGGTGTTTGAAGCAACCAAAGACTATCTAAAATTAAAACCTAGTAATATTGAGTTTGATTTGCCGCAACCCAATTACACCATCAATACGTTGGCTCATCTTGAAGATAAGTATAAAAAAAGCCATGAATTTTGTTTGATAATGGGAGAAGATAATCTCAAAGGATTTCATAAATGGAAAAACTACGAAACCATTTTAGAAAATTATCACTTGTACGTTTACCCTAGAATTTCTGATGGTAAAGTTGAACATCAATTCAAAGACCATCCGAAGATACATCAAGTAAATGCTCCGATTATGGAAGTTTCTTCAACCTTTATTAGGAAGCATCATAAATTGGGTAAAAACATTCGCACCTTATTACCTGAAGGAGTTTGGCATTTTATTGATGAGATGAACTTTTACAAATAAAAAGAGTTAAGAACTGCTTTTAATTCTTTTGTTCTAGAAGTTTATTAGCCCAAATAATTGCTTCTTCCAATGTACTAAAAACACGCATAGGTTTATTTATAAAAAAGCGCTCTAGATTTGACATCATGCGTCTTCTTTTACTTTCCGTAACAATCGCAAAGCCTTTTAAATTGGGAAATAGGGGTAATAATTCTTTGTAGGCTACAGGGTCCATAGAGTATGAATGGGTGCGATTTGAAATATAAATAAAAGGCACGGTACCCTTATATTCTTCTGCAATAATTTGAGAAGCAATATTAAAATTTTCGTACGCAATATGCATACCTTCTTTTATTTCGCCAACAACCATGTTTGGATAAAGTGTCAAACGACCAATTTCAAGATCGTAGTCTGAAATTGGATTAATTTTTTTTATAGGGGATACGCTCATTAAAAATGATTAATCCCGAAAAGTACTTAAAATTGCAGTCACGAAGTGTAATCTAATCTATTAATCGATGAAGGCTATCTTTTTATCGGTTAGTGTAGCTTAGTTGTTAACCCATAAAATTTTTAAAGAGAAATTCTTAGTGTTGGTAAAGAGGTTTTAATTCATCGGTTCCCAAATAAGTGTCATCGAAGTTATAATACCAAGCTCTAGTTTTTGGCATTTTGATTCCTGAAATTTCTTCTTCGCCACTGAGTAAAATATATTCTCCATCAGGTTTTGATTCATCTCTAAAAAACTGATATACTTCCATAGCATAGGTCTTTGGGTCGAAATAAAAATACCAAATATCGCCACCTACTTTTTTTTCATAGGTAACTCTTAACACTAGATATTCTTTGCCTTTAAATGTTTTTCGTTGTGTTTTAGGATCAATAATGGTGCCGGGGTCTTTTAGTTTCATGGGTAAACCATAGAGGTAGGTATAGTAGTTTTTATACATTTCAGCGCGTTCACAGCTTAAGCGATGCTTTTCTGCATCTTCTTTAGCAATTTCAGAGCTTCCGTTTAAGGTAAGTTCACAATTTCCTTTATTCATTGCTTGGGTAAGTGCTGTATTATCTTTTACAGAACGGACTTTAAAATATTCTTCAGGAAGATTAATTTCAATATTACTCACTCTTTTATTACCATCAGGTGTACTCATGGTAACGCCAAACTCTCCTTTAAAAGAATCCCACAAACCATTTGGATCATGATAAGAAATAGCTTTGTCGAGCAATTTTTCGCCCGTTAATTCTTGACTAAAAGATTGCCATGAAAATAAAAGAAATATGCCTAAAAAAAAGTACCTCATCATAGTTGATTTTAACTATGCCTAAGGTACTCAATTCTTTACTATTTAATCTGATGGACTATTTTGTTTACTCTATAGTTGCTGGTTCAACTGAACTATCATGCGCTGTATGATACTGTTCTAAAAGATTCATAGTTGCGGTCATTAAATCTTTGGTTTCTAGCAAGAGTGAGAAGTAAAGGGTTGTGTTTTTCGGACTCGACTCTTCAGTTCTAGTTCTAGAAACTTGAGTTTGAATTTTTTCAGAAACCAAATCAAATAGTTTTTGCTTGCTTTCTAAAACAACACCTATTTCTTCAAATGATCTATTATCAAAGGCTTTTTTAGTATCGCTCAGAATTGATTCTAATTCAGCATCAATTTCTTTAAGCTCCTTAATTTGATTATACGTCAGTTTCTTATGATTGTTGTTAACGTGTTTGTTGGTAATCTTGGTTATATATTCAAGAGATTGTGTCATATCTTGTAGGTAACCCAAGATATTAATATAAAAATTACTAGCACCAACACTAGCTTCATCTAGATTTTTAATAAAATAGAATATATTATCTCTAAGGTCATCAATTTCACTGGATAGTTTAGTGACACCTTTTTTATTCTTTTTCAATAGTTTTAAATCTTGTACGGCTAAGCCATTTATGCTATTGGTATATAGTTTATTACTTCTCTTTACCACTCTGGCAATATTATTGGCACTTTCTTCAATAACACCTTGAATTGAACTGCTTTCTGCTTTATTTAATGAATCTTCAACTCTATTTTCTTTTACTTTCTTTTTATGCGAAATATAATTTCTTACTAATAGAAATACGGCGATAATCAATAATACTGCAATTGCAGCACCTTGACCAAAACTTATTATTGTTAAAATTACACCTGCCGCTAAAAAAGCGATAATAGCAGTACCGAACCACCCGCCAATAACGTTTAATACACCCGCCACCCTGTACACGGCGCTTTCTGCACCCCAGGCTCGATCAGCTAGTGATGTACCCATAGCAACCATAAAAGTCACATAGGTAGTAGATAAAGGCAATTTGTATGATGTAGCAATAGAAATTAAAATACCAGCGACCATAAGGTTAACCGCTGCCCGAACCATATCAAAGGCAGGAAGTTCATGAGCCTTACTTTTTGATAAAGTATTGATGGGGGCGGTAAATTGTTTATCGATAGTGGTATTCCACGTTTTTGGCAGCAATTTTGATACCGAGGCAGAAATATCAGAAACTGTGCGTACTAAACCTCGAGATAGAAAATTAGGTTGAAAACGTTCTTCAGTAGCCTCTTGACTTGAAAGATCGATAGACGTTTTTACTACCGCCTTAGCTTTACTCGAAAACCACAACGTTACCACCATTATAATACCCGCTAGAAATAATAATAGGGTCGGGGTTGGAACTCTTTCAGCTAGAATGCCCATGCTAAATTCTGAAGCAGGCACCCCAGAGGCTACCCATGCCTCATAAGATTGCCAAGCTGCGATTGGAACCCCAATAAAATTAACCAAATCGTTACCCGCAAATGCCAAGGCTAATGCAAAAGTACCGACACCAATAATCAATTTATAGATATTCACTTTTGCGAAACTCATTAGCATGTAAGAGAGAATTGACCAAAATATAAAATTCACACCAGCAATTCCTATCCACTGACGTTCAATAAAACTTTTAATAGTACCTCCTCCAATAATTTCAAAACTTTCAGCGGCAAATGCTGTACCTTTTATTCCTTTCATTAAAATGAAATAACTAATTGCCGAAAGGGCTATACCACCAAATAGGGCACCAACCCATTTTGCTTTTTTCTCAAAATGATAGGATAGTAGAAGACGTGAAATCCATTGCACTAGGGCACCAATAGTGAAAGCAACGAATACCGACAATAAAATGCCAAATATAATTTCTGCAGCTTTTGAGGTATTGATATATTGTACAACATCATTAAAGTTACCTCCGTCAGCGCCAATTTTAATCAAAGCCATAGCCACCGCAGCTCCTAATAGCTCAAATACAATCGATACTGTTGTTGAGGTTGGCATTCCTAGGGTGTTGAAGAAATCTAGTAGAAGTATGTCGGTAATCATAACCGCCATAAAAATGAACATGATTTCATTAAAATGAAACATGCCCGGATTGAAAATTCCCTTTCGAGCCACTTCCATCATACCGCTAGAAAATATGGCACCACCAGCAATACCTAAACTGGCTACAATCATGATAGTTTTAAATGAAATGGCTTTTGAACCAATAGCAGAATTCAAAAAATTGACAGCATCATTACTTACACCTACTACTAAATCAGCAATGGCTAAAATCCCTAAAGCAATGACAATGAACAAGAAAATGTTATCCATAAATTCTGCGTGTTTTCAATTCGTAAATATCTAAAGTCTTGTGACCGTATATGTTATCTAAAGGTTATTATTTTTGTTTACAATGGATATTAGAAGTACATGCGCGCCAAACCTTAACTAAGATGAAACATCTCATTTTACAAGTACTAATTTCATTAACAAAGACTTCGCAATTTTAATGGCACTAAATTAAGTTGACTTTCTGGATTTTTGTAGCACTATTTATGTTTTAAGTAAATAATTCGAAACTTTTGTTTAAACGAAACATAATTATGGAGCCCCATATAGGTCTAGATTCCTATGTTTCTTGCCTTTATTTCGAATTCTTGACAAAAATTACGGCGGGTTTTGATGATTATATTCCTTCACTTTTTTGTTAATAAAGCAACATTTGACTCCATTTTTTCGCAAAATTAATTATATCTAACATACTAAAAATCAATGCGTTTCGTTTTTAATGTAAATTTAATGTTAAGCAATTGTTGCTTTAGTGTGAATTTTGATATATTTTTACAGTCTCAAAAACGATTTAAAAATTGGAGTTATGAAGAAAATCGCATTAGTTTTAGTAATACTTTTTGTTTCAGTATCAGCATTTGCTCAGGTTGAACCCGAAATGAAGTTAAATAAAGAAACACAATTAATAGAAGCTACCTATTATCATGCAAATGGTATGATTAGTCAGGAAGGTACTTTTAACCTTGATAAAAAATTACATGGAGAATGGATTAGCTTCAACGCTAAAGGCGAAACTATTTCAGTTGGGTCTTATGCAAATGGAGTAAAGACAGGCAAGTGGTTGTTTTGGTCTAATGATGTTCTTAAAGAAGTAGAATATTCTAATAATGCTATTGCTGCTGTAAACGAATCTAAAAATAAAGATGGTATTGTGAGCCGAAATTAAGGCCTTACCACTTGTGATTTATAAAAAAAGCGACTCATTTTAATGAGTCGCTTTTTTTATATGGAACGTTTAATTTAATTTACTGAACTGTTTTCTATTTGTAACGGAGTACTGATTTCTTGTTTAGAAGCTGTATCCATGCCCACCACATCATCAAAGTTAACCTGCATTGGCGATAAATTAGTTTGAATATAAGAAACTGAATTATCTTTAATCTCAATTGTAATTTCTTCGCTTTGGTAACCCGCATAACTGATTACAAGGGTATGGGCGCCTGGGGCAAGATTTTCAATTTCAAAATTACCTCTAAAATTTGTTTGGTATGTTTTTTCAGAACCATTCAATTGAATGTTGGCAAACAACATAGGTTCATTATTCATGGCTTTATCAGTAACAGAACCTTTTATACCACCTTCATTTTGAGAAAATAATAGGGAGGTAAAAAGTAGTACGCTAATAAAAAGAAAGTTTTTCATTAAAATCTTTAAATTAATTTCATTACAAAGTAAAGACGTTAATGTAAAGTTTGGGTTAAGCACAGATTAATTATGCGTAACAAAAAGGTTATTAAACCAATAAGCGGTTGTTTTATTTTAAGAGAAAACCCTACTAATGAGTAGGGTTTTCAGCGGTATTTAATAAGGCTTTAGCTAGCTGAAGCCCAACCAAACAATCGTTATTAATTGCGCGTCCATCCTGCATTCCAAGAATTGTAATCAGCTCCGGTACCATTACCTATTCCTGAAAAGAATTCTACTTCTCCAAAAGTTCCGCCCGTATCGTTTTTAAGATTTAAGGTCACATCATCAAAGCTAATATCAGTAACATTTGTATCACCGGCAATAACGCCTGTTCCTGTTTCTTCATCATCTAGGTCATACCCTTCTTCAAAACCTCTGATCCAAACGTTGTTAAATGTTGCTCTTGTACCAGCTCTTAAACGAATAGCTTCGTTACCATTACTCGAACCTAAACCATTAATAGTAAGATTAGTAATTGAAGGAGAACTCCAAAAAATAGGATTAGAGTTGTTTCCTATATCTGTATTAAATCCGTCGCCTTCAATTCCTTTGTCATGCGATTGTCTATGCTCGATATAAACATCGGTTAGTGTACCTGAAAAACCTTCCGTCCAATCTACAGAGTCGTCTTGAGCGCCAACTACTGAAATATGAGACGCGTTCACTGTGCCTCCAAAAAATTCAACGCCATCATCGGCACCTTCAAACGCTTGAATATAATCAATAGTAGTTCCGCTTCCAACACCATAGAAAGAGAATCCGTTGTTTTCTGATGCGGCATCAGCAGCACCTCCAGAGAACTCAATGCGCACGTATCGTAAAATTCCTGAGTTGTCGTCTGCAATGCTTCCACCATATGGTAAACCACCAATTTCAGAGGTAGAGGTTGCTTCTCCACCAACCACTGAGTTAATGGGCGCACGACCTAGAACAATTAGGCCACCCCAATCACCTGGGTTTGGCGTTGCAGAATTAGGAGTAAAAACAATAGGGTTTGATGCAGTGCCTTCTGCATTGATCGTAGCACCCTGCTGAATAGCTACATAAACATCAGAACCTGTAGTGGCTCTAATCACAACCCCTGGCTCAATAGTTAATGTTATATTTTCTGGTACTATTAAAGCACTTGTTAAATTGTACTCGTTACCCGTAGTAAGGGTTAGGTCTTCATTAAGTGTTCCGCCTATTTCAAGATCTATTGGCTGAACTGGTGCTTCGTTGTCTAGATTAATAATTACGTCTGCTGTGTCGTCTGCTGCACAACTAAAAAGAAGTAAAGATGCCGTAACTACCACTAAAAATAACTTACTTGTTTTCATGAATTATAATTTAAATGTTTCGTTAATGTTTGATTAGAATTTATATTTGAATTGAATGCTCGCGTTAATACCTCTCTTATAGCTTGATAATGCAAATTCAGAAAGATTTGAATTTATGCCTAAGTCATTAGCTAAGTTGGTGTCAAAAGAGACATTTTCACGAACGCGCTCTATGGTTGGGTTTAAGATGTTTTTTACACTTGCATTAATCTCAAATTTTTTGTTCAATTTATTTTTCCAGACAAAGTCAAGTGTAGGCACCCCCTTTTCGATAATATTTCCTAATTGACCTGAGCCTAAGGCATCAATTCGGTCTGAGAAGTAAGAAAATACAAGGTTAGCAACAGGCTTATATTCTCCAAAAGTTGGACTATAACTTAAATCCCCATTAATAAGAATTGGTGATGCACCCTGTAACTCATCAGAATCTCTATTGAAGTTGGTGTTGAAGGTTCCAGAAACTGTTTTTAAATCTTGCTTGGTAGACGTGTAGGTTATATTCATACCAGCAGATAGAATACTCCTGTCATCATCAGCATTTTTAATGAGTTTCTTTCTTACTTCGAGTTCTAAACCAAAAACGTCTGCACGATCACCTGTTCTAAAGAAGCGTTGTGTACCCGTAGCGTCATTTGCTGATACTAAGTTTACAGGATCGTTTATAGTTTTATTAAAAGCACCAAGCGATATAATTTCTCCACTATTTATAAACCATTCATACTTTAGGTCTAAGTTTAAAATAGTTGAAAAGGCCGGATCGTTTAATAAATCTGGATTACCACCAATACGATCGGTTACATTTTCATATACAAAGGGCGCAACCTCTTTAAACTCTGGATTAGATACTGTTCTACTGGCAGAAAAACGAAGATTTTGATCTTCAGTTAATACATATTTTACATTTAAACTAGGAAGAAAAAATACTTCACTCGCCTCGTTACTACCTGGGTTATTAAACGACAGGTTGATTACATCATAACTAATTTCTTGATTAAAACTTTCTACACGTAAACCTGGTACAAATGACCATTTTTCGCCAGCTTTATATACGGCATCTGCAAATAAGGCATGTACATTTAAATTTCCTTCATAGGTATTTTCTAACTCGCCGGGCAAATTCTCTCTATCGAGGCCCGGTAAAGGTCTAAATACACTTGTATTGTATAATATGCCTTGATTTTCGCTTGTGAAAAATGCATCGAAATTATTGGAATCTTCTATCTCAGTAAACGGATTGATGATACTATAACCATAGCGCTGATTATCAAAGGTTCTATTTTTAGAACGCCCGTTATATCCGAAGTTAAATTCTAAATTTTCAGATACCGTATAGTTCAAATTAATGCGCGCATTGAACTCACTATCTTCAATATTCTGAAAATAACGTTGGTTGTCAAAATCAACGTTTCTAAAAAATATAGCGTTTGTTGTAGGGTCGTTATCAAGGGTGTTTTCAAAACGCTCTAAGGCAATACGTTTACGATCGGGTTGGCGTGCCAACACTTTGTTATATCCTAGACCGTAATCTAATTTTAGTTTTTCATTGAAAGTACTCGTACCCAAAATTTGATTTACATAAATCATATCTTGTTCGAATTGTACGTTTTGCGTAAAAAACCCAAAATCATCATTATCAGCAATCGTGTTACGATTATAACCGCGACCGTCAACTCCATAACGCCCTACTTCATCAGTAGCATCATTAATAAATAAGGAATTGAATTTTATTTTATGGTCGTTGTTAATGCGATATACAATATTGGCCATGGCCGTAGTATTTCGTGAAAATTCAAATTCTTCAGAATCTTGAAATATTTGGTTTGCGGCGGCGGTTACATTAGCAAATTGCCCTCTTCTATATTCATAATTGCCTCCAAAAGAAGCCGTAGCAAATACACTTAATCGTGACTCTTCACTAAGATTCCATGAATTACCGGCAGAAAAACTTCCTGAGATACCTGTGGTGCTTTCTGAAGCAATAGGATCAACCCCGTGTGATAGAATAACAGCATAAGGGTTGTTTCTGTAACGATTGTAAAATCCGAAGAAACCAGTACCCTCGCTTTTAACAAAATCAGTACCCACCGCATTTGAATTTATTGAAGAACCCAGGTCAATGTTTACAAAGAAGGAGCCTGTATGCTCTTTAGAGGTAATGTCAACATTACCTGCTGCAAAATCGCCATAAAAATTAGCAGCATAGGTTTTACTTACCCCTACATTTTGAATCACATCAGAAGAGAAAAGATTAAGATCCATGTTCTTCTTTTCAATGTTATTGGCTGGGAGTGTGAGTCCGTTGTAAGTGGTGTTTAAATATCTATCGCCTAGGCCACGAACATAAACATTACCCCCACCTTCTTGTTTTGAAACACCTGATATTTTCGAGACAGCGCCGGCTGCATCACCGATACCTTTTAAGGCCAGTTCTTGCGCACCAATACTTTCTTTAACCAAATAGGCATTTTTTTGGTCGAGTAATAAAGCGGCTTCAGAATCTTTAGTACGAGTAACTACTACATCAACTGCTTCAAGCTCAACTCCCGCAGCAGCTGACATGCCAACATCAATGGTGGTCGCTTTTCCCGCTTCAACCACAATAGCTGTTTTGGTTACGGTTTCATAGCCTAAAAAACTAAAGATAACGGTATATGTACCCGCTTCTAAACCGTCAATTTCATAGTTGCCATCAAAGTCCGACGTGGTTCCTTTGGTAGTACCATCAATTAAAATATTGGCAAAAGCTAAAGGTTCGTTGTTATAATCAGTGTCCGTAAGCTTTCCTGAAATACGACCTGTTTCTTGTGCCGCCAGCTGTACGGTTAGCAATACTAAAAAACCTAAAAATAATTTTCTCATTTTTGTTTTACTATGTTTGATTTTAAATACCACTGCAAATAAACTTGACGGTTGTAAAAGTCGAGTTACCCGTATGTTAAAAGTGTATTGTAAAAGTGTTAGCTTAACGTTACTATGTTAGGTGAATGTTAAGGGCTAGTTCACGAGGTTAATGTTTACGGGGCTTGTGAAATTCTGTTTCTTGCATGCCGTTTCAGAAGAGGAATATTCTTTTTAGAAATGGATAGGTTTAAAATGAAAAAAGTTTATGAATTTATGGGTTTAGAAGTTTAGTTTTGCACAAACGAAATACCATGAACTGGGAACAACTCCTCTCTTTAAAACGCTTTGGCGATACTCATAAAAGACTACGAAAAGAACAAGATGAGATTCGTTTGGGTTTTGAAGTAGATTATGACCGTATTATTTTTTCTTCTGCCTTTAGAAGCCTGCAAGACAAGACACAGGTAATTCCCCTTTCAAAAACAGATTTTGTACATACCCGTTTAACCCACAGTTTAGAGGTCTCAGTGGTAGGCAGAAGTTTAGGGCGTTTGGTGGGTAAGAAGTTATTAGAAAAACATCCGCATTTAGAAGAGATGCATGGGTATCGTTTTAATGATTTTGGGGCTATTGTAGCTGCTGCTGCTTTAGCACATGATATTGGTAATCCGCCTTTCGGTCATAGTGGCGAAAAAGCGATAGGCGAATATTTTACTACCGGAAACGGACAACACTATAAAGACCAACTTACCGCCAAAGAATGGCAAGATATTATTGATTTTGAAGGTAATGCCAACGGCTTTAAGCTGCTTACAGAAAGTAGAGAAGGGGTTGCTGGTGGCTTACGTTTGAGTTATGCCACTTTAGGTGCTTTTATGAAATATCCGAAAGAATCGCTTCCTAAAAAACCAACCAAGCATATTGCCGATAAGAAATTCGGATTCTTTCAGTCTGAAAAAGATGGTTTTAAAGAGGTAGCTGAAGAACTCGGATTATTACAAACCCGAGAAGGAAAAGACATTAGTTTTTCACGGCACCCGTTGACCTATTTGGTTGAAGCTGCAGATGATATTTGCTATACCATTATTGATTTTGAAGATGGTATTAATTTAGGATTGATTTCTGAAGATTATGCTTTAGAATATTTAATAAAACTGGTCAAAGACAGTATTAATACCCAAAAATATAATTCACTTAAATACAAAGAAGATCGTCTGAGTTATTTAAGGGCTTTGGCTATAGGTACGTTAATTCAAGATGCTGTCGATATTTTCTTAGAAAACGAAGAAGCCATTCTTGACGGAAGCTTTAATGTTTCATTGCTTGATAAAAGCAAATATGAGGCTCAGATTACTGATATTATAAGTTTAAGTATCAACAAAATATACCAATCGCAAGAAGTTATTGAAAAAGAAATTGCGGGCTATAAAATCATTTCTGATATACTTGATGTGTATACTACGGCATTAATTCGTACCAAAGAAGATAAGGCTTCAAACTATGATAAACTGATGGTAAGTACTCTGCCTCAATTTTATCAAAAAACTGAGGTTTCAGTGTATACTATTCTTTTAAACACCTGTTGTTATGTAGCAAGTCTTTCAGATAGTGCCGCAGTACATATTCACAATAAGATTATGGGGAAACAATTGTAAAGGTTTAGAGTGAAAGCAGGTTTTCTATTCTTTTTTTTAGGGATGTGGCATTGATTTCTACAATTTCATGAAGTTCTTTCACGGTACCATGTTCTACAAAGTTGTCTGCTACCCCCAAAATTTCTAGACTTATGGATGCTTTTGATTCGTTAGCAAATTCTAAGATTGCACTGCCGAATCCGCCTGCTCTGCATCCATCTTCAATAGTGATTATCTTTTCGTATTGGTTAAAAATTTCTTCTAACTTGTTTCGGTCTAAAGGTTTTATGAAACGCATATTATAGTGCCCAATTTTGGTCGCGTCCTTCATTTCTGCAATGACCTCTGAAACCGTATTGCCTATGTGGCCAATTGACAAAATGGCGATTTCAGTTCCTTTTTTTAATTCTTCAGATGTACCAATCTCTAGCAACTCAAAAGGCTTTTTCCAGTCTAAAACAATACCTCGTCCTCTAGGGTATCGAATTGCTATTGGATGTTTTAGACCTAATTGCGCCGTGTACATGATATTTCGCAATTCAATTTCATTCATGGGGGCAAAAATGATGAGGTTGGGAATGCATCTTAGGTAGGCGATGTCAAATACACCGTGATGTGTGGCGCCGTCTTGACCAACCAAACCAGCCCTATCTAAGCAGAAAATAACAGGCAGATTTTGCAAAGCAACATCATGAATCACTTGGTCATAGGCTCGCTGTAAAAAGGTGGAGTAAATATTACAAAAAGGAATCAGGCCTTCTGCTGCCATTCCTGCTGCCATGGTTACCGCATGTTGTTCAGCAATACCAACGTCAAAAGCACGATTAGGAATCTCGTCCATCATAAATTTCAATGAACTACCTGTTGGCATAGCAGGGGTAATGCCTACTATTTTGGAATTCTTTTTTGCTAATTCTACAAGCGTATGACCAAAAACATCTTGATATTTTTGAGGCTGCCTCAAGGCAGATTTTTTTATAAGCTCTCCTGTTGACTTATCAAATTTACCTGGAGCATGATAAGTAACCTGATTTTCTTCGGCTTGTTTTAAACCTTTTCCTTTGATAGTGATGACGTGCAAAAGTTTGGGCCCGGCGATTGATTTTAAACGTTCTAATTCTGCGAGTAAGGCATTGAGGTCATGTCCATCAACCGGACCACTATACTCAAAATTGAGGCATTCAAAAATATTTTCATCTTTGGCGGCGCCTTTTTTGACGTTGGTCAAATATTTTTTCAAAGCACCAACACTAGGATCTATTCCGATCGCATTATCATTTAGTATAACTAATACATTCGCATCGGTTACACCCATATGATTGAGTCCCTCAAAAGCCATTCCGCTAGCTATTGAAGCATCGCCTATAACAGCGATATGTTGTTTTTTAGAATCACCTTGTAGTTTAGAAGCGATGGCCATTCCTAAAATTGCTGAAATAGAGGTGGAGCTGTGGCCTGTGCCGAACGCATCATATTCACTTTCGCTTATTTTTGGGAAACCGCTAATGCCGCCTAATTGTCTATTGGTATCAAATAGTTCTTTTCTGCCTGTTAAAATTTTATGTCCGTAAGCTTGGTGGCCTACATCCCAAATGAGTTTGTCATTGGGTGTGTCAAAGATGTAATGTAAAGCAATAGTCAATTCAACCACCCCTAAACTTGCACCCAAATGACCTTCTTTGGTGGCGACAATCTCAATGATAAAATCTCGCAATTCTTGGGCGAGTAGGGGTAGGTCGCTTATGGAAATTTTGCGAAGATCTTTTGGCGATTTAATTGCGTCAAGAATGTTTTTCAATACATTGAATTTGAGGATACAAAGCTACGGTATTTGAGGTTTTGATGGTAGTTTTTAAAGTATTCACAACAAACTTCAGATTTAATATACCAATAAAGTAAGAAATTACGTTAGACTCAATCACAAACTAAATTATCTACAATCATGAAAATCATTTTAAAAAGTGCTGCTTTAGCAGCTTTATTACTAATTAATGCATGTGGAAAGGATGAAGCAAGTACCAATTCAGAACCTACAGATGAACAAGCAGAATTGTTAGAGAATACTCCATTAGAAGTCAATACAGTTTCTGACAATGTGATAATTCTAGGCGGATCAAAAATAGAAGGTGAAAACCCTGTACCGAATGGAGCTATCACTTTAGATATTTCAAACACAGCTGAAATAGCTTTGTTAGATGAGGGATTCGATATTTCTTTTAGTTCTGATGCAGATGTGAAAGGGGCTTATATTCAGTTTAAATCAAAAGATGGTAGCCTTTCAGATTCATACTATGATGTAAACCTTGAAATGAACAATTCTAGTAAAACAGGCAAAACCTATAGAAGAAGTGAAGCTAAAAAGGATAATTCTAATTCGAATAAGGTGGATGATGCAAGAATAGATTTAGATTTTAATTCAAATATTGAACCAGGAGAATTTTGTTATACAATATGTGTATACGATGGTAATGATAATATTAGTGACCCTCAAGAACTGTGTGTGGTAGTTCAAAGTTGGGGTGGAAAATCTGAAGTAGTGGGTAATTGGGAATTAGAAAAAATTGTTTACGAAGTTAGTGATGGCCCAACTTTACCCGGTGTAGACAACTGTACAGACACAGAAATTTATGAATGTGCTACTGGTGAATTTGAAGCAAGTGATGTTTGTACCGTTCAAGAGTATTACAACTTAGAACTAAAGGCTGATGGCTTTTATGTTTTAGGACATAAAGATTCAGAAAGTTTTCTAAAGGAAGACGAGTCAATCGAAATGTGTTCTGCTGTGTATCAAAATGCTTTTTATGGTTATGATAGTAATGGTAAATGGGCATATGATGATATAGAAGATAGAATAATTTTGATAGAATATTCAGGCGTAGGATTGTACGATGGTGAGACAGAAAATTATAACAATGAGCCAGGAGAAGGTGAGATTTATTGGGGAGCTGAAGGCGACATTAAACTTCAAGATGGATTCATAACATTCCCTTTTGAGACATCAATTGTTTACCTAAAAAAATAATATTTAAAGTAACCCTGATGTAAAAATCAGGGTTTTTTTGTACCCAAAATTATTATTGCATACTATTGTGCTTTAAATTTTTATAATGATTTTACCCTACGACGATACTTATTTTATGAAAAAGGCTTTGCAAGAGGCAGAAGAGGCTTATGAAAAAGGAGAAGTGCCTATTGGGGCAGTTATCGTGGTTAAAGACCGAATCATTGCCCGGGCTCATAATCTTACAGAACAATTGAATGATGTTACAGCACATGCTGAGATGCAAGCCATCACAGCGGCGGCTAACTTTCTAGGAGGCAAATATCTTAAAGATTGCACGTTGTATGTAACCTTAGAACCCTGCCAAATGTGTGCGGGAGCTTTATACTGGAGTCAAATTTCAAAGATTGTATACGCGGCAAAAGATCCTCAAAGAGGTTGCGAAATCATGGGCACAAAATTGCACCCAAAAACTAAGATTAGCGGGGGTGTTTTAGAGGAAGAGGCTTCTAAACTTTTGAAAAGATTCTTTATTAGTAAAAGAAATTTGAACTAAGATTCGTCAATTTCTCTAGGTGGCTTACCTTGCATTTTTCGAACATTTTCATCATTCAACATATAATCTTTAAAATCCTTCCCTTTACTTTCCGTGAATAGGAAAAGTGGCATCGCGACAAGAAATAGCACTGCGACCCCAGATCCTATGCATCTATGCGCCAAAATTTCTTCAGAGCCATCTAATGTATATCCGTAGATAATCAATCCGCAAGAAGCAAGTACAATAAGTAAAATGATGTAGCGCATGTTTTTCAAAGTTCAATTTTTTAATTTGACTAAAGACTTCTGATATTACTGCGCAAAATTAATTAATTCTCTTCTGTAGGCGGTTAAAAGTTTTGATTTAGAGACAAAGCCATAATACTTACCGTCTTTTATAACGGGTAAATTCCATGCGCCGCTATCTTGAAATTTCTTCATAACGGTGTGCATGGTATCTTTTTGGTAAAAAATAATTTCTGGCGGATTATTCATAAAAGCTGATACCAAGGTTGTTTTGTACAACTTAGTTTCAAACATGAACTCTCGAATATCATCTAATAAAACAATACCCACCAAGGCTTCGTTTTCATCAACCACCGGAAATAAGTTGCGCGTTGATTGCGACACTGCCCCGTGTAACATATCACCCAAAAACATATCAGGTTTTACCGTTTTGAAATTTTGCTCAATCACATCATCGAGTTGCATCACGGTTAAAACATTCTCGTCTTTATCATGGGTTAGTAAAGCCCCTTGTTTTGCAAGTTCACGCGTGTAAATGGTATGATTTATGGTCTTTTTAGTGATCAGATATGAAATGGCGGCGGTAATCATTAACGGCACAAAAAGCTCATAACCTCCTGTGATTTCAGCAATTAAGAAAATAGCTGTTAAGGGTGCGTGCAGCACACCAGCAATCAAGCCAGCCATGCCTATGAGTGTGAAATTACTTTCAGAAACTGAAAAACCAAATCCTAAATTATTAATCACTTTAGCAACCACATTACCTAGGGCACTGCCCATAACCATAGTCGGAATAAAAATTCCGCCTGCACCGCCGGCTGCAAAAGTAGTAGTCATGGCAATTGCTTTGAAAATAATTAATCCGAATAAAAGCGCAATAACCACCCAAATATTACTTAAATACGCATCAAAAGGGGTTGTGCCTAATGCTGATAAATGGTTGCCTTCTAATAAATTATTAATAAAACCAAAGCCCTCACCGTATAGCGGAGGAATAAAATAAAGCATGATTCCAATCGCTAATCCACCAACCAACAATCTATATTTCGGACTTTTCAAGGGTTTGAACAATTTTAAAATTCCGAAATACATTTTGGTAAAATATATAGATGCTATGGCTGTGCTTACCCCTAAAATAATATAAAACAAAGTGTCTTGAATTTCAAAATTATCTGAGAGTCTGAAATCAAAAAGCACTTCATTGCCTAAAAAGAAATAGCTGGTAATAACCCCTGAAACTGAAGCTAATAATAAGGGCATGACCGAAAGCATGGTAAAATCTATACTAAAGATTTCAACAGCAAAAATAATGGCGGCAATTGGCGATTGAAAAATTGAGGCCACTGCGCCTGCAGAGGCACAAGCGATTAATAAAGAGCGGGTATTAGAATTCAAATGTAAAAGACGACCTAAATTTGAGCTTAGCGCAGAACCAGAGGCAACTGCCGGACCTAATAAACCCACAGATCCACCAAAACCTACCGTTAGTGGGGCGGTAATTAAGGGAGTGTAAAATTTCTTTAAATCGATAATGCCCTTCTTTTTACTCAAGGCAAATAAAATCGAAGAAACCGCATGTTCTAATTTTTCTTTGTGTACAAACTTAACATATAGAAATACTAGCGCCAGACCAATTATGGGAAGTATAAAGTACAATTGATTGCTAGAAAAAACGATTCCGTTTTCAAGTATCGATTGAATGAAAAACGTAAGGTTTTTAAGCGTTACTGAAGCTAAACCAGCGAGTAAACCCACAGCAATTGCTAAAATATGCGTAAAGGTTTTATTGGAGATATTTTTATACCGCCACTTTAAAAATTTTGCAAAGAGTTGTTGAACCCGAGTTGGCATGTAAGTAGTTTGCTTATCTAAAAGTACTGAAAATACACCTTACTTTTCTTCCAAATGCAGCAAGGAAGTTTATTTGTCCTCCTGAAGTAGGAGGGAACTTACCCGTGTTGAACTTGGTTCTTTGGAGTGATGTACGATAATGAACTCATCATTTAATTTTCTCTAGAGATAGTTATTTTCTTATGTATTAGAATATTGTTTTTTACTGAATCAACCATATATTTTGCAACGGACCTCCTATTTATCAGCAAACTAGGTTTTGGTTTGTTGTCGATTGATTCTCGTGTTTTTTGACTTTTAGAACCATTTGTAAGACCTACGGGTCTAATGATGGTCCAATTTGAAGTAGACTTTTCAATTAGGTTTTCTTGTTTTTCATGGTCAAGATATGCGTGTTTTATATTGCTGTAATCAATTGTCCAACGAAACCAAAAGGGGATGTCTTTTCTACTTTCTGAAACGCCCCAAGCAGAACAAACTATAAGTCGTTTTATGTCATTTTTAGCAGCAACTTTTAGTACATTCTGAATTGTTTTTGATAAAAAATATTTTGGTGTTCTCAGTGGTGCAAAAGGAAAATCAGAAGTTCTAGAAATATTCAAGGCACTTAAAATGGCATCACAACCTTCACTAGCTTTTTCTATATCTTGACCATCAAGCGTTGACCCTTGATATATTTGTAAGTTATTTTTGAGAGTAATTTTCTCAGGATATCGTACTAAACAATTTACCTGATAACCTATTGAAAGCGCGTAATCAATAATGAGTTTTCCTGTCCTGCCCGTTCCTCCAAGTACAAGAATTCTCATGGCAATTTTTTTGAATTTGTCCTCCCGACGTAGGAGGGAACTTAACAGTATTGAATTTGGTTCATTGGTTTAATGAACTTCACAATTTTCATTCTACCATTTAGTTTAATCACTTTCTTGTATGATTCCTCACTCCGTTCGGAATGACAAAACTACAAATCCAACTTCAAACTCAACTCTTTCAACTGCTCTTTGTCAATTGCTGCAGGTGCATCAATCATCACATCACGACCACTATTGTTTTTAGGGAAGGCAATGAAATCACGGATCGTTTCTTGTCCGCCTAAAATAGCAACCAATCTATCTAAGCCAAAGGCGATACCACCGTGTGGTGGAGCGCCGTATTGAAAAGCATCCATTAAGAAACCGAATTGTTCTTTTGCTTCTTCAGGCGTGAAACCTAAATGCTTGAACATGGTGGCTTGTGTTTCTTTATCGTGAATTCGAATGGATCCACCGCCAATTTCATTTCCGTTTAAAACCAAATCGTAGGCATTTGCTCTAACCGCTCCTGGGTCAGAATCAAGTAATTCTAATTGACCTGGTTTCGGAGAAGTAAATGGGTGGTGCATGGCATGGTAGTGCCCAGTTTCTTCGTCTAGTTCTAGTAACGGAAAATCAATCACCCATAACGGAGCAAATTCCTCAGGGTTTCTTAGTCCTAATCGTTCGGCCAATTCCATTCGTAATGCACTTAATTGCGCACGTACTTTGTTTTTATCACCTGAAAGCACACAAATTAAATCACCAGCTTTTGCACCGGTAACTTCTGCCCATTTGGCTAAATCTTCTTGGTCGTAGAATTTATCTACAGATGATTTAAAAGTGCCATCATCGTTGCATCTTGAATAAACCATTCCTAATGCCCCAACTTGTGGTCTTTTAACCCAATCAGTTAGTTTGTCAATTTCTTTTCTGGTGTATGAATTTCCGCCGGGCACTGCAATACCAACAACCAATTCGGCACTATTGAATACATTAAATTCTTTGTGCTGTGCAACTTTGTTTAACTCGCCAAATTCCATTCCGAAACGAATGTCTGGCTTGTCATTTCCGTAGCGTTTCATGGCTTCATCATAGGTCATTCTTGGAAACTCTTTGATGTCAACTCCCTTGATTTCTTTCAGTAGATGTTTTGTTAATCCTTCGAAAGCATTGAGAATATCCTCTTGCTCAACGAAAGCCATTTCGCAATCTATTTGTGTAAATTCTGGTTGTCTATCGGCACGTAAATCTTCATCTCTAAAACACTTTACAATCTGAAAGTATTTGTCTAATCCGCCTACCATCAATAGTTGTTTGAAGGTTTGTGGCGATTGCGGAAGTGCATAAAATTGCCCTTCATTCATACGGCTAGGCACTACAAAATCGCGCGCTCCTTCAGGAGTAGATTTTATTAAAACGGGAGTCTCAACTTCAATGAAACCTTCGTCAGAAAGATATTTACGGACTTCAATAGCCACTTTACTTCTAAAGATGAGGTTTTCTTTTACAGGATTTCTACGGATGTCTAAATAGCGATATTTCATGCGAATATCTTCGCCACCGTCAGTTTCATCTTCAATAGTAAAAGGGGGTGTTTTTGATTCGTTTAAAACAATAACTTCTTCTACTAAAACCTCAATATTTCCTGTCGAGATGTTAGGGTTTTTTGAAGCACGTTCTATAACCAGTCCATTTATTTGAACCACGAATTCACGGCCAAGATTTCTAGCCTGCTCTAATAGTTCAGATGATGTTCTGTCTTCATCAAAAACCAATTGCGTAATTCCGTAGCGGTCACGAAGATCTACCCATGCAACAAAACCTTTATCTCTAGTTTTGTGTACCCAACCTGAAAGGGTTACTTTTTTATTGATATGTGATTCGCGTAATTCTCCGCAGTTATGACTTCTGTACATGGTTAAATCTCTATTTGATAGCCACAAATTTAAGAAGTATTGCCCAGTAAAGTGTGGTAAAAAAAAGAATCCCTAAAAATTCAGAGATTCTTTTTAAAACATATGATTGTGAGCCAAATAAAATTTGGATTAAGCGGCCTCGTCAAAAACATTAGAAACAACCTCATCTTTATGGCTCCAACTTCTTACTTTTTGTTTAATTCGATACGTAATATTGAACAATACGGGTACAATAATTAGCGTCAAGAATGTCGCGACAATTAAACCATAAATTACTGTTTTAGCTAAAGGCCCCCAGAAAACAACATTATCACCACCAAAATAGATTTTTGGGTCACCTGTTGAAAACAATGAAAAGAAATCAATGTTTAGACCAATAGCTAAAGGTATCAATCCTAAAACCGTTGTAATTGCTGTTAAAATAACGGGTCGTAAACGTGCCTTACCCGCTTTAGTAATTACTTCAGTGACATCTGGCATTGACAATAAATCTTTATCATCTAAGTTTATTGACTCCTTTTTGCGGTCAATGAGTATTTGTGTATAATCTAGAAGTACTACCCCATTATTTACTACAATACCCGCAAGTGAAATAATACCCATCATGGTCATCATAATGACAAAAGGAGCCCCTGTTATCATTAAGCCACCAAAAACACCAATGAAACTTAAAAAGATGGCAATCATGATAATTAAAGGTTTTGAAATACCACCGAACTGAAAAATCAAGATTAGCATGATTAAGGCAAGCCCACCAAAAAAGGCACCTACTAAAAATTGCATCTGTTTATTTTGCTCTTCTATTTCTCCTGTATAATCAACTTTTACATTGTCAGGTATACCTTTGAAATTATCCATTTCACGTTGCACATTGGCAACTACTTCTGCTGGGTTTCCACCGGCTGTTAAGCCTGAATACACAGTTACAACTCTGTTTCCGTTTCTATGTTTTATTGAACTGAAACCTGATGAATTACGTTGTGTAGCTACTGATGAAACCGGAATCTCTTTGATCTTACCAGTTGCTTGATCCCTAAAAATAATATTTTGATTAAAAAGTGCACTTTGATTATATCTAATGTCTTGATTAAAACGTACGTTAATATCATAATCATCACCATCTAACTTAAAAACACCTGCTTTTTCACCAAATAAAGAGCGGCGAAGTTGTTGCCCCACTTGACCTACAGCAACTCCTAACTCACCTGCTTTTTGGCGGTCTACCACTACTTGCATTGAAGGTTTACTCTTATTTACATTAATTTTCAATTCTTCAATAAATGCAATATTCTTGCTGTTTATATAATTACGAATATCTTCAGCCGTGTTAATTAATTGGTCATAATCTTTACCTTGAATTTCTATGTTTACTGGGTAACCCGCAGGTGGCCCCTCAGCAAGTTTTTCAACTGAAATAGAAACCCCAGGATAAATACCTGTTAAATTTTCTTGAATTTTACCACGAAGCTCTTCTGTATTAAGACCGTTTCGATATCTGAATTCGCGCATTGAAACTGTTACTTTACCTCTATGCGGCATTTCAGAAGATGAGCCACCATCTGTTTGCGGATTTCCAGCGCCTTCGCCGACTTGCGATACTGCAGAACCAACTAAAAAGTTGTAATCTGCATCGCGCTGATATTTATCTTGAGCGATTACATTGTAAACGCGATTTTCAATTTCTTTAGTAATGCTATTTGTTTTTTCTATGGATGTGCCTTCAGGATATTCTATATACACGTACACTTCATTGGGGTCATTCTCAGGAAAGAATTCGATTTTGGTTCTTCCAGTATCAAGTGACATTCCAAACAACATGAAGGTTACAAATAACAAAAGCACTGTTATTCCAAAATACCAATACACATTACCACCTCGCAACGCATGCTTTATGCGCCGTTCATACCAGTTTTCAAAACGAGGCATCACCTTATTTTGAAACGAACTCGCCCATCCTTTTAAAACATATTTATAGGCCCAGAACATCACTGCAGTAAAAATCAAAACCGTACCTAAGCCTCTAAAAGTTCCTCCAAAGAACAAAATCAAGAATCCTAATACACCTAAAATTACGGTAGTTCTAATCAGTCCTTTTTGACCAATTTCTTTATCACCAATTTCCATATATTTCGAAACCAGCATCGAATTCATAAATAGGGCGACAAATAATGATGACCCTAGTACAACCGATAGCGTTACCGGAAAATAAATCATGAACTGCCCAAAGAGACCCGGCCAAAGTCCGAGTGGTACAAAAGCCGCTACGGTGGTAATGGTAGAAATTATAATAGGTACTGCAATCTCTCCAATACCTTTCTTAGCAGCCTCAGTTCGAGGCATACCTTCATTCATTAATCTATATACATTCTCAACCACTACAATACCATTATCTACCAGCATACCCAGCCCCATAATCATACCAAATAATACCATGGTGTTGAGTGTAAAACTCAACGAGTCTATAACAACACCTAAAGTGTCAAGTACAAAGAATGAGATGAACATTGACATAGGTATAGCAAACCCAACAAAGAGGGCATTTCTAAAGCCTAGAAAAAACATGAGTACGGTAACTACAAGTATAATTCCGAAGATGATATTGTTTACTAAATCATCTACTTGATTGAGGGTTCGGCCTGAAGAATCATTCGCAATAGATATATTTAAATCTGGCGGATAGTAATTAGCTTTTGCTTTTTTTACTAGTTCACGAATTTGTGTTGTTGCTTCAATTGTATTTTTACCAGACCTTTTTTTAATGTCTAGCATCACCACACTTTCGCCAAATTCTCTAGCGTATGTAGTTTTATCTTCCTCTTCAAAAGTAACTTGAGCAATGTCTTTTAGATACACCGCGCCATTTTCAGACTTAACTACGAATTCGTTGAGCTCACTTGGGTGTTCAATTTCTCCTAAAACGCGAATAGTTCTACGTTGCTCACTAGTTTTCAGATTACCAGCAGACATGGTCATATTACCGTTTGAAATGGCACCAATAACATCTTGAAAGCTCACTTTAGCAGCCATCATTTTATATATATCAACAGCAACTTCAACTTCCTTTTTTTGCGCTCCGCGGATGTCTACGGTTTTAATCTGCGGAAGATTTTCAATTTCCTCTTCTAAATATTCAGCATATTCTTTTAATTTTTCTACAGGATAATCTCCTGTAAAATTTACGTTCATTATAGGAAAAGATTCCGCTAAGTTTAAATCAAAAATATTGGGTTCTACTTTTGCCCCATTAAAGGTTGGCCAGTCTTCACTTGATTTTTCGCCATCAACCTCATCTTTAACTTTTTGTTTGGCCTGTTCAACCGTAATGTACTCATCAAACTCAACGGTTATTATCGAGTAATCTTCTTGTGAGGTTGAAGTAACCTCAACTACATTACTCACGTTTTTAATACGGTCTTCAAGTGGGTCTGTAATTAAGCGCTCAATATCTTCAGCGGTATTACCTGGGTAAGGCGTGCTGATATACACCTTAGTTTCAACAATCTCAGGGTAATCTTCTCTTGGCATGGTTTGATATGCCTTAAAACCAACCCATAGTAAAATCGCGATCATCACGAAAATCACTGAAGAGTTATCAATCGCCCAAGATGATATGCTAAACTCTTTGTTGGTGTTCTTTTTTTGTTTGCTCATATTTTTGGTCTTTAGACTGTAGTCGTTAGTCTTTAGTTTTATTTTTCAGATACTTTTGAAGGCCGCTTATCATTTTTGATAATTCTTCAAGCTTTTTTCTTAATTCTAATTCCTTCAAAGCTGTTATGTAACCCCTTCTCCTAGCTATCGTTGCGCAAACAACACATTCTTTAACCGAATTGATAGCTATTTGCAAAAAGCGATTAAACTGTGGATTCGAATCTCCTGAACCTTCTGCTATATTTAATGGAATAGAAACAGCGGCCCTATTTAGTTGTGACGTGAGTGCATAAAGCTCTTGTTTTGGAAAACTATTAGAAACGGAATATGCCAAATCAACCCAATCAAGGGCTTTATCATAAACCTTTAAATCTTCAAATGAGAATTTGATTTTTTCCATTTTTAAATTCTAATTTTCTACCGTCTACCGTCTACCGTCTACCGTCTAATTACTTATTTGAACATTCTGACCTTCTTTTACCGTTCTTGCTCCTTCTTGAATAAGTAAGTTGCCACTAGAAATTCCTGAAACTACTTCTACTAAACTTCCTTGTGTTTTGCCAGTTTCAATAATTCTTCTTTTAGCCACAGCTTTATCTCCTTCATTGTTTTCTGCAACATATACATATTGTTCGCCTTCTGCATTTTCTGAGATGATACCTTGAGGAATTAAAATAGCAGCATCACTCGTATAATCATTTAAACTTACTCTAGCCGTTAAGTTAGGTTTGATAACTCCTTTTTTATTAGGCACTGCAACTTCAACAGTAAAAGCCCTATTGCTTGGGTTAATGAAATTGCCCGTTTGACGAATTTTAGAATCGAGCGTATCACCTAATGCCGGAAAGAACACCTTGGCTTCTTTACCTACTTTAATATTACCTAAATAATTTTCTGGCACATCAACTTCAACATACATATCAGAAAGGTTTACAATGCGAAATACTTCTGACCCAGGCCCTGGTGCCACAACAGTACCTTGGTCTTTAATGACATTATCAATGACCCCTGAAAAAGGAGCTCTTATAGTTGATTTACCCAATTGACTTTGTACCGTTTTAACGGCACTTTCAGCAGCTTCATGCTTCGACTTGGCTTGTAAAAATTGAAGTTCGGATCCAATTTTCTGTTCCCATAATCTTTCTTGACGTTCAAATGTTGTTTTAGCTAATGCAGCTTGTGTTTTAAGCTGTGCTAATTGACTACCAATACCCCCATCATCAATTGTTGCTAATAGTTGACCCTTGCGAACACGCTGTCCTTCTTTTACATAAACTCGTTGCAAAGTACCTGGCATTTCAGGGTAGATTAAAACATTTTGTTTGGTTTGCACACTGCCTTGAAGTTCTAAGAAGTGCTCGAATTTTTCTGTTTTAGCAACTAGGGTAGTTACTAAAGGCAGTTTCTCCACGCCAGATTTTATAGCGATCACAGAATCTAATAGTTTTATGTGGTTCTCATTTTCTTTTTGCGCTTCAGCAATTTCAGTCTTTTTTGCACGCAAGGTTTCTAAATCACCTGAGGTAATTAAATCAGAAACCGATTTTTCTTTGCTCTCTCCACATGCGAAAAGAAGGAGGGTGGCTAAAATTAGTAGAATGCTATTTTTCATAATATATGGGTGTATGAGTTTATTGGGTTATGAGTTTAAAAGTTTTATTTATTAGCTTTTTAATTGTGCTTTATGTAATGCATTTAGCATGGCTGTTATTTCAGAAATATCGGCTCTTAATTTGTTACTCCTCAACTCAGTTGTTAAGAATAGTTTCTAACGCTGCCTTTTTGTTAATCACATCTACCATGGCTTGCAGATATCTTTGTTGTGCATCATACAATTGTGTTTGTGCCTGTCTTAGCTCAAAACTACTGGCGATACCCTCAGTATATTTAATTTGATTTTTACTTTCAATACGTTCAGCGAGTGACAGGTTCTGTTTTGAAGTTTGATATTCTTCAATTGAAAAAGTGTATTGGCTTCTAGCTTGTTCTAATTGCAACCGAATTTGTTCTTCTGCTTCTGTCAATTGCGTTTTGGCTTTTTCTAAGGCAATTTTTGCTCTAGCCGTACTTGCACTTCTTCTTCCAGAACTGAAAATTGGAATACTCAAATCAAAACCTAGAATAGAAGAGTCAAACCATTGCTGATTACTATTTAAAAAATTGAAATCATCAGCAAAGCCTGAAGTACCATAATTAAGAAAGGCGTTCAGGGTGGGTAAGGCACGACTTTTTGCCAGTTTCCATTCGAAATAACGTTGTTCGTTCAAATTTGTAGCAAGTTTAAAATCAACATTATTTTCCATTTTAAATTCTGATTCTAATAGTCCAAAATCGATTTTATTCTGTGCTAAATCATCTAAATTTTCTTCAAGTTTTGTTGGCGTATCAATTGCGATGCCCATAACTAAATTCAGCATTTGTTGGGTAATACCTTTAAGCCGAACAGCATTTTTAAGCTGATTTTCTACAGATGAGGTAGTGATTTGTAATTGTTCAACACTCTCTTCATCACCTAAACCGTTTTCATATATTTTAGTGGTTTCAAAAAGCGTTTTCTCAAGGTTTGCCAAGTTTTTTTCAAAGATCAAAACACTTTCTTGAGCTAATAGTACATTACCATAGGCTTCAGTTACTGCTTTACGCACTTCTAAATCAGTTTTCTCTTTGTTGTTTTGACTGTAACTTAAAAAGGCTTTTGTTGCTTGAACCCCTACAATATAAGACCCATCAAAAATTTGTTGCCGCAATGTTGCAGTTGCGTTTGCAGTTTGAGGTTGCCCAAAAACAACTTCAGCAAAAGTACCGGGTTCACCTCCAAAAATTTCTGCTGGAATGACTGAAACTGGTTGCTTCAATTGATTTTGGTAACTAATACCACCAGTAACTTGCGGAAGACCTGTTGCAATAGTCTCCCATTTTTGTTTTTTTGCATCAATCAAGTCACGATCTGCATTAATTGCACTGTAATTATTTTCAAGTGCAAATGTAATAGCTTCTTGTAGTGTAAAACTGTCTGAGTTCGCTGCTTTCTCTTGAGCAACTACGCTATGCAAACTCAGTAAAGTCAAAAAAAATATCATATAATTTCGCATGCTATTCTTGATTTGAATTGATGGTTTTATTTAAAATTTTACGGCCCTTCGGTGTAACTATACCGCGAAGGTGGTATTCTAATAAGTAGTCTTCAAGGGTGGTCATTTTGAATTTTGTATTCGGAAAAATCGAATTATCCTTGATAGCAAAAACTCCAGAATAATAGATTCGCGCTACAAAATCAACATCTAGATTTGGTCTATATATACCTAATTCTAAACCTCTTTTGATATTATCGACAACACATACCAACATAATCTCGTATTCTTTGACCTTTAATACTTCATATATTTTAGGGTAGTACTTTTGAAGTTGATACTGTGGCGATGATTTTTCATCTTTTAAATGCAGCATGACAAATTTCTTTATTGCATACAGCTCATCAATAGGGTTTTTCTTAATAGCACAAATTTGATCTATGCCCCCGGCAATGAAATCAAACAGAGTATTAGTACATGCTTCAACAAGTTTAGTTTTGTTATCAAAATGAGTGTAGATGGTTTTTTTTGAAATACCCATTTTATTGGCAATATCATCCATAGTGACACTCTTAAAGCCGTAGCTTAAGAACATATCAGTTGCCTTATCTAAAATCTTTTCTTTCATAAAAGGGCAACAAATATACGTTAGGAAACTTTAAAAACATTAAAAGTTTCCTAGGTTTTGCTTTTTTTAACATTTTATGGTAAAGCTGCTCATTGTTTTGAATTCCTGTATTTTTGAAAAAAAATTGCTGCATGCATTCGATCGAACATTATCGAAATGAATTCATTTCGTATTTAGCGTCAAAAACAGAAACTAGAGAACCAATTAACCTTTACGAACCTATCTCTTATATTTTGGGTTTAGGCGGAAAGCGTTTGCGCCCGGTATTGGTTTTAATGGCCACAGAAATATTTGGAACAGATTATAAAAAAGCACTTGACGCTGCATTGGCTATAGAGGTGTTTCATAATTTCTCTTTAGTACATGATGATATAATGGATGATGCTCCTTTACGGCGAGGAAAAGAAACTGTTCATGAAAAATGGGATATTAATACCGGAATTCTTTCCGGGGATGCAATGCTTATAAACGCATATCAGTTGTTTGAAAATTATGACGGAGATACGTTTCGCAGCTTAGCACAACTATTTAGTAAGACCGCCATTGAAGTTTGTGAAGGGCAACAATATGACGTTGACTTTGAAACACGCGATGATGTTACCCAAGCTGAATATTTGAAAATGATTGAATATAAAACAGCGGTTTTAGTAGCTGCTGCTTTAAAAATGGGGGGTATCGTTGCGAATGCAACTATTGATGACCAAAATAGCATGTATGAGTTTGGGCGAAACTTAGGTATTGCCTTTCAGTTGCAAGATGATTATTTAGATGCTTTTGGCGATCCAGAAACTTTTGGCAAGCAAGTTGGGGGCGATATTATTGAAAATAAAAAGACGTTTTTATATCTAAAAGCCCTTGAATTAGGTTCTGCTACGCACAAAAAGGAACTTTTAGACTTATTCTCAATTCAACCCGCAGATTCTTCAGATAAAATAAAAACCATTAAAACTATTTTTCAAAATAGTGGTTCAGCCGAACGCACCCATAAAGAAATTGAAAACTACACCAATAAGGCGTTTTCAGTACTTGAAACTCTTAAGATTTCTGATGATAAAAAAGGATTGTTACAGCAATTTGGGAAAAATTTGATGCGTCGAAAAGTTTGATGATTTGGTAACGAGCGATATATTGATTCACGCAACTTAATAAGAACTATTGCATCTATATGTAAAGAGTATTTATAATGAAAAAAATTCTTTTTACCGTATTTGCATGTTCTTTTATTACTTCTTGTAGTAAGTATGATATTCCTAAATGTGATTTTGGCGATGCTACTCAAGACTTACAATGGTTGAAAAATATTATAGAGGAGCGAGAAGTCAATCCTACCGAAGACATGCTGTATTGCTACATTTCACAAGCTAAATTAAAAACAAAAACAGTATTTATTTTTGGAGATTGTAATCCCTTCGTTGACAAAGTAACCTTTATCATTGACTGTGAAGGAAAGACCATTAAAAATAAGGATGGCAATAATATAACCGTAGGCGAAGTAAGTTTAAAAAATGAAAGAATGATTTGGAAGCCAGACGATTTTGGATGTGATTCAAATGGGAACACCGTTAACTAACTTTTCAAGCTAGAACCTTCCAAATAAAGCTTTTATAAATGGCTTTTTAGGGCAGCCCCAAATATATTTGATGTCTTCCCAAAGGCTAGTCTGCTCATCTAAAAATTTAAAAATTAGTTGCGGACTTCGGTTTTTAAATAAAGATTCAAAAATGCGAAACCCGTTTGTATTGTCTTTATGTAATACATCTAAAAACAATAAATCATACCACCAAAATCGATTTTTAAAACTTAAGTTTTGCAACGGTTTGCCCGACTTTATATAATCAATTAAAACAGGAATTTTACGTGCCGTACTAGCAAAGGTATAACCCGTACTTGGTTTGGCCCATCCGCCGGCTGTACCTATATAGCGTACATTAGCAGAATGATGTTCTTTAAAATCATAGCACGTCATGGGTATGCTTCCCATTTCAGTTTCTTCTAGTTCATAAACTGAAACGCCTAAAGTGTTTTTTAAATACGCTTTTATCGCAATTTCATACTCTTCTTTTGGTAGTAAATCTTCTGAGAATAACGTGTACTCTACTAATGCCTTGTTCTCAGTATATGGTAGCACATACATAAAACGCGTATTTCCTTTTTGTTCGATGGAAAAATCCATGTAAGTAGCCTGGTCAATGTCAAAAACAGGCTCTTTTGTCTTAACTACCCAACCAATAAAATGTTGTTGCAGTAGCGGATACTTTTCTTGATGCGTTGCCATTTTATAATCAAAGATGCTGTTAAAGGCTTGTTGCCCAATAAAAGTATCAGTTGCTGTTGAAACCGCAACACTTTGACCCTCATCCTCAACATTTAAAACTTCTGTTTGTAGAAAAGTTATATTCGAAGCTGCTTCTATTTTAGAAAATCTAGCGGTATAGAAATCAACCCCACGAATCATTTTATACGCATACGGATGGATATTAAATTGCTTCGAAAATTGCTTCCCGCCAAAATAAATGTGATTCCACCTTTTATGAACTAAGTGGTCAAACTGCCCTTCGCCTTTCTCCCAAAAACACCAAGTGCGGTCATTGGTTTGTTTATGGTCTTTATCTAAAAGTAGAATTGATTTATCCTTGAAAAAATCATCTGAAATCATCGCATCGGCAAGCATAAGTCCGGCAGCGCCAGCGCCAATGATAATGTAATCGTAATTTTTAGTCTTATCCATAAAGCAGTGCAATATAATCAAGTATAAATTGAGAAAATAAATAAATATTTAGACTAATCTAAAAATATGTTTTGTTATATATAAAATGTATTTTTGGCGGAGTTAAAAAAACGATGACACGTTCAGAAGAAAACTATATTAAATCAATTTACCATTTAGATAAAGTGGAAAGTGCTATGGTGTCTACAAATGCCATTGCTGAAGAGATGCAGACCAAACCCTCATCAGTGACTGATATGGTTAAGAAATTATCTGAAAAGGGCATGGTCAATCACAAAAGATATAAAGGCGTTTCTTTAACTGAAATAGGCAGAAAAGCAGCTTTGTCTATTATTAGAAAGCATCGCTTGTGGGAGGTTTTTTTAGTTGAAAAATTAGATTTCGCTTGGGATGAAGTTCATGAGGTTGCTGAGCAATTAGAGCATATTAAAAGTGATGCATTGATTGAAAAACTAGATGCTCATTTAGGATTTCCGAGAGTAGATCCACACGGCGACCCAATACCCTCAAAAGATGGGGAGTTTAAAAAGGTCATAAAAAAATTACTGAGTGAAGTTGAAATAGGTGCTGAAGGGGTTTGTGTAGGGGTCAAAGATTCTTCAACTCCGTTTTTAAAATTTTTAGATAAAAATAAGATTGCTATCAATGATTACATTAAAACTATTGAAAAAGAGGAGTTTGATGGTTCATTGTATATAGAAGTGAACGGTAGAAAAGTACATATCTCAAATCAGATTGCATCAAATTTATATTTAGAAATTAAAGAAGCAGAATGATTAGAAACCAACATTTGATTTGGCTTTTGATCGTGGTCTTTGCTTTTAATTTAAGTCTAGCCCAAGACGTCATTGAATCTCCTACGAGCACGGTTAAAGGTGCAGCTCAAATTGAAATAGCCTCATCGTATGAATCATTCAAAGAGGATAATGAAAAGAGCACTGGGTATACAGCGGGGTCGCTTCTCTTTTTATATGGTTTTTCTGATGATGTGGAAATTCGTTTAGGAATGGATTTTCAACAAAACGGAGTGAGAATGAATGGTAGAAAACCCAATCGTGTTGATAGTGGTTATACACCACTTCAAATAGGAATCGGGGCAGATTTAATTGAGGAGAACGGCATATTACCCAAAATCAGTTTCATAGGTGATTTATTTTTACCGGCCACTGGTGGCACTGATTTTAAACAAGAAAAACTAGGTGTAGGTTTAAAAGCAGGTTTTTTTCATAATCTAGGGCCTAGCCAAAATGCGCAATTGAATTACAATCTTGGCGTCGACTTTGGCAATCATGATTTGGCATATATGTATGGTATTACCTATTTGCAAAATATTGGTTCAATTGGCGGCGCGTATTTAGAAATCAACGGGAGTTTGCCTGATGGCTTTTCTCCAAGCCATTATATCAGTGCAGCATTTTATTGGACACCATTAGCCAATATTCAGTTTGATACCATAATAGGAAGAGGTATTAATGCAGATCAAGATTTTTATATCACAGGCAGATTACAGATTTATATACCCAATAATCAAATAAAAACAACTGACTAATTTAAGAGTATTATGCAGGAAATAATTGAATATTTTGAATCTATAAACCCGATTTTAGCAGCCTTTTACGCTACGCTTTTTACTTGGGGGTTGACCGCAGCAGGTGCGGCTTTGGTATTTTTATTTAAGAACCCAAAACGTTCTGTAATGGACGGAATGCTTGGTTTTACAGGGGGAGTAATGGTCGCTGCTAGTTTTTGGAGTCTCTTAGCGCCGGGTATTGAAATGAGTCCGGGCGAGGGGTTTGTAAAAGTGATTCCTGCTGCAGTTGGTTTTTTCTTGGGCGCGCTTTTTCTATTTGGGTTAGATAAAGTTTTACCGCATATGCATATCAACTTTAAAGAGGCGGAAGGCATCAAAACACCTTGGCATAAAACAACACTACTGACATTAGCAATAACCTTACATAATATTCCTGAAGGTTTGGCGGTAGGTGTTCTTTTTGGCGGTGTTGCTGCAGGTTTTGACGGTGCCACTATTGGCGGTGCCGTTGCGCTAGCTTTAGGTATTGGTTTACAGA
This sequence comes from uncultured Flavobacteriaceae bacterium, assembly GCA_937929935.1. GTDB lineage: Bacteria > Bacteroidota > Bacteroidia > Flavobacteriales > Flavobacteriaceae > Maribacter_C. The sequence goes on along the minus strand of CALFUL010000011.1, from coordinate 20,613 downwards.
ATTTTCCTGAAGGTTTTGCCGTGTCTATGCCCTTACGTAGACAAGGTCTTTCACGAAGAAGGAGCTTTATGTATGGTCAAGCCTCAGCTATTGTAGAACCTATCGCTGCTGTAATTGGTGCGTGGGCCGTAATGACTTTTCAACCTATTTTGCCATATGCCTTAGCTTTTGCAGCGGGGGCCATGATTTTTGTGGTTGTTGAAGAAGTGATACCTGAAACACAACAAGACAAACATTCTGATATTGCCGTAATGGGCTTTATCGCTGGTTTTATTGTCATGATGACTCTAGATGTAGGATTGGGATAGAAAACGTTCGAAACATATCAACACTTCAGCAATGTGTAAACACCTTTAAATGAAATTATTTTAGGGGCAGTTGCCTATATTAAATGTAATAGATACCCAACTAGTGCACCTGCTAAAACAATATAAGCACTATTCACTTTTTTAAAAACAAATACAACAATCAAGCTTGCTATTGCAATTACTATGGCGCGCCAATCGGTTAAAGTGTCTTTAGCCATGTCAACACAAACCGCTAGTATTAATGCAACTGCTGCAACATTAATTGCATTTAAAATAGAACCAATTAGTTTTGATTTCCGCATCTTTGGTATCAAAGGATTGAGCAGTAAAACAAATAGGAAAGAGGGTAGAAAAATACCAGCTGTTGCTGCAAGCGCACCTGGTATTCCGTTTATTTGCCAACCTATAAATGTTGCCGTTGATAAAACTGGTCCTGGTGTGATTTGTCCCACGGCAACTGCATCAATTAAAGCTTGCCGTGTGAGCCATCCGTTTGCCACTAATTCTGTGTCTAGAAAAGCAAATAAAACATAACCACTACCATAAAGAATGGCACCTATTTTTAAGAAGGTTAAAAATATTTTGAGTGTACCAATTTTAAAAGGGTCATGAAGCTGAAAAATAATAAACGGTACTAGATAGCTGTTGAGGGTAGCCTTATTTTTTTTAAAGAAATACATGGCCATACCTAATAAACCACAACCGAAAAGTGCGATTATTTCATTTAACCCTAGTAGGCAAGCGACTAAGGCAATGATACCCAAAATAGCGAGTTCGGTATTTTTTACTGCCTTTTTTCCAAGTCGATAGGCCGCCATTATGATGATTGCAATAACGGCTGGTTTTATTCCGTAAATGAATGGTTCAACGTTCGGTAATTGTCCGTATTCTTGATAAAGCCAAGCAAAAACAGATGTAATGACTACTGCAGGAAAAATAAAGCAAAACCCTGCTACAAAGAGACCTTTCCAACCAGCACGCTCGTATCCACAATGCATGGTCATTTCAGTTGAATTCGGACCTGGAATTAAATTGGTTGCACCTATGAGGTCTAGAAAGTGCTCTTGCGTCATCCACTTTCTTTTTTTGACCACTTCATCTTCCATCATGGCAATATGCGCTGCAGGGCCTCCAAAGGCAATGCTTCCTAACTTGAAGAATAATTTGGCAATTTCTTTTAGTTCACTTGTTTGGTTCATTTTAAATTAAGCTCTTCAAATTATCTAATACTTATTATTAACGTATAGCATATATCAAACCATGTTGTTTGATTTCGCTTTTTTTATCTATAACGCTATTTTTTATTATCAATAAGTTCATACCCTTGATTAATACCTTTTTCCATAGCAGGTACCCCGCGATCCATCCAAACAGGTTTGGCATCTCCTTTTAAATAATAGTCAAAGAACTGTGCCATTCTGATGTTAAAATCTTTACGATTTTGCATTTTGAGTGGCCAATGTGGTTCTCCGTTATAATTTAAAAACCATGAAGGCTTGCCTAATCTTCTTAGGCTTACAAAAAATTCAATACCCTGATACCAAGGTACATGACCGTCAGCATCATTATGCATAATTAAAAGTGGTGTGTTGATTTTGTCAATATTGAAGATGGGTGAATTTTCGATATATCTTGCAGGGTATTCCCATGGGGTGCCTCCAATTCTACTTTGCGTATGTTCATATTGAAACTGGCGACTTAGGCCAGACCACCAGCGTATACCGCCATAAGCACTTATCATATTCGCTACAGGAGCGCCTGATTCAGCTGCTTTAAAAATATCAGTTTTGGTTACTAGATATGCAATTTGATAACCTCCCCAGCTATGTCCTTGTACGCCAATATTAGCTCTATCTATAAATCCTTTTTCAATTAGTGAAGTTACACCCGGAATTACACAGTTGTAAGCACTCTCACCCGGGTAACCAACACGATACGCAACATCAGGATTGAAAATCACATACCCACGACTGGTGTAAAAACTGTAATTGATTGATGATCGTTCTGCTCTAGGAACCCTATGACGGTTTAGTGCATCAGAACTACGTTCATAAAAATTTACAAGCAACGGATACTTCTTATTGGGGTCAAAATTTTCTGGTTTTACTAAAAGTCCTGTAAGTTCTTTTCCGTCTAAAGAGTTCCATTTTGTAAGCTCAATTGTACCCCAGTTATAGTTTTCTTGCTGCGGATTGGCATCACTTAAAACGGTTACTTTAGTAAAACTTGAATCAGTAGTTCTAATATCAGGAAATTCTTTAAAAGACTCTCGGGTGAATAGTAATTGGTCACTCAATTTTGCTTTTTTAGCATTTGCAAAACGATACGGCCCAGAAACGAGTGGGGTTATTTTTTTGTTCTTCGGATGGTAATATGCAAACCCAGAATTCTTAGTGGTTTCATCAAAGGTACTGAGCAGCCATGTTGATTTTGGGTCTAAAAAACGTTCTTCATTATCAATTTTTTGATATCTGTAGCGTGTTTGCTTTTCACGCCCTTGGGTCAATCGATTTCCTTCTCCTGTTTTAAGATTGAATTCCCATAAATCATAACGGTCATACACAATGATTGAAGCATCATTTTTGGTAAAACCAGCATAACCGTAATTATAGGGGTGATCCGGATAATCATGAAACTCATTGTAAAAAACTTTGTTTTCAGTCAACGCTAAACGTTTACCCGAGTTTATATCATAAGCCACCCAGGTAGTGTCTTTTCGACTGTATCCAAATGCATACTTTGCCTCAGGACTTAATTGTAAACGTTCTGACTCTTTTATTTCGAATTTGGCGGATCCGGTAACCGTATTTTTAATTTGATAATCATAGTTTGTTAGTCCTGTCCATTGTCTTTCTAAATCATAAGGCCGCGATGTGTTTATTAAAGTATAGTTCGCATTGCCTTCATCGCCCAATTGACTGATGGGGTATTCTTCAGTTGCTAATTGTACCAGGGCATTATTTTTTAAATGAATTGCCGTTTGATATGATCGAATCGTGTCATTTTTAAGTTGTAATTCTTGCACGGTATAAAGTCGAGGTTCATCATACGTCCATACTTCAACATTTACAATTTCTTCTTTGGTTAGGGTGGTGTCTTTAATAATTGGGGGTTTTCTAAGACCAAAAAACAGTTTAGTTTCGTCTTCTGAAAAACTCACTTTTCCGTCTGAAGAAACCAGATACTCTTTTGGCGCAGTTTCTGAATCTACTAGTTTTTTGGCCTTTGCTGCCCCTTCTTTCCAAAGAAATAATTCATTAGGTCGAATTTGAATTTTGGTAGTATCAGCGTCAACTATAAAGCCCAAATTTTTTCCTGATTCACTAAATTCAAGTTGTGTATACTTCGCTTTTTTTGCACTGTGTATATTCAGTGTTTGTCCATTTTCAAGATTCTTAATAAATACGCCTGCATTACTTTCTTTTTCTATACCAGTGCTACTGTAAGCAAATGATTTTCCTTTTACAGGAAATGTAAAATGGGTAACAAATTTTAAAGTGTCTTCTACATTGGTTTCAAGATTTCTTAGCACTACATGATATCCGTTTTTCTTGCTGATTTTCTTTCCTTTCTTTTTCTTCTCTTTTTTTTCTGGTATTGAATCGTTGTCTTTCTTTTCTTCCTTTTTTGCAACATCTTCTAAAGAATAGGCCACGTACCCTGACCATTCTTCAGGAAGTTTATAAGATTTTACATTGGCAATTTTTACGAGTTCATTTGTTTCAAAATTCAGTATGGCCAACGTATCTTTTGGCAAATCTTTTTTCTTAACTTTTCTGCTTTTCATTGCCGTTACACTATCCTTCCAAGCTTTTATTGTGAAAAGCACATGTTTTGAATCGTAGCTAAACATACCTTTTGAACCTCTGGCGTATTCGAAAATATTTCTGCCATCTATCCCTTTAATCTTTAAAAAATTATCTTTTTCGCCCTTTTCTAGAGAAAACATTGCATATTTTCCGTCGGGTGAAAGTGTGGCTCCTTTAATGGTATTCCATTGGTCGTAATCTGAATGTTCTAGAACCTGTTTTTGAGCTAAAACAGTAAATGAAAAAAGCAGCATGAATAAAGTGATAAGAATTCTCATAGGGTTGGTATAGTTTGTGTACTCTAAATATAAAATTTAATTTAACAATAGTTACAATACCGCTTACGTTATCATTACATAGTGAAACAGTATCTTAACCGAGACACCTAAAATGGCAACAAAAAAAAGACATTGGTTTTTGAACATCTTGATAATACTTACCATCATAGTTTGTTTATTGGCCTTTGCCGCACATTATAAAAACTGGACTCGAACAGCACCAGATAAGATGACTATTCTTTCAGGCATCTACCATCATGATGTGAAATTTGATCAATTAGATAAAGTAGCGTGGGTTGATAAAATTCCGCCTATGGCTCGATTAAATGGCTTTTCAGCCTTTGAAAAGGGAAAAGGAGTCTACCAAGAATTTAAAGATACCCTAACGGATAAAAAGGTTTATGTTTTTGTTGATAATTTTGAGAACCAAAAAATTCATTTAGTGAATAAAGATTCAACGCAACTTTTTCTTAATATGAAAGATTCTTTAGAAACAGTGAGCATGTTTGATTTTTTTAATGAGCAATTAGAAAGTCATAACAAAATCAGCAACGAAAACTAATTGTAATGCGTCATATTAAAGTCTTCGTTTTCTTTCTTTTATTTTTGATGCCATTACTGGCTTCAGCTCAAAATAAATTGATCCTCTTAGTTGATGGTGTTACCACTTCAAATGGTCATCTGGCTGTTGGTATATTTGATAGCCAAGATGCTTTTTTAAAAGAAGGTAAGGCCATAAAGGGTGTTTTTGCTAAGGCCGAAAAAGGAACTACTCAAATTGAAATTTTAGATATGCCAAATGGTACATACGCCATTTCTATTTTTCATGATGAAAATGATAATAAAGAGATGGATACCAATTTCTTTGGTATTCCAAAAGAACCTATAGGTTTTTCTATTGGAAAGTTAAAAACCTTTGGGCCACCTAGCTTTAACGAATGTGCTTTTGAAATCACTTCTGATTTTGAATTACGAATTCTTATAAAATAAAACCCGATCTAGCTTTTGTTCATATATGATTTATCAGTATTTTAAGTGTTCAATTTAAAAGCATACAATACATGGATACAAAAGAAATCGCATCAAAACTAGTAAAGTGGTGTCAAGAAGGAGATTTTGAAACACCGTATCAACAACTTTATAGTCCGAAGATTGTCAGTATTGAGAATGATGGCACGGCTGAAGGTGCTCGCGTAGAGGGTTTTGAAGGAATTCAGAAAAAAGGAGAATGGTGGAAAGAAAATTTTGAGGTACATAGTACTGAAGTTTCAGAGCCTTTAGTAGCTGAGAATTGGTTTTCAGTTCGTTTTGACATGGATACTACGCACAGACCGTCAGGTCAACGATCAGTTACTTCTGAAATAGCTGTGTTTCACTGTAAAGACGGAAAGATTATACAGGAGCAGTTTTTCTATGATGAATAGAAAATAACGCATCTACATTTTATTTATACTTCATATGGCTATTTGTGAATTTTATCAATTCATAAATAGCCATATTATTATGTTTTCTTCTTTCTGACGAAATTATTTTAGTAGATACTGTTAAAATCTTGTCGTTTTACCAATAATTGCGCTTATAAGTCGTTAATAATTAAGGAGTTCTGGATTCTTACCAAATCCTTCAAAAGAATTTCGACAAACCAAACCTTACTATAACTAAAAACCGCCTTCAAATGAAAAAGTCTATAGTAGTCTTAGTTATTGCCCTATGTGGGATTGTACAATCTCTTTCTTCACAAAAATCAGTCGATATTGACGGACGCTTACAACCTATTCTCAATGATTTCATTGAAGAGTGTAAGAAATACGGAATTGATTATAACCAAAAGTTATTTCAACTTAAAAAAATTGATATCACTGACACCTTACCTCTTGAAGAAAACAATACTGTTTTAGGAATGGTTACCAGAGATGATACTGGCAATATTGATGGTATTTTGATTAATTGGGCAGCGATGCTTGACCCAGAAATATTGAGAGTAGTTGCCTTTCATGAATTCGCACATCACTTTTTAGACTATAAACATACCTGCCAAGAATGTAATGAGATTATGGCAGTTGTGAATACTAGCTATTTTGATGTGGCCCTTAATTGGGACCAACAGGTTGAAAACTTGTTTCTGACTTCGCCAGCTTATTTAAAAAAGGAAAAGCAAGATGCGTTTGCGAGTTTAAACTTTCAATAATTTTTCATCTGATTACGTATCTTCGAACCTAAATAGTTTATATGGTTCTTCTTGCTCATTGTATTGGTGCTTTATACGGTCTTCTATCAATTATTTTTGGAGCTTTTGGGGCTCACGCTTTAAAGAAATCTTTTACAGCTGAGCAATTAGCTGGTTTTGAAACGGGCGTAAAATATCAAATGTATCATGCTTTGGTGTTACTTATATTAGGGTTCAATTTAAATCTTGAAACCAGCATAGAACGGTACATGGTGTATTGCTTTATCATTGGCACTTTTCTTTTTTCTTTTAGTATATATGGGTTGACGCTTGGTGCTTCGAAAGGTAAAAAAACGAAGTTCTTAGGGCCTGTAACTCCAATTGGCGGCCTATTTTTAACCGCAGGATGGGCGCTTTTGCTCTACAGTTTTATTCAGAATATTGTTTAAGTGCAATCGAAGATTGAAAATCACAAATCACAAATCACAAATTCCAAATTTCAATAATTTTTTGGTTTCTTCTAACAATCTAACAATCTAACAATCTAACAATCTAACAATCCAATTATTCTTCCACTGTACCTATAGAAGTGAATTTTTTAATGGCTTGATTGGGTTCGATAATATCATATCCTTTCCAAAATTCGGGATCATAGTTGGGCATATAGGTGGGTAAGACGTCATTATTTTCTTCGAATGCTTCAAAAATTGTAGTACTGATTGGCGTTTCGTTAAAAATTACTAATTCATACCGATTTACTGCGCCAAAAGCAACATCGATTTTCATAGATAATTCATTTTGTTTATTTCTGCCTTTTACGTGTTTATTCTTCTCAATAATCTTTAAAGGTCTACGAATCCCAGCTCTTGTACCTTCAGTAATATCAAAGTAATTCAGCTGATACTTTTCATTGCTGCCTTTGGCAAAAATCACACTTCCTTTGGCTAAATATTCTTTCATTGAAATTCCTAATAAGCTAAAGTCTTTTAGTGCTTTTACATTTTCGAAGTCCATTCGAATTAAAGCAAAATCATCGGCATTAATATACAATGTCCCTTCAAAATCTTCAGAGCGTTTGGGTGTAAAACTGATGACATAAACGGCTTTTTCTCCTAAATAAGTGAAGTCATCTAAGGTAAGTTCAAAACGACTGGGTTTAAACAGAACATTATAATCTGTGTCTTCGAGAATAGGAAGATTTTTGTAAAACTTCCCGATCATGCGTCGCTTATAACTGGCGAAATATTTTTTACGGTTTTCTTTATGCTTTTTTTCTTCTTCGAGCTTTTTATTCAAAGCATCTACATCCGTAGAATCGACTTCTTCATCAAACATTTCATCAGCGTCGACCTTAGTACCAAAAAGACCAGATTTTATCTTAAAATAAGAATCAGTTTTTACATTCTCTTTAATAATTTTATTCAGACGTTCTTCAATAACTTCATAATCTAGATTCGAGTTTTTATCGTATAATTCAGAAGCTTTAATTAAATCAAGTTTTTGATTATCTGCTTTGGTGCCACCATAGATATCGCCGAGTGATTCATAATATCTTGTATCTTTTTTAGGTACTTCATTTATGATTCGATCTATGAAAGCTTTATCTAATTCATCTATGGTAGATTCTCTTAAGGTATAATCTGTTTTAAGAATAGTACTGTTGTAAGTTTCTCTGAAAAATATACGTTTCTTAGAATAATCTAAATAATAATTTTTAGAGATATTTTCTTCAACCAATTCAATGATTTCTTCTGGCGTATAATTTTTGTTTGATACAATTACTGGGTTTAAATCAATGGCTTTAGCTGCTAAAACAATTTGATCTTCAGTAAATTCAATTATAGGTTTACCAATAGAAGCATACCCAATACATGAAATGAATAGGCTATCAGTGGGTTGAATGTTCGAGTCTAATTGAAATGTAAAACGCCCCTCTTCATTAGTGATAACGCCTTTATCTTTTAATTGTACGGTAACAAAAGGTATCGGTTTTTGCGTTGCAGAATCAATAATAACTGAGGTTAGGCTTTGGCTGTTGGCGTAAAATGAAGTTATCAAAAACACAGGTAACCATATCCGTAAGTTGCTCATATTGGTTTTTTAGAAAGGTTTGAAAAACAAATAAACACAAGCAATTTTTGAATGCGGTCTTTTTGGGTTTTTCTTAATACCTATTTAATCTTTTTTTAACGCCCTTTAGAGAGGAGCGCTATTTTAAAGACGCAGAAAAAGATCGAATTGTTTTTGAGAATGTAATTTTTAATGACAACCGCAGTCGTTTTCGCCACACCCTTTTGTAGATTTCTTTTTAGTAGCAAAAAGGGTTTTGGGTAAAAAGAATTTCTTCACAATATAAGCGACCGCTAAAAGAACAATTAAGTACACTAATATTTGTTGAAGAATTACCATAAACTTATTTTAAAACTTGATACGCAATTAAAGCTACAAGATACGCAAATGCGCTCATGAAAACTAGTTGCGCTGCTGGCCAACGCCATGAATTTGTTTCTCGCTTAACAATGGCTAAGGTGCTCATACATTGCATAGCAAATGCGTAAAAGAGCAGCAATGAAATACCCGACGCTAAGTTAAACAAGGGTTTTTTAGTGTCGTTATTAACCTCTGAGGCCATTCTGTTTTTGATCGTGCCTTCTTCATCGCTTCCAACACTGTAAATAGTAGCCAGGGTACCTACAAAAACTTCACGGGCGGCAAAAGATGTAATTAGGGCAATACCAATTTTCCAATCATATCCTAGCGGTTTAACCAAAGGTTCGATGGCTTTTCCGGCGTGGCCTATATATGAATTTTCTAACTTATAACTTGCAATTTCTTGATTTTGCGCCAGTGTAGTTAATTGTTCTTTTTTAAATGCTAAAGAATCAGCTATAGCGGTGGTATTTATCACATACACTTTTTTCGAAATACTGTCTTTAAGGGCCAAATCATATGAGGTTAGGTCAGTTGTAATGCTATTTTGATTAAAGTCAGATAAACCTGAGGTGTGAATTCTTGTTTTAACAATTTCTTCTGCATTTTGAAATTCATCTGAGAACCCATTAGATCCTAAAAACCATAAAATAATTGATATCGCTAAAATTATTTTTCCGGCACCGAAAACAAAACTTTTTGTTTTTTCCCAAACGGTGTACAGCACATTTTTGAGTAACGGAAGTTTATAATTTGGCATTTCTACTACAAAGAATGAACGACTCTTAATTTTTAAAATTTTATTGAGTATCATGGCTGATAATATAGCTGCACCAAAGCCAATTAAGTACAACAGCATTAGGGTTAATGCTTGATAACTTAAGCCAATAAAACTTCCTTCAGGAATAACTAAAGCGATAATGATGAGGTATACCGGTAATCGTGCAGAACAGGTGGTAAAGGGGGTCACTAAAATGGTAATCAAGCGTTCTTTCCAATTTTCAATGGTACGCGTAGCCATAATTGCCGGAATTGCGCAAGCTGTACCTGAAATCAATGGTACCACACTTTTTCCGCTTAATCCAAAAGGACGCAAAAGGCGATCCATTAAAAACACCACACGACTCATATAGCCCGTTTCTTCTAATAAGGCAATGAACAAGAATAAAAATGCAATTTGAGGTATGAAAATAACAATGCCACCAATACCCGCTATAATACCTTCAGCTAATAAATTGGTAAATGCACCTGCTGGCAGTGTATTCTTTACCCATTCTGATGCCGATGCAAAATAGGCGTCAATGGCTTCCATAGGGTAGCTGCTCCATTCATAAATGGCCTGAAAAATGGCCAATAAGATTAGGAAGAAAATCAGATACCCAAAAACTTTATGGGTTAGAACCTTATCAAGGTTTGCCCTAAAACCTTTGGCAGCCATGGCATCAACAGTATAGGTTTCTTTGAGGGTGTTATTGATGAATTGATAGCGTAAAATTGTTTCTTTTTGCTGTAGCCGTTTTAATTCAGACTTTGATTTAGTGGCAAATGATGACCGATCTTTGACCAATGTTTTTTCAATGGGCATAAAATTGACATCTTGTGTGATGACCAACCAAAGCTTATAAATTTCTTCATTGGGGAAGGTAGTACGCAAACGTTCAAAATATTCGGGGTCAATAGCAGTAGTATCAACAATTGATTCAGAAGAAAGATTTTTGTATTCTGAAATAAGCTGTTTTAGGTAATCAATACCCATATCTTTTCGGGTACTAACTAAAGCAATTTTGGTATTCAGTTTCTTTTCAAGTAAATCAATGTCAATTGAAATGCCTTTTCGAGACATTCGATCTGCCATATTGATGACCAGAATAGTAGGAATCTTCAAGTCTTTAATTTGCGTAAAGAGCAAAAGATTTCGCTTTAAATTTTCAACATCTGAAATCACAAGGGCGACATCAGGGTGGTTTTTATCTTTTTTATTTAAGAGCAATTCAACCGCAACACTCTCATCAAGTGAGGTGGTATTTAAACTGTAGGTGCCCGGTAAATCAAGAATGTGTGCTTTTACCCCTCGAGATAATTTGCAAATGCCTTCTTTCTTTTCAACCGTTATACCTGGGTAATTACCTACTTTTTGATTGAGACCTGTAAGTTGATTGAAAACCGAGGTTTTTCCGGTATTCGGATTGCCAATGAGCGCTACATTTATCTGTTTGCTCATGCGTCTTAAATATCTTCTATCTGTTCAAGGGCAATCATTGCCGCCGTAGATCGCCTTATGGCAATATGCGAACCATTAACGTTAATGTACATGGGGTCTTTCAATGGAGCAATTTGAATCATTTCAACCTGATTACCTGGCAAACAACCCAATTCTAATAATTTAATAGGAAGCAAATCATCAGTAAATTCTTTGATGATTCCTTTTTGACCTCGCTTTAAATCCCCGACAGTTAGCTCCAATTTTTATTTAGATTGAGTATAAGTAAGGACAAAAATAAATTAAATTAAGGAGATTTCAAGTGTCAAATTCTTAAAGTTTAGAAAATTACTTTGAAGATGAATATGAGGCTTTTAATATTTTTAGATCGTTTAGAAGTTTATCAATTTCTTCACTACTGGTGCCATCATAGGTGCCTCGAATTCTTCTTTGTTTATCTATCAAAATGAAATTTTCAGTATGAATCATATCAAAGGGTCCACCGTCGCCATCAGTTAATACGGCAAAGTATGATTTTCGAGCCAACTCATAAATCTGTTTTTTGTCTCCGGTTACTAAATTCCATTTTAAGTCATTTACCCCTTTTTCAAGGGCATATTTCTTAAGTTGAGGTACTGAATCAATTGCAGGCGTTACCGAATGAGACAGTAAAAAGACATCATCTCCAATTTTATCTTGAATGGCTGCCATGTTTTTAGTCATAATAGGGCAAATACTTGGGCAAGTGGTAAAAAAGAAATCGGCGATATAAATTTTATCGTTGTAGGTTTCTTGGGTAACGGCAATGCCGTTTTGATTAGTCAATGAAAAGTCGGCAATGGTATGGTATTTACGTTTTTCTTGAAGGGTACTATCAACCAGTTCAGGATTTAAATCTGATGGTTGCCATATTTTAAGTCTTTTGGGCGGGTTTAATGCATCATAGAAAAAATAGAGAATAACCGCTGATAGACAAAATAGCAGCAGAAAAAAAAATTTGTATTTGCTAATAATTGAGAGCATGCACCTTTTTAGCAAAGATACATCAGTAGCTAATGGCTTTCAAATGATTTAAAATGCATTGTGCTAAATATTTCCTAAAAAAAGGTTGAGGTTGGTCTTTCTTTTTTTAAGACCTTGTAAAGGTGTATTTTTGTGCGTTTTTAAATTGAGAATGTATACATGGCTATAATCACACAGATACTAACCTTTGTCTTAATAATTTCAATTCTTGTTATTTTACATGAATTCGGACATTACTTACCTGCGAAGTGGTTTAAAACGAGGGTTGAAAAATTCTATTTATTTTTTGACTGGAAGTACTCTTTATTTAAGAAGAAAATTGGCGAGACTGAATGGGGTATTGGCTGGCTTCCGTTAGGAGGCTATGTGAAGATTGCCGGAATGGTTGATGAGAGTATGGATACCGCGCAATTAGATGCTGAACCACAACCATGGGAATTTAGAAGTAAACCAGCGTGGCAACGCCTTATCATTATGTTGGGCGGCGTTACCGTTAATTTTCTATTAGCTTGGTTAATCTATTCTAGCATGTTTGCGATAAATGGCGATAATTATATACCCGCTGATAATGTCAAATACGGAATTCTAGTAGACTCAGTAGGCGAAAAGATTGGTTTACGTACAGGCGATAAAATTGTTGCCATTGATGGTATAAAAACCAAAAAGTTTGATGATGCCATGATTGACATCATTTTAGGCGATGAGGTAACTGTAGATCGTGACGGCAACAAAGTAACTTTTCCTATACCCGATGAAGGTATTGCTGATGTTCTAGGTTTACGCGGAAAAAGATTTTTAGACTATCGCATGAAAGCTATCGTAGACACTTTGATACCCAATCAACCAGCAATTAAAGCAGGTTTTCAAAAAGGAGATCAAATAGTTCAATTTAATGATACGAAAATTGGCTACTGGAATGATTTTTTAGATGCAGTTCATTTAAATAAGAATGCATCTGCCACCATAAAAGTTGAACGCCAGGGTAGTATTAAAACTTTTAATTTAAAATTGAGTAAAGATTTAAAATTAGGAGTTGGTGTTTTAAGAGAAGATATTTCAATTACTGATGAATATACAGTTGGGCAATCAATTCCGGCAGGTTTTCATGAAACCATCAATGTTTTAGTAAAGCAGGTCAAACAATTCAAAATTTTAGCAAAGCCAAAGACAAAAGCCTATAAGAGCATAAAAGGCCCTATCGGAATTGTTGAAATGATGCCCCCGAAATGGAATTGGAATTTCTTTTGGAATTTCTTGGCAATGTTCTCAGTTTGGCTCGCTTTTGTAAACATTTTACCTATTCCGGCACTTGATGGGGGTCATGTGATGTTTTTATTATATGAAATGATTTCAGGCAGACCGCCAAGTCAAAAAGTTTTAGAAACGGGTCAAGTTATTGGTTTTGTGTTTCTTATGTTGCTTATGGCTATCATTTTCGGAAATGATATCTGGAATTTAGTAAAGAGATTCATCGAGTAAACTAAAAACAACTTTAGTTTTTTTGGGTCAAATAAAAGAAACAATTATATTTGCACCCGCTTTGATACACTAAAGCGGGTATTTTCCTCCTTAGCTCAGCTGGTTAGAGCATCTGACTGTTAATCAGAGGGTCCTTGGTTCGAGCCCAAGAGGGGGAGCTTAATAAAGACAAGCCATTCAAGAAATTGAATGGCTTTTTCTTTTTCTTCCCTGCAACAATTCGGTAACATTCTTCGTTTTTTCTAGTATGAAAAGTACTTTGGAATTCCCATTATTATTTTTTGAGCATGCTTTAACCGAATCAGGTTTAAAGGAAATATTTTCTCTTCAAATTGATTATTATGGGTTTGTTTCATATCAAATTGATGTTGATAAAATGACAGTTAATTATGTGGAGCAAGATGAGAATGGAGATTTTAAAAAAGGACATTTTGAATTAAATATCGAAAAATACTTATTACCAGTTTTACGAAGGCAATTGAAAATTTCTAAAGAGCTGCTATATTTTTCATTTAAAAAGAATACAGGTAGAAATGATAACTTTCTCTTATTGATTTTTAATACGGTTCAGACTTTAATTGATAATAAAAAGAAATTAATAGAAGCATTTCCACACTTTTTATTAGTCTATAGAGATATAGTAGCTTACATAAACCAACGACTAAAAGAGCGTTCATCTAAAGATTTCATTTTAAATGAAGAAAACATTAAGGTTACTATTAAAAGTGGTTTAAATATTGTAGGTAGAGAGGGAGATAATTTAATTGACTCCATTTTTAATTTTATGGAGGGCAACAATGAAAGAGATAAAAAGATTTTATCTAAGGAAGATTTTGAGTTGCTTAAAGAGTATACTTCTTTTCTGGTAGAGAACAATAAAGTACCTGTAATTAAAAAAAAGTTAAACCCTAAATTACGTATATCAACAATAAGATTCCTTTATTGGGTATTGCATTTTGAAAAGTTTAAAAGTTGTTATCCAATAGAAGAGTCCTATTACTTTTTCACCAAAGAGGTTTTTGTCAATAGTGGTAATCCTGAATTGATTACAATTAAACAACATTTTGGTACAAAGAGCCGTGTAAAAAATCGAAAAGTACTTCCCGAAATAGTCTTAAATCATCTTGAAAATTAAAGAAAATAGAATTCTACATGAATTCTACACAAATCAACGAATTCTACAAGAAATAGATTAATTCTACACGAACTCTATTCTCAATTTTGCATCATAATTCGAGCCTAACCATGTCAGGGTTTCAGGCTTCTCAATTTTAAAATTATGAGCAATGAAAATATGTATTTAAAAAATTACCAACGGCTACAACTAATAGCCGAAAAAGATATCCTTAGTTTCAAGGAAGCATTACTATATATGGATGTCAGCGAGTCTTTCCTATATAAGTTAACCGCAAAAAAGGCAATTCGATTCACAAAACCTAATAAAGGCAAATTGTTCTTTGAGAAGAAAATCCTCAATGAATGGATGTTACAAAATCCATCTGAGGACAAAAACAACCTAGAAGAACATGTATTCAATCACTTAGCTAAACATTCTAAGTAAATTGAATAAGACCTGTAAATAGCTAGAGTTGAATAAAGATGTTAATCAATAACCCTAAAACTAAAACATTATGATAAAGGCAACCATAAAACTGTTGCTAGATGGTCAGCCTTTGTCCAATGGTAAATATGCAGTTTACATTAGGATATTGAAAGACCGTAAAGCAAAGAAAATAAGTCTTGGACTTCAATGTAAAAAGGAGCATTTTGTAAACGAATCATTCACAAAGCAACACCCCGAGTATCAAACAGAAAATGTAATACTCTTGAAGATGAAAACTAGGGCACTTGAAATCATAAGGGAGTTCAAAGCAGATAATATAGACTTTTCATTAAATGAATTTGAAGAGCTATTTCGTGGGGTCAAACAAAAAAGAAATATTAGTGTGGTGAAATTCTTTGACGAGATAATTGATGAGATGCTAGTGGCGGGTAGAATTAAGAATGCAAAAGCATATCGAGATACCAAAGCTACTTTGACCAAGTTTAAAGGCGTAAGTTTCTCCTTTAAGGATATTACACCTGCATTTCTAGAGAAGTATGAGAGCTTTCTCAGGGGAAAAGGATATACCAATGGTGGTATAGCTTTTCATATGCGAGAACTCAGAGCTTTATTTAACAAAGCTCGTACTAGAAAGATGATACCTAAAGATCCTTACCCTTTTGAAGACTACAAGATTTCAAGGTTGAGAACTAAATCTGTAAAAATCGCCTTATCAGTTTACGAGTTTAAGAAAATCAAGAATGTTGATTTATCAGAACATCCACAGCTAGTTGAAGCGCATAATTATTTTATGTTTTCAATTTATACACGAGGTTTTAACTTTCAGGACATGGCACAACTTAAATGGTCAAACATTCGTGATGGAAGGATTTATTATACAAGGTCAAAGACTAAAGGCAACTTGAACTTAGCTATAATACCTCCCGTACAAAAAATACTAGATTACTACAAGGCTCAAAATAGACCTACAGATTACGTTTTTCCAATATTGTTGAGAGAAGGGTTGACACCACAACAGATTGCCAATAGAAAGCACAAAGTTCTTAAGAGATATAATAGCAAACTCAAAGACATTGCAAAATTGGCTAAGGTAGAAAAGAAGTTAACTTCTTACGTAGCACGTCATAGTTTTGCTACACTATTAAAATTGAGTGGAACACCAATTGAAAAAATCAGCGAGATGATGGGTCATGCTGATGTAGCTACTACGATAACGTATCTGAAGGAATTCTCAAACGATGATTTGGATAAGGAAAACATGAAATTTTTGAGCATGTGAATTCTTAGTTCGAAATATTAACGAATAGGAATTGAGTTTTTCAGAATTCAGATGAAACAGAGTGTATTCATTTGACGATTAATTTAAATAAACTTTAATATGAAAAATTTTAAAGCTATCAATGAATTAGATTTTATTGATATAGAAAATGAAGTAAAGGCTAGTATAAAAAGTCAATGCGAAAATGATGAAGTAGAATCAGCAGAAGAAAAATGGATAAAAGAGATTAAGCTATATGACCCATGCAAATGCTTCTATGAAAATTTTGAGGATGGAAGCACTCAAAAGTACTTGCTTGTGAGTGTGAGTAATTTTGGAAGACTTGATATTGAACGTAAAATACCTGACCAATTCAGTAAGATTGTTGTGGACATAAACAAAATGGAGGAATATAGTACGCCTGAGTTTTTTGTTGTGGATTACGATAGCTTCTTTGGAACTCGTCTTACTTCTTTTATTAAGTATAATAGTGATTTTATTAGTTGCGATGAAAGAGTGTTTTTAGAAGCTCTAATCATTAAATACAGAGGCTTTGGTTATATGCCGTTCTTTTGGTCAAAAGAAGTGATTCATAGAGAATTGGGTATAAAAAAAGATAGAGCGTCTAGAATTATCAAAAAATTTAAAGAACTCGGTATTTTAACTACTGAAGTTAAAAAAAGTCTTCTTGATGGTAGACCACAACAAATCACATATTTTGATTTGAATTCAGAGAAAATCATTGAACTTCTTCCGAAGATGTTTGGTGACCGTGATGATGATGGTTTTGAACAGGAGTTAAAGCAATATCTTAATTATACCAAGAAACCAACTGCGCCATCAAAAGTATTGCTGTAGTGCAACTCTATCCTTTGATACAGGCACAAGGTCATCCAAAATGGGTGACCTTTTTTCGTTGACGGGATTCAGCTTACTATATTATTTAAACAGGCTTCCCAAAGTATTATCTTTTATTTGAAGCCTTCCGCTATCGGGAAACCACCAATGGGATAATTCCATTGTCAGAATTCCGTCAATCACTTACACCTTTAAATTATTAATTCTTAAAACAGATAACAATGCAATTAAAACAAAGTAAAAGACAAAATGTAAAACTAAGGTTAGGTATATCTGGCCCATCGGGTTTTGGGAAGACTTATTCAGCTCTTCAATTAGCTTATGGAATGACTCAAGATTGGACTAAAATAGCAGTAATAGACACTGAAAATTCATCTTCAAGTTTATACTCACATTTAGGTAATTTCAACGTTTTAGACCTTTCTGCTCCTTATAGTCCAGAACGATATATCGAAGCCATAGAGGTATGTGAAAAAGCGGACATTAAGGTTATCATCATTGATAGTATTACCCATGAATGGAATGGTAAAGGAGGATGTTTACAGATACAAGAACAGTTAGGAGGCAGGTTTCAAGATTGGGCTAAGGTAACGCCAAGACATCAAGTATTTATAGATAAAATATTAAATGCAAAGTGCCATGTTATTACAACTACTAGAAGAAAAGTAGATTACTCACTAGATGTTGGTGGTAATGGTAGAACTAAGGTAGTTAAACATGGTACTAAAGAAATTACTAGAGAGGGTTTTGAGTATGAATTGACAGTAAATTTTGAGCTTGTTAATGACCAGCATTTAGTAAAAGCATCAAAAGATAGAACAGGATTGTTTGCTAATAAACCAGAATTTGTAATAAATGCTTCTACAGGTAAAAAACTATTGCAATGGTGTAATGCTGAACCTTTAGCCGATAACACCATACAGGATAGAATCAATGAATGTCTGTCAGTCTCTCAATTAATGGAATTGTACAAGCAAAATCCAAGTTTTCAAAAATCACATAATGCTCATTTCGCTAAAAAGAAAGAGCAACTAAAAAAATTAATTAACCCACAAAACTTTAGTACAAATGGAACTAGTACCCATACAAAGAGAGATTGAAAAAGTTAGCCAAGTACCTTTAAGCAATGAAGTACACTCTAGTATACTTCAACAAGTAAAGGTGCTAGAGAATCCTTTACAATTTCAACAGAAACCCTTTATAGAGGCTAATACAGAAGAAGTACAGTTAAGAGAACTAACTCAGAACTGTATCATTCCAGTCTTCTCAAAGGATAATGAAAAGACTATTGCACATCAAGAATTCATTGAAGTGGCACAAGAATGTGTTAATTCAATATTCCCTAGTCAGATTATTAATGAACCTGAAATCCGTGTTAGCCATCAAGTTAAGGGTAGAGCTCCCAGTGCTATTCATAAACCAGCAAAAGAATTGTTGCCACATGAAAAGACACAATATTATGAACGGATGGCTTTTATTATACGAATTCCTAGTATAGTTGAAACTGTAAACGGTAATATGTTATCACTTATTTGCGGTGGAGTTAGAGCCTATAATCATGAAAACCTTTATACTAAAAAGAGCATAGAGAAATTCAAATTTTTCATTGGCTTTCAGAATATGGTATGCTGCAATCTTTGTATTTCTACAGATGGGTTTCAATCAGAAATGAGAGTAGGTAATCATTCTGAGCTTAAAGGTAAGATGCTAGAATTGATGCAAGGTTATGCAATGGAGAAACATTTATCTGCAATGCATCAGCTTCCAGAGTATAGCCTAAGCGAAACTCAATTTGCCCAACTTATCGGGAAGGCTAAGCTGTACCATTATCTACCCAAAGAAGAGAAAGGAAAATTACCAAATCTAATGCTTACTGATGGTCACATGGCAACCATTGCAAAGGACTATTACCGAGATAATTCTTTTAGCAGAGATGATAATGGTAATATAAATCTATGGAATGTCTTTAATCTTTTTACCTCGGCAAATAAAGCATCTTACATTGATACATTTCTTGATAGGAATACCAATGTGTTTGATTTTGCTAATGGCTTGAAAGAAACCATAAGTGGAGGTTCTAACCACTCTTGGTTTTTGAGCTGAATGATTGGCCACTTGAAATATGGTGGCCTTTTATTTATTAAAGAAAGTAATTCCAACTATTGATTTTTGAGTTAATGGATGTCCTTCTTATTTAGAGGTTTTTTTTAATTTGTCTAAGTCCTCTACTAAGTAGAAATAAGCATTACCTTTCTTTTGGAATGTAAGTTTGCCTGAAACTCTATGATGCATTAAGTCACATCCTTTAATTTTAAGTTGCTTTTGTGCTTCTTTGCTAGATAACCAAGTTGATTTTTTTTCTGGACTCATAATAATAGGTTTGTCTGAAAAATTGACAATAGCTTACACTTTGAGAGGTTTGACTTTTTTGTTAAAATTAATTCAATAACAATTGTCTAACTTAATTGTTTTGAGTCCTAGAACTCTTTAAATTAGGCAAATTATAACTACTACTATGAAGATTAAGAGTAAGAAAATAGAATCAATTGTAAATGAACTTATTGACCAGTATGCATATGCAGATAAATCAGAAAGACCATGGATAATTGGATTTAGTGGTGGAAAAGATTCAACAGTGTTGCTCACTTTAGTGTGGGAAGCTTTGAGTAGAATAAAAGATGAAATGCCATATCCATTTCAGTTAAGAAGACCTGTGTATGTAGTTTGCAATGATACAATGGTTGAAAACCCTATAATTAGTAGTTACGTAGAGGATGTTTTGTTGAAAATTGAAACTGCTGCAAGAGACCAAGGCTTACCAATTATTGTTAAGAAAACAGTGCCAAAATTAGAAGAATCATTTTGGATTAATGTTTTAGGAAAAGGCTATCCAGTGCCCAATAATACCTTTAGATGGTGTACAGATAAGTTGAAAATTAGACCAACTTCTAATTTCCTACTAGAGCAAATAGATGAAAAAGGCGAAGCCATTGTTTTGTTAGGTACTCGATATGAAGAGAGTGCTACAAGAGAGCGGTCAATGCGTAAACATGAAATTAAGGGCAATAGACTTTCTAAGCATAACACAACAGCTAATATGGATAGGGCGGTCAAAGTGAGCCACCTCGGGCGGATGAAAGTGAGCATAGCAAATCAAGTGCTCAAAATCGATTCTATTTAGGTTTAAAATTAGTGTTTATTTCTTAGTTTTTTTCGCATTGATTCTCCTTTAATATTAA
>CALFUL010000010.1 GCA_937929935.1 uncultured Flavobacteriaceae bacterium | reverse complement strand
GAAATTCTTCTTCGGGATGCGTTCACTCAACTGAAAATGAGCAAATAGCTTTTCTTGATAATCCTTCTTTCCTTGCATAACTAAAGTTAAGCAAAAACACTATTTTTAGCAAGTACTTGTGCAACAGGCACAATGGCTATAATTAATACGGGAGCAGGTGTTAGCCGAAATATTGCATGGCTTGCACCCTTGCAAAGGCTTTTTTCTTATTTTCATACCCCTAACTAATTATAACAAATCAAATGAAAAAACTATTCAAACTACTCGGTATTCTGCTACTGCTTTTCATCCTAATCTTACTTTTTAATACGTTTAGAATGAGTTCTAAGCAAGTAGCTTCAGGGCCGCTAGAAAAAGTAACTGTTGCCACTGATATTTACCAAAATCTTTCAAAAGGTTTGCAATACAAAACCATTTCATTTAGCGAAGAGGCGATTCCTGATTCTACTGCTTTCTTCGGATTTCATAGGTTTTTAGATGAAACCTTTCCGTTGGTACATAAAAAACTAAAGCTAGAAAAAATAAGCACCTATAGCTTATTGTATACCTGGAAAGGATCTGACACCTCAAAAAAACCAATCATTTTAATGTCTCATATGGATGTTGTTCCGGTTGATGAACCAACGCTGGGCGATTGGCAAGCAGGTCCGTTTGAAGGAAAAATTACTGATAAAAAAATAGTGGGTAGAGGAACCCTTGACGATAAAGGAACATTAATAGGTTTATTAGAAGCCGTTGAGCAACTACTTGAAGAATCTTTTCAACCAGAACGTACTATTTATTTGGCATTTGGTCATGATGAAGAAGTTGGCGGTAGAAACGGGGCAGAAAAAATAGCCGCGCATTTAAAAGCACAAGGCGTACAGGCATTAATGACCCTTGATGAAGGTGGTTTTTTAGCGAGTGACCTAGTACCAGGGGTTGAAGATGATGTCGCTGTTGTAAACCTTGCTGAAAAAGGATACGCATCATTCAAACTTATAGTAGAAACAAACGGAGGTCATAGTTCAGCACCACCTAAAGAAAATACTATTGGTATGCTGGCAAAAGCCATTGTCGACCTTGAAAATAACCAGCGCCCCTACAAAATGGTTAAACCTATTGACTATCAATTAGAATATATGGCGCCAGAATTACCTTTTGTACAGAAAATGGCTCTTGCCAATTCATGGTTGTTTAAAAAGCCTATTCTAGAAAAACTAAACGCACACACCACAACAGCACCTACTATTATTGATGGCGGAATGAAAAGTAATGTGATACCTACCGTTGCTGAAGCCACCATAAATTTTAGAATATTGCCAGGTGAAACCATTGAAATAGTTGAAGAACATGTTAAAAGTACCATTTCAGATAAAATCAAAGTTGAGCGCGTTGGTTTCTTAACCAACCCCTCGCCTGTTTCAAGTATTGATTCAGAAGGATACAAGGTTTTACAACAAACTATTCGTGATGTTTTTCCAGAAAGTGTTGTGATTCCCGGCTTGGTTGGTGGTGGCACTGATGCACGCTATTTCTATGAGGTTTCTGATGATGTTTATCGCTTTTACCCCATTCGTTTAGGTCCTGAAAGCTTTTCACGCTTTCACGGTATTGATGAAAAAATAAGCAAAGACAATTACAAAGAAATTGTACGCTTTAGTTACCATCTGATTAAGAGATTTGGTGCGTGATAAGAAATAACTAAAACCCACCCTTTTACGGCCAACGCTCCTGCTTGCCCACTACTTTCGTAGCGTCGCCTCCCAAGAGGGAGATAGTAATTAGTTGCGAAGCTTTATTATTTTTCTACCTTTAAAAAATGCAGAAACCCTTGGTTAGCATTTTGATTCCGTTTAAAGACACAGTCACATTTTTACCCGAATGTTTGCAATCAATTTGTGACCAAACCTATGAACAATGGGAGGTTATCGCCGTAAACGATCATTCTTCAGATTCAAGTAGAACTACGCTTGAAACGTTCGCTTTAAAAGACGCTCGTTTTAAAGTCTTTGACACTGATGGTTCAGGAATCATACCTGCACTTCAAAAGGCATATGCCCTTTGTAGCGGCGACTATATTACCCGAATGGATTCTGATGATATCATGACCCCCAATAAGCTTCAAGTGATGGTTACTTCTTTACAAAAGCATGGCAAAGACCATTTGGCTGTAGGCCAAGTGAAATACTTTTCTAAAACCGGAATAAGCAATGGCTATGAACGCTATGAAAAATGGCTTAATCAGTTAACTGAAAAGGGAGCTAACTTTTCAGAGATATATAAAGAATGTGTGATCCCCTCGCCTGCCTGGATGATTCACCGATCAGATTTTGATGAATGCGGCGCTTTTGATACTAATCGCTACCCTGAAGATTATGATCTGGCGTTTAGGTTTCGGCAACAACAACTAAAATGCATACCCTGTTCTGAAGTTTTACACCATTGGCGTGATTATGACTCGCGCACCTCGAGAACGCACGAGCATTACGCTCAAAATTATTTTTTAGATATAAAAACTCATTACTTCTTAGAACAAGACTATCATATGCAAAGACCTCTAGTTGTATGGGGTGCTGGCTCAAAAGGAAAAACCATTGCGCAACTCTTATTAAAAAAGGGAGTAAAGTTTAATTGGGTATGCGACAATGAAAATAAGATTGGTAAGTTCATTTATGAGTGTGAGATGAAACATTTTAGTTATCTCAGTGAATTGAACAATGCCCAAAGCATAATAACGGTTGCCAATGAGGATCAGCAAAAAGAAATTAGAATGTACCTTTCTAATTTAGGTCACGTTGAAATGAAAGACTTCTATTTCTTCTGTTGAATCAACTACTTTGGGGTAGACCTTTGAATATTTTAAATCTCGATTATCTAGTAGCGTCTTCTGATTCATTTTTTAACTATCTTTGTGCAATCAAAAACAGGAATGCAGTTTCAACATCCAGAACTACTTTGGGGCCTTTTTCTTCTACTAATTCCTATTTTCATTCATCTTTTTCAGTTAAGACGCTACAAGAAAACTCCTTTTACTAATGTAAAGTTTTTAAAAAAAGTTGTTTCAGAATCGCGCAAAAGTCGTTCACTAAAAAAATGGTTACTCTTATTCACTAGGCTCATGCTAATTGCCGCTGCAATATGTGCCTTTGCGAAACCATTTTTAGCCAATAAATCAGCAACAGCTAAAAAAGAAACGGTTATCTACTTAGATGATTCATTCAGCATGCAGGCCAAGACTGAAAATGGCACACTACTTTCAGACGCCGTACAAGAATTGGCAGAAGTACTACCTGCAGATCAAACATTCAGTCTTTTTACCAACTCAAAATTGTATAAAAATATAGTTTTAAAAGATGTTCAGAATGAGCTTTTAAGGCTGCCACATGGTTCAAAACAATTAGCATTAAATGATATTTATCTAAAAGCTAAAACCCTTTTTGAAACTGAAGTAAATTCTATTAAAGATTTGATTGTTGTTTCTGATTTTCAACAAAATATGTTGAATTCAGCTAATGATACTCTTTTAGGTGTCAATACAAATTTGGTTAGTAAAAGAAAAGAAGGAATTCAAAACATAGCTATTGACTCAGTATACGTTAGTTCTGCA
The DNA here is from genome assembly GCA_937929935.1 of uncultured Flavobacteriaceae bacterium. Classification (GTDB taxonomy): domain Bacteria; phylum Bacteroidota; class Bacteroidia; order Flavobacteriales; family Flavobacteriaceae; genus Maribacter_C. Next base: position 126,712 of record CALFUL010000010.1, on the reverse strand, counting down.
AGCAATGAAAACATTGAATTGACAGCGATTATTTCAACCAACAGCACCATAGAAAACACAGCTGTTTCATTATTTAATGGCGATAAATTGATTGCTAAATCTTCAGCCAATTTTCAAGCGAATACCAAAAGTGAAGTTTTGTTTACCGTTTCAGCCAATGAACCAATAAAAGGCAGAATTGCCATTTCTGATTCTGGTTTGCCCTATGACAATCAATTGTTTTTCAATATTGATGCTGCAGAAAAAATAAAAGTCTTAAGTATTGAAAACAGTTCAAGCAATTTTCTCAAAAAAATATTTACCCCTGATGAATTTGATTTTAGTGCCTACCCACTAAAAAATCTCAATTATAGCCGCCTATCAGATAAGAATTTTATTATTCTAAATGAATTAGATCAAATACCCCAAGCCTTAGCTTCGAGCCTTACCTCATTTAAGAATAAGGGCGGTAGTATTTTGGTTATTCCGTCAAATACTATTGAGCTACAATCATACAACGCATTGCTTTCAAGCTTCATGCCCACAAAATTTGACCAGCCGGTCAAAAAAGAAAAGAATATTACCCGTATTTCCTATGACCATCCGCTTTTTCAAAATGTTTTTGATAAGCAAGTTTCTAACTTTCAATACCCTAAGGTCAATCAATATTATCAGGTAAAAACAAATAGCGCTAAAATTTTAAACTATCAAGATGGCATGCCATTTTTATTAGGGGGTTCAAATGTTTATGCGTTCACAGCTTCGTTAGCGGAAACAAATTCTAACTTCAAGTATTCGCCACTCATAGTACCTACCCTATATAATATGGGTCTTAAAAGTTTAAAGCTTCCTAAATTATATCAACTACTAAAAAGTAATGCGAGCGTTGACATTTCAATGAAATTATCAAAAGACACCATTTTAAAAATGGAGAAAGAAGGCGAAGAATTTATTCCTAGACAACAATCTTTTGCAAATAAAGTTACCCTCAATTTTGATGACAACCCAACAACTGATGGTATTTACAGTTTGATCAATAACACTAAACAAACCCATAATATCAGTTTTAATTACTCAAAAAACGAAAGTGAATTGACCTATGCTGATATGAGTCAATTACAAGCATTTAGCAAAAACAATAGTCTAAAGAAATTATTCAAACAGTTTCAATCTAATTATAATGTGAATGAGCTTTGGAAATGGTTTGTTACTTTAGCATTGCTTTTCATGATTATTGAAGTACTAATACAAAAATTTCTAAAATGAACATACTTCTTAAAGGGGCAACCATAGTTGATTCTAGCAATGAGAATCTTCATTTAAAAAAAAGAGATATTTTCATTAAAAACGGTGTAATTGACAGTATTGCTCAAAAAATCACACCCAAAGGAAAAGTCAAAATTGTTGAACTTGAAAACCTTCATGTATCGCTTGGCTGGTTTGATAGTAGCGTCAGCTTTGGCGAACCTGGCTATGAAGAAAGAGAGACCATAAGCAACGGGTTATTAACTGCTGCTAAAAGTGGTTTCACTGATATCATACTCAACCCAATTGATAAACCAACCCCTGACACCAGTGCTGATATTGTATTTTTAAAAAATGCGGCAAGAGATCAGGCGACTAATTTGCATCCGTTAGGTGCATTAACTATGGGCGCTGAAGGAATAGATTTAGCTGAACTTTTTGATATGAAAAATGCTGGCGCAGTAGGGTTTTCAGATCATAAACATGCGATTTCAAATTCAAATTTGCTTAAAATCGCCCTTCAATATGCTCAGAATTTTGACGGATTGGTACACTCATATCCTCAAGATAAAAATGTAGCTGGCAAAGGCCTAGTAAATGAAGGTAAAGTATCTACAGAATTGGGTTTAAAGGGAATTCCCGCTTTAGCGGAAGAACTTCAAATTGCAAGAGATTTATTTATTTTAGGATACACAGGCGGCAAACTTCACATTCCTACCCTTTCAACAGCTGAATCAGTAAATCTGGTTGCCGCTGCAAAGAAAAAAGGACTCGATGTGAGTTGCAGTGTCGCACTTCACAATCTTTATTTTACAGATGAAACCTTAGAGGACTTTGATTCTAATTTTAAAGTGAATCCTCCGCTACGCACGGCCGAAGATGCCAAAGCATTACAAAACGGACTCAAAAAAGGGGTCATCGATTTTATAACTAGTGACCATACACCAATAAATATTGAAAACAAACAGCTTGAATTTGATAATGCCACAGCAGGAACCATTGGTTTAGAAAGTGCTTTTTTAATTGCTAATGATTTATTCGGATTTGAAACAAGTATTAAACTACTGACACATGGTAGAGAACGGTATAAAATAGTACCACCTGAACTTAAAAAAGGAGCTGCAGCATCACTCACCCTTTTTAACCCTGATACAGTAGTAGAATTTGGTGTAAACGATATTCATTCAACAAGTAAAAACAGTGCTTTTATAGGATGCAAAGGAAAAGGAAAGGTTTATGGTACCATCAACAACAACCAACTCATCTTATCATAGTTAAATATGTCTGAAAAAGGAAAAACAACTGCCATTGTTGGGTACATAACCATTTTAGGAGCGTTGATTGCAATGAGCATGAATAGTGAATCTAAGAATGAATTTGCTCGATTTCATATTCGGCAAGCATTTGGTTTGCATTTATTATTTATTGCATTTGGCATTTTATCAAGTAATTACGGCAATTTGATGTCTTTTTACGCGCTTCTTTTATCCTATTCAATTTTATGGGTTTACGGCTTTGTTGGTGCACTTTCAGATAAAAAACAAAGCGTGCCAATTTTAGGTCCGTTCTTTCAAAAATGGTTCACATTTATTCAATAAATTTCTATGACTACCGCTCCCCTATCTCTTGAACATATTATAAAACCAGCCGCGGCCGCAAAAGTAAACACTCCGGTACTTTTTATGTTTCATGGCTATGGTAGTAATGAAGAAGACCTCTTTTCTTTTGCTGAAGAATTACCCCAAGAACTTTGCATTATTTCAGTGCGTGCACCTTACCCAATGCAACCATTTGGCCATGCTTGGTACGCCATACATTTTGACAATGATAATGGTAAATGGAGCGATGATGATCAAGCCATAGAATCGCGCGAAAAAATTGTCGCATTCATTGATGAAGCCTGTGAGGCCTATAGCTTAGATAATACAAACATTACGCTTTTAGGTTTTAGCCAAGGCACTATATTGAGTTATGCCGTAGCCTTATCATATCCTGAAAAAATCAAAAACGTTATCGCTTTAAGTGGTTATATTAATGAAGAAATCATTGCTGAAAATTTTGATCAAAAAAATCATCAAGATCTAAACATCTATATTTCTCACGGTCAGGTTGATCAGGTTATTCCGCCAGAATGGGCGCAAAAAGCTCCTGAGTTTCTAAAAAAGCTAAATATTGATGCATTGTATGAAGAATTTCCGGTAGGTCACGGTGTTTCGCCGCAAAACTTTGATTCGTTTAAAAAATGGCTATCTGATAAAATTTAAAAGGTAGCTGAATAGAGCAAGTGCTTCTCAGTTCTAAAATCAATTCCTAAATCATCTTTTAGCTCATATTCAATCACGGCTTCGCCCCAATGTTTACCATCAGTAAACTCGGCAAGAATCCATTTATGATTAAGTACATTGATTTTATTGATTTTAAAATGACCTTCCATACCTTCATAGGGTATCAAAAGGTTATCGCCTTTGCTTTCATTTGTTTCTAATAACTTATCAGCTATGTAGCGCTCGGGGCTTTCTAGATTCAAATGGTCAAAGTTCTCTAAGGCATAATCATTATTCTCTAAAGAGAAATGTTGCACGTCAAGAATCTTAATATTCAATTTTTGAATAGAATCAAGCAACATAGTTTCTTTTGCCTTGAGGTTAGTAACCTTCTGATTCAGAGCGTCAGCAAGTTTGCCGCTGCTTACAAATAACCATAAAGCAATTAAAGTAGCAAAAACAAAAAGGTAAAGAAATATATTTTTTTTCATTGTCAGATTTTTTAACCCTTCTTAAAAATAAGAAGTATTGTATGTTTTATTAAACGTGAATTACTAAATTATCATACGCCAAGAATACATTTTTTGGTAATTTTTTTTGCATTTCTTCATGAAAGCCCATGTGATGACTAATATGCGTTAGAAAGGCTCTTTTAGGTTGAACTAGCGTTATAAATGCAAGCGCTTCTTCTAAATTAAAATGTGAACGATGGGGTTCTTCGCGTAGTGCATTGATAACCAATACCTTGCAATTTTTTATCTTGTCGATTTCGGTTTCGTTCATTGTTTTTACATCGGTCAAATATGTGAAGTCTTTTATTCTAAATCCGAATACTTGTAAACCATTATGATCAGCATCAATGGGTGTTACTTCTGTTTCTCCAATGATAAAAGGCGTATCCTTTTTAATAAAATTTACCGAAACACTAGGGGCCCCGGGGTATTTATTGGTTTCTTTAAAAATATAATCAAACCTGATTTTAAGCGCATCTATCACTCTTTCATGTGCATAAACTGGCATTTCACCCTGTCTAAAATTGAAAGGTCTGATATCATCAAGGCCAGCCGTATGGTCAGCATGTTCATGTGTAAAAAGAATGCCATCAACCTTGTTCACCTTGTTGGTTAGCATTTGCTGTCTAAAATCAGGACCACAATCAATGACATAATTATAGGTATCCCAACTAAGCATGACTGAAACCCTCAACCGCTTGTCTTTTGGGTCAGTACTTAAGCAAACAGGATGTTCTGACCCTATTATAGGTATACCTTGAGAAGTACCCGTGCCTAAAAAAGTAACTTTTAATTGCGATTTCATTCCTTTCAAAATTAGAACTTATTTAGCAAACATATTCATATTTAATATCAGATTTAAAGGGTAAATAACTATTGTCTTTTGCAAATAAAAATAGACCGTTAAAAAGAATATATAAATAATTAAATCGTTTCTTATTTAGGTGAATTGATCTTGTTAACTTTGTTATATCAAGATGCCTTCAATTGTTTACTAATAGACTAAACCACAAAGAAGAGTAATGGCTTCAGTACGAAAAAGAGATACTGCTTTTGAAAATATACCTTCAATCAAAGCAAAAACCCTACGCATAAATTTAAATCCTGACATCTACGGTACTTTCGCTGAAATAGGTGCAGGTCAAGAAACAGCACGACACTTTTTTAGGTCTGGCGGTGCTTCAGGAACCATTGCTAAAGCTATGAGTGCTTATGACAAGCAATTTAGTGATGCAATATATGGTGTTGAAACTGACGGCCGTTATGTGACTCAGGCGCGTTTAAAAACGATGCTGTCTCATGAAATGCGTTTGATGGAAGAAAGAATTAGTCGTGAAACACACCCTGAACGTTTGTTTTTTAGTTATGCTAATACTGTGGCTACCATTGATTTCTCAAAACGATACAAAGGTCATGGATGGATAGGAATTCGTTTTCAATTAGATCCAGATCAAAAAGAATTTGATGAAATTATCATACATGTACGTTTCAAACAAAATGAAGCACGCTTACAACAAGAAACATTAGGTATTCTTGGGGTTAACCTAATATATGGGGCTTTTTACAAATACCATAAGCCTAAAAAAATGCTAAAGTATCTCTATGATCACATTGACAGAGATACTATTGAAATAGACATGATCAACTTTTCTGGTCCTAATTTCAAGGATGTAGATAATCGTTTGATGAGTTTGCAGTTGATTAAAAATGACATGACTGATGCCGTTATGTTCGGCCCTGACGGAAATAACCTCTTACCTGCAGCGGTTCTTTATAAAAAGAACATTCTAGCCTTACGCGGAAGTTTTAGACCCGTAACCAAGGTAAATATGGATATGTTTGAGAAATCATATGATATTTTTGTTCGTGACTCAACCGTTGACGAAGAAAAAACTATTGTGATTTTTGAAATTACTTTGTCAAATTTAAAAGCATCAGGCGAAATCGATGAACAAGATTTCATGGATCGTGCTGAACTACTATGTTCTTTAGGCCACACAGTAATGATTTCAAAATTTCAAGAATATTACAAACTTGTTGAATATTTCAACAATTATACCAAGGCACGTATTGGCCTGACCATGGGTGTGAATAATTTGGTGGCTGTTTTTGATGAAAAATATTACCGTCATTTAAGTGGTGGAATTCTTGAAGCCTTTGGTAAATTATTCTTTAAAGATTTACAGGTTTATCTCTACCCTATGAAAGATCCAGAGACAGAACAAATTATGACGAGTAACAATGTGAAAGTACATCCGCGTATGAAAGAATTATACAAGTTCTTTAAGTACAATAATAAGGTAATGGACATTATTGATTACGACCCTGAAATAATGCATATTTTTTCAAGAGATGTGCTCAAGAAAATTATCAATAATGAAAAAGGGTGGGAAGAACAATTACCTGAAGGTATTGCTGAAATAATTAAAGATAAAAATCTGTTTATCAAAAAATTAGAGCCATCTGAAAAAGCCTAAAACTTTCTAAAACGGCTCAAAAATAAGATGCTATTAGTGGAGTAACTGAGCGGCGTGATCTTTTGTTTTCACTTTCTCAATTACCTCTGAAACCACACCGGTTTCGTCAATTACAAAGGTCATTCTATGAATGCCATCATAAGCTCTACCCATAAACTTTTTCGGTCCCCAAACACCAAAAGTATTCAAGACTGTATGGTCTTCATCAGCCAATAACGGAAAAGGCAATTTGTATTTATTTTTAAAATTGGTTTGTCTTTTTGCTGAATCTGCGGTAACCCCCAACAATTCATAGCCTTGCTCTTGAAACGTATGGTAGTTATCTCTTAAATTACAGGCCTCAACAGTGCAACCAGGCGTACTTGCCTTTGGGTAGAAAAAAACAATTAATTTTTTGCCCTTATAATCTGATAAATTAATAGTATTGCCGTCTTGATCTTTAGATGTAAATTCAGGAACCTTATCTCCTACTTTTAAAGTTTTCATATAAATCGAATAATTTGCGTTTGTTTAATATACGCCAAAATTAAATTATAATGACGAAATCAGAAAAGGTAAATTTTACCATCAAAACGTTACAAGAACTATATCCTACAATTCCGGTTCCTTTAGATCATAAAGACCCATACACACTACTCATAGCAGTCTTGATGTCAGCCCAAAGCACTGATGTTCGTGTCAATAAAATCACTCCTCTACTATTCGCAAAGGCTGACAACCCGTATGAAATGATAAAACTAACCGTTGATGAAATACGTGAAATAATAAAACCTGTAGGATTGTCACCCATGAAAGCAAAGGGTATTCACGGTCTTTCAAAAATGCTGGTAGAAAAGTATGATGGCGTGGTGCCAAAAGAAATAGAGTTACTAGAAGAATTTCCGGCTGTAGGTCACAAAACGGCAAGTGTTGTGGTATCTCAGGCATTTGGTATTCCTGCCTTTCCGGTTGATACGCATATTCATAGATTAATGTACCGTTGGGGATTTACCAATGGAAAAAACGTTGTGCAAACTGAAAAAGATGCCAAAAGATTATTCAAGAAGGAATTATGGAATGATCTTCATTTACAAATTATTTGGTACGGTCGTGAATATTCGCCAGCCAGAGGATGGCATTTAGAAAAAGATATAATTACTAAAACAATTGGCAGAAAAAAGGTAATTCAAGAATACTATAAAAACAAAAAGACCCGCTAAAAGCGGGTCTTTGTTAATTTAAAATGCTTTCAAAGCTAAATTGCCTGTGCTTGGTTATTTTTAAAACTTGAGAAAAGTTCAAGATAAAACGTATCGCCTCAGGAGAAGCTCTTGCAATTTCACAATAATGTTGATCTTCAGTGTAAATTTTTTCCATATTCTGTTATCATCATGTTATGAAATAATAACGGAACTAATTTAAAATTATTGCAAACTCAATTATCAGGAAAAATTAATTAGTTAATACAATGTTATTTTTTTCTATGATTTTTCTAAGGTTGATAAGTGCGTAACGCATTCTACCTAAAGCAGTGTTAATACTCACACCTGTATTTTCAGAAATTTCTTTAAAACTCATGTCTTTGTAAATGCGCATTAATAGAACTTCTTTTTGATCATCAGGTAATTCTTCAATTAGAATTCTTAAATCAGAATCAATTTGATCCTTAATAATCTGCTTTTCAGCATTTAACTTATCATCACCAATAACAGAAAAGATATTGAAATCTTCATTACCTTCAAACTTAGGCATTCTCTTATTCTTTCTAAAATGGTCAATAATTAAGTTATGAGCAATACGCATTACCCACGGTAAAAATTTACCTTCTTCACTATATGAACCTTTCTTAAGTGTTTTAATCACTTTAATAAAAGTATCTTGAAAAATATCTTCAGTAATATCTCTGTCCAACACTTTTGAGTAAATAAAGCTTGTAATACGTTGATTATGCCTATTTATTAAAACTTCAAGTGCCTTTTCATCTCCACTGATGTAGTCACGAACAAGTTCCGAATCTTCAATTTGTACAGCCATTTTTTTTGCAGGTTTAGTTTTCAGACTTTGGGACGTCTTGTTGTTAGATAATTTTTTTTGGGCCATTTTAGTTGTTTTTCTATATGCTTAATCAAGTCGTATCAGACTGTGATTTTTTAATTATGAGATAAAACTATTGATAAGAGGCCAAGTCAAAAAAACATTGTTGTCAAACAGCTAGTTTATGATGTGAAACTGCATTTTTTTAATTTGTACAAAATATTTTGATATACATAGCGTTGCCAAATCAATTTGACAAGTATGCAGTTCATCGATATTTTATGAAATTGAAGATATATATACCTTTAAGCTAGATACTATGCGCATTTGCTAATGGAGAATAAAAAGTAAAGACAAAAAAAATCCTGACAATACTACTGTCAGGATTCATATATAAAATAGAATATTTTTAATTTTTATGACTTTCGAAGTGAATTCCTCCTGCTTTTATCATATCAAGAGACTTAGAGTAGTTTAATAAGAAACTAATTGTTTCTGGCTTTGCTTTAACTACTTTTTGCTTTGTTGTATTATTAGTGTAAATTTTTTCCATATCTATTAAGGTTTTGTTTCACTAGTAAAACGCAACCATGAATAAATATAATGAAACCGTTCGACCTAATTACAATATATTCGTTAATTAGTTCTAAGGTTCAATTAGTTCGTTAAAACGATATCATTTTCACTAATGATCTTTCTAAGGTTTATCAAGGCATAGCGCATACGCCCTAAAGCAGTATTAATACTTACACCCGTGTTTTCAGATATCTCTTTAAAACTCATATCCTTATACATGCGCATATAAAGAACCTCTCTTTGGTCTTCTGGTAATTCTTTTATTAATTCTGAAAGGTCTGAATTAATCTGATCTTTTATAATTCTTCCTTCGGCATTTAATTCTTCATTTCCCATTACAGAAAATACATTATACCCATCAGAAAGATCATACATAGGCATTCTTCTACTTTTTCTAAAGTGGTCAATAATTAAATTGTGTGCAATACGCATTACCCAAGGTAAAAATTTACCCTCTTCATTATAAGCGCCTCTTTTAAGGGTGCGTATGACTTTAATAAAAGTATCTTGAAAAATATCCTCAGTAATTCCTCGGTCATTAACCTTAGAATAAATAAAACTACTGATACGTTGGTTATGCCTATTAATAAGGGCTTCAAGAGAACGCTCGTCTCCTGCAATGTAATTTGTAATAAGAATAGAATCTGGAATTTGTCCTTTCATAACGATTACTTTTTTTGGTTAAAACAGACTCCTCTTTTCAAGAGAAAAAAGTTTGTGGGTATTCTAACTATTTAAAAAAGTAATTTTGTCGCTATAGGCTTTTATGCTTTTAAGTAATGTCAAAGATAGAAAAATATTTAACTATTTATATAATTTCAGCAACAGTTTTCAAATTACCTTAAGCAAACTGCGCAAAATTGGTGTTTAAAATATGCTTATTGTATCTTCGCGATTCGCTTTGAGAATATGGCCAATTTACTAGATATAAATCCTAAAGAGAACATCATAATAAAAGGTGCAAAACTGCACAATTTGAAAAATATTGATGTCGTCATTCCTAGAAATAAATTGGTGGTCATTACCGGACTTTCGGGTTCAGGAAAATCAAGTTTAGCTTTCGATACGTTATATGCTGAAGGGCAAAGACGTTATGTCGAAAGCCTTTCTTCTTATGCCAGACAGTTCTTAGGCAAACTCAATAAGCCCAAAGTTGACTTTATAAAAGGTATTGCACCAGCAATAGCTATTGAACAAAAAGTAAACTCAACAAACCCGAGGTCTACCGTGGGTACTACCACTGAAATATATGATTATCTAAAACTTCTGTTTGCACGTATTGGCAAAACCATTTCACCAATCTCAAATCAAGAAGTCAAAAAAGATACGGTTACTGATGTGGTAAACCATGTAAAAAGTTATGATGATAAGACCAAGCTTTTGCTCTTGGCCCCCATCCAAATAAAACCAGAACATGATATTCAGAAGTCATTAGCCCTTTTTTCAAAACAAGGTTATGCGCGATTAAAATTCAATAATGAAGTGGTTCGTATTGATGAAGCTTCTAAAGACCTTGGAAGAAATTTTGAATTGGTAATTGATCGTATCATCACAAAAGACGATGAAGATTTTTACAACCGCCTTGCAAACGCTGTTGATACTGCCTTTTTTGAGGGAAAAGGACAATGTATGATAGAAGAACTATCAACAAGTAAACAAAATATCTTTAGTAATAAATTTGAGTTAGACGGAATGTCATTTCTCGAACCTAATGTACATTTATTTAGTTTCAACAATCCGTATGGGGCCTGTCCAAAATGTGAAGGATACGGCGATGTGATTGGTATTGATGAAGATTTGGTCATACCAAATACCGCCTTGTCAGTATATGAAAATGCAATTTTTCCATGGCGTGGTGATAGTATGGGTAAATTTAGAGATGCGCTAGTAAATTCTGCATACAAATTTGATTTTCCTATTCATAAGCCTTGGTTTGAATTAACTGCTGAACAAAAGCAGTTAATTTGGGATGGGAATTCCTTTTTTAAAGGACTCCATCATTTTTTCGGAAAACTTGAAGAAAAGAGCTATAAAATTCAAAATAGAGTGATGCTTTCGAGGTATCGCGGTAAAACACGATGCAGCAGCTGTCACGGTAAACGATTAAAAGCTGAAACCAATTATGTGAAAATAGTTGGCAAATCAATTAGTGATTTGGTTGAATTACCAATTGAACAATTAATTCAATTTTTCAATACTATTGAATTAAACATGAATGATTCAAAAATAGCCTCTCGCCTACTGAAAGAAATAAATTCAAGATTAGGATTTTTACATAATGTTGGTCTTAGTTATTTAACTCTAAATAGAAAATCAAATTCACTATCTGGGGGCGAAAGTCAACGTATCAATTTGGCAACCTCATTAGGTAGTAGTCTGGTTGGATCAATGTATATACTTGATGAGCCGAGTATTGGCTTACACCCTAAAGACACTGAGAATCTGATAGAAGTGCTATTATCATTAAGAGATTTGGGTAATACGGTTATTGTAGTTGAACATGATGAAGACATTATGAAAGCAGCTGATGAGGTAATCGATATAGGCCCTGAAGCGGGCACCCATGGTGGCGAAGTAGTTGCAACTGGTTCTTTTCAGAATTTATTAAAATCAAATTCTTTAACTGCAGACTACTTAAATGGTACTCAAGAAATTGAAGTTCCTAAAGAGCGTAGAACATCAAAGAACTTTATTGAAATTAAAGGAGCTCGAGAAAACAATCTAAAAAATATTGATGTAACATTTCCTTTAAATATGCTCACTGTGATTACTGGGGTTTCTGGTAGCGGCAAAAGTACCTTGGTTAAAAAGCTATTGTATCCTATTATACTCAAAGAAGTAGGTGGTTATGGCGAAAAAGCAGGGCAATTTACGTCAGTTCATGGTACATATGATTTTTTAAAACATGTTGAATTTGTTGACCAGAACCCTATTGGCCGGTCATCAAGATCAAATCCTGTTACTTATATAAAGGCATATGATGATATTCGTAGCCTATTCGCATCACAAAAATTAAGTAAAATTAGAAATTATCAGGCGAAGCACTTTTCATTTAATGTAGATGGGGGTCGATGCGAAAAATGTAAAGGAGAAGGTCAAATAACTGTGGAAATGCAGTTTATGGCTGATGTACATTTAGAGTGTGATACCTGTAAAGGAAAGCGTTTCAAGAAAGAAGTACTTGAAGTTAGTTTCAATAAGGCTTCAATTGATTCTATTCTCAAAATGACCATTGATGATGCTATTTTATTTTTTGAAAAAGGAGAACAGCATAAATTGGTTAAAAAGCTAAAACCCTTACAAGATGTTGGTTTGGGGTATGTGACCTTAGGGCAATCATCTTCTACCTTATCAGGTGGTGAAGCTCAAAGAATCAAGTTAGCTTCGTTTTTGGTTAAAGGCAACACCAAAGACAAAGCACTATTTATATTTGATGAGCCCACCACAGGTTTGCATTTTCACGATATTAAAAAACTTCTAAAATCTTTTAACGCACTCATATCAAAAGGACATTCAATAGTGGTAATTGAACACAACATTGAATTAATTAAATGTGCGGATCATGTCATTGATCTTGGATTAGAAGGAGGAGAAAAGGGTGGCAGTTTAATTACCTTTGGAACTCCAGAGGAAATAATTAAAAGTAAAACATCACTCACAGCACGCTATCTCGAGACCAAATTATTGTAAAATACGATCATACTTCTTCTTCACTTCTTATTTATTTTATTTTCAAATAGCTAAAAATCAGTTATTTAACTTTTTTGGCACACTGTTTGGTATCTATATACCGAATACAAATAGTTGTATTCAGAATTTTAAACCTTATATCATGAGAAATTTTAAACTCTTTATTATGGCGATAATTTTAGGTACTACAGCTGCCTTCGCTATTAAAGCTGATGATAAGGTTGCAGAACGCAATACTTATCGATACAACAACTCTTTTATTTTTGAAGAGAACGGTATTTCATTTGCGGTCTACCCAGATGGTGAATTCGATTTCTACATCAACAACAGAATCGGAAACCGAAATAGAAACGTAACTTTTAATTCAGGATTTGATTATAGTCCTTTTGCACAGTATGATGATTATGGAGCTGTGATACAAGTAGAGAACATTCCTATTTTCTATGACTTTTATGGTCGTGTTTCAACTATAGGAAGTGTAGATATTCGCTACCGAAATGGTCGTGTACGTAGAGTAGGAAATATGTCTGTATACTATAACAACCGAGGTTTTTATGATTACCACACTGGTTTCGTAAATGTTTACAACAGAAGCTATATTTACAGACCATATCACAGGTTATTTTCAAGACCTTCTTTAAACTTATGTTTAGTAAATAGAGATCCGTATAGAAGATTCTATACTCCTTTTAGATATAGTTACTATACGCCGTATAGATTCAACAGAAGGCATTCTTATGTTAATATTGGTAAAACATATAGAAACAACAACGTACGTAGAGATCGTGAAGCGATTTACAAGAATGACAAAAGAGTTTCTTTACGCAAGAACAATGTTAGAAGTAACCGAAATGTAGGTAGAAACACCAATACGGTTGCCCGTAGCACTAAGGTTACTAGACCAAGTCAGAATACAGTTCGTACTAGCAGAACAACTTCTGCTACTCGAAACAGAAATACAAATAGTGTGTCTCGTTCAAACAATCAAGGTAGAACAGTACAAAGGTCTTCTACAACCAAAAGAACACCTCAACGTACGGTTACCAAAAGAACTGCAACGACTGCACCTAAGCGTACAACTGTTACAAAACGTACTGTTACAAGAACGCCAAGAAATAACGGAGTTGTGAATAGAAGTACAAGAAGCACAACTTCTAACCGAAGTACCGCTTCGAAAAGAAGTTCAACTTCTAGAAGTTCAGTAGGTGCAACAAGTTCAAATAGAAGTTCTAGTGCTCGAAGTACTTCAACTAGAAGTCGTAGAGCTAGAATGTAAGATAGTTTTTTAGGTTGGTTAGTTGTTTAACCCCGTGATGAAGTTTTTCATTACGGGGTTTTTCTTTGCCAAAGAACTAGCGCTATTGTTTTATAAACGGAAGTTTTCTTCCATTATCAAGACCGATGAAATAAACACCGGCTGGAAAAAACTTAATGTTTATCCGAGTTCCTCCTGCAGTTGTTTTAACCCTACTTAAAAGTTGACCGTTAGAAGAAAAAATTGAAAGAAAAATTAAATCACTAACTCCGGTAATAATAATGAAATCATCAGCTGGGTTCGGGTACACCATTAAAACCTCTTCTTTTAAGACGTTTATAGTTAGTTCAACAGTTAATCCGTCTTCAGTAATTCCTTTTATAATTGAAGTTCCGGCTGCTAATCCGGTAACCGTACCATCTTGGTTGATTGCAACAATAGTATGATCATTTGTTGACCAAACAACAGTTGGTTTTTCAGCATTTGCAGGTAAAAATATTGGGTTTAATAGGATGGACTCTCCTATCTCTAAATTCAAGCTTTCAACATCAAATACTATTTGCGATACCTGAGCCTCAGAAGAATTTTCTTCTTTTACTTCGACCGATATCTCAGCGCTAAAAGAACCATCTACAGTGACAACGGATATTATTGTGGTTCCTGCGGCTATGCCTAAAATGTTACCTTGATTATCAACACTCGCAATAGTTTCATCAAAACTAACCCATACAACATCAGTATTTGAAGCATTAGAAGGTTCAATGGTAGCGTCTAATTGATTTGCTTCGCCTACTTCTAAAACAATTGATGATTGATTTAGTACAATACCGGTAACCCCAACAATAACAGCTTCTACATTAACGGTAACTGTAGCTATATAACTACCATCATCTGAGATAGCATTTATTTGAGTAATGCCTGCTTTTAACCCTGTTATTTCTCCTTCAGCATTGACACTAACAATATTTGGATCGTCAGATGTCCATGACACTGACTGATTTGTGGCATTTGCTGGTTCAATAGTAGCATTAAGTTGCAATTGACTTCCTTCATCAATAGTTAATGATGATGTTTCAACAGAAATACCTGTGACATTTATGATGTTTTCAGAAACTTCTACTGTGGTTTCAGCGGTAAACCCACCATCGAGCGCAGTTGCCAAAATTGTGGCATTACCAATCATCAAGGCCGTAATGGTACCGTTTGCATCAACGGTTACAACATTTGGATCGCTCGAAGACCAAGTAACCTCTTGATTTGTTGCATTGTTTGGTTGAATAGTTGCTATTAGAATAGCTGTTTCATTAAGATCTAGAACAACGTTCATCTTATCAATAGTTATGCCTGTGACAGCGACGATTGCAGGACTAACATTGACCATGGTTTCTGCAATAAAATTACCATCTTCAGAAGTTGCTTGTATGATAGCACTACCTTCAGTGATTCCGGTTATGTTTCCTTGGTTATCAACTGTAACGGTGGCGTTATCAGTTGTTGCCCAAACTATATTTTGATTAGATGCATCATTGGGCTGAATTGTTGCACTTAATTGAAGTGATTCGCCAACTTCTATATTTTCTTGTGTAGCTGCGAGTGTAATTCCAGTTACATTTATTACGGCCGCTGCAACCGTTACTACTGTCGTTGCTGCATAGTTGCCATCAACTGTTGTTACCGTAATAGTGGCTACACCTTCAGATTCTCCTGAAATGGTTCCATTCGTATCAACAGTAATAATTGAAGCATCACTTGAGGTCCAAACCACAGATTGATTTGAAGCATTCGATGGCATAATAGTTTCTGTTAAATCTAAAATTTCGCGAATAACAATAGCTTCATTTTGAGTGGCTAAAGTAATCCCGGTAACGGAAACTATAGGTGCCGTTACATTGACTACAGTCTCGGCACTAAAACCGCCATCTACAGTGGTCACCGTAATAGTAGCTGTACCTTCGGATATTCCTGTAATAGTTCCATCAGTAGCGACAGTAACAATTGAAGCATCACTAGATGTCCAAATCACTGATTGATTCGATGCGTCTACTGGTGAAATAGTTTCAGTTAATTGCAAGGTTTCGCCAATAACAATAGCTTCATTTTGAGTTGCCAATGTAATTCCTGAAACTACAATTATGGGTGCTGTTACATTGACTACAGTTTCTGCGCTAAAATTACCATCTACAGTTGTAACTGTAATCCTAGCAGTTCCTATACCTATCCCTTCAATATTTCCAAAATCATCAACTGTCACCAATGAACTATCGTCTGAAGTCCATATAACATCATTATTAGAGGCAAAAATTGGTGCCACTTCTTTAGTTAATTGTGTGGTCTCTCCAATTTCAATTTCAATTTGTGTAGGGTTAACTGCTATACCTGTAACGGCAATATTTATATTTGGCGATAATACACTACCTGGAATCACTTCTTTAGGCACTTCGCCATACCTGTCACTAGGTTTTCGCCATCCTACAGTCATATGATCACCACCTGTACCCTCTTTCATAACAGCTTCTATGTAATATTTCTCACCTTGACGTAGTTGAATTTCAATTGATCTTTGAGTGGCTACTTTATTCCATTCTCTTTCGCCAGTAAAAATGTCATTATAGGCTATTCTTGTGGTATTAGCTGGTTCATTATCACTACTTAATTTAAGCTCAGCACGGTCATCGCCTGCAATCCAAAAAGTATATAATCCTGTTTCGGGAGCACAAAGATATCCGCTTACTCTAGCCCCGTATTGATCAGCAGCTCTTGTAGGTATTTTAAACTCTGTTAGTTCTTGTGTTAGTGATGGATTATCAGGATAATTTGGCGAAGCATACAAATCATCTAAATGATAACCAATTACATTGTCATAGCGTTCTAATAATATGGTACCCAAAGCTTCGCAAAAATTAGTGCTTTCTATCACACTAACCATGGTTTCAGCTGTAAAACCAGCATCAACTGTAGTTACAGTGACCGTCGCATTTCCGGGACCTACCGCAAGAATATTACCTTGATTGTCAACTGCTACAATTGAAGTGTTACTTGAAGACCATACTAGATTTTTATTATCTGCATTAGCAGGTGTAACCTGTGGTCTTATGTCATAAGAACTTCCTACCCCTAATTCGATAAATTCAGGTTCTACAGTTACCCCCGTCACATTAATAGGTCCGTTATTAGGGTCAGTTCTAACTAAAGCTACCCAATCTAAATTAGTTTCAGAAGGTGGTAGACCAATATTTACTGCATCGCCTGCAGATACGTTGGTTATTGATCCATCTTGTAAAGCACCTCCTGTTCTTGGGTCAAACCATTTTACTTCATAATCGCCAAGTAAGCGCATGGTTGTTGATCCAGCATTATTTTCTTCTACATATACAACATAATCATCGCCATCAACCCCGTGAGCCCATCCATTTTCAACCAATTCATCTTGATTATACATTTGATAAAAAGGAAGATTATTATCATGATAAAAATCATAGGCATGCCTCATTTGGGTATAATACTCATCATAAAACCTCAAATCTTCTTGGGTAACATCGAGACCATTGGTTGCATAATGTTCAATACCTGCAGCTCCTGCGGTTAAAGCAGACCAAACAACACTTTTTCTGAAATTGGTAAGTCCCATATCACTATGATACCATGCCTCATCATAATAAATGACCCATTTTTTACCTGAACCTTCTGATTTCTCACGCAAATGTTCAGTACTATTTTTTGATCTTTCAGTATCACGTAGAAGACCTTGCATAGATGTTCCGGTCATTGAGTTATCTCCTTGTAAGTCATCGTATATGCCGGGGTCATTGGCGTGTCCGTTATGCACCGTTATGTGATCATTGTAGTATGCTAGACCATCTAAATAAGCCGTAAAATCAAGCTGTTGTTGGGTAGTTAAACCTCTAGCCGCTTCACCTGGCCAAACTAAAGATTGACGATCCCACCCATTTTCTTCGCCAATATTCCAAGTTACCGCATTTAAATACCCAAATCGAGCAACTATCTCTCTAAAATAAATTTTTCTGGCATCTGAAAACATTGAATCTCCTGAAGGAACTTCAGTTTCAAAAAAAGATTGATTGGTGCTTTCTGAAAAAACAAGATGCACATTTAACCCTTTAGTTACCATATGATCAAATACCACTTCCCATTGATCCATTCTAGATATATCATAAGAAAAATAACTGTTTGGCGGGTCTGAAAAAGGGGATCCCCGTTCACGATTGCGATGCAAAACAAAATACTGAGAATTTATTCCTTTACCACTTAAATAATTAATAACGCCAATTAAACCTTTTCCTTTATCGCCTTGCCAGGTTGGGTCGCCAGTATTCCAATCGTTTACATGGTTTAGATATTCACGTGGGTAATTTACGCCATCATAATCATCAATATCATTATACTCTAATAATACCTCTGGCGAATCAGAACCTATTTTCATGAAATACTCTCCGTTTGTCCATCTTTGAAAATGTTCTCCAACATATTCTAATTTTCCTTTGCTTCTAAAATCAATACCAGATTTATTGGTTTCTGCAATGTTAAATGTACCAGTATCACTATCAATAGGGTTAACAGGAGAACCTAATGAAGCATCGAAACTAACAGCAATCATTGCACCTGTTCTAAAAGATGTGCTATATGTCCATATGCCTGTTTCAAGAGGAGTGAAATTACATCTCCATTTAGATCCTGAAACTGCACTTGATTCTCTAGCGTTACCGTCAGCGGCAAAAAATCCGGGAACTACATAAACTTTACCTGTAGGACTGGTAAAAGTTACGTTAAGTCTGTAATCTTGAAAGGTATTATCTGATTCGGAAAAGACACTAGCAGCATCCCAAGTCAAACTTAACTTGTGATATTGCATAAGCTCTCCAGTAACAATAGCGTTTCCTGAAATTAATTGAAAAGTATTGAAGTTAACCTCATTTTTCTCATGACTAAAAACTGTAACATAATCTTTGGCTTGGACAAAAAGAGAAGGCCCAAACATAAATAAAGCCAATAAATGAAGAAACTGAAACGAATTGATAGTTCTCATATAAATTAGTAATTCTCTTTTGACTAGCTCTTCCAATTTTATTTTCAACAAAAAACAGGAATTTCTACTAAAATATACAATTATCTATCAGCACTAAAAATTCTTCGTTAAACCGCATTTTGATTGGTACGAAGCTTTCTAAATTCTTGTTTAAATTGAATATCAACAGTTTAAATCACTTCTTTTTAATAAATTTTCTTAGGAAATCACTTAAATCTTCTGAAATTTTGAAATAATGCAAAATAAAAATGTAAAACCCAACAGTTAATAGTCCTTTTAAAAGAATATTTATTAAAGGATGAAAAGGAAAATTCAAAAAATAAAACCCTGTTCCAACTACCAAAATAACGCCCAAAACCTTTAATGAACTTTTAGTAAAAGGAAGCATATCAAATTTCATTTTTACGTAAGTAAGTTTGAGGGTATTGTATAAGAAAAATGCACTAAAGCTTGCTATTGCGGCACCTTCGATACCAAATTTTGGAATCAGCCATAGATTAAAAGTTATGGTACTTACAGCCAAAATGACCCCCAAAACCAATATTGATTTGTAATATTTAGAGTTAAATAAAATGGAATTATTATTTCCTAAAACTGAATCATAAACCTTTATTAAGCCCACTATAAACACAACATTAAACCCACCTCTATATGACGCAGGCATGAGTTGATATAACTGATGAATGTTTGTTATAATAAGAATAAATAACAAGCCCGCTGCTATGAATAAGGTTAATGAACTTTTTTGATATAGGTTTTTCAAACCTTGCCTATTATTATTATTCATTAACTCAGCCGTTAACGGATACGTAATTTGATGCATGCTTCTTGACGGCACTATGATGACCAATGCTATATAGGTAGCAACCCCGTAATAGGCGACATTCTCAATCTTTAAAAATTGATTAATCATTACTTTATCAATTTCCAGTAATACAACGGCTACAGAGGCACCAAGGATAATAAAACTAGAATAAGCAAAAACGCTTCTTGTGTTTTTAGGAAAGTTAATGTCTAATTTTGGACCTCTGATTTTAAAGGCATAAAACATCATAACAATAGTTCTTAGTAAACTCAAAACAACCAGGGCGATTAGAAATATATCTATTGAAATGACCTTAAAATAAAGTAAAATCAACAAGACCATTGTGCCAGCTCTTACAAAAACCTCTTTCATGAAATTGCCAAAAACTGATTTTAAATGAACTTTAGCCCATGCATAAAAGATTTCAAAATATGCCAATGACAAAGCAATAAAGAATACATACCACACATAGTCTTTTACAATTGGATTTTCTTTTGACAAAAAACTACCTATAGTTTCAAAGGCAAGAAAACAGATACCCCATAAAGGAATTATTAAACCTAGCGGCAAAAATAACATCAGGGTTAAAAAGCCGTTCAACTCACTTGTTTCTCGATAACTACTAAAAAATCGAACTAAAGTGTTTGGTACCCCAAATGCCAAAATGGGCATCAATACGGCAGCGGCAGATAAAATAACGGTTACTAAACCATAAAATTCAGCTGAAAGTAAATAGGTATATAAAAAAAGAGTATTTACAGCACCAATACCAAACCCAATGTAGGTAATGATAGTATTATTTAATGATTGTTTTAGTACTACCCCCATTAAAGAACTTCTGAAAGTTTGCGTGTAAGTTCTCTTCTGCTATACTTATCAATATTGGTTGAGTCAATTTTTAAAGAGCCTTTTTGATATTCATTAAACCACAAAAGAATGGTCTCTTTTAATTCTGATGTATCTGAATAGTTAAAAACATGTCCTGATTTTGTTTCCGAAATCATTGAGGTTACCTCCCAATCTTCAGGACCAATAGCCAAAATTGGGCGCTTTGCAGCGAAGTATTCAAATATTTTTCCGGGTACTATCTCTTTAGTTTCTTCAGCATCTATTTCAATCAATAGCAATAATTGAGATTGGCGTTGAATTTTTACGGCCTCTTGATGTGATAAATAGTCAATGGTTTTTATATAGCGCTCTAAACCATGACCCTTAATGTTATCAAACACATCTTTACTAACCACCCCAACTAACTTTAATTCAAAAGCTTCTTTAAAGGCTTCGTTTTCTCGCACTAAATCTTTCAATACTGCCCATAAATTACTAGGGTTCCTACCTGATAATAGTGACCCAATATGTGCAATGGTAAATTTTTCATCTAAGTCAACTTCATTGGAATACCTTCCGTCAAAACCGTTGGTTATGCAATGAATTGGTTTTTTTGTCAACATGCCAAACTCTCTTTTGGTAGCCTTGCTTGTTACTAAAATAGCATCGGCTTGATTCAGCACTTCTGACTCTAATTTTTTATGCTTCTTTCTTGCATGACTACTCAAATTAAGTTTTTCATGATACCCAATAGTCGTCCAAGGATCTCTAAAATCTGCTATCCATTTAAGGTTATTTTGTTTCTTTAATTGTTGGCCAATCAAATGAACACTATGTGGAGGGCCAGTTGTAATAATCTTTGTAATTGATTCATCTTCAATTACTTTTGATAAATAATTTACTGAAGGATTAATCCAAAATTTTCTTGCATCTGGAATAAATAAATTACCCCTTGCCCACAACATTATCTTCTCAAGAAAAGATTGATTTTTATTTTTTATGATACCAGAGCTTATACGTTTACTTTTAGTAGAAGCGAATAACTGAATTAATCTTGAAGGTTCTTTAATAGGATGCGAATATATCTTTAACCCTTTAGGAACATCTTTTTTTAAAGATAAATCAGTAATAGGATAATTCGGGTTTTCAGGAATGTAAACAATAGGTTCTATCTCAAAATCTCTAAGGTATTTTACAAATTTTAGCCAACGCTGTACACCAGGCCCCCCAGCAGGTGGCCAATAATAGGTAATGACCAGCACTTTCTGCATTATTCTTCAGTTTTTTCAACTTTTCTTGAGCGCCAAAAGCTAAATGAGAGTCCGCCAATAATTATCAATCCTAATAAAACAGAGCTCGCCAAGGTAATACTACTTCCCTTTTTGACAACCTCAGGTTCAAACTTAAATTCAATGGTATGACTACCAGCTGGCACTCTTAAAGCTCTTAAAACATAGTTAGCTTTAAAGTAATCTACTACTTTTCCGTCAACATAAGCATTCCATCCGTTAGGATAATACATTTCAGAAAAGACTACAATTCCGGCATTGTCATTAACACTTGAATAAGATAAGTGATTAGGTTCATAATCAGTTAAAGAGATTGTTGCTAAAGAATCAACTCTAAAATTAAATCTGTTTATATTTTCAAATTTTGAGGTATTTACAACAGCCTGTGTTTTGGTATCAATTTCTTTCAAGGCCAAAATCTCATCATCTGCAGAATTGACTTCTTTTAAAGCATTTACAAACCATGCATTGCCGTTAGCGTCTTGATTGTGAGCAGGGTAACTTCTACCCTCATTATCACGTTGTATGATGTACTTCACATTGAGCATATTTAATACCCCGAAATTGCCTTGATACACATGAAAATCGAACAAATCTTCAATACCTGCAGGTTTTGCAGCGTGATACCCCCCAATAGACTTATGAAAATATGCTGTTCTTGCTCCGCCTTGTAACCCTTCAGCTTGATCAAAAACTCGATAGTTACCCTTGTCTAATTTGATTTGTTTATCAACCTCTGATATTTTGAAAGGTTGGGTCATTCTTCTTTTAGAAACAAAATTATCTTCATTTACATACCTCAGGTTTACCCCAACTAAATCAAAGACAATGAGTAGCCCAATGGTAAGTATGGCAAGGTTTCTATTCAATTCATATTTCAAATACAACCAAAGAGCTAAGCCGGAAAAAAGTACAAAGGATAGCGATCTAAGCAGGTCAAAAGTATAGACCATTTTACGATCTGCTTTGACCATATCTGGCAACTCTTCCATTCCGGTTACCATCAATCTTTCATCAGCAAGAGTCTCAAAATCGAAGAAGCCTTTTAATACAAACAACAAAGTTCCAAAAACCATCATACCTCCTAGGGTATACTTAAGTGCATTGATTTTTTTGGTCTTTTCAATGGTAGTGTCAAAAATAGCAGCCAAGGCGAGTATAGCTAAAATTGGTGCACATAATTCTAAAATAACCTGAATTGATGATACCGCTCTGAATTTATTATATAACGGAAAGTAATCAATCATGAAATTGGTTAGCACTTCAAAATTCTTACCCCATGATAAGATTAGCGACATCAGAACACCCCCTAAAAGCCACCATTTAGCCTTCTTCTTCACTAAAAATAACCCTAGAAAAAAAAGAAAGAATATTATGGCGCCAATATATGCCGGACCAGAAACAATGGGTTGATCACCCCAATATAAGGGCAAGCCAGAACTAAATTCTAAAGCTCTATCTCTTGGCAAACCTTTTTCAACTAAATATTCATAGGTTTTTGAATCTTTACCTAAATTTTCTAATGAAGCACCACCAAAAAGCCTAGGTACAAATAGATTTAATGATTCTGTTATTCCGTAGCTCCATTGGGTAATATATTCTTTGCTTAAGCCAGTAGTATTTTCTTTTGAAGAGCCATCAGCATTAATAGTTAAATCTGAAGGTCCGCGGGTACTCCAATCTGCATATTCTTTTGTTGCCATTAATCCGGTGGCATTCGCGGCAATACCTAGTGTAACTGCCACCAACAAAATACCAACTGAAATGAATAGATGCTTTACATATTTTTTTCTAATGCTATCTATCAAATACACCATACCCAATATCAATACCAAAAGCATGAAATAATAGGTCATCTGATAATGGTTAGCCTGAACCTCAAGTGCCATGGCCAATGCAGTCAAAACAAACCCCCACAAATACTTCTTTCGAAATACCAAAATAATACCTCCTAAAAGCATTGGCAAGTAACCAAGTGCATGTGCTTTTGCATTATGCCCTGCACCAAAAATTATGATTAAATAGGTTGAGAAACCAAAAGCTAATGCCCCAACAACGGCAAGCCTGTAATCTACTTTCATACAACATAATAGTATGTAAAAACTAATGAAATACAGAAACAAATAATCAGCTGGTCTTGGTAAAAATCGAATAAGTGAATCTAATTTTTTGACATAATTATGAGGGTATAACGCTCCTAATTGATAGGTGGGCATACCGCCAAAAGCACCATTTGTCCAATAGGGCTCTTCGCCTGTCTTTTTTCTAAAATCATTTTGTTCTTTCGCCATGCCCGTATATTGGGCTATATCATTTTGATAGAGAATTTTACCTGATAAAACTGGGCTAAAATATGCCAGTGAAGCAATGATAAAAAAAACGGCAACAAAAAAATGAGTAAAAAATGAAGTAAGACTTTTTCGCATGAAAGTAACTAGTGGTTAGCAATTATAAAATTAATCAATTTCCTCGAAGTCGATATAATCGCCAACTTTTTTGCTTGTTTTGCTTTTCTTAGATGGTTTTTTATCAATGATAACATCTCCAACTTTTTGTTCGGCCGTATTACTATGTTGTTGAAAACCTTCAAATTTTTCTTTGAAATGCGCTTCAGTTTTTTTGGCTGCGTAGTTGATAATTTTTGGCGCAAAGAGTTTGGCTAATATCTTCAGAAGATAGTAGACCATAATGAGCACCAATATTATTTTTAAAAATCCCATTTAATTTAACAATGTGCATATCAAAAATACAATTCTTGCGTTGTATTGATAAGGCATTTGTCTTAAAATAATGATAAATCAATTAATCAAACCATCTACGGGCCTCAATAGCTGATATATTTTATTAATGAAGAAGACTGTTTTACTATTTATTTATTTGATTTCTTGGATAGGATTTTCTCAATATACCGATGTTATCAATTCTAACAGACCAGGGTTATCAGTTAGTGCATATGCAGTAGGAAAAAACGTTTTACAGTTTGAAACCGGACTTGGTTATGAACAGAGCGACCACATTCTCTTAAACAGTCAGGCTAATATTATTGGCTCAGACATTTCAGTTAGGTATGGCTTATTATTTGAGCAATTGGAAATTAATTGGGAAGCCACAGTTCAACACGAGAACAAAGAATACTTAAACTCAGGAATCAATCAAACCTTTTTTAATTTCTCAAGAAACAGAGTTGGTTTGAAGTATTTGGTATATGACCGATACAAATCAGCTGAACGAAACAAACCTGATTTTTACAGTTGGAAAAAGGACAATCTATTTCAATTAAAAAACTTAATTCCTTCAGTCTCTGTTTATGGTGGCGCCACCTTCAACTTATTTAACAACCCCAACTACAGAGGTGATGCAACAATATCATACAGAGCTATGGTAGCCACTCAAAGTAGAATAACCCCGCGCTTTGTGTTGATCACTAACGTGGCTTATGATCGAATTACTACTGCCTTTCCTGAACTCAATTATCTTGTTTCTTTATCGCATGCTTTTAGAAACCCTAAATGGAGTTCTTTTGTAGAGCATCAAGGAATACAAAGCAATAGATACGCTGATACCACCATCAGAGGAGGAATCGCATATCTTTTCAATGATTTGTTTCAGGTTGACCTAAATTTAGGGGCAAGTCTTAAAAACACACCGTCTCGAATATTTGTTTCAGCCGGATGTTCTTATCGTTTTGATTTTCACTCAGACCCACCTCCTATTGAAGATCAGAAAGCTGGAGAAAACGGCGAACCTATTAAGAAAAATCAAATGATTAATAAAGACAAAGAAGAACGTAAAAAAAGAAAGAAAGATGGTGGTTCAGGAGCTGAAGATATTGACTTAGGTCCTTCAAAAAAACAGTTGAAAAAGATTAAAAAAGAGGAGAAACGAAAAAAGAAAGGAAAGAAGAAAAAGAAGAAAGATGATGGCGTAATTGAATTTTAAATAACAAATCCTTTGAGTTGTTTTCTTCACTTAATTAATATTGCTAATATTGACCATCAAAACCTATAACATGGTCACCCTTAAAGAAGCTGTTACAATTTCAGAATTAAAACAGTTTGTAAAATTTCCTTTTTTACTCTACAAAGACTCACCCTATTGGGTTCCGCCCATTATTAAAGACGAATTAAATTCTTTTGACAAAACAAAAAATCCGGCATTTAAAACTGCAAAGGCCCGTTTCTTTTTAGCCTATAAGGATAGTAAAATAGTAGGTCGCATAGCTGCTATTATTAATGACATTGAAATCAATCAACAAAAGGTTAAGAAAATGCGCTTTGGCTGGTTTGATTTTATTGATGACACCTCAGTCTCTGAGAGTTTATTGGCAAAAGTTGAGGCCCTAGGAAAAGAGAATAATCTAGAATTTATGGAGGGTCCGGTTGGCTTTTCAAATTTAGATAAGGTTGGTGTACTCATTGAAGGTTTCGATCATATAGGAACCATGATTAGTTGGTATAACCACTCCTATTATCAAAAGCATTATGAAAGGTTAGGTTTTGTTAAGGAAAAGGAATACATGGAAAATAAATTTCCGTTCGCTAATGCAAAGCCAGAATTTTTTGAAAGGGTAAATGAATTGGTAAAAAAGAGATATAGTGTTAGGCCTCTTCGACTTGCCAAAACATCAGAGGTCTTGAGCATGGCTGACGAAATGTTTGATTTATTCAATGAAAGCTACGCATCATTGTCTTCATTTGTACCTATTACAGATATTCAAAAGAACTATTTTAAGAAAAAATTTATCAGCTTCATAAACCCTGAATACATCAAATTTGTGGTTGATAAAAATGAAAAGTTAATTGGTTTTGGCATTGTATTACCTTCATTTTCAAGAGCCCTTCAAAAAGCAAACGGAAAACTATTTCCTTTTGGAATGTATCATTTGTTAAAAGCAAAAAAGAATAGTAAAGATGTAATCTTCTATTTAATTGGCGTGCACCCAGATTATCGAAATAAAGGAATCACAGCAATAATTTTCACTGAGTATCAAAAGACCTTTTCTAAGTTAGGAATTGAGTACTGTTACCGAACCCCTGAATTAGAAGAAAATATTGCCATCAAACAAATTTGGAAACACTTTGCACCCGAAATTTACAAACGCAGAAGAACCTACAAGAAAAATTTATAAACTTAACTAGTTTCTAAATTATTCTCCCATTGCAGCCGCTACATGTGCAGAAAGTCTTTTGTAAGTGCCATTTTCTAAACGTTCACGAATAGCAGAAAAAGCATCTAACGTTATCGAAACATCTTCTAAAGTATGTGTAGCTGTAGGAATTAATCTTAAAAGAATTAATCCTTTAGGAATAACAGGATAAACCACTATAGAACAGAAGATTCCGTGATTTTCTCTCAAGTCTTTAACCAAAGCCATTGCTTCTGGAATACTTCCGTTTAAATAAACAGGAGTCACACAACTACTGGTAGTGCCTATATCAAATCCTCTTTCTTTTAAACCGTCTTGAAGTGCGTTCACATTCTCCCAAAGTTTATCTTTTAACTCTGGCATTGTTCTTAACATATCTAATCGTTTTAAAGCCCCTTTAACATAGGTCATTGGTAACGACTTAGCGAACATTTGTGAACGTAAGTTATATTTTAAGTAGTTGATTATTTCTTGATCTGCCGCAACAAAGGCACCAATACTAGCCATTGATTTTGCGAAAGTTGCCAAATAAACATCAATATCATCTTGAACGCCTTGTTCTTGACCTGCGCCGCCACCAGTTTTACCTAAGGTGCCAAAACCGTGAGCATCATCAACTAGCAAGCGAAACTTATATTTACCTTTTAAAGCTACTATTTCTTTTAAAATACCTTGCTCGCCTCGCATACCAAAAACACCTTCAGAGATAACCAAAATACCGCCTCCAGTTTGTTCAGCCATTTTCGTGGCTCTTTCTAAGTTTTTTTCTAAACTCTCAACATTGTTATGAATAAATGTAAAACGTTTACCCATATGTAATCTTACCCCATCAATTATGCAAGCATGACAATCTACATCATAAACAATAATATCATCTTTGGTAACTAAGGCGTCAATAACTGACATAAAACCCTGATAACCGAAATTTAATAAGTAGGCAGCTTCTTTTTGTACAAAGGCTGCACATTCTTCTTCTAGCTGTTCATGAAATTCAGTATGCCCACTCATCATACGAGCACCCATTGGGTAGGCTGCACCGTACTCTGCTGCAGTATCACCATCAATCTTTTTAATTTCAGGCAAGTTTGCTAATCCTAAATAGTCATTGATACTCCAAGTAATTACTTCTTTTCCTTGAAACTTCATCCTATTTGATATAGGTCCTTCAAGTTTAGGAAAAACAAAATAACCTTCAGCTTGAGAGGCCCATTTACCTAATGGTCCTTTGTTTTCAGTAATTCTATCAAAAATATCTCTCATCTAACGGTTTTTTAAACGTATGGCGTAAACTTACTTACGATGCAAAAATATGGATTTTGAAGCAAAAAAAAAGACAATAACCCAAAGGGCTATTATCTTTTTTTATTTAACAATCGATTAATGTTATCGAATGTACTGTATTTGTTGATCTTCTTCGACTGAGTTGTTGTTTAAAAATCCTTGGTCTTCCATCCATTTATCGCTATAAATCTTACTCATATAGCGTGAACCGTGATCAGGAAATATCAAAACCACCTTACTATCTTTTGTAAACTCCCCTGCTTCATCATACTGCTTAGCTGCTTGCATTACTGCCCCACAGGTATAGCCTACAAAAATACCTTCTGATTTAGATATTTCACGAGCTGTATGGGCACTTGCCTCATCAGTTACTTTGACAAATTTATCAATAACATCAAAATTAGTAGCAGAAGGAATCAAATTTTTACCCAAACCTTCAATGCGGTACGGGTAAATTTCATTGGTATCTAATTCTCCTGTTTCGTGATACTTTTTAATTACTGATCCAAAAGCATCAACACCTAAAATCTTAATATTTGGGTTCTGCTCTTTCAAATACCTCGCTGTACCTGAAATAGTACCCCCGGTACCACTACATGCTACTAAGTGCGTAATATTACCATTGGTTTGCTCCCATATTTCAGGACCCGTTGATTGGTAATGTGCTTCAGCATTTAATTCATTAAAGTACTGGTTAATATAAATTGAACCCTTTGTTTCTTCGTGTAACCTTTTGGCCACTTGGTAATATGATCTTGGATCATCAGCACTAACGTGCGCAGGACAAACGTAAACTTTTGCACCCATTGACCTCAACATATCAATCTTATCATTCGATGATTTTGAACTTACTGCCAAAATACAATCATAGCCTTTAATAATACTTACCATTGCAATACTAAAACCTGTATTACCTGATGTAGTTTCAATAATAGTGTTGCCTTCTTGTAAAATACCTTTACGTTCTGCCTCTTCAATAATATAAGCGGCAATTCTGTCTTTAGAAGAATGACCAGGGTTAAATGCCTCAACTTTGGCATAAAAATCTCCTGTCATATTCTTGGTCACAGTATTTAACTTGACAAGGGGGGTGTTGCCTATTAACTCAGAAATGTTATTGTAGGCATTGATTTTATTCTTCATATATAAAATCTAAATTCTAAACGGGGGTTTGGTTGACCGTTCTCGGCCGTAAAATTACTATTTTTTTAACTATTTCGTAATCCCCTCTAAATCAAGTAAAAACGCATACTCTTTAGCAATTTCTTTTAGTGATTCAAATCGCCCAGAAGCTCCGCCATGACCGGCATCCATATTAATATCAAAAAGCAGTACATTTTTATCTGTTTTTAATTCTCTTAATTTGGCAACCCATTTGGCAGGTTCAAAATACTGTACTTGTGAATCATGTAAGCCCGTAGTAACCAAGGTATTCGGATAATTTTTAGCCGCTACATTATCATAAGGAGAATATGATTTCATATAGTCATAATACTCTTTTTCATTGGGGTTACCCCATTCATCATACTCCCCAGTTGTCAAAGGTATCGAATCATCAAGCATAGTGGTAATGACATCAACAAATGGCACTGAAGCAACAACGCCGTTATATAACTCAGGAGCCATATTCATGACTGCACCCATTAAAAGACCTCCTGCTGAACCACCCATAGCGTATAAATGTTCTGGGCTCGTGTAACCCTCAGCTATTAAGAATTTCGAACAGTCAACAAAATCAGTAAATGTATTTTTCTTTTTAAGCAATTTACCATCTTCATACCAAGGGCGACCTAAATATTGACCTCCTCTAATATGTGCAATCGCAAAAGCAAAACCTCTATCTAACAAACTCAATCTCACTGAGGAAAAGTAGGGGTCAACTGTTGATCCATAAGATCCATATGCATATTGCAAGATTGGCGTAGTACTCGATAATTCAGTGTTCTTATGATATACTATAGACATGGGCACTTTTACGCCATCTCTAGCCGTTGCCCATATTCTTTTTTCTAGGTAGTTATTTTTATCAAAATTGTCATCAAGTACTTCTTGCTCCTTTAAGATTTCAGATGTTTGAGTAGTCATGTTGAAATCAATTACTGAGCGAGGCGTGTTCATTGAGGTATATGAATATCTAAGAATTTCTGAGTCAAAATCAGGGTTTGTACTTGTATTGGCATCATACGTCTCACTGTTGAATGGCAGGTAATAGTTCTCGCCCCCATTCCACTTTACTATTTTTAACTTATTAAGGCCGTTGGTACGTTCAGAAAGAATATAGTACTTTTTAAATATTTCAATGCCCTGTAAAAGCACATCCTCACGATGAGGTATAAACTCTTTCCAATTTTTAGCAGAAGTTTCACCTTCACTAACTTTCATTAATTTAAAATTAGTTGCACCGTCTTTATTGGTTAAAATATAAAAGTCATTCTCATAATGGGCGATATCGTATTCAAGACCCCTAGTACGCGGAGAAAATATACTAAACGTTCCGTCAGGATTATTGGCTCGCAAAGTTCTGAATTCAGTTGTTAATGTACTGTATGAACCAATGATGACATATTTTTTAGATTTAGATTTATATACATAGGTGCCGAAAGTGTCATCTTTTTCATTAAAAATTAATTTATCTTCAGAAGCACCTAGTTTATGCTTGTAAATTTTATCAGAACGTAGTGTTACCTTGTCCTTTTTACTGTAAAACAGGGTTTGATTGTCATCTGCCCAAACAGAATTACCGGCAGTATCATCAATCTTATCCTCTAAAATTTTACCCGTTTCAAGATTCTTTACCCGCAGTGTATACTGTCTTCTTGAAACAGTATCTACAGAAAATGCTGCCAATTTGTTATCTGGGCTAATTGCAAAACCACCCAAACTGAAATATTCATGACCCTTGGCAAGTTCATTACAATCAAAAAGAATCTCTTCGGCTGCTTCTAAACTTTCCTTTTTTCTTGAATAGATAGGGTATTCTTTTCCTATTTCATATCGAGTTAAATACCAATACCCATCCTTTTTATAAGGCACTGAAGAGTCATCTTCCTTAATTCTCGATTTCATTTCTTCAAATAAACTACCTTGAAAGTCTTTGGTATGTGCAGTCATTTCTGAATAATATTCATTCTCATTATTCAAATGAGCAATAACCTCTTCATCTTCTCGGTCATTCATCCAATAGTAATTATCAACCCTAGTATCATCATGTATGGTAAGCTCTTTGGATACTTTCTTAGCTACAGGAGCTTTTACGTTTTTCATTTCAGTATTTTCGTTTTTGCAAGAAGCTGCAAAAATAAGACTTAGACATAGAAATAATTTAAATATTTTCATAACGAAAGGTTTCATTTAATTACATCAAACAATTTAGTAATTTTGTAGTAGTAACAGTAAAAAAACACAACAATGTTTGGAGACATGATGGGCATGATGGGAAAACTTAAAGAAACCCAACAAAAGGTTGCAGCAACCAAAAAAGAAATGGATGGGATAGTTCTTGATGAAAACTCATCAGATGAACTATTAAAGGTGTCTATAACAGCGAATAGACAGCTCAAAAAAATTGAGATTGATGCAAGTCTTTTAAAAGACCCTGAACAGCTTGAAGATTATTTAATCTTGACCTTGAATAAAGCCATTGAAAAGGCAACGCAATTCAATGAAGCTAAATTAGCGGCTGTAGCTAAAGAAGGAATGCCAAATATTCCGGGCATGGATAACCTTTTTAAATAAGTGATTTCAGTTGAAAATACTAAAAATCAGATTACTAACGTTAAATGGATACTGACGCTCAATTACTTTGGCAAGTTTCTTGCTACTAACTAAAAAACCAAAATCGATGAAAAAATTAATCTTATTAATTCTTTTAGTTCCTACCATGCTTATTGCTCAGGCTGAAAAATCAGTGATCAGCGACAATGCTTGGTTGACTGACTATGATACGGCACTAAAAACAGCATCGAAAGAAGATAAAAATATTTTGGCCTATTTCACGGGCAGTGATTGGTGCGCGCCTTGTAAGATGCTCAAAAAAGATTTATTTGAATCAGCAGAATTTAAAGCAATATCTGATAACTATGTATTGCTTTACATTGATATACCTATGAATAAAGATTTAATTTCGGTTGAACAATTACAACAAAATAAAAGCATCTCTGCTAAATTAAATAAAAGAGGTGCAGTACCCTTATTGAAGATTCTATCACCTAATGGTGTAGAGCTAGGATCCTATTCTGGGTACAGTATGAATGGCGAAGTGGGCTATCATTTAGACTTGCTTAAAAAACATCAAACGAAATAATAGTTTGAAACTATTTAATAATCTCGATTATCGAGTAAATCAAAAAGGGCTTTTCAAATTGAAAAGCCCTTTTTTTTTGGTTGGTTGTTTACTTAATTTAGTTGTTAATCAATCTAAATTGAGTTCTTCTGTTTGCAGCGTGCTCTCTTGCAGTACAAGAAACACCATCTCTACATCTGTTTAATAATTTTGTTTCTCCGTACCCGTTAGCAACTAAAAGACTAGAATTAACTCCTTTAGTAATAAGGTAATCAGCTACAGCCTTAGCTCTTCTTTCAGATAAAGCTTGGTTTGAAGCAGAACCACCTTGCGAATCAGTATGAGAAGCTAATTCAACTTTAACACCAGGGTTTTGCTCTAAAACAGGCATTAAACGTGAATCAATAATGCTTTTTGCTTGAGCAGTTAATGTTGAACTACCAGAGTTCCAGTTGATAGGTAAAGCTTGGTATTCAACTAAAGAACACTCAACTTCTTTCCAAGTAGTTAACCCACCTTTTTCTTTCATAACCTCTCTTGTAACTGTTTTTGTTACAGCAGGTACAGTTTCTTCAGTAGTGTAAGCATCTCTGTCTAAAACAGTTTTTGTGATCTCTTTGTATTGAGCAGGAATAACTTTTTCAACCACTCTTGCTGGTTCTAAAAGTACTCTTTTAGTATAGCTAGCATTTTTCGAACCAATTGGAGTCTTAGCTACAGCAGCATCACTGGCTAAAGTAGTTGTTTGAATAGTAGTAAACTCAGCTGGATACCCTTTGTAACACCAGTATCTACAATCATCTGGGTTACCAGAAGCACAATCAGGAGCAGCAGCACCAAGCTCCCATTGAGCGTACGCAGGCTTTACTTCAATTGTTTCTGAACCAGTACCAAAAGTTGCAGGTGTAATTCTTAAAGAATTTCCTCCTTCTTTAGAAACATAGCTTACAGTTTCAGTACCCCATTTTTCAGGAACAACTGTCAACTCTTTACCAGCAGCTTTTATTTCAACTCTTTCAGTTACAGTTTTAAAGGTAGCTGGTACAGTTTTCAAAACCTTGTAAGCTGGCTTAACCGTTAATGATACTGTTTCATTAACGTAAACGTCAGGCGTAGTACAACGTACATAGCATTTTCCTGGTTCAGGATTAGTTGGTAATTCCTGAGCCATTGTAATCGATGCGGTCATTACCGCGAATAAGAATAAAAGTTTTTTCATGTGTGTCAGTGTTTAAAATATTAAAATTAATAGTGCCTGCAATTTATTATTTTTTAACTAAATTTTAAGTGTAATTTGAAGAAAATTACAACCAGACCACTTGTGTGATTTTAAAAACCACTCCATTGGCTGTATTTAAAGGGGGTTAGAAGTAAAAAAATAACAAAATAATAAATCATTTTACTATGATTGAAATACAAAAAGAAAGAGAAAATCAATTTATTTTCAAATTCAAAACAAAAAAGGGTGCACATTAATGAAAAGTGTGAAATTTAATAGCGAAGCGGAATTGAAAACAACGGTCGACTATTTGGTTTCTTCTAATCATCGCACTCGATTTGAAAGAACCACCAACCATGGCGGCGATTTTTTATTTAGTCTAAAAAATAAAAACGGAGAATTGATTGGCAAAAGCCTCTCTTATACATCTGAAGCAGGCATGGAAAACGGTATTAAAAATCTTCGCAACAGTATTATAGATTTATCTAAAACAAAAGAATCATAAACGTTTCAGAATACTTAAAAAAGCGTCATGCATTTCTTCAGTATAATCTAAATGAGTAACTATTCTAAGTTTACCTTGCCCCATACCAATGATCTGAACATTGTTCTCATTCAGCTTGCTTATGAATTCATCTGCAGCTAATACAGTTTCATTAATTTCAAAAATGATGATATTGGTTTCAATAGGCTCTACTTTTTGAATAAAAGAAAGGCTATTCAATACACTACCTATTTCTTTTGCTTTTGCATGATCTTCAGCAAGTCGGTTTATGTTATGATCCAATGCATAGCTGGCTGCACTTGCCAAATAACCTGCTTGACGCATGCCACCACCAAAAATTTTGCGAATTCTAAGGGCTTTATCAATATGCGCTTTAGTACCTATTAAGACTGAACCAACTGGGCATCCTAAACCTTTACTAAAACAAACACTTATGGTGTCAAATAATTTGCCGTATTGTTTTGGGGTTTCATTTTTAGCAACTAAAGCATTCCATAATCGTGCGCCGTCTAAATGAAAGGCAAGACTATGTTTTGTGCACACTTCTTTAATGCGCTTTAGTTCATTAAAATTCCAACAAGCCCCTCCCCCTTTATTCGTTGTGTTTTCAATACAAACTAATGTTGTTAACGGACTATGATAAAAATCTGGCGGATTTATTGACGCCTCAACTTGATCAGCTGTCATCATACCTCTGTGACCATCTACTAATTTACAAGACACTCCGCTATTAAAACTTACCCCACCACCTTCATAATTATATATGTGGGCATATTTATCACAAATCAACTGATCACCAGGTCTAGTGTGCAATTTAATAGCTGTCTGATTAGCCATGGTGCCGCTCGGAAAAAATAGGGCAGCCTCCATTCCAAATAGCGCGGCAACCTTCTCTTCAAGTTCGTTGATTGAAGGGTCTTCTTTAAAAACATCATCGCCAACCTTTGCTGAAAACATAGTTTTTAGCATTTCTGAGCTGGGTTTGGTTACCGTATCACTGATTAAATTTATTTTCAAATTTTTATTTATTTGGATGGATTAATGAAAACAGTCTGTTCCAATAGGTGAACCATCTGGAAGTTTAGGAGCTGGAATCACTTTGAATTTATCAGGACTCTTCATAAAGGCATTAATT
This sequence comes from uncultured Flavobacteriaceae bacterium, assembly GCA_937929935.1. Lineage (GTDB taxonomy): Bacteria > Bacteroidota > Bacteroidia > Flavobacteriales > Flavobacteriaceae > Maribacter_C. The sequence goes on along the minus strand of CALFUL010000010.1, from coordinate 91,167 downwards.
CTTCGTGACATTTCCATCTTATAAGGGTTACTTAATGCACCTAAGTTATTAAGTGATAATTTTTGAAGTGCTGCATTTGCAATAGCATTTACCTGTGGGTGTACATTCTTGTGGGCCGCTAAATTCATTACATGAAACAACACTCTATAATTAATGTTTCTCTGCGCCTCATTTAAATAAGCATCTTTGTGTTCTTTTTGAATGGTATTTTTTATGACACTATTTAAAACCTCTTGAAGACCTATGTTTTTAGGATCCAACGCTTTTTGCTGAATCAATCGACTTGCCCTTTCAGGATGTAATAATAACCCTAAAGTCATATCTGCAGCCGTTTCAGCAGCTGAAAGTGCATCAAAAGAAACACCTGTTTTACTTTTAATAGATTCTCTTGTACGGCCATAACCAAAAGCTCTTGGTGGAAAAAGACTTAATTTTTCTTTTGGAATAGCAACTACAGAGGCATCTAAAGTTTTCAAAATACTTTTCAGTGCTTTCTCTTGCATTGTTTTATCTACAATTCGAACCGTTTCTTGGCCGTCGCCTTTTACTGCATAATTATATTCGAGACCACCAACCACTTTGGCTACCGCTTCAGTTTGATATCTATGAAAAAAATATAACGGCACAAACACATCTTCTAAAACGGTATTGGGTTGGTTCGTAGGAATATTATCAATTGAAAAATTGTTGATTGCTGTCTTTCTAACATTCAACATGGCATCTAATTCGTCGCTAACACTTTTACCGTTATCCCATAAGTGCGCCAAAACATGGGCACTACCCTGTGGCCGCGCATCTTGATCAGTTATGAATCGCAATCCGTCTGTTGTAGCCTTTTCTAATATTTTATTCAAAGCCTCTTTTTCGTTTACTCCTGAAGCAAAGTTTTCATAAGAATAGGCAACAGAAACTTTATCCCAATCGCCAATACCTACAGCATAGGCATTTGAAAAATCTATAGCTCCATCTTTTACAGAAAACTGTGGGTGCGGATAATCCATCACTGAGGCCTTATTTGTTGTACTTGCCGCATAATTATGAGCAAAACCAAGCGTATGCCCTATTTCATGTGCTGAAAGCTGGCGAATACGTGCAATAGCCATTTCTAGCATTGGTTGATGATTATCATCTCTTTCTGCATAAGGTTTGTTCATCATTGCTTGTGCGATTAAAAAGTCTTGACGAATACGAAGGCTACCTAAACTAACATGCCCTTTTATAATCTCACCTGTTCTTGGGTCACTAACACTTGCACCATAACTCCACCCTCTTGTAGAGCGATGCACCCATTGAATCACATTATAGCGAATATCAAGTGGGTCTGCATCATCTGGCAGCATTTTAACTTGAAAGGCATTCTTATATCCTATAGCTTCGAAAGCTTGGTTCCACCATCTTCCACCTTCTAATAAGGCAGAACGTACGGGTTCAGGAGTACCATTATCTAAATAATAAATAATTGGTTCTACTGCTTCACTAACGGCAGCGGTTGGGTCTTTCTTTTCTAAACGATGTCTTCTTATAAAACGTTTTAAAATAGGCGATTCAACAGGAGTGGCATAATCATAATACATAAAAGGAGAAGCACCTGAACGCGGATCAAACTCACGTTGCTTATATCCGGTTTCTGGTAGCTCTATAAACGAATGGTGCTGCGCAACAGTAATTAATTTAGCATTAGGGGTCACTGAACGAATATTTCTTCCTTCAGGATTACCAGTAAAAGTCAAGGTAATATCAAGCTCAATATTCTTCGGAAAAGCCTTTGTGCGATCTAAAGCCATAGCACTCTTAGACTTATCAAGCTTATATGAGCCTTGCTTATTTCTTTTTAGGCGACCAATAACGCCATGGGTATCTTGCATTAAAAAATCTGTAATATCAATGATAAATTTTCCTTTGGATTCTGACTCAATTTTAAATCCTCCTAAAACAGATTTTGCAAAAGCTTGTTCCACAGATTTTTTTTCCAATGCATTATCTGTCAAAGCCCTATAGGTCATGTTTGGTTGTATGAGCATTAACTTGTTACCTGCTTTTCTGAAAAAGACAACTTGTGTACTTCCTAGTTGCCCTCTATCTAAACCAATATCATTACTACCAATACCACTACTTAATGAAGAAACATATAGAAATTCTTTCTCAAGCTCATTAACCTCGAGATAAATTTTATCTGTATTGTCATCATATTGAAAATTGAAATAGCCATTAAACTTTTGAAAGTCTTTGCTTTTTTCAGCGAACTGAGCTGAAGAAAATGTGATTGAAAATACCGTAAAGAGAATTAGAAGATTGAAACTTTTCATTGTTTTGAGTTTAGTATTTCATTTAGTCAGGACTAAATTTAGATAAAATAGATTGTTCAACAAGAGTTAAGCAGTATTTTTGCTAAAAATAGAATTAGATGACAGTCACAACAGACCATTACAAGGGTCTATTAGATCGCCTTGGTGCGTTAAGGAGGTATCTTTGACATTGATGCCAAACTTATAGAGATTGAAAATGAGCAAGAGAAAACCCTAGCTCCTGATTTTTGGGATAATGCCCAAGAGGCCCAAAAACACATGAAATTCATTCAATCTAAAAAGCAATGGGTAGATGACTTTAATGCAGCCAAAACTCTTGTTACTGACCTAGAAGTCTTGTTAGAGTTTCAACAAGAAGGTGATGTTTCAGAAGAAGAAGTTGAAAAGCATCATTCTAAAACTGTAGCGGTTATTGAGAACCTTGAGTTCAAAAACATGCTTTCTGAAGAAGGTGATGAGCTCAGTGCTGTACTACAAATTACTGCAGGCGCTGGCGGAACCGAAAGTTGTGATTGGGCTGCTATGCTCATGCGCATGTACATGATGTGGGGTGAAAAGAACAAGTTCAAAATCAAAGAACTCAATTATCAAGCCGGTGATGTCGCTGGTATAAAAACTGTGACTTTACAAATTGATGGTGATTTTACCTTCGGATGGCTTAAAGGCGAAAATGGCGTGCATCGTTTGGTACGTATCTCTCCTTTTGACAGTAATGCGAAGCGTCATACTTCTTTTGCTTCTGTATATGTGTATCCTCTGGTGGATGATTCTATTGAGATTGATGTGAATCCTGCAGATATAACAATAACTACGGCGCGCTCAAGTGGCGCAGGGGGTCAGAATGTGAATAAGGTAGAAACTAAAGTGCAATTGGTACATGCGCCGTCAGGAATTCAAATTTCTTGTTCAGATTCGCGAAGTCAACATGAAAATAGAGCTACCGCAATGAAGATGTTGAAATCGCAATTATATGAAATTGAACTACGTAAAAAAATGGAAGCCCGCCAAGAAATTGAATCTTCAAAAATGAAAATTGAATGGGGATCTCAAATTCGCAACTATGTAATGCATCCATATAAATTAGTAAAAGATGTGCGAACAGGTGAAGAAACCGGAAACGTTGATAACGTTATGAATGGCGATATTGACCAATTTTTAAAAGCCTATTTAATGGCCATGGGGCAAAAAGACGAAGATTAAGCCCCCTAGCCCCCAAAGGGCTAACGTATTACTGAATATTTAAATAATTATGCTAAAAATATACCACAACCCTAGATGCAGCAAGTCACGTCAAGGTCTTGAAATACTTGAACAATCAGGTAAAGATTTTGAAATAATAAAGTATTTAGAAGATATACCTTCTAAAAAAGAACTGACATCTGTTATAGAACTGTTAGGTATCACGCCTGAACAATTGGTTCGAAAAAACGAAGCTATTTGGAAAGAAAACTATCGGGGAAAACAACTTTCTGATGAAGAAATTATTAATGCGATGATTCAACATCCGAAGTTAATTGAACGTCCTATAGTTGTAGATGGTAAGAAGGCAGTGATAGGAAGACCACCCGAAACAATTAAAACCATACTATAAATAAAACAAAGAGACCTTGAAATCAGATGAATTGACTTTTAAGGCCTTTTAGAATTCGGTACATTTGTTGCTATATAGTTAATCTCTAGATTTTTATTTAAAATCAGATTAAACCTTTTTACAAATTTTTAGTCAATATTAAATCAGTATACCATGAAAATCAAATATCTGATAACACTTTTTATTGTATTAATGGCATGTAGTGAAATACAAGCTCAATTTGGCAATCGCGGCAATCGTTACAATCGTGGAGCTACAGGTCGACCTAGTAGATTACCACAAGCAGACACCCCACCTGAACCTCCAAAACCTAAAACAGCTGAGGAATTAGTTGATGAAGAAATGCCAAATCTTATCAAGGTTTTAAATCTTGATGCTTTTGAAACGGCAATCATGAGTAGTGTTTTGAAAAAATATGTTCAAGAGCGTATTGAGGCGCGAATTTTAGAACTTCCACCAGAAAAAATGAAGGAAGTTTATAAAAAAATTGCTGAAAAGCAAGATGCAGAATTAAAAGCCAGCCTGCCGGCAGAAAAGTTTGAGAACTTTCTTAAAATGAGAGAAGAAGGTGTGGCTAATACCTTGAGAAACAAGAAAAAAGAAGAAAAAAAGAAAAAGAAAAAAAAGAAAAAGAAACCTGAAGAATAGCTATGAAAAAAATTCTTACCCTTGCCTTATTCTTAATCTCAATTTTATGCTATTCTCAAAGACCGCAAGGCCGAGGAGGGCAAAGACCTAGCCCAATTATCATTTCTGGCATTGTTCTAGACCAAGAAACAAATCAACCCTTAGAATATGCTACTTTAGTTTTACAAAGTGTTCGCAACCCTGACAGGGTTACTGGCGGAATTACTGATGAAACTGGTAAATTTTCAGTAGAAACTTTTCCAGGTAAATACAATGTTCGTATTGAGTATATAACCTATAAGACTTACGAGCTTCCTGAACAAATATTTCGAGAATCTACTGACTTAGGCACTATTAAATTAAGTGCAGATGTTGAACAACTTGAAGCTGTTGAAGTTGTTGGCGAGAAAACAACAGTTGAGCTTCGATTAGATAAAAAAGTGTACAATGTAGGTTCTGACCTAACTGTAAAAGGTGGTTCAGTAACTGATGTTTTAGACAACGTACCTTCAGTAACCGTTGATGTTGAGGGTAATATTAGTTTAAGAGGCAATGAAAGTGTACGCATACTCATTAATGGTAAACCCTCTGCCCTATCAGGCTTGAGTCCTGACGCGCTTCAACAATTACCGGCTGAAGCAATTGAAAAGGTTGAAGTTATTACCAACCCTTCTGCTCGTTATGATGCTGAGGGCACCGCAGGAATCTTGAACATTGTTTTAAAGCAGAGTAAAACAACTGGTCTTAATGGTTCTTTTAGTGTTAATGCGGGCTATCCAGAAAACTACGGTGCAAATGCTAGTCTTAATTTAAGAAGTGATCATTTTAATATTTTTACCAATACTTCATACCGATATAGAAATGGCCCGGGAAATGCCTTATTTGAGCAAGAAAATTTTAATGCCGATGGATCTACCGCTAGTTTTCAGGATGAATTTAGAGAAACTGAAAGAATTAGAGTAGGCTTTAACACCAATATAGGTATTGAGCTATTCATTGATTCTACAAGCAGCATTACAAATTCTTTTACTTACCGTAATTCTGATGGCGAGAACATAAGTGATATTGATTTTTTTAATTATGATGCCAGCCGTAACCCTACCATTCAAAGAAATAGGTTTACCACTGAAAATGAAGAAGATGAAGATGTTCAGTATGCCATGAACTATCAAAAAAAGTTTAATGATAAAGGTCATGAACTAACCGTTGATTATCAATATTCATCAGGTAAAGAAATTGAAGATGCATTTATAAATGAAATGCTTATTGGTGAGAGCTTAGATTTTCCTACAGAAAGAACCATAAATAATGAGTCTCAAAAGAATCAACTTATTCAGATGGATTATGTTAGGCCTTTCGGAAAAGAAAACACGTCACAGTTTGAATTTGGTTACCGTGGTAATTTCAACAGATTTAATACTGATTTTGATTTTGGAATTTTTGAAAACGGGATCTTAGATAGTAACCCTGATTTCAGTAATGAATTAAACTACACAGAAGACATCAATGCCCTCTACACCCAATTAGGTAGTAAGTTTGGTAAATTCAATGCTCTTGCCGGGTTGCGAATGGAAACCACTAAAATTGGTATTGAATTGGTTGATACTAATGATAACACCACAAAGAAGTACAAAAATTGGTTTCCTTCATTATTTTTAGGATATGAATTTTCAGAAACTGAACAACTTACTATAAGTTATAGTAAAAGACTGCGAAGACCACGGTCTAGATTTATTAATCCGTTTCCGTCGCGTGCAAGTAACACCAATTTATTTCAAGGAAATCCTGATTTAGATCCAACTTATACTGATGCCTATGATTTTGGCTATTTAAAACGTTGGGATAAATTAACTTTCAACACATCAATCTACTTTAATAATTCAAATGGTGTGTTTCAATTTATAACCCAAGAAACAGGCGATTTTGTTCAGATTGATAATCCTAGTTTTGATGATGCCTTACCCGCCGGACCTGATAATCTTGAAACAATAGATATTCCGGTTCAGGCAAGAACTCCTATTAATTTAGCAAATGATAAACGCTACGGTTTTGAGTTTACAACAGCTTACACTCCAAAACGAAATTGGCGATTAACATGGAATCTAAATGTGTTTCAACGTCAATTGCGTGGTGATTACAGCTATGTAAATTCTTTAGGAGAAGAAATCACTCAAAACTTTGACGCTGACAATCTTACGTGGTTTACCCGAATGAGTGCAAAATTGCCTTTGCCTGGTAAAATTGATTTTCAATCTAATCTCTTTTATCGTGGCCCAACAAAAAATGCACAAAGTACCAGTAAGGGTATCTTAAGTATGAATTTGGCTTTTAGCAAAGACATTATTAAAGACAAAGGAACCCTTTCTTTGAATGTCAGTGATTTATTCAATTCAAGAAAACGCCGAAGCGAAACCAGAACAGACAATGTTTTATCCTATAGCGAATTTCAATGGCGACAAAGACAAATAAATCTTTCGTTCTTATACAGATTTAATCAAAAGAAAAATCAACGAAATAGTAATCGTCAACGAGGCGGAGGCGATGAAGGCGATTTTGAACAATAAGGGTAATTAGGTGACTAATGTTTGAAAAGAAGTTATGAATACAAAAAAAACCGCTTGAAGTATCAAGCGGTTTTTTTTATTTATCTATTTGTTTCGCGCTGCTCTTTTCTTGTCGCGCTTTTCTTTTAATAATTCTCTGATGTTTCCAAATAACCAATAAGGCACCACAAACGTCAACAAAAATATCATTAACCAAAACCCAATAGTAAGAATGGTTAAGAATGCTAAAAAGCCTAAATACTGATCAAAGTCAAACATATTCTACATATTTACTACCGCAAAGATACTTTTAAAAGAATATATCTTACAAATCTAAATTCAAAAAAAATAATTATTTCATGTCTCTCTTATTAAATACTGTAAACTGCTAACTTTGTAGAAGTCAAAAATAAATACAATGAGTTTTAGAATAGAGAAAGATACCATGGGCGAAGTTCAAGTACCTTCAGATAAATACTGGGGTGCACAAACTGAACGTTCAAGAAATAATTTCAAAATAGGTCCTGTAGGTTCAATGCCCTTAGATGTGGTTTATGGTTTTGCCTATTTAAAAAAAGCTGCTGCTTACACTAATTGTGAACTTGGCGTTTTAGTTGAAGCAAAAAGAGATTTGATTGCTACGGTTTGTGATGAAATTTTAGCTGGCAAACATGATGACCAATTTCCTTTAGTTATTTGGCAAACAGGTTCAGGTACGCAAAGTAATATGAATGTAAATGAGGTCATTGCCAACAGAGCTCATGAAATAGTAGGAAAAAAAATAGGAGAAGGCGAAAAAACTATTCAACCCAATGATGATGTAAATAAATCACAAAGTTCGAATGACACCTTTCCTACTGGCATGCACATTGCTGCCTACAAGAAAATAGTTGAAGTTACTATTCCGGGTGTAACGGCCTTAAGAAATACACTCGATAAAAAAGCTAAAGATTTTAAAAATGTTGTAAAAATTGGGCGCACCCACTTGATGGATGCTACCCCACTCACATTAGGTCAAGAATTTTCAGGTTACGTTTCTCAATTAGACCACGGTCTTAAAGCTTTGAATAATACATTGGCGCATTTAAGTGAATTAGCGCTTGGTGGTACAGCGGTAGGCACGGGTTTGAATACCCCCAAAGGTTACGATGTTTTGGTTGCCAAGTATATTGCTGAATTTACTGGTTTGCCTTTTATAACCGCCCACAATAAATTTGAAGCCTTGGCTGCTCACGATGCTATTGTTGAAAGCCATGCTGCTTTAAAACAACTTGCGGTGTCATTGAATAAAATAGCTAATGATATTCGAATGATGGCATCAGGACCTAGATCAGGCATTGGCGAGATAAATATTCCGGCAAACGAGCCAGGCAGTTCAATAATGCCAGGTAAAGTCAACCCAACGCAATGTGAGGCACTGACTATGGTCTGCGCTCAAGTTTTAGGTAATGATGTGGCTATAAGTGTTGCGGGGTCACAAGGCCACTATGAACTTAATGTATTCAAACCAATGATGGCGGCTAACATTTTACAGTCGGCAGAACTTATAGGCCAAGCATGCGATAGTTTTAATGAAAATTGTGCATTAGGTATTGAACCTAATCATGAAGTAATTAAAGAATTATTGAATAATTCTTTAATGTTGGTAACTGCATTGAATACCAAAATTGGTTATTATAAAGCTGCTGAAATAGCAAATACTGCACATAAAAACGGAACAACCCTAAAAACAGAGGCTATTAACTTAGGTTATGTTACTTCAGAAGAATATGATGCTTGGGTAAAACCAGAAAATATGGTAGGTTCTTTGAAATAAATACATCATTATAGAAAATAAAAAAGGGTCAATGTAACATTGACCCTTTTCTTGTTATATGGAAATAGTGTTTAGTTATCTCAATTGAAACTTCACATTACCTAACAATTTAAGATTGTTATCATAAACGTTAGCCATGTAGTTTCCTTTTTGAAAATCTCCAGCTGGCTTATTAATATAATCACAAACATCTAAGTTACTATTTTCGTAGTAAAAGCTAGTACCCTTACTGTATGTAATAGAACCACCGTTATCATTTGTTTTGCTATAGCTTTCTCCTAAAACATTACCCTGTGGGTCAAGAACCTCTAAAAAGAACTCTCTATCACCTGCTTGAGCAATTACGTTGTTTGCTACTGTAAAACAAATCTTTAATTTATCAGTTGATTTAGCTCTTGTAGTTGAAACAAGTTTACCACTGTTTCTTTCTTTAACCGCGTCAACTTTAAAAGTTGTAAGATTCAAGGCTGAACCCTTTGCTACAACGTCAGCTAAGTTTGTATTTTGAACAACTAAAGAGTCATTAAATACAGTTTGCTTTTCTAATTCAGTAAAAGTAGAATCACGTTGCATAGCAATAAGTGTGTTCGAGCGTTGTAGTGAATCAACTTGTCTTAAAAGCTGCTCTCTTTCTTTTTTCAAAACACCAACTTGTCTTCTATATCTTGAAAGATTAGAAATATCAGATTTCATTGTTTTCACAGAATCAATATATCTTGCAATGTTATCACGTGCAGAAACCAATTCTTCGTTTGTGGCATTACTTTCAAGAATGGCTTTGTCATATTCTGACTTCAAGCTATTTAAATCTTCAACAACCAAATCTTTTTCTTTGGTTAAAGCAAGTTCATTCTTCTTTTTGTCTTGGTAAAGACTTACTGAGTAGATAATAACGCCAAGTAAAACTATTCCGAGGAGGCTAGCTAATACTTTTAATCCATTGTTGTTCTTTGTGTCATTCATAATATAATAATTAAATATCTAGTATATAAATTGAATATTAGTATTATTCAACAAACTATATACGGTTCGTTATCAAAATTAGACTTTTTAAAATTAAAAAAAAATATAATTAATAATAGCTTAACGCTGTCAAATAGTAGTCTTAAGCCCCTTAAACACCTCAAAAGCATGTCATTAAAAATGATTTAGTTTAAGATAAACTTACTTGTTTATTTAGAGGTTTGAATCTTAATTGCTAGAATAATTCTCTTTATCAAAAAGAAATTGCTGCCAACAACTATAATATCTTTCAAAATAAATCAACTCTTTTAATTTCAGTTTAAGTACCCTTCTTATAAAATTAAGGGTTCACAACATATTTCGTTAGATTCTCAACATTAATTGGTTTATTTATTTTTTAACCAGTAATATCCTACAAAATTAATATATGTATACCAAAGCCAACATTGGGCTTATTGCCGTATTTTTCTTGGCAGTGAATTTCATAAGTGCGCAGTTTAATAAAGAATCATTATCATTTCAGCATATCAAGCAAGGAATGTCTCAAAATTCAACAACTGTTCTATACGAAGATAGCTATGGCTTTATTTGGGCAGGAACTGAGAATGGAATTAATAAATTTGACGGTACTAATTTCAAAATATTTGAGAAAGGGCTTAATGGTAATAATGGTCTTCATAATGGTTATATCAATGATATTCGTGAAATTAATAACACGTTTTACATAGGTACCGCTGAAGGGTTGAATATCTATGACCGCACCGTTGGTGTTATTAAGCCGTATCCCTTTAAAAATGAAAAAAGTAAAATTGCATCTAAAAGCATTCAAACTATTGAACAAACTGATAATTTTTTATGGTTGGGCACCTATTATGATGGATTATTTAGATATCATGTTGAAACCGGAGAAGTAGAACAATTCTTAGTTGATGAGAGTCTTACTGTAGGAAGTAATAACAACCATATACTAAAGGTGATTGAAGTATATAAGAATAGGTTATTAGTAGTTTCTGAAAAAGCTATTTTTTTGATTGACGAAAATATGCAAGTCCTAAATAAAATAAGTGAAGAAGAAAAAATCACTAACGTAACTCAAATAACCAAGAATAACTTTCTGTTAGGCACAAAAAGTGGTACACTACTTGAAATTCGGGTTGATAAAATCTCTGTTCAAAAGGTCAAAAGAAAAGTAATAAGCCCAGGCTTTCTCATTATGTCTATCGCAAAAGATATTCAAAATCGAATTTGGATAGGTACAGAAAATAATGGTTTATTCATTTATTCGTCAACCCTAGAACAAATTCATCATCTAACACATGATTTATCTCGTTCAGATGGAATTTCGGTCAACTCAATTTGGTCTTTAATGCCTGCGAAAAATGGTGTGATGTGGATAGGAACCTTCAAAAACGGACTGAGTTTTTACGACTCAAAATATCACAAATTTGAACATATTCAAGCTAATCCGTTTACCAAAAACTCAATAAACAATAATATAATTAATTGTTTTGAGGAAGATTCTCATTCTAATTTATGGATTGGGACTGATGGCGGGGGTTTAAATTATTGGAATAGAACGTCAAACACTTTTCAACACTTTTCACTTGACAAAGGAAATTTTGAGAGTAACGTTGTACTTTCATTACTTCAAATTGATAAAAACACACTGTTAGTAGGTACTTGGTCAAACGGACTAATCATTTTTGACACTAAAACCAAGAAATATAAAGTTTGGAATACAAAAAACTCATTTTTAACCTCAAACCACATTTACGCCTTACATAAAGACAAGAAAGAGCGTTTATGGATTGTTAACCACAACGGAGACATTCAATTATATGATTTCAAAACCAAAACCCATCAAAATATAATCATTAATTCAGACGTTGATGGTGCTAAGATTACAACTTTCAAAAGACTATTTGAAGATTTAGAGGGCAATTTTTGGTTGGGTAGTACAACTTCTGGCTTATTTCGCCTAACTGAAAATAACAATAAATGGAACATATCGCACTACTATAATGGTATTGATAGTAAAAAAATAAGTAATAATTACGTCAATTCAATTGTTCAAGATTCGACTGGAAATATTTGGGCAGGTACTGAAGGAGGTTTAAATAGATATTGTTACGAGTCAGATTCTTTTGAGGCAATCACTAAAAATGAAGGACTAAAAAATGATGCGATAAAAGGAATTATTTCCGATAAAAATGGCCTCCTATGGTTAAGTACCGGTAAAGGTCTCCTACATTATAATCCTAAAACAAAGAATTCTTTAGAATATGACATTGATGATGGCTTGCAGGCGAATGAATTCAACGTAAACTCATATTATAAAACAAAAAACAGCGAATTTCTCTTTGGAGGTAGTGATGGCTTTAATATTTTTAACGCAAATGAAATAAAAAAAAGAAATAATATCCCGCCAGTTTATATTGCTAGATTAAAAATTTTTAATGAACCTATAATACCAAATGACGAATCTGGTATTTTGAAAAAAGCAATTAGTCAAACCGATTCTTTGACTTTGAGTCACACTCATAGTGTGGTTAATTTTGAATTTCAAACAATTTCTTTTAGGCATGCTGACCGGGTTGAATATGCATATTTTTTGGAAGGCTTTGAAACCGAATGGAACTACGTAAATAACATCTCTCAAGCTACCTACACAAATTTAAACCCTGGTAAATACAAACTAAGAATAAAATCAACTAATTCTGACGGTATTTGGAATAACCAAGAGACTAAACTAGTTATAACTGTAACTCCACCCTACTGGCAAACTTGGTGGTTTCGTTTTTTGGCAATTTTTATAATCATAGCCAGTACCTATCTTTTTTACTACCTACGTGTTAGACAAATAAAAAAATATCAAGTAAATCTTGAACATGAAATAAATGAACGCACGCATGAACTGCGCTTAGAGCAAAAAAAATTAATAGCTACTGCTGATAAACTTTCAATTAAAAACGAAGAAATTCAGCGCTTTACTTATGCCTTATCACATGATTTGAAAAGCCCCATCACAAACGTTGAAATGCTCGTTGAATTTATCTCAGAAGATTTAAAAACTAACAAGCATGCACAATTAAATCAATACTTAAACTACATAACAGAAGCCTGTAAAACTTTACAAAATCTTATCGCTGACATAACCCAAATTGCAAAGCTTGGAAAGATTGAAAATAAAAAAGAGGTCGTAGACACAAAACTAATTATTCAAAAAGCTGTTGATTTGATCATATCGAGATTTAAAGAAAAAAATGTACAGTTAATTGTAGCCCCAAACTTACCCATTATAATCGCAGATCAAAACCGGTTTATTCAAGTATTTGAAAATTTAATTGATAATGCGATAAAATATATGGGTAATCAAAAAAAACCTGTAGTACACATAGATTGGTTCATTAACAAAGAAATATTAATCTTTCAAATAAAAGATAATGGTTCTGGAATGGATAGGAATGCCCTTTCGAATTTATTCACCCCTTTTAAAAGGTTTGATTCAAATACTGATGGTACAGGGCTTGGGTTATATATGATAAAAAAAATAATAGAATCTCATAAAGGAACTATAATTGCTCACTCTGAAGGAAAAGGAAAAGGAGCCATTTTTGAATTATGTTTTCCACAGAGTATTTGTCAACAGAAAGTTTTAGAAACTAAATAATTCAAATGTTCAAACTCAAAGACCATAGTTGAAATGAAAAAAATGAAATACTAAGGTAAAGACTTTCTTATCATTTTCAACCTTTTGCTTAGCGTATCAACTTTTTATATTTGATTCGTTTCGGAATCAAATCGCCACCCAAACGTTTTTTCTTATTCTCTTCATAATCAGAAAAAGAACCTTCAAAAAAGTACACTTGTGAATCGCCTTCAAAAGAAAGTATGTGCGTACAAACTCGATCTAAGAACCATCTGTCATGCGAAATTACCACAGCACAGCCAGCAAAATTTTCAAGTCCTTCTTCTAAAGCACGCAATGTATTGACGTCTAAATCATTGGTTGGCTCATCAAGAAGTAAAACATTGCCTTCTTCTTTTAAAGTCATTGCTAAATGCAAACGGTTTCTTTCGCCTCCAGAGAGCATATTTACTTTCTTGTTTTGTTCACTACCAGTGAAATTAAACCTACTTAAATAAGCCCTTGAGTTGACTTGTCTGCCACCCATCATGACCATTTCTTGTTCATCACTAAAATTTTGCCAAATAGTTTTATCAGGATCAATATTTGAATGACTCTGATCAACATATGCAATTTTTGCCGTATCACCTACTTTGAACTCGCCTTTGTCAGGTTGCTCCTCGCCCATGATCATTCGAAAAATGGTAGTCTTACCTGCCCCATTAGGACCAATAACACCAACTATACCTGCTTGTGGTAAATTGAAATTTAAATCTTCATAAAGAAGCTTATCATCATAGCCCTTGCTAACCCCTGTACATTCAATGACATTGGTACCCAATCGAGGTCCGTTTGGAATATATATTTCTAATTTTTCGTCAAGTTGTTTTTGATCTTGACTCATTAATTTATCATAGTTCTTCAAACGCGCTTTTTGCTTTGTTTGACGACCCTTTGCACCTTGACGCACCCAATCAAGTTCACGCTCTAATGTTTTTTGACGTTTTGAAGCTGTTTTACTTTCTTGAGCTAAACGTTTAGATTTTTGATCCAACCAACTTGAATAGTTGCCTTTCCATGGTATGCCTTCTCCCCTATCTAGTTCTAAGATCCAACCAGCGACATTATCTAAGAAATATCTATCGTGAGTTACAGCTATCACAGTACCTTTATATTGTGCTAAATGATGCTCTAACCAATGTACTGACTCAGCATCTAAATGGTTAGTAGGTTCATCTAAAAGAAGTATTTCAGGTTCTTGTAATAATAATCTACACAATGCAACACGTCTTCTTTCTCCACCTGACAAAACCGCTATTTTTTTATCTGAATCTGGGGTTCGTAGTGCATCCATCGCAATTTCTAGCTTGGTATCAAGTTCCCAAGCGTTTGAGGCATCAATTTGATCTTGTAAACCTGCTTGCTTGTCCATGAGTTTTTGCATCTTATCAGCATCTTCATAGACTTCCGGTAAACCAAACATGTCATTTATCTTGTTGTACTCATCTAAAATAGCAACGGTTTCTGCTACTCCTTCTTTCACAATTTCTAAAACCGTCTTATTTTCATCAAGTTGCGGTTCTTGCTCAAGGTATCCTACCTTATATCCTGGAGAAAAAACAACATCTCCTTGATAATTTTTATCAACACCAGCGATAATCTTTAAAAGGGTTGATTTACCAGAACCGTTTAAACCTAAAATTCCAATTTTAGCTCCGTAAAAAAAGCTTAGGTATATATTTTTAAGAACTGGTGTATTTGCCGTTTTGAAGGTCTTGGTAACACCAGACATTGAGAAAATGACTTTCTTATCGTCAGACATAAAATGAATTGTTAGATTATTGGAATGTTAGATTGTTGGATTGTTGGATTAAGAAAAATCTTTGATTTTCAATATTTAAACCCTTCCTTTTAAGGCATTAAAAACCCATGCGATAGCAAAGAATCCAATACCCACTGATGCAAAACCCCATCCGGCGACATCATCATATCGAAAAGCACCTAATGCAATTAACACACAGCCTACAAATATCATAATCCATGTTGCCAAGGCGAGAACAGTATTCTTATTCATACTCATATTAAATGGTTTTAAGGTTGATAGTTTGGTAACATCAAATATCGTAAAAAATCAATGAATGTTATCTTAAATATTTTTAATTATTCGAACGGAAAAATGATTCCTGTTTTACTTCTAACGGCGTCTAAAAGTGTAATTAAATCAAGACTATTTTGATGGCTCCATAAAGAACTTTGAAGCTTGTTGTTTTTTAAACATTGATGAACCTCTTCAATTTCATGCGGATACCCGAGTCCTGTTTTTGGTAACTCATTTGATATCGATTTACCATCCTTTTCTAACGTATAACCATCTGATTCATGCCATCTCGGATGTAAAAACAAAGATCCTTTTTGGCCTGATATTTCAGCTTTCATTTCACTTTTAGAAGTGAGACCACTGAATAAAATGGCCTGCGCATTGTCATATTCAAAAATCATAGAAGTCTGAATCTCAACTCCGGTTTTATAAAATCTTGAACTGGCTTGTATTTTATTAGGCATACCCAACAACAAATAGGAAAGAAATATAGGGTAAATACCTATATCAAGCAATGAACCACCCGCAAGTTTGGGGTTCAGTAACCTTCCGTTTTCATCTCTATCAAGGGCGTAAAAAGCAAAGTCAGCATGCAGGTATTCTAATTTTCCTATTTCGCCATCATCAACCAATTGTTTGACTTTTTTGATGGCAGGGTTAAACCTACTCCAAAGTCCTTCCATCAAGAAAACATTATTTTCTTTTGCTGCATTGACCATTTGCTCCACCTCTTTTTTATTAATCCCCATAGGTTTTTCACAAAGCACCGCCTTACCATGATTTAAAGCCTCAATAGTTAATTGGCAATGTGAATCATGAGGGGTTGCGATATAAACAACATCAACAGTGTTTGATTGAAAAAGTTCTTTATAAGACCCAAAAAAATGTGGCGCATTAAATTCTTTAGCGAATTCTTCTGCCCTACTTAAACTTCTTGAAGCAACTGCATTTAGAGTGCCGCCATCAACTAACTGAAGGTCTGATGCGAAGCATTTAGCAATTTTACCCGGACCAATTATGCCCCATCTTATTTTATCTGTCATGCGAGAATGTGAGTTTATCAAAAGTAATCAAATTCTCTTCTTATCTTTGTTTAAGAACGAAAGCAAGCTGAATGGACCTAAAATTCAATAAAAACGAAGATCACAATAAGATGTTAGTGTCAGCCTTAAAAAAAAGGTTAGCCAAAGTCAAATTAGGTGGTGGTAAATCACGTATTGAAAAGCACCACGCAAAAGGTAAAATGACGGCACGTGAGCGAATAGCCTACCTTCTTGACTCAGATGAGAAAAGTATTGAAATTGGTGCTTTGGTTGGCGAAGGCATGTATGAAGAGCATGGCGGATGCCCGTCAGGCGGTGTGATTATCAAAATAGGTCATGTTTCAGGCAAGCAATGTATCGTTGTTGCGAATGACGCCACAGTAAAAGCTGGAGCTTGGTTTCCTATTACTGGAAAGAAAAACTTAAGAGCCCAAGAAATTGCCATTGAAAACAAACTACCCATTATTTATTTGGTTGATAGTGCCGGAGTTTACTTGCCTTTACAGGATGAAATTTTTCCAGACAAAGAACATTTTGGAAGAATTTTTAGAAATAATGCTGTCATGAGCAGTATGGGTATTACCCAAATCTCGGCGGTCATGGGAAGTTGTGTGGCTGGTGGTGCTTATTTACCCATCATGAGTGATGAAGCACTAATTGTTGACAAAACAGGAAGTATTTTTCTTGCCGGTAGTTATTTGGTAAAAGCTGCAATTGGAGAAAGTATAGACAATGAAACACTTGGTGGAGCAACTACACATTGTGAGATCAGTGGTGTTACTGACTATAAGGCTAAAGACGATAAAGATGCTTTAGATAAAATTAAAAATATTGTTGGAAAGATTGGCGATTTTGAAACAGCTGGGTATAACCGTCAAAAAGCCCAAAAACCAAAATTAGACCCCAATGAATTATTTGGTACTTTACCTAAATTACGACACGAGCAATATGACATGCGAGAAATTATCAGCCGTTTGGTTGATGATTCTGACTTTGAAGAGTACAAAAAAGATTACGGCAAGACTATACTAACGGGTTATGCACGAATTGATGGTTGGGCCGTTGGTATTGTTGCTAATCAACGCAAAGTGGTTAAAAATGCCAAAGGCGAAATGCAATTTGGCGGAGTTATCTATTCTGATTCTGCTGATAAAGCAACAAGATTTATTGCTAATTGTAATCAAAAGAAAATTCCCTTAGTTTTTTTACAAGATGTTACTGGCTTCATGGTAGGTAGTAAAAGTGAACATGGTGGCATTATTAAAGATGGTGCTAAAATGGTTAACGCAGTTAGTAATTCTGTAGTGCCAAAATTCACGGTAGTTATAGGAAATAGTTATGGTGCCGGAAATTATGCTATGTGTGGCAAAGCGTATGACCCAAGGTTAATTGTCGCTTGGCCAAGTGCAGAATTAGCAGTAATGAGCGGAAACTCCGCAGCTAAAGTTTTACTTCAAATTGAAAAAGCTTCACTAAAAAAGAAAGGCGAAGAGATAACCCCTGAGAAAGAAAAAGAATTATTTAACAAAATAAAAAATCGCTATGACGATCAGGTTTCGCCCTATTATGCCGCAGCTAGATTATGGACAGATGCTGTCATAGAACCAACAGACACCCGTAAATGGATTAGTTTAGGTATTGAAGCAGCTAATCATGCTCCAATTGAGAAAGCGTTTAATTTGGGGGTGCTTCAAGTATAATTGCTATTTTATTTTCATTACAGCATTTTGGGTTAATTTTTCAGTGACTCTGAAACTGAAATCTTTTAAACCATCTTTTGAAAAAGTAAGTATATGACCTTTATCTGCTGCTATACTATAACGCCCATTTTCATCTGAAACTACCTTTTTTTTCGTGGTATTATTAAAAACATTTACGCTTGATATCATCTTACCTTTCATAATCACAAAGCCAGATAGTGTTCTTTGCTTTTTTGTTTTTTTTTCAATACGCTCTTCATAGCGGGCGGCCTGCTTTTCAGAAACTAGTAATTCAGTTTCTAAATAATACGCCATATTCAGATCTGATAAAATTTCCCAATCATCTTGACTGGCATATTTTCTAAACGAACCGTACTGTGTGTAGGAAGCTGACAAAATCAAATCCAATTCTTTATGACCATATACCTGAAGCAGTTCTAAGGATACTATAAAATCATCTTTTGTGTAAATATCAAATGGACGTAAATCTAAACGAACCATTTTGTCTTTTTTTACAGTAACAAGAATGTTTTTACCTGAGGTATTTAAATTGGTTTTTGGCTTTCCTAAATTACCGTCATCTTCATAAATGTTCACTCTCAAAAGCAAACTATCTGAAGGGTTTTGATATACTTGAAATTCAAAAGTTTTCAATTTTCGTAAACCGCTTTTAGAAATGATTCTAGTTGCTAATTCGCCCCCTAATGCAATATTATCTTTCCAATAGCCGTAGTTTTTATCGCCATAATCGCGGTATCCTATATTATCAGAAATAAAACGCCCCTTTTTGTTCGAGACTACTACTTCATTGAGGTCCAAAGCTTTCTGCTTCATCTCAATTTCGGAATAATCAGTATCTGTTATTAGAAGATTAGAAACCTTAACATAAAGGGTTTCATAACCAAGAGCTGAAAAAAGAATTTGAGAAGTAGATTCGAAGTTATTGGGTTTTAAATACAAGCGAAAATTACCGTCTTCATCACTTACCGTACCTATACCTGAACCAACAATACCAATATTTACAAACGGAATGGGTTCTTTTGTTTGTGCATCAATAACTGTACTGTCATAATCAATTTGAGCATTATTAAATTGTAAAAAAAGACAAAAAATTAAACTTAAAAATGTTCTCATAAGCGTCATTACGTTTATAATAGAAATTAATTCATTGAAAGACCATTTGAATTAATAAAATAAAATAATTCATGATTTACTCCTTTTAGCATAAGCTTAAAGACTTTAATCACCTTACTTTGCTTTTTATGTCCATAATTATAATAGACGGTAGTTTTTAGATAGGTTGGTTCTAGTCGTTTATTGCCTTTGTAATTCACATTAACCATCCACTTGCCAGGTAGTGAATCATCAATAAGAAATTCTTGAGTGCTGTAACCTTTCATTTTTTCATCATTAATACGTTCTGGGTTAGCAATCATTGTATGCTCCCATGAATGATAATGTTTTTGCGGATTCACAAATTGTAAATCAAATTCTGCTTCACTATCATTCCATTCAAAAACTAATCGAATGCCGTTAAATGATTCAAATTCCTCTGGTCGATTTAAAAATGTACCACCACTCAATAATTTATTTGCGTTTAATACTACCAAATTATCCGATTCTCTTTCAATTATAGTATTCATCTCTAACGAATCAACAATATTCAATAATCCTTTATCTCTTAAATAATGATACCTAGCATAAATGCTAGCTGACTTTTTTAAATTACCATATCTGTGATAGCTATAGGCCAAATCTCTATAAGATTGCACATAATTTGGTCTTAGATTAAAAATTTGTTCATATAATTTTTTAGCATCTTTTTCTTGGTTATAGGCATCAAAGTAATATGCCCATACCTTTAGAAGTAGTGGGTTACCTTCTACTGTTTTCTTTCCTTCAATTGCTATTTTTTCAGCAAATTGAAAGTGGTTCTTTTTCATAAAATATGCATAAGAATCAATAAGAAAATAGGGTGAATTTTGCAGTTTCATTCTGTTATCTTCAAAAACTTGTTCTGCCTGACGTATTGAATTACTTTGATAAAGATCTCTTAGATATGTTGAACCATACTTTATTACTTCATCGGTACTCAAAGCGTCATCATTAAATATATTATTACGTAATTTAGCTATATCATAGGGGCGACCATCTTCTTCTCTTATTCCATGTTTAACCCCGTTTGTATTTATAATAACTATACCTCCGCTGGCTATTTTACCAAATTTTATTAAAGCTTGTTGAGGTGGAATTATTCCAATTCTCAATACACTTTCAATATCCAACCAAATTGGAGCATCAGTAAACAAGTTTCCATCAACTTCAAAAACTGCAGACCGAGCACCCCTAAAAGCCCCTGCACTTCTGACAAAAAGAAATCTGCCTATAGCACCATTTGGGTTTGTATAAACAGTAACTCCTGGTAGTTGTTCAGCAATAGCGTCTAAAATGTCAAACGATGAAGTATTCAAATCTTTACCATCTACAACTCTTAAATCATAACCAACTAATTCTGGGCTTAAATAACCAACGCTTGAGTTAATAACAGTTGGGTTACCATAATAATTTTTTGCTAAATCTTTTCTAGTCGTAGGCTTCCGTTTTGTAACAACCACTTCATCAAGCTCTTCATAATCTGGAGATAGAACAATATTAAGAATCGTTGTAACATCTTCAATTATGACTTGAAAAGATTGTTTTCCTACAAACGAAAATTCAATTATATCAGAAGGTTTTGATTTAATATCATACTTACCATTTTGGTCAGTAGTGGTGCCTAATTTGGTGCCTGAAATAGTAACATTTACAGACTCAATGGGCAATTTACCATCGGTTACAATACCACTTATGATTTGGTTTCTTTCTTGAGAAGAAACTAAAGTTGAAAAAAAGAAAAAAAGAAAAAGGGTCATTAAAAAATGACCCTTTTGAAATAGTTTAGTTTGTAAGTACTGAAGAATTAGACTGTAATTTGAAGAGTTCATGATTTACATTCTTTAGTGAGAGCTTAAACACTTTTACTTCTTTACGTTGTGCCTTTGATCCATAATTATGATAAATGGTCGCTTTTAAATAGGTAGGCGTTAAACTTTTATTACCTAAATAATTGACATTAATTTTCCATTGGCCAGGTAGCGAACCGTCTAATAAATATTCTGTTGTATTATACCCAAATTCTTTTTCAAGTGTAATAGTATCTGAATTGTCAGCCAAACTGTGATTCCAAGTATGGTATTGATTACCTGGGTTTACAAATTGTAAATCAAACTCTGCTTCACTATCATTCCACTCAAAAACCAATCGTGTACCTTCAAAACCCTCATCTGCGATATAAAGATTTTTAGATTTATTGCCTTTTACAACGGCTCCTTTTTTCAACATTAAAAGGTTATTATATTCTCTAGAAATGATAGGCTCAAAACCAACAGTGTCACGCTCTAAAAAGCCTTCTTGAATTAAATACTCATAACGGGCATACAATGATGCTGCTTGTTTAATTTCATTGATATCACGGTAGCTATTTGCCATGTCTAAATAGCTCTGCGCGTAATTGGGTCTTAAAATAAAAGCGTCTTTATACGCCTTATTTGCCTTTTTAAAACGGCCTTGCTCTTCATAATTGTACGCCAATGCTTTTAATAATACCGCATTACCTTTGAAAGCACCTAAATTATTGTCAATGATTTCATCAGCAAATGATACATCTTTCATAGTATCATGAAAATAATTGCTAGCATCTATAAAGAAATACGGACTACTACCATATTGATTATTATACTTTTCATATACCTTCTTCGCTTCTTCAACTGAAGTACTAGCTTGAAGTTCTTTCATATATTGAGGTGT
This sequence comes from uncultured Flavobacteriaceae bacterium, assembly GCA_937929935.1. Classification (GTDB taxonomy): domain Bacteria; phylum Bacteroidota; class Bacteroidia; order Flavobacteriales; family Flavobacteriaceae; genus Maribacter_C. The sequence goes on along the minus strand of CALFUL010000010.1, from coordinate 69,006 downwards.
ATTTGCAGCGACCTCACTTTTAGTCAAGACCTTACTTTTTAAGAAATTGTTTTTGAGTCTTGCGAGATCTACAATTTCGCCGTTTTGAGGATTTCCACCAATGGTATTAATAACTATAACACCCCCTCGACCCAAATTACCGTAAGTGGCAGTTGTTGCTAGATTATACAAAATAGCGATACGCTTGATATTATTAACATCAATCCAAACAGGTGTATCCGTAAAAATCTGACCATCAACATCAAAAATTGCCGCCGTCGAACCAGTCAAACTAGCTAAGCCTCTTATGATTACATAACCGCCCACTTGAAGGCTTCCACCACTACCTACCCCCGTATCAGTAGTATTACCTCCTGTAGTACAAGAACCTATAACTCTGACACCCGGAAATCTACTTCTTATCACATCAAGAATACAAAGTGAAACCGGACTTATTTCTTCTTCTGACAACATACGAATATTACCAGCAGCTCTATCCGCATCTAAATACCCCCAGGCCGTTCTGATGATTCTTTTGTTGACAGTATAATCTTCTTCCATATCTTTTTGCGAGCGCCTTTTACTGGCTTCAACCACAACCTCATCTAACTCGGTAATATCAGGCACCATTACCGGATTAAGAATACGCGTTACATCTTCAATCTTGATTGTAACTGTTTTCATCGCCATGTACGTATAGGTTACAACATCGCCGGTAGCCACATTTATCTGATAATAACCTTCAACATCAGTTTTAGTAGTACTTGTTTTATCTTGAATGGCAACGGTTACATTTTCAATAGGATTGGTACCATCAGTAACCTTTCCTTTAAGAATACGTTCATTTTCTTGTCCGTATGAAGCAAATTGAACAAAGAGCAAGCAGAGAAATAAAGTGCCTAGTTTTTTCATAATTATTCGTTTTAAGCGTTCGATAAAAAGCATCAAAAATCGTTCCAATGGTAATTTTTCTTACATAAAAATATGAATTACTAATTACCTTGATGCATTTTAATTCTTGGAATTAAAAGTAATTCCGTTTGTCTTCCATTCACATAACGAAATCCGTCATCGCCATAAAAACCAGCTTCCTCTAACATAATACGAATATCTCGTTTCCATTCAGGTATGGTTATGGTGGTATTTAATTCAATCGCATAAACCGTATTTGGGTTTAAAGGATAATTTTCGCCATCATCTTTCATCACACCGCCTTGACTATCCCACATACCAATAGTAGTGCCCGCTGAATGCCCATACATACCCAAAGGATGCGTATAAATAGAAGGTTTCAAGCCAGCGGTTTTTGCTTCTGACAAGGCTTTTGCTAAAATTTCATTCCCAGTTCTTCCCTTAACCATATTGGTCGTTAAAAAATCTTGAACCTTATTTCCGGCCGCTAAACCTTCAACTAAAAATTTTGGTGCTTCTTTCTCATTGGGTTTTAGAACATAGGCCAATTCTTGACAATCAGTATTTAATCGTAAATAAGTAATACCAAAGTCACAATGCAATAAATCGCCTGGCAAAATAACCATATCATCAGGTCTACCAGAAAATGAATATAAATGACTGACTAGTTCTTCTTTTGAACGCTGAACATCAACTGTTGGGTGAAACCAGGTTTCAAGACCTAAATTGGTCACTTTTTGTCGCATCCACCACTCTACCTCTGTTGTAGTAGTCACGCCAGGTGTAATTACTTTTTCAGAAAAAGCCTCGGCAATGATATCATGGGTAATATCTACTAATTGGTTGTAGATTACCATTTCACGGGCCGTTCTAGTTTCAATCCAACGAACGGCTAACTGTTCTGCGGAAACCACTTTTTTATGAAATTTCTTCGGAAGGTTTTGCATGAATTCATCATAATCGGTTTTATCTAATCCATCAGCAATGTTGTGGTCTTTAGAAAAATTCAATCCTACTTGCTTCGGATTTCTTTCTTCAATCAACTGCATCAAACGTTTCCATTGATTAGGTTCTTTCTCTTTATCCCAGGCAGATGCAATGTTTTTACCCACATTATAGCGAGCAACGGCTAGTTTTTCTATAGTATTTTTAACCTTATCTCTATAGAATACAAGAATGGTTCTGCGCCTTGCATTTAACCATTTTGCAGGTAACATAGTTCTTAATACAGGGTCTTCATTGTACTCACGTGAAATGAGAATCCACATATCAATATCAGTTTGATCCATTAACTCTGGCAACAGATTATTAAAGCGATTTGCAAGTAGTTCGTCAATAACAGTAGCTCTCTGTTCTTCAGACAGTATTTGTTGTGCGTTTGCATCAGTTAAGAATAAATACAAAAGAAGGGTTAATAGATATTTCATGATTTGTAGTTTGAACCATGAAAATACGAATTAATGTCTTACTTATGTTACTCCAATTCTCTTATTAACTCCCATTAATTATACAAAAAAAGTGCCTTAGGGCACTTTTTTATTCATTAATAAAATAGTTTTGAGCACCCGGAAAATTTGAAACTTTCACAGATTCAATATTTGCCGGATTTAGTATATTTAAAATAGAAGCATCATATCTAACCCCGTCAACAATAACAATGGTAGTATCATCGCCGCGCATGCTAATAGTAGGGGTTGTGCTATTAATAGTTTGCGGAATTTGTAAACTGGGCACTTTAGCCGATATGGCATTGTAAACGTATTGTTGGGTTGTCCAATTTTTATTGGGAATTTCATACACCTTAAAAGCATATTTTTTTGGAGTCATGCTTTGTTTTTGTTGACCATCATTGGTGGTAATTAAGACAACACCGTTACTCCCTCCGGTACCGCACATAGCTATGGCGCTTAAGCCTTTTAAAACTTCAATCGATTCAATATTTTCAGGATCCATAGCCCCTAATGCTTTTGAAGAAGAGAGTACACCATCAATTATATACATGGGATGTTGATTATCAATTGAAGTGCCTCCACATCTGATGATTACTTTATTTTGATTAGTATTCTGATTAATTAAAAGAGAATCTATGCTCTTTTCTGTTTGAGCAAATCCTGAATAAGAAATGAGCATACTAGCGAGTATTAAAATAGATGGTTTCATATTAGCTTGATTTTAAATTCAAGGTAAACCTACAGCTAATGAAGTGTATGTAAAATGTGAAATGAGCGAAAGTGACGTTTCAATGAGGGAAAGATACTATTATAATAACTCTAAAGTTTTTGAACGATTAATTTTACCTGTTTCGGTGTATGAAAACTTATTTAAAAGATAAATTTCTTTTGGGTTTTCATACTTGCTTAATGACGCCAAAGAATCAATCTTCTTTTTTAGCTCTTTATTATTTATGGTTCCTTCAATAACCAAAACCAATTTTTGACCCAAATGTTCATCTTCAACACCTGCAACAAAAAAAGGAGTGTTTATAACGGTTCTTAACTTCTTTTCAATTTGTTCAGGTATCAGTTTTACCCCCCCTGAATTGATTACTGAATCAAAACGTCCTAACCAAACAAATTCGCTATTTGAAATTAAATTCACAATATCATTTGTGATGATGCTCTCGGTGGCGATTTGAGGTGCATTAATAACCAAGCAATCACGTTCGTCAACAGAAAAATTAACATTAGGTAAGGCCTTAAAACAAGCCTCTTTTTTAGATTTAATAGCCTTAACCGCCACATGGGTAATAGTCTCAGTCATACCATAGGTTTCAAAAACTTGTGTTGATTTTGGCAATACTTTTTCAATCAAAGATGTAGACATTGGGGCACCCCCAATTATTATGGTTTTAATTTGATCGATTTTTGAAAGGGAGTTTTCAAGTTGTAAAGGCACCATGGCGCTAAAATCATAGTTTTTTGAAACGTCTGATAAAGGATTTGAATTTGGATCTACACAATCTAGCTCCCAGCCCAAGATAATGGCTCTTACCAACATCATTTTACCTGCAATATATTTAGCGGGCAAACAAATTAAAACTGTTGTCTTTGATGGTAAATTAAAAAAAATGCCTGTCGCTTTGGCCGAGTTGACCATATGCTCTTTTTGAAGCTTTATTATTTTAGGTGTACCTGTTGATCCTGATGTTTTGATTTCAATTTCAGCACTATCATCAAACCATTCTACTAAAAACTCGCCAATATTTTTTTCAAAAGATTGACTTTCCTTAATTAAAGTTGCGGCAAATATTCGAAGTTCTGATGGGGAATATGATTTTCCGTTCAGCTTAAAATCTGGATGGATATAGCCATCATTTTTCGCCATCAAAGTTTAATTTGAAAAATGGTTTTGATTTTCATTACTCGAACCACTTTGAACAAACTCATCGAATTCAGTATTTGGTTCATTTACTTTGCCAGTAAGGCGTTCTGCCCAATTGCTCCATTTATATTTCTTACCAAACACAAATAAGATAATTGGGTAAATGACCAGCACAGGTACTAAAACATCCCACCCCAAAATAGGTTCTGAAACATCTTTATAAATTGAATGTGTTTGAAAGGCCGTCCATTCAGCGGTCACTAATAGTGCGGTAAACAAATTATTCGCAGCGTGAAAACCAAGAGCCAATTCTAGCCCCTCATCCATCAAAGTTAAAATTCCTAAAAAGAATCCGGTACCTATATAAAACACCATAATACCATAGCCTAATTTTTCAACCTCGGGATTAAACATGTGCATGCCACCAAAAATTACTGAGGTTATCACTAAAGGTACCCATCGGTTTTTAGCCATTACTCCAATGCCTTGCATCATATAGCCTCTAAAAAAATATTCTTCAAAACTAGTTTGTAACGGAACCATAATTATAGCAATCAAGGCCAATATCAAAAAGGGTTCTAGCTTAAAATTAAACTCATAGTTTTCAGGGCTCATTTGAATATCAACAAGTACAAAGGCGGTTGATATCACACCCCATATAATAAATGCGAAGAAAATGCGCTTCCAATCTATTTTTTTACGAGAAGTAGTTAGCTCTAATAGGGGTTGCTTGTGCATCATTGCTGTCCACACCAACAAGCCAATTAAGCCTATAACAAAAGTCAATAGCATGTAAAAAAGAAAGCCGTTTGAACCTAAAATTGTGGCCATTTCGCCAATATCGCCACCACCAATACTGTCTAAAGAACCCGATTTCACTACCAGCGCTGCGATAAGCGGAATACCACCAATAATATTCCAAAAAATAAAAACTGTAGCTAAACCTAAAACATATCGCCATGAGTCGTGTAATCTTTTATACGCTTGTTCTATGTACATAATTCTTGAATTAGGTTGGTTTTCCAGGCTTTATTTTGATGGTAAGATAATGTTCCTTGGGCAACTGTCAAAGGGCTTTGAAAATTATTGGTGTAGAGGCTTCCGGTGCCTAAACCTTGGGGTAGCTGGTTATTTAAAGTGCTCGTAAATTGTGCAATTGCATTCAAACCAATATTACTTTCAAGGGCACTAGTAATCCACCAGCCAATATTGAGTTCTTCCGCCAATTGTATCCATTCTAAACTGCCTTTAAAACCACCAATCAAACTCGGCTTTAAAATAATATACTGCGGCCTTATGGTTTGAAGCATTTCTCTTTTTTTAGCCAATTCAAAAACTCCAATCAACTCTTCATCTAAAGCAATTGGCAAAGGGGTTTTACTACAAAGTTTGGCCATTTCAGTTAGTTGACCTTGTTTGATGGGTTGTTCTATGGAATGAATGTCTAGACCAGCTAACACCCTTAGCTTCTCTTCAGCACCATCAATTGCGAAAGCCCCGTTGGCATCAACCCTGAGCTCTATTTCACTTTTAGAATATTGTTTTCTAATTAATTTCAATATAGATAGCTCTTGGTCAAAATCAATAGCCCCTATTTTCATTTTTATACATTGAAAACCTGCTTTTAACTTCTCATCAATTTGTTTGATCATATAGTCCTCATTGCCCATCCATACTAATCCGTTAATCAAAATGGGTTCTTGCGATGTTAGAAAGTTAGATTTAAAAAGTTGAAAAGGATTTTCAGAAGTAATGGATAAAAAAGCTTGTTCTACCCCAAATTGTATGCTCGGATATTTGACCAATTTCTCATACAATGCTTCTTTGCCTAAATGGATGTTTTCGCATACCCATTGCAATTTTTCTTCATAATCATCAACATCATCAATACTTAATCCTCTTAAAATACCACACTCGCCAATTCCAAATTTTCGATTATGTTTTAATATTAAGAACCAAGTTTCTTTGGTAGTCAGCACTCCACGAGAAGTTCCGCTCGGGCGTTTGAAATTGAGTATGTATTTTTTATAAGTAGCTTTCATCAGTTGTATTCAAAAATACCTATATTTTCAGTAAATAACCTAGGGCAAAGCCTCTAGGTATTAAAAGAAAAGTCAACATTGATTTCGAAGCGTGAGCTGGCGTATTTTAAATCTCGATTAACGAGCTAAAAATTAGTAGTAATGAATAAGATTGATGGCAAAATAGTTTGGGTCACAGGTGCTTCTTCAGGTATTGGCGAGGCGTTAACCTATGCATTAGATAACAAAAAATGTAAATTGATTATCTCTGCTAGAAGAGACAAAGAATTAGAAAAAGTCAAAGAAAACTGTCAAAACAGAGAAAATATAAAATTACTACGTCTTGATTTGACAGATACCGATTCAATGAATGAAGTGGTAGATGAAGCTATTAACGCCTTCGGTAGAATTGATATGCTTATTAATAATGCTGGCATTAGTCAGCGCTCAAAAATCATAGACACCCAATTAAGTGTTTATAAAAAATTGATCGATATTAATTATTTGGGTACGGTTGCACTATCAAAAGCCCTTTTACCGCACTTTATAGCGAGCCAGAACGGACAATTTGTTACTGTTACCAGTCTGATGGGGAAATTTGGCGGCCCTTATCGATCGGGTTATTGTGGCGCTAAACATGCGTTACATGGCTTCTTTGATGTACTACGTCAAGAACACGAAGCTGATGGTATAGCTGTTACTTTAATTTGCCCTGGTTATGTGCGCACGAATGTTGACAAAAACGCGCTTACCGCTGATGGCAGCAAGCAAGATAAACATGATGAGGAAAATCAAAACGGTTTAAAAGTTGATGTTTTTGCTAAAAAAATGATTCGAGCAATTGAACGAAAAAAGTTTGAAGCCTATATGGGCGGATTCGAAGTTATTGGCATTTATGTAAAACGTTTCTTTCCGAAACTATTACACCGTATGGTAGTTAAAAGCACCAAATAGAAATTATTTGAAATTGAACCAAAAACGCACGCCTTCAGTGGTGTTGTCAATATTCAATTTAGATTGAAGTTGATTCGCTAAACGATTCATCAAGCGAATACCCATTGATGAATTAGTTCTTTCTTTGGTATCTTCAGGTAAGCCTACCCCATTGTCAGTGTATTCAAAAAAGCCATCTTGCCCATTGATTTTTCGAAGATGAATATAAATTTTACCATGCTCGTCATTTTCAGGAAAAGCATATTTAAAAGAATTTGATACTAATTCATTTAAAATCAAACCAAAAGGAATAGCACGATCAATATCTAGTTCAACACCTTCAGCATCAATTGTAATTGAAATACTATGTCCGCCTTTCTTATAAACAGATTGAACGCTGTTAATCAAACTTTCAATATACCCTTGCATTTCAATAACTGAAAGGTCATCATTTTGATATAATTTTTGATGAATTAAAGCCATGGCCTTAACCCTACTCTTACCCTCTTCAAGCGCCTCTATTGCAGCCTTACTTCTCGTGTTTTTAGTTTGTAAACTCAATAAACTAGAAACCATTTGTAGGTTGTTTTTAACTCTATGGTGTATTTCTTTTAACAGCGAGTCTTTTTCAACAAGAGAATTTTCAATAATACGCTTTTGCTCTGCAATCAAACGCTGACTTTTAATACTACGCATATAGGCATAAACAAGACCTGTTATACCTAAGAGTGCAAAGACTAAAAATATAAAGATGTAGCTTATATTTTTATCCTTTTCATCTAATTCAATTTTAGATTGTTTGATGGCCTCACGCTGTTCTTCCATCATTCTCTCAGTGTTTGCTTTATCTGCACCAATAACAGCTGAAAGTTGTTTTTGATAAAGTCTTGCTTTACTATCGCTTATGGAGTCATAAATGCGCTCATTTTTTTTATGATAGTCAGAGGCGGCTTTATGATTATTTGTTAGTGCATAATAAGATGCCGTAAGCCTATTTCCCTTTATAACGTTTTCTATTTTTCGAGGACGCTGTGCACCAATCAAATAATCAGTAGCCTTTTCTAAGTCATCTAAGCCACCTAATTTTAAATAGCATTCTGCAATGTCAAGCTTATTTTCAATAAGTTCAGCAGAATACTTTCCGGCATTGTATGTAGTTAAGCTATCAATGCTTCGCTCTAAAAACGGAATGGCACGTTCAGGGTTCTTTAGTTTAAGATAACTTTTACCAATATTGCCCTCGATTACTGCTGCTATTATTTTACCATCAAGTTCTTCTAATTCTGATTTTTCAATTAGAATATCACTTTGAAACAATTTCATAAAAGCACTTGCTTTGTTGTAATTTGAAAGTGCGGTAGGATATTCTTTATCTAGTCGTAAATATGAGCCCACATTGTTCCAAAAAATAGCTTGACCAAAATAATTTTGTTCATCTACATTCTTCTTCTCATTTTCAAAATAATCTTCCATTGCTTCTTCATGCAAACCTAGGTTTGAATAAATATCATAAAATGCAATGTTGGTGTTGATACCAAGTCTTTTCTTTTCTTTTCTTATTTCAATTTGTTTATCAAAAAGCTCAAGCCCTGCGTAGGCCTTATCCATTAATTCTAATAAAATATTTTTTGATGGTAATTCTAATTCACTTTTTTTTAGATAGATTTCTTTAGACAGCGCTATACTTTTATCAAAGTTTCCTAAATCAAATTGAATTTGAGATTTAAGGAGATTATAATGTGTGATTGCCGTAGTATCATTTGTTTTAACAGAGTGATTTAAATACAAATTAACTACCTCGAGCCAATCATAAGCTGAATTTTCAGTATACGGATTGGGAGTGTTGAAAAAGTAGTTGAATCTATCTTCAGCTGAAGCAGCATTTTGAAATTCCTCGAAAAAATTTTCAGATGGTGTGTCTTCGTCTTGAGCGAAAAGCGAAAACAAAGACGCCATATACACTATAAAGAGAACACTAATTTTAATTGGGACACTTTTCATATTCATTATTACACACAACTTAACTTACCATTTTGTACGGTTTGAGTAAATTTTTGTTGTTAGTCAAACGAAATAATTCGTTTTTTCTTGTTGCGTTTTAAATTTCTAATTGGTTCTACTTTATTTAAAATAAATGCTAACCCTAAAAATAGGTACGTCAACCTTTTCATATAGAAGCCTTAATCTTAATAGACTTCAATAAAAAAAGCTGTACTTGACGCACACAGCTTTGCAACTTTAGTTCTCATAATTTGAAGTAAGAATTTTGGGGAATTCTATCTATTTCAAAAATATTGATAAGAAATTAAAAAGGGTGTAGTTTGTTGTGTAACCCCTGGTTTTTGTTGTGAAACGAAAAAATTACATAAAACCGTGTATTTCATCGATTATTTGTGTATTTCATGGAGTTGAAAGTTTTGACTTAGACAAAAAAATAGATGCTTTTAGCATCTATTTTTTTAATTTTCGTTCTTTTTATATCAATTAAGAATTCATGGCTGAAATAATGAACTCTTTAAAATCTTTAGAAATTGGAATTAAATTATTGTTAATCATAATATCCTTTGAATTGATGGCATCAATATGATCAACATTCACAATGTATGATTTATGAGCTCTGTAAAATTTATTTGATGGTAGTTTACCTAAATAATCTTTTAAAGGAGATCTTACCAAGAACTTTTTGTCAACCGTATTTACTTCAAGATAAACGTTATCGGCTTTGATGAATTGAATATCATCAAATTGAATACGATAATATAAGTGTTGCTTTTTAACAAAAATAGAGTCTTTCAAAACTGAATTCGACATAGGAACATCAGCTTCATTCATTATATTTTCCTGTCCAGCACCATCGCCTTTGTAAATGAAGTTTGATAGCGCAATTTCTATTGATGTATATAAATCTTGTTGCTCAAAAGGCTTAACCAGATAACCATTTGGCTTCACTGTTTTTGCATTTTCTACCGTAGCCCTATCTGAATTAGAGGTAACAAAAATGAAAGGTATGTTATACTTTTCTCTAATGTGCTTGCCTAAATCAATACCTGTTTTATCAGAAGCAAGAATAATATCAATTAAAACTAAATCAACATGTTGATTTTTTAAAACTTCTTCAGCCTGCTCGTATACAATAACATTATCAACGATTTCATAACCAATTTCTTCTAGCATTGACTGCATGTCATCAGCGATAATCACATTATCTTCAACGATTAATATTTTAATTGCTTGTTCCAAGGGATTTTTGGTTTAAAGGTTATAACTCAAAATTACAATATTATTTATAAGTGATGTAAAACAACACCGAAAGAAAAAAAGTACTTAAGGCTAATTTTTTTAATTCTACATCAAGTTTTACGGGTTTTATAGTTTTTCGAACCTTGTATAAGTGCATAAAAACGCCTACAAAAGCCAATAACGGCAAAAGGTGTAAAGCACTTTTTTGATTCAGTACTATAAAGCTTAGCGTACATATAAAAGCTACTACTACTAAAAACATGTGGTAGCGTTTTCCGTTCGCAAAACCCATTTTTACAACTAAGGTGTTCTTATTCGATAATTTATCAGATTCAATATCTCTTAAGTTGTTTAAATTTAAAACTCCTACACTTAAAGCTCCAATAGCTATCGCAGGTAAAACAGATGAATAGGTTAAATGTTTTGTAAATAAAAACATAGAACCAAGCACCCCTACAATTCCGAAGAAAATAAAAACTGCTAAATCTCCAAAACCTTGATACCCATATGCTTTTTTACCTACAGTGTATCGAATTGATGCCCATACTGAAAGAATACCTAAGAATGAAAATGTGAGTATGTAAATTAAATTCTCAAATCCAAAAGAAGTGAAAACTAAAATCGCTACCAGTATCATACTGATAACAGACATTAGAATAATACCGTTCTTTAATTCTTTTCTTGTCAGGATCCCACTTTGCAAAGCTCGCTTAGGACCAATACGATTTTCATTATCTGTGCCTTTAACACCATCGCCATAATCATTTGCAAAATTCGATGTGATTTGAAAACAAATAGTTGTTAGCAAAGCCAGCACAAATATGAGTTGATTATTTTCTTTATAAAAATTAGCTAATGCAGTGCCCATTACCACTCCTGATAGTGACAGCGGTAATGTTCTAAGTCTGGCCGCATTTAGCCATGCACTAAATTTAGACACGATTAGTATGGGTCTTCTATTTTTAACCTCTTACCTTCTTTGTATGAGGCAACGAAAGCGTCATCAAACCCTATACTTACTAATTCCTTTCTGAATTTTTGAGCTTCTTCTAAAGTTTGAAAATTACCCAAGGAGTAAGAGTAAAACGGATTTGTTTTAACGAACAATGTGTTGGTCAAAGCTTCTGAGGCTAAGGTTACATTATTCTCAACAAATGATTGTACTTGAACTGAATAGATTGTTTCTTTATCTAAAAACTTTTTAGCCAAGTAGTATTCTTTAACTAAACTTAATTCTTCATTTTGTTCTTTAAGGTTATCTATTCTTGCTTTAACGGCATCTAGACTATCAATTGAAACTAATAAATTGTTTTGATTTTCTACAGAACCGGCTCTACTACTCCATCCGGTCATATAAGACGTTATACCAAATACACCAATTAAAAAAAGTGCGGTAACACCTGCAAGAACGTTACGTTGCATTTTACTTTTCTTGAGCTCTTTGTTTTTAAACTTAATTTGGTCAAGAAGACGCTCATTGATTATTTGAGCCTTATCAATATCTTTATGCAATTCTAGTAAATCGCTTTCTTCTATAAATGGCATTATATAATTTTTAGTAACCTAAGTGTGCTAATATAATTAAAAATCAATAACTCATGTCAATGTTTTTAAATCAATGTTGTGAAATTCGCTAATTCAGTGGTAAAGTACGCGTAAAGTGATAAAAAAAGCATTTATATAAATTTGATTATCAGATAATTATCGATGAACTACCTAACACTAAAATGAGTGTGATAATTTAATTTGTTCTCTATTTAGCTTTTCTATTCACTCAACTTAATGGCATGTATGCCGTCTGCTTTAATTTCAATTTTGCGTTCTTTGTACAAGGTGCCAATACCTTTTTTAAAGGTTTTTTTACTCATTTGTAATTCTTCTTTGATGAGCTCAGGGTCAGATTTATCATTTAAGGGTAAGAACCCATTGTGTGTCAAAAGGGTATCATATATTTTTTTTGCAGCCGGTTCTAATACTTTTGAGCCTAAAGGCTGTAATGATACATCAATTTTATTGTCAGCTCTAATGCTTTTAATAACACCTGAAATAATATCGCCTACACCTATTTTTTTAAATACTTCATTGAAATAAACAAGGCCCTTGTGTTGATTATTGATGATGACTTCCCATCCTAATTCAGTTTTTCTGGTTACCACTAATTCTACTTCTTCCCATGGGCGAACCGTTAAATTATCATTACTCAGAAACTTATCAATTTTATTTGAGGCTACTAATCTATTACTACGTTCATCTAAATAACAATACACTACATACCATTGACCTTCTTGCATTTTGCTTCGCTGTTCGCGAAAGGGAACCAAAAGATGTTTTTCTAGTCCCCAATCTAAAAAAGCGCCAAACTCATTAACCTCAACTACTTTTAATCTCTGAAATTCGCCAACAGTTATAAGAGGCTCTAGAGTTGTAGCTACTGGTCTTTCTTCATGATCTAAATAGCAAAAAACATCAATCATATCACCTATAATATGTTTTTCTGAAACATATTTGTTAGGTAATAAAATTCCTGAATGTTCTCCATTACCCAAAAACATTCCAACACTGGTTTGTCTTAGAATTTTAAGCGAATTGAATTGTCCTAATACTATCATGGCACAAAAGTACTGTTAAAAACCAGCCTATAAAAAAACCGCCTAATAAAATTAGGCGGTTCCTATTATTTTTGAAACTAATTAGATTAGTATACAGATTGTTTTTTGAAATGCTTACATAACATATAATAAACAACAGCTCTATGCTTATTTCTGTTTGAAGAACCATATTTGTCCATAACAGCTGTGATACCTTCCATCAATTTTGGACCATCAGACATACCTAATTTTTTAATTAAGTAGTTCTTTTTTACAGTTTCCAACTCCTTCTCGTCAGAACCTGAAACTTTTGATGCATCTATGTTATAGATTGAAGGACCCAAACCTACTGTTACTTTTGTAAGTAAATCCATGTCTGCACTTTCTCCAAATTTGTCTTTGATGTCTGCAGCGTACTTTTGAATTAAATCGTCTCTTTTACTCATAATAGTTAGTGTCTTATTTTAATAAATTAATAATAATACCCTAAGATATAAAATCGAAATAACTCATCAAAATTTTATTGTTTATTATTCTCGGAGTACGTACTTCTAAAAGGCTAGGTTGAGTTTTATTTGCAAAAAAATTTGGTAATTTATTTTCTAAATCTTTCTTATTATTTACCAGTAAATATTTTAACCCATACATGTTACAAAGGTGCGATACATCATACTGCTGTGTAGTTTCAAAATAAGTTTCAAAATTAACAGTATCTTCTTTTCCGGGTAGTATTCTAAAAATTCCACCTCCTTCATTGTTTATAAGAATAATCTTAAAATCTGATTTAAGGTATTTATTCCAAAGTCCATTACTGTCATATAAGAAACTAAGATCGCCGGTTATTAACAGGGTAGGGTTTTTGTTTGCCAAAGATGCTCCTACGGCTGTTGATGTACTGCCATCAATACCACTAGTACCGCGATTACAAAAAACTGTTGTTTGAATATTCATATCAAACAATTGCATGTACCTAACTGTTGAACTGTTCGCCAATTGTACATGACATTTAGGTGGTATATGTTGACATATACTGTCAAAGGCTGCAAAATCAGAAAACGGAATTTGTTTTAAATATTCCTCTCTTTTTTGCTCGTACTGCTTTTTAACGGTATTCCAAGTGTTAAAATATTCACTCGCAACCTTCTTAGTAAGCGGCATAAAAGAAGACAAGAAATACTGTACTTCAATTTTAAAATGTTTATTCAGAGCGAAAAAGGTATCATTCGCATTTAAAGCATCAACATGCCAATGTTTTTGCGGTTTAAATTCTCTTAAAAAGGATTTAATTTTTTTTGAAACAATTAACCCTCCAAAAGTTAGTAATACTTCAGGTTGTAATTTCTTAAATAGACTTGCTTTATGCTTTGACTTTTCAATAGGTGCAATGATACTATCAATACTCGGAAAAAAATTTGGATGATGTAAATTCGAAGTCGACTCTGTAAATACCAACACTGATGGGTCTTCGCCAAGCCTGTCTAAATATTGTTGCTCAATACTATTGGGCTGGTTAACCCCAACTAAAACCATTTTTCGTTTTGAAGCATTCCACTCCTTAGCAAAATCCTTTAAATCATGATGGGTTGCTATTTTATTAGATGTTAGTTTTACCACTGCCTGAATTGATGGTTTTAGCATGGTGTTGTAAAGCGGTTCTTCAAAAGGCACATTAATGTGTATAGGTAACCTTTTGATAATAACTGTATCTAAACTTTTATTTAATTCATTATTGTTGTGCTTTTCAATCGCTTCTTGAGTTTTTTCAATAGTATCATGCGTAATTAATTCAGGAGCATATTTTTCTATGCTATATGTAGCGTGAATTACGTCTTGTTTTAAATTAGCTGAATACCCAATATGTCTTTGAAAAACATCATCTTGACGTATGGTTTGTCCATCACCCACATCAATTTTATATGAAGGTCGATCTGCAGAAATTGCTACGAGTTGAATATGACTGTAAAATGCCTCAGCAATGGCTGGGTAATAATTTAATAGCGCACTACCAGATGAACAAACCACAGCTACCGGCTGTTGTAATTGCTGTGCCATACCCAATGCAAAAAAAGCAGCAGCGCGCTCATCAACAATACTGTAACACCTAAAAAATGAATTTTCAGTAAACCCTAAAATTAAAGGAGCATTTCTGGATCCCGGAGAGATTACAATATTCGAGATACCTTTGGCTTGGCAGTGTTGAACTACTAACTGTGCAGCGGGTATACTCGAGTGTTTCATTAAAGTTATTTAACGTATACAAAAATACAACTCAAAGAACTCTTAACCCAATACTTGTAGCATGGTTTTAGTTTTGGCCACTGTTTCTTGCCATTCTTTTTCTGAATCTGAACCTTTAGTGAGACCGCCACCAACATAAACTAAGGCAGAATGCCCTTGCCACTGCATACAGCGTAAGTTCACAAATAAGTTGGTTGACGTTTTCAAAGCTTTATACACACTATTTTCTGTGTTTTTTCTTCGGGATGTTCTTTTAATTTCATTTTTAAAATTCAATTCACCCAAGTATCCCGTGTAAAATTCACGGTTGTACCTTTCATTTTTTAGGATAAATTCTTTGGCAACGTCTCTTGGGTAACCACAGACCGCAGGTGTAGGATGCAACGCATCAACCAAAGCATTCAATTGATTATGTTGTAATATTCCGCTGAACTTTGTTCTTAAGTGTAAAAGCTGGCCCGCCTTTATAGTTTCGCGTTCAAATATTTTTAGATTTTCTACCTTACCTTCTAGTGCCTTCTTAATAAAAGAGGTTACTAATTCTTGTTCGTTAATTTCTTTAGTCTGCCAGTCGGGTTTGGCATTTCCTTCATATTTCTGTGTGCCTGCTAAAGACATGGTAGTGAGATGATTGTTTTCAAGATGTAATAAAATTTCAGGAGTGGCCCCTAACCAGGTACCAATTTTAGGGTGGTGCCAGAGATAAACGAAGGCGTTTTCATAGTTCATGAGTAAACGCTTGAAAATAGCTAATGGTTGATGCTTACAGCTAACCTGAAGCCTTCTTGAAAGTACTACTTTTTCAAGACTATCTTTTTTTATTTTCGCAACTCCTTTTTCAATTAAACTTTGATGTTCTGCCTTTTGAAATTCTTGAGATACATCTGTTATGTCATGATGCTTATGAAAAGCTTGTGCTTGATATTCAGCAGAAATAAAATGGTCTAAGGGTGTTAATACAATCTCTTTTTTTGAATCAAAAGGCGCAAAAATGAAGCCCGTAGTATTAAAGTCCTTTAAATAATTGACCTCATCATCTTTTTGAAGTATTGCGTTTACTACTAATGTTTTTGGCTTTCGATATAATACAAAAGGAAGGTTTTGATTTTGATGTTCTTCTATTTGTCTAATTAGATCTTCAAACATCTACTTTCTGGGTAAAGCGATTGTAGTTAATTTACATACTGAAACCAAATTACCATCAGCATCAGTAATTTTAATATCCCATAATTGGGTGGTACGGCCTTTATGTAAAATAATGGCCTTGGCAAAAACATCGCCGTCTTTAACACTCTTCACATGGTTAGCGGCAATTTCAACACCTCGAACAAACATTTTTTGAGCATCTAAAAATATGTGAGCTGCAGTACTACCTACGCTCTCTGCTAAAGCTACCATAGCACCGCCATGTAAGACTCCGTCAGGTTGATATACTTTTGATGTTACAGGCATCTTACCTACCAAGTAGTTTTCTCCAACATCAGTATATTCTATTTGTAAGGTTTCCATCATGGTATTTTTCGATGACTCATTACAAATTTTTAATATCTTTTCTTTATACTCGTTCATGATAACTTTTTGTAAAATTAAGCAATATGCGTACAATAAATTGCATTACTTTGGCATAGATTATTAGTCTATGAATCATCAAGAAAAAAGTGTTACTTACACAACAAATAACAGCTACGAAACGCTAAATAAGCTTAGCAATAAAACTAAAAATGCATGGATTGTTTTACACGGTATTGGGTATCTAAGCAGATATTTTATAAAATATTTTGATCAACTTGATGCTGAAGAAAATTACTTAATTGCCCCGCAAGCACCTTCTAAATATTATTTAAAAAATGAATATAAGTATGTAGGCGCTAGTTGGTTAACAAAAGAAAAAACAGCTACAGAAACACAAAACGTTCTAGCCTATTTAGATGCTGTATTGGAGGCCGAAAAATTACCTCAAAATCTTAATTTAATTATCTTTGGGTATTCTCAAGGCGTTTCAATTGCCACACGTTGGGTTGTCAAGCGAAAATTAAAATGCAAACATTTAATCTTACACTCAGGCGCAGTGCCGCACGAACTAAAAACTTCAGACTTTAGCTTTTTAAATGAAAATCAAACTCAGATCACTTTTTTAGTTGGTGACAAAGACGAGTTTATTACCTCAGCCTTATTAAAAAATGAATCAGTACGAATAGAAGAATTATTTGAAGGGCGAGCAAAACAAATAGTCTTTCAAGGCAAACATGAAATCAAAAAAGCTCTTTTAAACCAGTTTGAATAGCCATGATTAATTTTCCAAAATTAGAAACCAGCAGGCTCTTTATAGACAGTTTAAGAGAAAGTGATGCTGCTGTTATTGCTAAATATGCGAATAATAAAAAAAAATCGGATTTTACCCGCACACTACCCTACCCATATTATGAGAAAGATGCCTTAACATGGATCACTATTGCCAATAAAGGATTTGAAGAAAAAAATCAATTCGTTTTTGCCATGCGTGATAAGAATACAAATCAATTTATTGGTGGTATTGGGTTAACCGTAAATGTTGAACATCATAGAGCTGAATTAGGATATTGGTTGGCTGAACCTTTTTGGAACAAAGGCCTCACGACCGAGGCCGTTACAGAAGTTTTAAAATTCGGTTTTGAAGTGTTGAATTTAAATAAAATTATGGCCGTATACATTGATATCAATACAGCTTCAGGAAAAGTACTCGAGAAAAGCAAAATGATTAAAGAGGCTGAAATGAAAGATCATGACATCAAAGACGGGGTTTTTGTAAACCTAATCCAATATCGTTTAACAAATAAAGAGTATCAAGAATTACTTAGCTAATCAAAATTCTCTTCAAGCATTTCTTTAGTAGGATAATACTTAATTTTTCGAGTAGTATAGGTATTATCCGGACTAATAATTTCTTTAACCCAATTACCCTGAGGATCAAATTGATAAATATAATTTTTGATATCGATAGATTTACCTCTTTTTGTTTCAGCTCTGGTTAAAACTCCTAGTTCATCAAAACCATAAGTTACCACCTCATTTTCTCGAAGTTCTTCTAAAATTGGGTGTAATTCATAGGTTTTACTTGACAATAATTTTCCTTTCTTGTTGAATCTTTCAGTAACGGCTTGGTGGGGTAATTTATTAAGAAAAGATTTTGTGGTTACTACTTTTTCTGTCGCAGAATCATTCACTTTTTCAAAAATAACTTCTAGCTCTTTTGTCATCGTGCCATTAGTACTGTAGCTGGTTTTTACACCATCTTTAACAGTTGAATGAACCACTATAGTTTCATCATTACCTTCATGATTGCTTCTTAATATCTTAACCAGTTTATTTTCAGCATCAAAGTGATACTCATATAAATCAATCAACTCTTTGTTGTAAGAAACTATTTGTTCTATAATCTTCAGATTCTTTGTAGAGTCAACTTTGTACAAATAAGCCATAGAAGTCTTTTCATCAAACTCTTTATCACGAAAATTCTCAACCCTCTTTTCAATTAAAAAATTGCTACTGTATTTGTAATAAGAAACATCATAATCTGTATCACTATAACGGGTAACTGATTTAGTTAAAAAACCAGAAGCATTAAAATTATACTCTTCCTTGCCATACTTGGCAAGTACATTACACGATTCAACATTACCCTTTAAGTCAAAATCTTTGACTTTGAAAATTTTTATCTCTTGGGCATAAAAAGAATAGGACGAAAAAAAGAAAAAAAGAGTGAATATGAAATAGAACTTATTTTTCATTAATCAAAATTAAAAGATCATCGACTAATTGTAAACAAAAGAAATGCCAAAATGTTGTGGTTATTTATTTTGACCGCCATGCTGACGAATCATTTTAATTATAATATCTATTGATTACTACTTAAAAACAATGATGGTTAAGAAATAAAAAAAACCGCTTAGCAAATTGCTAAGCGGTTTTTCATTTATAACTAGACTGTTACTTGACTTTTTCGAAGTCTACCCTTCGTCTGCGCTCAGGACAGGCTACTTGACTTCTTCGAAGTCTACGTCTTCTACGTTATCACCTTCTTCTCCAGAATCAGCTGTTGCCTCTCCTTCAGGGGCTTCGCCACCTTGTTGAGCTTCTGCTTGAGCCTTATACATTTCTTCAGAAGCAACTTTCCAAGCTTCATTGATTTTATCTAAAGCCGGAGAAATAACTGCTAAATCTTTTGTTTCATAAGCAGTTTTTAATTCAACTAATGCTTCTTCAATAGGCTTTTTCTTATCCTCTGACAATTTATCGCCAAATTCCTTCAATTGCTTTTCGGTTTGAAAGATCATGCTATCAGCTTCATTCAACTTATCTGCTTTCTCTTTTGCAACCTTATCAGTTTCGGCATTAGCTTCTGCTTCTGCTTTCATTTTCGCAATTTCTTCTTCTGTTAATCCTGAAGAAGCTTCAATTCTGATATCTTGAGTTTTGTTAGTCGCTTTATCTGTTGCAGAAACCTTGATAATTCCGTTTGCATCAATATCAAAAGTAACTTCAACTTGAGGCACTCCTCTTTGCGCCGGAGGAATTCCGTCTAAATGAAAACGACCAATGGTATTGTTATCTGCCGCCATGGCTCTTTCACCTTGTAATACATGAATCTCAACTGAAGGCTGATTATCAGCAGCAGTAGAAAAAACTTGTGATTTTTTGGTAGGTATTGTAGTATTGGCATCAATTAATTTGGTAAACACATTACCCATTGTTTCGATACCTAATGAAAGTGGAGTTACATCTAATAACAATACATCTTTCACATCTCCAGTTAACACCCCACCTTGAATTGCAGCACCTACGGCTACAACTTCATCAGGATTTACTCCTTTAGAAGGGGCTTTTCCGAAGAACTTTTCAACGGCTTCTTGTACAGCAGGAATTCTAGTAGAACCACCTACTAAAATAATTTCATCAATATCGCTTTTTGACAAACCAGCAGCTTTCATTGCTGTTTCACAAGGCTCTATAGTACGTTTTACTAAATCATCAATTAATTGCTCAAACTTGGCACGTGTTAAAGAACGTACTAAGTGCTTTGGCCCTGATGCTGTTGCTGTTACATAAGGTAAATTGATTTCAGTTTGCGCTGAAGATGATAATTCAATTTTCGCTTTTTCAGCAGCTTCTCTCAAACGTTGCAATGCCATTGCATCATCTCGCAAATCAATACTTTCATCTTTTTTGAATTCCTCAGCCAACCAATCAATAATTTTTTGATCAACATCATCACCACCTAGGTGCGTATCGCCATCTGTAGAAAGTACTTCAAAAACACCATCACCTAATTCTAAGATAGAAACATCATGAGTACCCCCACCAAAATCAAAAACAACTATTTTTTGATCCGTATCTTTTTTGTCCATACCGTACGCCAAAGAAGCGGCGGTTGGCTCATTAATGATACGCTCAACAGTAAGTCCGGCAATTTCACCAGCTTCTTTGGTTGCTTGTCTTTGTGCATCATTAAAATAAGCAGGAACAGTAATCACGGCTCTTGTTACATCTTGACCTAAATAATCTTCAGCGGTCTTCTTCATTTTTTGAAGCACCATTGCCGATAACTCTTGAGGTGTGTATAAACGGCCATCAATGTCAACACGTGGTGTATTATTATCGCCTTTAACCACTTTATAAGGTACACGATCAACTTCCTTTTTACAATCAGAAAATTTATTACCCATAAAACGTTTAATTGAGTAAACCGTTTTCTCAGGGTTTGTAACTGCCTGCCTTTTTGCAGGGTCTCCTACTTTAATCTCGCCTCCTTCAACAAAAGCGATTACTGATGGTGTAGTTCTTTTACCTTCAGCATTAGGTATTACCACAGGCTCATTACCTTCCATTACAGAAACGCATGAATTGGTAGTACCTAAATCAATTCCTATTATTTTGCTCATTCTTTATATTTTATTAGTGAGTGCATTTTTATTTTCAATCACTTAATGACAAACAATATGCCAAGTACTGAAACATGACATGATGACATACTTACATGAATTAATTATAAAGAGAGGGTATTGTTTAACTACCAATCATCAGTTCTGAAAGGTACAGCCGGTAAGCCTTCAACATTATACAAATTTGTTTCAGGGTTCACAGCCCATGCATAGCGAACGGCTACAGGAGCACTCACTTCAGGAGCAGATACGATAATTTGGTCATTCTGAATTTCTGCCGTTGCCCAGTAAAATACTTGATCATCTCCAGCCACTGCGAAACCAAAAGGTGCAGCACCATCATTGGTTTGCAAGCCACTTCCTAAGTGCTCATAAGAAATGGTCACGGTATTATTAATAATCTCATGATTGGTGTACATTGGACCTGAAGCAACAATAGCCTCTTCAAAAGAAACTTCTTTAGCATTAAGCCAAAGCCTGTTGCCAACATCTTTTTTATTTCTTGGATGAATGTCATTAGCATCTCCAATATCAATAGTGGTTGCCATACCTGTATTGGCTAGAACAAGTGTTTGTGTTTGCGCTTCGCGGATACGTGCCCAATTATGATCACTGGGCTCAGTTTCTCTACTTTGATAATTTGGCAATTGTACATATAAGAAAGGCATATTCTGATTTTGCCAACCATTTCTCCAATCTTGAATTAAGGTTGCAAAGAGCTGCTGATACTCATCAGAACGAAAAGCATTCGATTCGCCTTGATACCATAGTACACCTCTCACATTAAAATTAGTTATAGGTTTAATCATACTATTATATAAAAATGACGGAATATGACGATAGGTAGTCACTTGAGGTATTTCGCCTTCAAGTGTATTTGAATATTTCCATTCACCTTCAAGAGTAATTTCATTTCCGTCTATTTCAATATACATATTACCAAGGTCTCCAAAATATGCTCTGCCTCCGTAAGGGTTTACAACGCGACAACTTATGACATTTTTACCTTTCTTGATTAATTCAGCGGGTATTGTTAATATGTCAACACCGGTAGTTGTCTTATTATAAATGGGTTCTTCATTGAAAAATATCTGGCCTCTTGTTTCCATTTTACCCACATTGAGTTTAATAGTCTGCTCTGTACCATTTAAAAGTATTGATTTACGCAACCAAACAACATCAACAATATAATCTACATTAGGTATTTCAACACACTGCCAATCACTATCATCAAAATCAATTAAATGGGCCTCTGTGGCTATAGCTGCATCAACATCAGCTGCTATTTCAAACCGTAAAACATCATTCAATTCATTTTGTTCTAAAATAGCACCCCAATCTTTTTCTGGATCTACTACATTGGCAACGTCTGCAGCATAACTAGGCACCGTAGCTACGGCATCTAATGACATCCAAGCTTCTGCTGGCGACCCGCCGTTATTACTGTCTATGATACCTACAGGAACACCTTTTTCTAAGTGGTTGTTTTTGGCGAAATACCACCCAACGGCAGAATAAACAATTGCGTTTAAAGGATTTGCTTCTCGCCACGCACCACCAGGCACTTGTTCGAATTCAACATGCGATACAGTTGGCGGAATTTTAAAAAACCGAATTTGAGGATAATTCGCTGCCGCAATTTCTGCCGCTGCGTTGTCAGTATTTTTCAGAATCCATTCCATATTTGATTGTCCGCCTGCCACCCAAACATCGCCAACCAGAATATTATCAATGGTAATGGCAGTTTCAGCTTGAATAGTCATTGAATAGGGTCCGCCAGCATCTAGAGCAGGCAACGAAACTTCCCATTTTCCGTTTTGGGTGGTGGTGGTTGCGCTATTTCCTGCAAATTGAACACTTATGCTTGTTCCATCATCTGACCAACCCCAAACTTTAATGGGTTGTTCTCTTTGAACCACCATATTATCCGAAAAAAGATCAGAAACTTTGGTTTGAGCAAAACCCAATGAACTGCACATTAAAAGAAAAAACGGAAGCAACATGCCAAAAGACATCCTATTTTTTAGTCTTTTATTGCAAGGTTGTATTGAATTTTGGACGACACTAATCTTTCTAATTTTTAAAAATGTAGAATTCATAAATGATATGCTATGAGATTTTTATTTAACTATTTCAAATTTAACTATTTAGAAGCTGAAATAGAATTTAAAATAAAGATGATTTTAGAAAATCATAAAATAAGTGTGAACAATTGATTTCAATAACTTATGAATTAATTGACTGGTGTAAAATATTTTATTAAAGCCGCAACATTATGATAATTAGAGCGTTAACTAAAGTATGAAAAAAATTACGTCCCTAATTATATGTTTAGCTTCAATTAGCACTTGTTTTAGTCAAAATTTAGATGGCGCCTGGCTATCTGTTGCCAAAAAAAACAGCAAAGAAAAAACAAATATTGTTCTTGATTTTGATACCAACTCAATTGGCTCAATTCACACCAACAAAAAGGGAAAAATATCGGTTAACAAAAAACAGACTAAAATTAAGGCAGATGGCTTAAAAGGTAAGTTACAGGTTCTTAATGTAAGTCAAAATGCGCTTCAACTTAAAGGAAAAAATAGCACCTACTCATTCAAAAGAATGGATTCTAAAAGTAACATTAAGCTTGACCATAAAGAATTGAATAGTTTTTTGGTTGATCAATTTTGTGATGAAATACAAGGTATAAAATCTCAATTCACTAAAGAACAGTTCTTTCTTGATAAGAAATCTAAAAAACCGCATCGAAGAAATCAATTCATTAATTATACTAACAGAGATAATGGGTATTGGTTTATAAAAAAGATGAATGGCTATGCTTTTTTAGTGCTTACAACCGGTAAAAATGAACGCGAAAACATTTTTCAATTGACTTCGCTTAGTCTCAATGGTATTAAACTAAAACAATTACAGAATAGTAGAAGTATTAAAAACTTAACGCAAGTAAAAACCTGCCTATAATTAGTCGCAGTTTTCTTTTCTTCGCGTATCAATTAAATAAATAATTTTCCATTGGTCATTAAACTTGACCAATTGAAATGAATTGACACCGCAATGACTGAATTCTTCTCTCAGGCGAAATTCATAAGGTGTCCAAACATTAGCCATATTGCCGTCAATTTGAATAGAGAAAGACTTTAATACTTCTTGAAATTTGACCGTTTCAGGTATACCCACAATACCTTTCAAAAATTGTGAAAAAGAAGTTTCATGAATTTTTGTTTCACCTAAAGAATCAATGGCAATAGTTTGCAGAATCATCTCATTGGCAACAGTTTGTTTCATGAGTAAAGAATCTTGTTGATGAAACCCCTCAAAAAATGTTTCTATGGTATTTTGAATAGCAATTTTTTCAGGTTCTTGCGCATGGTTAAAGGCAAAACACATAAGACTTATAAGTACTAGTATTCTTTTCATCAATATTGATTTTATCAAAAATACTGATTCGCCATTAAAATTTTAAGCAATCATTTAGATTTAAAATTGACTTTCTAATAGTCAATAATCAAGGTTATAAGAGTCTGCTCAAATCTCCTTACTTTTATAGCATCAAAAACACAGTAATGTCTACAGCTAAAAAAGAATACAAAAGAGTAACCGTCAAATCATTGGTTGATATGAAAAAAAATGGAGAGAAAATCTCTATGCTAACCGCCTATGATTATTCAATGGCAAAAATTGTTGATTCGGCGAACGTTGATGTCATCTTAGTAGGCGACTCTGCAAGTAACGTTATGGCTGGTCATGAAACCACTTTACCCATTACCTTAGATCAAATGATTTATCATGCATCTTCTGTGATTAGAGCTGTTGAAAGAGCCTTGGTTGTGGTTGACCTTCCTTTCGGAAGTTACCAAAGCGACCCTAAAGAAGCGTTACGATCCGCAATAAGAATAATGAAAGAAAGTGGTGCGCACTCTGTAAAAGTTGAAGGTGGTGCTGAAATTAAAGAATCAGTTAAGCGTATTTTAAATGCCGGTATTCCGGTTATGGGTCATTTAGGATTAACACCGCAGTCCATTTACAAATTTGGCACCTACACCGTAAGAGCGAAGGAAGAAGAAGAAGCTGATAAACTTATTGAAGATGCAAAGTTATTAGAAAAATTAGGCTGTTTTGCCATTGTATTAGAAAAAATACCAGCTGAATTGACTAAAAAAGTTTCTGAAAGTATCTCTATTCCTACCATAGGCATAGGCGGTGGAAAACATGCAGACGGACAAGTTTTAGTTATTCATGATTTATTAGGGATGACGCATGAGTTTAATCCACGTTTTTTAAGACGTTATATGAATTTATATGAAACCATGGGAGCCGCAATTTCAGATTATGTTCAAGATGTGAAGAGCAAAGATTTTCCGAATGATGAAGAGCAATACTAAATTAGGAGTTAGGAATGAGTTACTAGTACAAAGTATTAAGTACTAAGTATTAAGTACTAAGTATTAAGTACGAAACTTGAAGAAGGAAGTTGGAAGCTCGATGTAATGAGTATTAAATAAAGCTGCAGCGTTCAGCCGAGAGAATCAATATGAAAAAGATTGCCATTATATTCATTGTTTTATTCAACATAGGTTGCGATCAATGGTCTAAAGATGCGGTGCGAAAAAATGTTGATTACCACGAAAAAATAGAACTAATTGGCGATAATTTTATTTTAACAAAAGTAGAGAATACAGGGGCCATGCTTGGTATGGGGCGAGACCTCTCTCCTATCATCAAACTAATTGTTTTAAAAATATTTCCGGTTGTACTATTGTTAATTCTTCTTTTTCGAATTCTTAAAAAAGAAAATCTAAACAAAGTTTTGGTGTTTGCATTTGCCTGCGTTATTGGGGGCGGCATTGGTAACCTTATAGACAGAATTGCTTATGGCCAGGTTACTGACTTTTTGCATTTTCAATGGGGTTTTTTAAAAACCGGAATCTTTAATATGGCAGATGTATCAGTGACTATGGGGGTATTCATTATTTTATTCTTAAGCTTCACTAATAGAAAACTAAATTTTTAGCAATCAACAAGAACACACATTCAACGGCAGTTAATCTTCAAGTCATTTATGAAGACAATCATTTAATTGTCATCAATAAACGCCCCGGAGATATTGTACAAGGCGATAAAACTGGCGATGCACCCTTGAGTGAAATTGTTAAACAATACATCAAAAATAAGCACAAGAAACCTGGCAATGTTTATCTGGGAGTTGCTCATAGATTAGATCGACCAACTTCTGGTATTGTTGTATTTGCTAAAACCTCAAAAGCTCTACCCCGCTTAAATAAGCTATTCGCTGAGAAAAAAGCGCAGAAAACTTACTGGGCTGTGGTAAAAGAGCTTCCTGAAAAAAACGAAGCAACCTTAGTGCATTGGTTAAAAAGAAATCCGAAGCAAAATAAATCTTACGCCTATACCAAAGAAATTCCTGAAAGTAAAAAGGCAATTTTAGACTATGAAGTTTTAAAAAAACTCGATTCCTATTACTTGCTTAAAATTGATTTAAAAACGGGGCGTCATCATCAAATACGTTCTCAACTATCTTATATTGATTGCCCAATTAAGGGAGATCTTAAATACGGTTTCAACCGAAGCAACAAAGACGGAAGCATTCATTTACACGCGCGATCACTTTCTTTTATACATCCGGTAAAAAAAGAACTTATCAATTTTGTAGCGCCGCCACCAGATGATTCAATTTGGAATGCTTGTTGCTAATTTTAGTACATTTAACACATTAAACACAAACTATAATGATTAAAAGAACGCTATTTATTATCAGTCTTTTCATGCTTTCGTCTTGCGCAAGCTATAACTCAATTGATTCTTTTTACGATGCGCATAAAAATGATAATCAGGTAACTGCGGTTCGCGTACCTCAATTTATGCTATCAATGATTGGCAATATTTCTCCTGAAATGAAATCTTTAGTAGGCAATACTCGTGACCTCAGATACATGCAATTTCCGAGTGCAACACCTGCACGAACTGAATTTTTGAACAAGCAAATGAATTCTATTACTGGTAATTCATTCATTGAAGTTTTTAGAAAAAATGATGAGTTAAAAAGAAACGTTATTTCAATTCGTGAAAAGAAAAGTACGGTTAAAGAAATTTTAGTGTACAATAACAATAATGCAAATGGTTCATTTTTGTACTTCAACGGCAATTTTGACCCTGAAAAGGTTCGAAAAATGGCACAAAATGAAGATTTTCAAAAGTTAGGAGAAAACCTTGTGAATCAATTCAATTTTAAAAATACCACTACTACGCCTGGTATTATTAATGAAGACACTAAAGACAATAATTAATTAGCGCGTTATTTGAGCTGCTTTTAAGCGGATTATTTCTGATACAGGTTTGTCTTCAAGATGACTTTCTAACCATGAAATAATATCTAAGTATAAAAACGCTCGCTTTTCATACGGATGATTCTCAAACTTCTTAAGTTCAGTATGTAATTTTTTAAACTCATCTCGTAAATCACTAGGGTAAATATTGCCGAGGTTTCTTAAGAATTTAATCATCTCTTTTTGCACCGCATGAAGATCGCCCATCTTTAACAAAAACTTATAGGTGCTCTTTAATTGAATTTCTAAATGATAGTCCATACCAGCCTCATAATGCGCCACTAAGCTTAACACACGTGCAAAGCACATCAGGTCTTCACGCATCTTTAGATTTTTATTGGTAATGATTTTTTTGAGGTATTGAATACATGTTTTATTGTCGCCCATACCAAAGTACAAACACGCAATCTTATAATACAATACCATGATGTGATGCTGATCAATACGATCAATATGTTTGTTGATGCCGTATTCGATAATTTTAACCAAATACAGGCCTTTTTTAAAGGTACCATTTAAAAAATGAAGGTTTAGTTTATTTGAATTGATATATAAAAAAGCTAATGAACTAATATTATCATTCTTCGGAAAACTCTTGCTCGCTACCCGAGTCTCAAGTTTATCAAGAGTTTCTTTAAACTGCGAACTGTATTTTACGTAAAAAAGTGATTCTAATAAATAGTTGTTTCCTTTTAAATAAAAAACAGGATTTAATTGAACCATATCTTCATAGTCATCAAAAAGATCTACCCATTTGCTAGCATACTTATAGCATGATAAAAAATCTTGTGTTAAGAAACTATACCATAAATGCGCCTTGTACAACCAAAGTTTTTCTCTAAAACCTAGGTCTTCAATAGTATATTTAGGCAGTTTACTTTTAAAGTACTCTTCTACTTGTTTATAATCCTCATCACTACGTACATACCCTACTTTTAGCATCATACCGTAAAGCTGTAATGAAAGGTTTGACAGTTTACTGGTCATTACATTATGAGCCGATAATTCTTTAGCCTGAATGCTAAGTTCGTCAGCGCGATCAGGAATACTACGCGTTATGTATTGGGTTTCAATAATTTTTTCAAGTTCAACAATTTCGTAGGCAATGTTCTTCTCTTGATTATTGATGGCAATATTCTTTGCCTTATCTAAGATTTTAAGGCTCTGTTTATAGAGTCCCTTTTGATACAAAATCGTTGCAAAATCAAGCTGTTCACGTATTTGAACGCGTATATTTTGATTAACAGGATTCAAACGCAAACTGATTAAAATCTGCTTATATAGATGTGCCTTAAGATTAGAAAGTTGTGACTTGGTCACAATTCCATTATCTAAAATGGTTTTCTCTTTGTACTCGCGCATTTTATCTAAGAGATTAAAAAGCGCAATAAATTTAGCATCAGTATTAACCCCAAGACGGCCAACATATAGCTTAAATTGCCTTTTCTCTGATTTTGATAGCGACTTTACCAGCACAAATAATGCATCTTTATGCGCATTTGTCATCGTAATAGAATTGATTTAAGTTACTGTTATTCAACTACTTAATTTAAGTACATACTATTGCCCATAGTAATTTAAAATCGCTTTTTTAGGAGATTTCGTTGATTGGTCATATATTCGTGAATAGCCTTTCTAAGGTTGTTAAAACTACACAAATATAATGAGTAAAGACAAGGTACAAATTTTTGACACTACACTTAGAGATGGTGAACAAGTACCCGGCTGCAAACTGGGCACCGAACAAAAATTGATTATTGCTGAACGTCTTGAACTTTTAGGGGTTGATGTCATTGAAGCAGGTTTTCCGGTTTCGAGTCCTGGAGATTTCAAATCAGTTTCAGAAATTGCCAAATTGGTTAAAAACGTTACTGTTTGCGGACTAACACGAGCAGTGAAAAAAGATATTGAAGTTGCTGCTGAGGCATTGAAATATGCCAAAAGACCACGAATACATACAGGTATTGGCACCTCTGCCTCACATATTAAATACAAATTCAATTCAAATAAAGAAGCCATCATTGAAAGAGCTGTTGAAGCTGTGAAGTATGCAAAGACATTTGTTGAAGATGTTGAGTTTTATGCTGAAGATGCCGGAAGAACAGACAATGAGTTTTTAGCTCGAATTTGTGAAGAATTAATTAAAGTTGGTGTTACGGTTTTAAACATTCCTGATACAACAGGGTATTGTTTACCAGAACAATACGGCGCCAAAATAAAATACCTCAGAGAGAACGTAAAAGGCATTCACAAGGCTACGCTTTCTTGTCATTGTCATAATGATTTAGGTTTAGCAACCGCAAACTCAATTGCCGGAGTTGTGAACGGAGCCCGCCAAATTGAATGTACCATTAACGGAATTGGAGAACGCGCAGGTAATACCTCTTTAGAAGAAGTGGTTATGGTAATGCGTCAACACCCAACTCTTGGTTTAGATACTGATATTAACAGCAAACTTTTATTTGATACCAGTAAAATGGTCTCAGAAACTATGGGGATGATGGTGCAGCCCAATAAAGCTATTGTAGGGGCAAATGCCTTTGCACATAGTTCAGGCATACATCAAGATGGTGTCATTAAAAATCGTGAAACCTATGAGATTATTGACCCTGCTGATGTAGGTGTCACTGAATCTTCAATTGTTTTGACGGCAAGAAGCGGTAGAGCCGCACTCGCCTATCGTGCAAAATTAGTTGGGTATGAGTTAACTAAAATTCAACTAGATGCTGTATATCAAGAGTTTTTGAAATTTGCAGATTCTAAAAAAGAGGTTTTAGATAAAGACATTGATACCATTATCGCTGCTACTGATCCTACAATTCAAAAGGTAGCCCCATGAAACTAAAGATTGCTCTTTTAGGCGGAGACGGTATTGGGCCAGAAGTGCTCGAGCAAGCAGTAAAATGTCTTAAAGCTGTTGAAGAAACTTTCAATCATCAATTTACTTTTATTAAAGCGCCTGTGGGTGCAGTTGCCATTTCTAATTCTGGCGACCCTTTACCACAAGAAACACTCAAACTTTGTAAAGAAGCTGATGCCACCTTATTTGGTGCCATTGGGGCGTTAGAATATGACAATAATCCTGAAGCCAAAGTTCGACCTGAACAAGGCTTGTTGAAATTGCGAAAAGAGCTCGGACTATTTGCAAACATCAGACCCGTTAAAGTTTTCAAAGTATTATCTGAAAATTCCATTTTACCCAAAAAAGTAATTCGCGGAACCGATTTGGTTATTTATCGTGAATTAACTGGCGGCATCTATTTTGGTAAGAAATCATTGAGTGAAGACGGTACAGCTGCATCTGATTTATGTGAATACACTGAAGCTGAAATTTCGCGCCTAGCCCACATGGCCTTCAAGGCTGCAAAAAAAAGAAAACGTAAACTAACTTTGGTTGATAAAGCTAATGTTTTAGAAACCTCACGCCTGTGGCGCAAAGTAGTTACTGAAATCAGCATCAGTTACCCAGATGTTAAATTTGAGTGCATGTTTGTTGATAATGCGGTGGTTCAGATGATGATGAAACCTAAGCAGTTTGATGTTATTCTAACGGATAATATGTTTGGCGATATACTCTCTGATCAAGGCAGTGTCATTATAGGATCTGTTGGTTTACTGCCCTCTGCTTCTATAGGAAAAGACAATGCCATCTTTGCACCTTTTCATGGTTCTTACCCCAAGGCAAAAGGAAAAAACATTGCCAACCCAGTAGCCGCTATTTTAAGTGCTGCTATGTTATTGCAGCATTTTGAACTCAATGAAGAAGCTGATGCAGTTGTCAAGGCAGTTAAAAAATCTTTCAAAAAAAATGTGATTACTAAGGATATTCTCGGCAGTAGTAAATACGGTACCGACTACGTTGGCGATTTTATAGCAGATAATATTTCGTATTCTGATGAGGACCTTAACCTGAACGATGAGAATATCGATTTAGGGAAGTCTACTATTATATAGGGGGTTGATTACAAACCGAAAAATATATTTGGGAAAATTTTCCTAAATAATTACAATCATTCTCATAATATTTATTATTTTTGGGAAAATTTTCCCATTTAATGAATAAATTTTCTATATCGAATTTACTTCAAGAATCTTTTGAGGGCAAAGAATCAATAAGTCCACGCGAAATTTTCGAAAGTAGATTAACGGAATTAAACATTAGTGAAAATCAGGCTTTCAACTTAATTGGATTAGACAAAAACTCTGTTAATCCAATTCTAGATGGCACAATAAAGCATCCTAGTCTTTTTAATGCTCTGAAAATATCCGATTTCCTCAATATAGAATTTAAAGACTTAATTGTGTTTTTAATTTCTAATCAACGGAGTGATAAGATTAAAAAATTGGAAACATCAAATGACTTCCAATTCATCGAGAAAAATTTCGATATTGATAGATTAAGTAAAGTTGGTTTAATAAACTCAAAATCTGACTCCTCGGAAATCAAACAAAATTTATTAGAGTTTTTTGGCTTTGAATCTATTAGGGAGTATGAGGATTATATTCATAAATTAGATGCGATTCTTTACAGTTCAACTAAAAGAAATTTTGCTGACAAAATGAGATATTTTTCTATCTCATCTGCATATATGATTTTTGAACGTATATCTAATCCAAATTATTATGATAGGGATAGTCTAAAGGAGCTAGTTCCTAAAATTAAACCATATACCCAAGATGTTGAGAAAGGCTTATTGACTGTTTGTCAAGCCCTCTATAGTATTGGAGTAACTGTATGCTTTCAAAAACAACTTACAACATCGCAATTTAGAGGAGCTACATTTGCTGTCAACCAAAAGCCTTGCATTGTTCTAACTGATTTAAATCAGAATTACGCAACAATTTGGCATGCATTACTTCATGAGATATATCATGTCTTGTTTGATTTTGACAGTATATTATCCCAAGGCTATCATTTAACTGGAGAACCAGACTTATTATTGATAAACGAAAAAAATGCAGATGATTTTGCGCAGGAGTTTTTCTTCGACTCGAACCTTTTAAGGTTCATAAAACCTCACATCAATAATGAACTAATGGTTCGTCAAACTGCAAAGAAAAATAATATTCACAAATGCTTTGTTTATCGTGCATTTCAAATTGATATGTGGTTTAATCATAAAAAGAATTTTTGGAAAGCTTACAGACCACATTTTCCGGAAATAGTTGAAACAGTTAAAAGATTATCTCCTTTAATTTGGGAAACAGATTCAATTCCTCAAAAAGCAAAAATCATTAAAGAAATATTTGAATTAAATAAAATAGTTGATTAGCTATGGACAAAAAGAAAAAATCTGCAAAAGATCTAGAATTAGAAAAACAAAAAAAAATAGAGCAACTTGAAATACTTCAAAAAGCCAAAGAGAATCAAGGTAAACAGTTAAGTATAGATATTGAAGATGGTCAGTTAAAAGAAATTGATGAACTAAAAAAACTAATCGACCAAAAATTTGATAATCCGGAGGAAAAACACTCTTTGTTCTACAATGGAATTCAAAATCTTTTATTAAAATATTTGCCAAGAGGTAAAGAATTTGCAGAGCAAAGAAATATCATACATGAAGAAAAGTTGATTTTCTTAAATCGTGGAGTAGCATTAAAACCAGATGGAACAAGAGGGAGTGACTCAAGAATGACTTATGCAGAAGACATGAATGAAATGGCTAAACTTATATCTGATTGGGTTTTAACTTCTCAAGATTATGTCGATTTATATTTAAGACTTTACCAATTAAATGAAAAATATGGTTACGGTCATCAGATAAATGATGATTCAAGCAATCCTTTTTTCAATAGAATGAACGAAAAATAAAAAATTAGAAATAATATTGGGTTTAAATAAATGTTAGACCTTGTTTACTTTGGAAAATAAAGTGCCAAACCAGGCAACTTATTCTAACACATTCGCATCCCATCATATAAACCCCTACTCCTCCAAAAGTCCTTTTACAAACACATCAAATTCATTTTTAAAGGTTTTATATTTAGCTCCTGTTGCCGGACCGTTAAAGCCAGTGTGTATTTTTCTAACGGCTCCCTTTTTATCAATATAAATGGTAGTTGGGTATGATAATACTTGATTTAACATAGGCAACTTTTCATTCGCCAATTTTTTATTATCAGTGCCTAATTGAGCAATTAGAATCGGATAGTCCGCCCCTATTCTATCACGCAACCTTTGAATACTTTCTACTGCCTTTTCTTGAGTCTTAGCGTATTCAAAAGCCAAGCCAATTATTTTTATATCTGAATCTGGGTTTTGTTTTAAATAATCAACATAAAACTTTGTTTCATCTAAACAATTGGGGCACCAAGTGCCCATTATTTGCACTAAGACTACCATGTCTTTGAATTGTTCATCACTTAAAGAAACTATTTTACCCGTTTCATCAGGAAAAGAAAATTCAACTTTATCAAATCCTTTTTTTAAATAGGTCAATGAGTCAGAATTTGCTAATTTATATTCCGGATTCTTATTGGCTATAAAAGGTGCCGCATAAACATTATCAGAATAAAACACTCCGTTTAAGGTGCTATCAGTCGCCTTTGCCGCAAATAAAAAGGCATGTGCACCATCAAAAGAAGTAATCTTTAAAGAGTCGCCATCAACCACTCCTTCAAGATACCTGTAATCGCCAACGGGAGTTCTGAACGTTCCGGTAACCACGTCATCCTTTTGACTAAATATTCCTTTTCCTTTATAGGTATCCTCAGATTTATAATCAAAATCAACCTCCCAGATTCCATCAAGATTAACTTTAGACGCCTTTGCACCTCTAAACCGCTCTTCGCTTCCGTAGTACGCAGAAAAAGGCACGGTGCGCCCTTGATTCTCTTTTACAAATCTGCCTTTCATTGAATTTTCAGTAAAACGCGCAGCAATATATCCTTCAAAAACAGGGGCTTTTATTTTTATAGAATCTCCATGGATGAAAATTTCGTCAACCAAAATCACTTCCTCAGCATTGTATATCTCGATCGAATAAACATCCTTTTCAGATTTTAGTATTTTGAAATTAAACGGAAGCACTTGCTTATTCATCACATCAAGTTCAGCGACCCAAATACCTGTTTTTGGCAGGTTCTTTTTATCCGTAGAACAAGAAAAAATGGTTAAAAACAGAATAAGCAAAGAAAAATAAGCTGACACTTTCATACACCTTTTTTATAAGATCAACTATCTCAGGGCATGTGCCCGAGCATTTTAAACCTCAATTATCAAGTCAAAAGTAACAAAATGGAAGCTTGAATTTTAATCGCTTCAATTAAGGTTGTGCTATTGAATGTCAACAAGCATTGTTTTATCTTTACCCCCTTTAAAATCAATTCATGAAAATTTCATACAACTGGTTAAAACAATTCATCAATCTTGAGGCTAAAGCTGAAGAAACAGCTGAGCTTTTAACTGACCTTGGTTTAGAGGTTGAAGGCACCACCCCTTTTGAATCAGTACCTGGCGGATTGCAAGGTATAGTTGTGGGTCATGTTTTAACATGTATACAACACCCAAATGCTGATCGCTTGAAATTAACTACGGTTGATTTAGGAACCGGTGAACCAGTTCAAATAGTTTGTGGTGCACCTAATGTGGCTCAGGGCCAAAAAGTACCTGTTGCAACAATTGGCACTACTTTATACACTGCTGAAGGAGAGGCCTTTAAAATAAAAAAGGGCAAAATTAGAGGTGAAGAAAGCCATGGTATGATTTGCGCTGAAGATGAATTAGGCTTAGGAAGCAACCATGATGGCATCATGATTTTAGACGATTCAATAAAAGTAGGCACACCTTGTGCTGAAATTTTTGAAATAGAAAATGATGTTGTTTTTGAAATTGGATTGACGCCTAACCGTTCTGACGCCATGAGCCATTTTGGTGTTGCTCGTGATTTAAGAGCTGGCTTAATTCAACAAAATCAAGAACGCGAATTAATAACCCCACCTTTAACTAATTTCAAAATCAATGAACGCTCATTGAAAATTGATGTAACGGTTGAAGACAATAAACTTGCTCCCAGATATTGCGGACTCACTATCAGTAATTTGATAGTTGAACCCTCGCCCACTTGGTTACAAAATAGATTGAAGGCAATTGGATTAAGCCCTATTAATAATGTTGTTGATGCAACCAATTATGTTTTACATGAACTAGGTCAACCATTACATGCTTTTGATGCCAGTAAAATAAAGGGCAATAAAGTAATGGTAAAAACATTGCAAAAGGGAACAAAATTTACCACCCTTGATGGTGTTGAACGCGAATTACATGAAGAAGATTTGATGATTTGTAATGCCGACAAACCCATGTGTATTGCAGGTATTTTTGGCGGATTAGATTCTGGAGTTACCGAAAATACTACAGCAATTTTCTTAGAGAGTGCCTATTTCGATCCTGTTTCGGTTCGAAAAACAGCAAAAAGACACGGTCTCAATACTGATGCTAGTTTCCGTTTTGAACGCGGTATTGATATTGAAAATGTTGAGGCGGCCTTACGTAGATCTGCTTTATTGATTACTGAAATTGCTGGTGGCGATGTGACCTCTGATGTTGTAGATTTTTACCCAACTAAAGTAAAACCCATTGAAGTCTTTTTAAGTTTTGAAAAAGTAGAAAAATTGGTTGGTCAAGAAATACCTCGTGAGGTTATCAAATCAATTTTAACCTCTTTAGACATCAAAGTAATGAATGTTACTGAGGCAGGTTTAGGTTTAACCATACCATCTTATCGGGTTGATGTTCAGCGAGATGTTGATGTAATTGAAGAAATCTTAAGAGTCTTTGGTTACAACAACATAGCATTTACCAAAAAACTAAATGCTTCAATTGCCACAAGTTCAAAATTTGAAGATCATAAATTGCAAAACGTGATTGGCGATTATTTAGCAAGTCAGAGTTTCTTTGAAATACTAACCAATAGCTTGACTAACCCTGAGTATGCTGAATTATTAGATTTAGAGAATGATCAGGCCGTAAGCATGCTTAATCCGTTAAGTAATGATTTGGCAAGCATGAGGCAATCAATGCTTTTTTCTGGTTTAGAAGCAATTTCATACAATACCAACCGTAAAAAACAAAACCTAAAGTTTTTTGAATTTGGTAAAACCTATGTTCAAAAAAGTGGCAAGCGCCAAGAGAATAAACATTTGAGCTTGTTGGTCACTGGTGAAAGATCTGAAACAAGTTGGTTGGGTTCAAAAAAGAAAAATGATTTTTTCTTTATAAAAACTATGGTTGAAAACATTTTACAACGTTTAACCATAACAAACGTTCAAATGAAACCTTTAAAGACTGCAGTATTAAAAGAAGCTGTGACCCTTACTTCAAAAGATGTTGAGCTTGTTTCTTTTGGGGTTGTAAGTAGTGCTATTTTGAAAAAATTTGGACTTAAAAACGAGGTGCTATTTGCTGACTTTAATTGGGATAATGTTTTAAAAACAGTATCAAAAGAAGACATTCTGATAGGTTCAATTCCTAAATTTCCAGAAGTAAAAAGAGATTTTGCTCTTTTGGTAAATGATAGCACCAGTTTCAATGAAATACATGAACTAGCTTTTCAAACTGAAAAAAGTCTCTTGAAAAATGTAAATCTTTTTGATGTGTACACAGGCAACAAATTACCGAAAGGCAAAAAGTCTTATGCTGTAAGTTTCACACTTCAAAATGATAAGAACACCTTAACTGATAAGCAAATTGATAAAATCATGGGTAAGTTGCAACAGCGCTACGAAAAAGAATTGGGTGCTGAATTGCGATAGAAGTTATAATTTTAAAGGCTGAATTACGGCATCGATTTCATGAATTACTCCGTTACATTGAGTTGAATCAGCACTAATAATTTTAGCAGTATTGCCTAAGTCATCTGTCAAGATAATATCAACTCCGTTCATACTTGCTGTAATTTCGCCACCTTGAACAGTTGTAAAAGTGGCCTTTCCTTCACCCTGACACATGGCACGTAATATCTTAGACGCTGAAAAATCTCCTGCGATTATATGATAGGTCATTAAAGACTTCAATCTTTTTTTATTCTCAGGTTTTAAAAGCTCTTCAATGTCTTTTTCTGTAAAGTTTTCAAAGGCTTTGTCAGAAGGCGCAAAAACTGTAAACGGACCTGAATTACCTAATACCTCCTCTAACTCTGCCCCACGTATAGCAGCCAATAAGGTGGTGTGATTTGCTGAATTCTCGGTAATTTTTAAGATGGTCTGCTCTTCTTGATTTTCATATTCTGTAGCCAAACTACTCGAATCTAATTGCGCTTGTAGCGTACATATAAATAGTAAGAGGCAAAAGGTTGAGGCGATCCTTTTTTTCATTTTTATAGTAGTGTTGGAGTTCTAAACCGTTAAATCGATAAACTGTATCAATTCATCGACAATGTACAATTTTATATGAATTATCCTAGCTGTATGAATATTAGTTTTGACGGTTAACAAAATATTAACAAAAAAAATAAAATCAACAAAAAATGTTTCGATTTACAATTGATTAACTTTGAGTGAATTGCTAAAAAAGATGCTATGTTTTTTGAGAAAACAAACCTAGAAACACAACTACGTAAAGAAAAGAATAGGTCTCAAAATCAGCGTGAAATGCTTGAAGAAGTCTATCATATTTTAAAAAGCCATCAAAGCAATGAAGATAGAATTAAGAACAATATTTCAAAATCAAATAAACCATTGACTACTAATTTTGATTTTGATTTACTTAAAACTGATGCCATTTACCACATTGATCAAATTAAAAGCATCTGTATAGATTATCGTTTGCGGTTTTTAGATACCAAATATTTTAAGGGCGAGATTCCTGAAGCCGCATTTCAAAAAATAGATGCCCTTGAAACAGCGCACAATATTGAAATCA
The DNA here is from genome assembly GCA_937929935.1 of uncultured Flavobacteriaceae bacterium. GTDB lineage: Bacteria > Bacteroidota > Bacteroidia > Flavobacteriales > Flavobacteriaceae > Maribacter_C. Next base: position 30,648 of record CALFUL010000010.1, on the reverse strand, counting down.
AAAATTTCAAAATTATCGCCCCCTCAAAACTTTTCAAATTGGTTGATAAAGATGACCCCCTACTCTTTGCGCCTATTGGTAATGATTACTACTACTTAATTCATAAATGGGGCAATGATTTAAGCGCCTTTAGAAAGCTTCTGATGTGGCCCTTTAAGAATGTAACCAATCTTTTACTTGTGGTTATGGTGGTTAGTTATTTGGCTACCTTATTGATTCCGCATGGGTTATTTTCTAAAAACAATTCGGCAGTTGAGTCGCTACTAATTTTCTTCTTTATGTTTAAATCTGCAGTTGCGGTAGTTTTATATTATGCCTTCGCGATGGGCAAAAACTTTAACCCTGCCATCTGGAATAAGAAATATTTTAACGCCTAAGGATTTTATTGAACAAAGAGTTCAAAGGGTATTCCGTCTAAATCAATATTGCCTTTAAAAGTTGGCACTGGAACTGGTTTAATAAGTATTAAACCGCCTTTATTGATGCCAGTAGATTTTTTGTAACCAATTAAGATTAAATTATTAGAAGGATCGTAAGCAACTGCTGTAGCGGTCTCTATATCAAATTCTACTTTACGTTGATCTTCACTTAACATGTTTTCAAATGAATAAACCGTAACCAGTTCATCTGAAAAATTATAGACAGCAGCTTCATTACCATCAGTACTTAGTATATCAGAACCAAAAGGATAATAAAGTTGTCCTTCGCTATCAGTTTGCCTAGAATCAATCGATCCGAAATTAGGTTCAGTACCTTCTTGATATTGAATGTATTGAAATGACATATCATTACTATTCAATTTTGTATGCGACTCATCATAACTAATAATGATATCAGAATTAGTTGAAAATATACGACGTACAGATTCACCTAAATTCATTTCTTCAACCACTTCATTTGAAGAAACATCGATCACGACCAACGTATACTGATCAGAAATTAATTCATCAAATGTGACTAAGAATAGCTTGTTATTCGCAAAAGCCATATCAAATGGTTTTTGTAAAACACTTATATCGACTGCGGTGTTCGTATCTAAATTTTCATCATAAACGCGGAGTTTATACTGCTTCTCCGTTGCTGATATTTCTAACTCATAACCCACGTAAACTGAATTATTAAACGTAGTTAAGGTATTGACAGTCAAACTACAATCTTTTAAATCTTCAAAAGGAGTTATCTCTTTTGAACTAGCAGTAGAAAAATCATAAAATGATAAAGTACCCGAACAGTCACCTGTTTTGAAATATTGCAGAAATTTAGAATCCGCAGCAAAAGATAATTGCGGTTTCAGATTATTAACCAGCGTACCTTGAGACGAATTAAGCATAATTACCTCATTAGCAACATTCAGTAATTGTGTTGAAAATTCAGTGTCATTATCGAGAATAACGGCGTAATCAGCATCAATGCGCTCTTCATTAGTATTGCCCCCCGAGCTTTCATCTGATTTGCTGCAACTAAAAAATACTAGCGCAATTAGCGCATAGGCCAGATTGTAGGTCTTCATGATGTAAGAATTTGGGTTAACTAAAAAGTCAAAATTACACAGCGTACATTTTTTCTCGCTGCTCTTTAATTGACTTCTCAGACATGTACTCATCGAACGTCAAATACCTATCAATATTGCCTTTAGGCGTTAATTCAATGATGCGATCTGCTACAGTTTGAGCAAATTCATGATCATGAGTTGTAAAGAGAACTGTGCCTTTAAAATTCTTTAATGAATTATTGAAAGCAGTAATACTTTCTAGGTCTAAATGATTTGTGGGTTCGTCAAGCATAAGTACATTCGCGCGCAACATCATCATTCTACTTAACATACAGCGTACTTTTTCTCCTCCTGATAAAACAGTACATTTTTTTAGGGCTTCTTCGCCACTAAATAACATCTTACCTAAAAATCCTCTGATATATACTTCTTCTCTTTCTTCTTCTGTTTTCGCCCATTGACGTAACCAATCAACTAAGCTAATGTCTTGCTTGAAAAAGTCTGAATTATCAGCTGGCAAATATGACTGATTAGTGGTTACACCCCATTGAAAAGCGCCTTTATCTGCTTTTTTATTATCATTTATAATTTCATAAAATGCTGATGTCGCCCGAGAGTCACGAGAAATAATAGCTACTTTATCGCCTTTTGCCAAGTTAATGTTTACGTTTTCAAATAAAAGGTCGCCATCGTCAGAAGTCGCTGATAGTCCCTCAATATTTAAAATTTGATCCCCCGCTTCACGCTCTCTATCAAAAATTATCGCCGGATATCTTCTGCTTGAAGGTTTGATATCTTCAATTTTTAATTTAGATAACATTTTCTTTCGCGACGTTGCTTGTTTACTTTTTGCAACATTAGCGCTAAATCTTGCAATAAACTCTTGTAATTCTTTTGCCTTCTCTTCAGATTTTTTGTTTTGTTGTGCTCTTTGTCTTGCAGCTAATTGGCTACTTTCATACCAAAATGTATAGTTACCAGAGTAATGATTAATTTTTCCGAAATCAATATCTGAAATATGTGTACAAACTGAATCTAAGAAGTGACGGTCATGCGAAACAACAATAACCGTATTGTCATAGTTGGCTAAGAAATTCTCTAACCAAGTGATGGTTTCATAATCAAGGTCATTTGTAGGCTCATCCATAATTAAAACATCAGGGTTGCCAAAAAGCGCTTGCGCTAAAAGCACACGTACCTTTAACTTTGAATCTACATCAGACATAAGTGTGTGGTGCAAATCTTCTTGAATACCTAAATTAGATAAAAGAGCGGCAGCTGAGCTATCAGCATTCCAGCCATCCATTTCTTCAAACTGCACTTGAAGCTCTCCTATTTTATCTGCGTTTTCATCTGAATAATCAGCATATAAAGCGTCAATCTCAGTCTTAAGCTTGAAAAGGGGCTTATTACCCATCACTACCGTTTCTAAAGCTGTTGAAGCATCATAGGCGTTATGCTCTTGCTCTAATACTGACATTCTCTTGCCTGATTCAAGATGAACATGACCAGAGGTGGGATCCATTTTATCAGAGATAATTTTAAGAAAAGTAGATTTTCCTGCTCCATTAGCACCAATTATGCCGTAACAATTACCTTGGGTAAATGAAACATTAACTTCATCAAACAAAACGCGTTTACCAAATTGAACCGATAAATTTGAAACTGATAACATACTTCTAGTCTATTAAAATTCGTGCAAAAATAAAGAAAATTAAAGGCGTAGCGTAAAAAGAAACCCCTTAATATCAGTTTCAATTTTTAACTACCATTTAACAACTACCCTAGACCCAGTTTCTTAGCTTTGTTTTCTGATCTGATTAAAAGATACATGAAAAAGATAGCCCTCATATTTTCTTTCTTAGGAGTACTTGGTTGCGTTACTCAGAAAGAAAAATCTGAAAATGTTTTCTTCGCTGGCCAAATCGTCAATCCTACTGATAATGCAGTGGTGCTCTATAGTGGCGATAAAGTTATTGACTCTACCCTATTAGATAAGAACAATAGATTCTCATTTCAGCTTTCTAATATTAAAGATGGTTTATACCATTTTGAACATGGTAACGGACTCAAAAAAGAACTGCAATATGTTTATTTTGAAAAAGGTGATAGCATTCAAATAAGATTAAACACCCTCGATTTTGATGAATCTTTAGTTTTTTCAGGAAATGAATCAGGAGCTGAACTCAACAATTTTCTGATTGACATGTTTCTTTCGCATGAAGAAGAAGAACAAATGATATACAGGCAAGTATATTCATATGAACCAAATCAATTTAGTAGGTTCATCGATTCTTTAAGAAGCCTTAAAATTTCTAGTTTGAATGCCCTACTCTCTGAAGTTGAGATTTCAAAAACTGCTCAAAATATTGCCCAAGCAAGTATTGATTACAGCTATTTCAACTATAAAGAAGAATACCCTTTTCAACACAAAAGGCATTTAGGCCAAAATGTAATTAAAAATTTACCCGTAGATTTTTATGATTATCGCAAAGAAATAGGGTATTCAAATAGTCATTTAAATTACCTGAGACCTTATCATGATTTCATGAAAGCTCATATTAAAAATTTATCTTTTGCAAATTGTTCTTTTGACTGTGATTCTGTTGGAAGAACAACTAGAAATCATTTACATGTTAACAGGCACAAATTAAGCCTGATTGATAGTTTGGTTGAAGAAGCTGAATTAAAAGATAATCTTTTCAGAAATGTGGCAATAAATTATCTATTGATGGCCAATGATAGTGAAGAAAACATTGAAACTTTTATTGATGATTTCAGGTTTAGGTCAGAAAATAACAGGCATAGAGAAGAGATTGAAAATTTATATGAACGCATCAAAAAAATTCAACCTCAGCAAGAAGTACCTAATATAAAAGTGGCTAATATTGATGGTAAAAACATTTCGTTACGAGATATTTCTAAGGATAAAAAAGTAGTCTTTTACTTTTGGAGTGCAGCAGATAAGAAACATTTTAAAAATATTGTCAAACAAGCACGGCACCTTTCAAATACTAAAAAGGATTACATTTTTGTAGGCATCAACATTCGAACAGATCAGGCTACCTGGAAAGGTATGGTGGCCACTGCAGGTTTGAATAAAGAACTTCAGTACAAAGCCAATGACTTTGATGAAATCATGAAGTCATTAGCCATATCACATTTAAACAAATGCGTAATTACTGAAAATGCTACTATACTTAATGCATTTTCTGATTTGTATGCCACTTCATTATAAAAAAAAAATCTTGAAATAACTTTCAAGATTTTTATTGATTACATTTCAAGTAAATTAATTTCCTTTTTGATAATCAGCTAAAAATTTAGCCAAACCACTATCAGTTAAAGGGTGCTTCAACAAACCTTCTATTGAAGAAAGCGGACCTGTCATTACATCAGCTCCAATTTTAGCACAGTCAATGACATGCATGGTATGTCTTATTGAAGCAGCAAGTATTTGCGTTTCAAAAGCATAGTTATCATAAATATGTCTGATCTCAGCAATTAAATTCAATCCGTCAGAAGAAATATCATCTAAACGCCCAATAAAAGGAGATACATACGTGGCACCTGCTTTTGCTGCCAACAAAGCTTGACCAGCAGAAAATACTAAGGTGCAATTCGTTCTGATTTGGTTATCAGAAAAGTATTTTAGCGCCTTTACACCGTCTTTTATCATAGGTATTTTTACAACAATTTGATCGTGAAGTTCAGCAAGAATCTCTCCTTCTTTGACCATTGATTCAAAATCAGTGCTAATAACCTCAGCTGATACATCACCATCAACAATTTTACAGATATCAACGTAGTGTTTAAGAATATTGTTTTTTCCGGTAATACCTTCTTTTGCCATCAAAGAAGGGTTGGTGGTTACACCATCAAGAACACCAAGCGCTTGTGCCTCTTTTATCTGTTCTAAATTGGCGGTATCAATAAAAAATTTCATCTGTTTTTGGTTTAAAGATTGATAAAATTCCTTCTGAATTTTTATTGAGAAGGAGTTAAAACGAAATTACAATTTATAATGATTTGACAAGAGCTTTTCATAGATTTTGTCAGGTAATGCTGCTTTTAATACTAATGAGAAACGTTGCATAAAAGTACCTACCTTATAATGTACTTTGGGCGACTTGGTTGAAATTATTTTCAATACCTTTTTGGCCACCAAAATGGGATCTTCGCCATCGTTAACCCCTTCATCAATTTGTTTCAGTGCTTGACCATACGTTTCATTATACGCTGAATTATCAAGTAAGGGCGCATGATATCTTCCGGCTGCTATGTTGGTTGCGAAATCTCCGGGGGCCAAATTGGTTATATGAACTCCAAATTGTTTTGTTTCTAAACGTAAGGCTTCGGTAATGATTCCTAAGGCTGATTTACTTGCAGAATAAATCCCCCGAAAGGGTAAACCCATATAACCGGCAATAGAAGTAATATTAATAATGAGTCCGTCTTCTTGCTTTCGCATTTGAGGTAGAACAGCTTGTATAACCTCAAGCGGACCTTTTACATTAATATCAAAAGTATTTTGAATTTCTTTGGATGGAGTTTCTTCAAGCGGACCGGTAATACCAACACCAGCATTGTTGATTAATACATCAAGCCTACCTTCTTTTTCAATGATTGTAGCTACTGCTTGTTTTATTGTAGTCGCATCTCTAACATCTAATTCTAAGAGCTCAAACCCTTCAAAGTCTAGATGTTTTTTCAAAGACCGTGTAGTACCGTATACCGTATAATTATGCTTTACCAAGAAAAGAGCAATTGCTTTACCTATACCTGATGAGCCGCCCGTTATGAGAACTACCTTTCTGTTCATTACGTGGTAAATTACTAATAAAACATCATTATATAAAGTCTTAAAGCAATCAAAACTAACATTTTAAATGCCCTTTCTTTCTTAAAAATAAGGCACAAAAAAAAGGCAAGCTACCTACATCGCACCGCTACAACCATATACCCTTGCTGCGTTCCCGCCCTGGGGGATTCTAAGGGAGCTGGTCGTGTAGGACTTGCCAGCTGCAAAGATACAATGTTTTAAAACTTTTACAATCCTTTTTCTGATTCGTTTTTACATTCGTAGTTTTACAACACAATTGAGTCATCAAAGACCCGTAATAAATTAAAATGAACACATTGAGAATAATACCCCTAGCCGCTTTTTTATTTCTGTTTTTAAATTGTGGCGCTGAAAAAACTATAAACTTTCAAATTAATACTGATGGCCATCAATTTAAACACAACCAAAGTATTGCGGTTTCAATTAGTAATGATGATAACAAGATTGTAGATAATGTAGTGTACAGTATTGACGGTAAAGAGTTGGTTGTTACAGATGGTAAAATCAATCTAGATATTATCAAGTTGGGTATAAAAACCTTAAAGGCTAAAATAAACTATGATAAGACCACCAACATAGTTGAAAAAAATATCACGGTTTTGGCTGAAAAAGCACCTGAATTATATACCTATGAAATTATTAATGAATACCCGCATGATAATAAATCATATACCCAAGGACTCGAATTTCATAATGACACCTTATATGAAGGCACTGGCCAAAGAGGAAGATCTTTTTTAAGAAAGTATGATTATAAGACAGCTAAGGTTTATGACCAAATTGACTTAGATCCAAATGTTTTTGGCGAAGGCATTACTATTTTAGATGGTAAAATATATCAATTAAGCTGGCAGAGTAGAATTGGTTTTATTTATGATGTTAATGAATTTAAAAAAATAGATACCTTTCAATACGGTCAAAGTAAAGAAGGATGGGGCTTAACAAATAATGATACCCATATTTACAAAAGTGATGGAACTGCAAAAATCTGGCTCTTAAACCCTGAAACTCTTAAAGAAGAAAGCTATATTGAAATTGTGACCAACAAAGCACTTTCAAAAAATGCCAATGAACTAGAATATGTTGATGGTAAAATTTACGCTAATGTGTATACAAAAGAAGGTATCATGATAATAAATGCTGAAAGTGGGGCTATTGAAGGGGTCGTAAACATGGGCGGATTAAGTAAAAAGATTACTAAAACCCCTACTTGGGATGTCAATAATGTTTTAAACGGAATCGCCTACCACCCTACCCGAAAAACATTCTTTGTAACTGGTAAAGACTGGAATAAACTTTTCGAAATCAAAATCATGAAAAAATAATATGAATCATTACCAAAAGACATTGATTGTCTCGCCTGATGATTTAGATGATTTAAATCATGTCAACAATGTTCGCTACTTGCAATGGGTTCAAGATATATCAAAAGAGCATTGGCAAAAGATTGCAACACCTGAAATGGTTCAAAATATGGTTTGGGTAGTCATGAACCATAACCTAAATTATAAAAACGCAGCACTATTAGATGATGTAATTTTAATAAAAACACATATTGCAGAAAGTCGTGGTGCAAAATCAATACGCGTTGTAGAAATGTTTAATACTAAGACCAATAAAGTTTTATTACACTCTAAAACCGAGTGGTGCCTGTTGAATGCACAAACCCTTAAGCCCATAAGAATACCCCAAGAAGTTGAAGCTATTTTTTCATAACTATAGTATATGCATAATTATTTAAAAGTATTTTCTCTCTTACTCATCATCATTGCGAGCAGTGCATGCCGCAAAAACTTAGACTTTAACCCAAGCCTAGGTAATCTTGAATTCTCTAAAGACACAGTTTACCTTGATACCGTTTTTTCTAATATTAGAACAGCCACTTACTCTTTTAAAGTTTATAATAGATCTAAAGACCCTATTGAGATACCAACCATTGCCTTAGCTAAGGGTCAGAATAGTAGTTTTAGGTTGAATGTTGATGGTCAGGCTGGTAAAGAGTTTACCAATATTCCGCTATTTGCAGAAGACAGTTTATTTGTTTTTGTTGAAAGTACATTTGACAGTAGTTTAACCAATACACAAGAATTTTTAAATACTGATGTGATTCAGTTTGACAGTAACAACCAACTTCAAGAAGTACATCTAGTATCTTTGGTAAAAGAAGCTATTTTTTTATTTCCAAAAAGTTTAGATGATGGCAGTAAACAAAGTTTGAATGTCGGTTCAGATGCTAACGGAAACCCTATTATTGTTGAGGGTTTTTATTTGAATGACAATGAACTACAATTTACCAATGAGAAATCATATGTTATATATGGCTATGCTGCTGTGGCTGAGGGCAAAGAATTAGAAATAAATGCAGGGGCTCGAGTTCATTTTCATAAAGATTCAGGCGTCTATGTTGACAACGGGGCTACTTTAACCATAAATGGTAGTTTAAGTGCCGATCAGACTGCACTTGAAAACGAAGTTATTTTTTCAGGCGATAGATTAGGAAATGATTTTGAAGATATACCCGGGCAGTGGGGTTCACTTTGGATTTCTGCCGGTAGCACCAATAATACAATCAACTATTTGACCATTAAAAACGCTACAGTGGGTCTATTTTTAGAGGGAAACGGTGCCCTTGAAACCCAAACTCTGAAGATTACCAACAGTCAAATTTATAATAGCTCAGTTACTAATTTATGGAGCAAAAATGGATACGTTTTAGGAAGCAATCTTGTTTTAGGAAAAGCCGGCATAAATTCATTACACTTAAATGTAGGTGGCAAATATGAATTCACACATTGTACAATAGCTAATTATTGGAATAACGGATTTCGTTTAGGTAGCGCCTTAAGACTCGATAATTTTGATTCAAATACTAGTGCCGATCTAAATTTTGCCAATTTCGCGAATTGTATTATTGATGGTAACACCTTTTTTGAACTGTCATTAACCACCAATGAAAACAACGTATTGAATTATAATTTTTCAAACTGCTTGCTAAAGTTCGATACCGCTAGTACGCAATTTGAAAACAATCAACTTTATGATTTTGAAAATCAAGATAATTTCGTTGACCTTTTATTCAACGAAAATGCTGAGTACATTGATAGTAACAAAAATGACTTCAGAATTCTAGAAACCTCAGCTGTTAGAGATAAAGCTAATTTTGAAGGGGCAATTCAAGTGCCTTTAGATCTTTTAGGTATTGATAGAACGGGCTCTCCTGAAATAGGAGCTTATGAGGCGCAGCCTAATAATTAAAAGTGTACTCTTCTCCTATTCACATGTAACCTACTAAAAATCAGATATTTTAAAAGAACTGGTTAGTAGTTACTCTTTTGTCAACCTTTCAGAACGGTTGCATTTTAAATAAATTACATTTTATGTAAGAAATTTCTTATTTATTTATATATTTATAATCCATTTAGATAAAACCTCAATTTTTATAAGGTTTTGGTAAGGCACTTTGTAAAACACAATATATACATTTAGATGAAACTACTAGGGGAAATGCAGTTCACGTATACAATCATCAATTCTGATCCAAAATCTGTTGTTCAGATGAATTATCTACTTGAAGAATACGGAGAATTCAAATGCGTAGCGCAGGCTCAAGATAGTCAAGAAGGGTTGAATACAATTCTAAAATTCGCTCCAGATATTGCTTTTATTAATTTAGAGAATGATGCTGAAATTCTTTTTAGAATGGTCAGTGAATTACATTCTTATGATACTAAAATACCTTTGGTAATTGGCATTTCTAAACAAAAGGAATACGCCTATGAATGTATTAAAAATAACTTCTTTGATTATTGGCTTCTACCCTATGATGAGTTTGATATAAGAAAATCATTACTTCGTTTTAAAAAGATAATGCCTAAAGATGAAAAGGCAGATAAGATATGTTTAAAATCTTATCGCGATTTTCAGTACCTCGAAACAAATGATATACTTTATTTACAAGCAGATAACAATTCAACTGAATTTGTAATGAAAGATGGTACTGTGAAAAATGCTTTCAAAACGCTAAAGTCATTTACAAGACAAATGCCATCTAATTTTGTACGTATTCATCAAAGCTACATGGTCAACATCAATTATATTTCAGGCATTAGCTATGGTAAGGGGTTGTGCATGCTCAAAACTCGAAATCTTCAATTACCCTTTTCAAAATCTTATAAAGAAAATGTTGATTTTTTAAAGAATTTACTTTCAAAAAAGACAATTTCTGCACTTAATTAATGTAATACTGTCAAAAACTGACAGTTTACTCATAGAAACACCCCAAATACTATCAAAAATTAAACGGTGAACTCATTTTTCATGGTCGCTTTTATCTTTAACTCAAGATTATAAAGTAATAACCCTCTAAAATTTAGAACATGAAAAAAGTAATGAGTTTTGTAGCAATGGTAGTATGTGCATTAGCAATAATGACAAATCAAACAGAATTAGGTATTGAATTAGGTAATGCAATTGCTTGTTTCGACTGCTGGCCCAATTTAGTAGAAATTGAAAATGCTTTGGCATGTTTTGATTGTTGGCCAACAAATGAAAGTATAAGTACGATAGCTTAAATTTAAAAGAATTTCTTAAAGCCCCAATATTCAATTATTGGGGCTTTTTTTATATATTGTAGTAAAAATTATTCATGCCCTTGAATCGAATTCAAAACATTCTTCAATGTTTTGCATTATTGATAGTTTCCCTATTGCAATCTTGTAATTACAATGATAGTAACTCAATTGCTGACACCATAGTTCAGAAGGATAGTGTTCGTTCTTTTATTAAACAAAGTAAACTAGAAAAAGTCGATGCTGCAACTAAATCTAAACTTCTAAATAAGGCCTATACAAAAGCTCGCAGCATTTCTTCTGAATCTTTAAAATGTCAATACTTTAATGAGATTTCATCAGAAGCCATACTTGTTCAAGATTCTTTGTTATTTAAAAAAGTAAGCCACGAAGGGATTTTAATTTCGACCAAAATAAAAGATTCTTTATGCCTAGCAGGCCACCATAAAAATTTGGGGCAAAACTTTTACTCCAACAGGGTTTTGGATAGTGCCTATTATCATTACACAAAGGCAGAAAAAATTTATTCCCAAATAAATGATGATTTCAATTCAGGGGTGGTTCTAAACAGACTGGCTTGGTTGCAAAACATTATTGGCGATTTTACGGCAAGTGAACGGACTTCAATACAGGCAATTGAGAAATTAAAACCATTTAACGAATACAAAAGTTTGCGAAGCCTTTATGACAACTTAGGTGATGTAAGTAAGCAATTAGGCGAATATGAACGCGCCTTAGAATACTACAATGAATCTTTTGGCTATATAAAAAAGGCAGGTTTAGGCGAACTAAGAGAGTATGGCCTAAAAAACAACATTGCCTTAGTCTATCAAAAAATGGGGCAGCATCAAAAGGCAGTAGAAAATTTTAAAGAGGTTACATCCTATTTAGAAAAAGATGGTCGTAATCCAAGACTATTGGCACGAAGCATAAATAATTTAGGATACAGCTATTTTAAATCAGAACAATTTGATGAATTACCAGGGTTGTTTGAGAGAGCAATTTCTATTCAAGATAGTATTGGAGATATAGGTGCGAAAATTTCAAGCACATTTAGAATTTCAGAATACTTTTTATCGCAAAATGATACAATAATGGCTCTTTCGTTTTTAAACGAATCAAAAAGAGTGGCACAATTATTTTCACAAAATCAAAGGTTTTTAGATATTCTAAATCTATATACGAGGGTTGACCCAGAAAACGCGGCTATTTACCATCAAGAATATGCTGGATTAAATGATACATTGCAATTACAAGAACGTCAACTACGGGGTAAATTTGAAAGAATTCAATTTGAAACCAAAGAGGTAGTTGCTGAAAATCAACTGTTAGCAAAACAAAGACTATTAATGACAGGTATCGCTGGTGTCTTATTGTTACTTGGGCTTGCAAGTTTTATTATTTTTACTCAAAGATCTAAAAATCAAAAATTAAGATTTAATCAAGCGCAACAAGAAAAAAATCAAGAGATTCTGAGTTTGATGCTTGATCAAAGTGAAAAAATTGAGCAAGAAAAACAAAAAGAACAGAAAAGAATTTCAGAAGAATTACATGATGGTGTGCAAGGTAGATTACAGGGTTCTAGAATGATGTTATTAGGGTTAAACAGCCGACATGATGAAGAAGCTGTTAAAGAAAGAGAACGAGCAATAGTGATGCTTCAAGATATTCAAGAAGAGGTAAGAGCCATATCACATGAACTTAGTCATTCAGCCTATCAAAAAATTAATAACTTTATACTTTCTATAAAAGATTTAGCAGATAATAATCAACAGGCCGCCAAAATAAATATCAACCTTTATTTTGATGAAGAGGTAGACTGGGATGGTCTTTCAGGAGATATCAAAATTAACCTCTATAGAATCATTCAAGAAAGTATTCAGAATGCAATAAAACATGGTGAATGCAAAAACATTGATTTGAATCTAAATGTTACTGATAGTCAATTAATTAAAACTACTATCAAAGATGATGGAAAAGGATTTAATTTAAAGAAAGGAAAAAAAGGCATTGGCATGCGAAATATTAATTCAAGAGCCAACAAGCTAAAAGGAAATTGGAATATTGATAGTAGTATTGGTAAAGGTACTACTGTCTCATTAGAGATACCTATAGGGTAATAAAAACTACAATAATTTTAAATGAGTGATCTAGAATCTAAAGTTGTTCGCATTTTGGCTATTGATGACCATGAAATGATTACAACTGGTTATAAATATATCTTAGAAGCTGAAAAATTCGATGATTTTCAAGTAAGAGTTGATATCGCAACTTCTTTTGAGATGGGGAAAGACAAAATTGAAATGTCAGCGAAGTCACTAAAATATGATATTTTATTACTTGATATTCAGCTTTTTCCAACCCACGAAAAAGATATTCGAAGTGGCGAAGATCTTGGGGTTTTGGCCAGAGAATTAGTACCTGAGTCTAAAGTAGTATTCATGTCATCTTATAGTGACAACCTTCGTATCAACAGTATTTTCAAATCGGTTGATCCAGATGGCTATATGGTAAAATCAGAAATTGATAAAAAATCACTTAGGGCCATGGTTGAAACCGTAATAAGTAACCCACCCTATTATACAGCTAGCGCCTTTTCAGCGATAAGAAGAAGAATGAAAAATGATATTGTAGTTGATGAAACCAATAAAAAAATTCTTTACTACCTCTCGATTGGCACCCGAACAAAAGATATCGCACCACTTATATCATCAGCCAACACTACTGTTGAGACCCGAAAAAGGCAACTAAAAATGTTATTTGGAATTGAAAACGGAAATGATATCGCCCTTATTGAAGAGGCTAGAAAAAGAGGATTTATCTAATCTAAATCCTAACTTTTCTTGTTTCAAATACACGTATAAATCAACAAAAAGGTTTTCTGGGTTAAAAAAAGGGAAAAACCTCCAATTTTATATGGTTTTTCTCTAGTGACGATTAAAGGTTAAAAACTACATTTGATATGTAATTTTTATTATATGCCACCAGAGAACAATAAATTTAAACAACTATCAGGTGTTGGGTTTAACAACAATAATCAACTTCGAGGGTTAAATTCATTTACAAAAAATCTAGAAAAGCACTTCTTTACTTCGGTATCAATATGCCATTCTACAAAGAATTTGAGTAAGGTAATTATAGTTTTAGAAATGCACTTCAACTTTGACGTGTCTGACATGTTGCATCATTATGAATCAGGTACTTGGGGCTGTCTTAATTCTCAAAATCAAAACTTTTTAGAATTTGTTAATCAACTTAAAGACGTCAATAACTGCTTCATAGAAATTGATGAGCTTACATTACATTTTAAAAACACCTCTATCATAATAAATCAGATTTATGAAAATAGTATTGCTGAACAATTTGATTCAATTCTTCAAAAATTAAATGAAAATTTCATTTCATTTACAAAGGGCATATCTCGTGTACCTTATGAGATTTTTATCCCGGTAGTTGAAGAGGAGATTCATGTAAGCAGTAGTGTAGATAATAGACCCAATAGTTCTTGTCTTGATTTTGGCCATGAAGATGATTTTAAATTTTGGGCGCTCTATTATGATGGCGAAAGAAAAGCAGTCATTTATGATACTAAATCATCAATGTTTACTTTAGGTAATCTCTATTATTTGAATAATGAATAATCATTAGTATCGGTGTAAAAATCGATACTAATGATTATCAACCCATAAAACTTCTTACAAAACAAACAAAGGACGGTGTGACATTAGCTCGTTTACTTTTTGTTTTACCTCAGCTATACGCGCCTCATCTTCCGGATTGGTCAATACCTGATCAACAAAATCAACAATAGTTATCATATCAGACTCCTTCAAGCCTCTAGTTGTAATTGCCGCAGTACCAAACCGAATACCTGAAGTAACAAAGGGCGATTTATCATCAAATGGCACCATATTTTTGTTTGCGGTTATATCTGCTTCAACTAAAACTCGTTCTGCATCTTTACCCGTAATATTTTTATTTCTTAAATCAATTAACATCATATGGTTATCTGTACCACCTGAAATGATATGATAATCTTTCGCAACAAAAGCAGCTGCCATGGCGGCGGCGTTTTTCTTTACCTGTACCATATAATGTAAAAACTCGTCAGATAAGGCTTCACCAAAAGCTATTGCTTTTGCTGCAATAATGTGTTCTAATGGTCCGCCTTGATTTCCAGGAAAGACAGCCAGGTTAAGTAAAGCTGACATTTTTCTTAATTTTCCGTTCTTCAAGGTAATTCCAAATGGGTTATCAAAATCTTTTCCCATAACAATAAGGCCTCCTCTTGGCCCTCTCAATGTTTTATGAGTAGTGGTCGTTACAATATGACAATGAGGTATAGGGTCATTCAAAATTCCTTTTGCTATCAAGCCTGCCGGGTGCGCTATATCAGCGAGTAAAATAGCACCTACACTGTCTGCTATTTTACGAAATCTTTTAAAATCCATGTCACGAGAGTAGGCTGATGCTCCTGCGATGATCATTTTAGGTTTTTCTCGGGTGGCTATTTCTTGTATTTTATCATAATTCAAGACACCGGTTTCTTTATCTACTCCGTAAAAAACAGGGTTGTACAGCCTACCTGAAAAATTTACAGGTGAACCGTGTGTTAAATGCCCTCCGTGAGAAAGATCAAATCCTAAAACCGTATCTCCAGGTTTCACACATGCATGATATACCGCTGCATTTGCTTGCGAACCTGAATGTGGTTGCACATTCGCGTATTCAGCACCAAATAACTCTTTAGCTCTATCTATTGCCAATTGCTCAACTTTATCAACAACCTCACAACCCCCATAATATCTTTTACCTGGGTAGCCTTCTGCATATTTATTAGTAAGTACTGATCCTGCAGCCTCCATAACTTGCGGACTCGTAAAATTCTCAGAAGCTATAAGTTCAATTCCGTTAATCTGGCGGTGTTTTTCATCCTCAATTAGGTCAAATATGGCTTTGTCTCTTTGCATGGTATTCATTTGAATTAATATGTACAAAAATACAAATTGCCCTTATTATAAAGATCCAAAACATTTACAATGAAAATAAATTTATCAAACAGAAGTTAACAATTTCATACTAGGCTTTTAATTCATGCGTTTACTCTTAATAAGGTAATTGAACTAAAATATAACACTGTTTATACCGTATTTTTAATAAATAAACATATTTGGCACGGCTGTTGAAATTGTTTAAATTAAATCAGACTTTCTTTAAGGTCTCTAAATTAATCGTTATGAAAAAAATTATACTATTCTTAGCAATTACAGTACTAGTTTACTCTTGTAGCGGGGTTAAAAAAACGCAAGAAGCATTGAATTCTGGCAACTATTTAAATGCCATCAATACTTCAATCTTGCGCTTGACTGAAAATAAAACAAAAAAAAGCAATCAAGAGTATATTCTTATGCTCGAAGAAGCATTTCAAAAAAATAGTGAAAGAGAGTTAAATCATATTAAGTTCTTAGAAAAAGATGATAATGAAGCTACTTATGAAGGAATTTATAAGGGTTATGTTAATTTGAAAAACATTCAAGAACGTATTAAGCCTCTTTTACCATTAAAATTAATTGAAGAAGCAAGAGATGCTGAATTTGTTTTCAATGACTATGATGAAGATATTATTGATTACAAAGCAGACCTGTCTGAGTATTTGTATGATCATGCTGAGCATTTATTAACCAATGCCACGAGTAAATTAGATTATCAAAAGGCGTATAATGATTTCGTTTATTTAAATGAAATAAATCCTGGTTTTGAAGATTCCAAAGAGAAAATGGAACAAGCGCTTCAAAAAGGTATTTATTTTGTTAAGGTAGAAATGATTAATAACAGTCAGCAAATTATACCGGCTAGACTTTCAGAATCTTTGCTGAACTTTAACACCTATGGTTTAGATAATCAGTGGATAAAGTATCACACCAATCATTTATCAAACATTGCCTATGACTATGGTATGAAATTGTCAATAGAGAATATTTTGATTTCACCTGAACAAATTAGCGACCGTCAAATTATTAAAGAAAAAGAGATTGTAGATGGTTATGAGTACGTAAAAGATCGAAGAGGAAACACAGTAGTTGATAGTCTTGGCAATAAAATGAAAATTGAGATATTCAAGACTGTGAGGTGTGATTTCAGAGAGTTCAATCAAAATAAAGCTACCAGAATTGATGGTTTAGCAATATTTACTGATATGGTTAGCAATCAACAAATTGATAGTTACCCACTTTCAACGGAATTCATTTTTGAACATTTTTACGGTCAAGCTGATGGAGATGAAAGGGCATTAGATGATAATGAAAAGCAATTAATTAGAGTGCAAGCCTTACCATTTCCTACCAATGAGCAAATGGTATATGATGCTGGTGAGCAATTAAAGGCAAACATAAAAGACATCATTTATAGACAGCGATTTTAGCCTAAAAACTAGTCTTATAAAAAAATCCGATATCTCATTTGATATCGGATTTTTATTTTTTTTAAATAAATTTTAAACAAAAGAATTTAAATCAACTTCAGCTATAGCACCATGTGAGGCGTGTGCTACGGTTGTTTCATTTCTTATCACTAAAAGTTGCGGAGACTGATGTACAACCTGAAATTTATACCCAACCTCATCTGATACACTTCTAAATGAAAGAAGGTCTAAATAGTATAGATCTATTTGACTTTCAGAAAAATTATAGCTTGAAGTAAACATATTCATAACCATTCTACTAATACCACAAGTGGTAGAATGCTTAAAAATTACTTGAGTTTTTGCTTTAGATTTATTCGCAATATCTTCAAGTTGATCTACAGTGCTTAAAGCGATCCATGGTAACGCCTTTTTCTCATTTGAGTTGGTATCGCTTTTTTGACCAAAAATATTTCCTAATAACCCCATCTTTACTTTTTATGTATACTGTTTAAGTCGATACAAATATAAAAACTTACAACTGACTAAATGTCCTTATTTTAATAATCTTATGCGCCATTTTGTCACATAATATTTGTTGGTAAGGTTATTGACCTAATCATAAAAAACAAGTAAACGTGTATTAGATGAACTTTAATAATTTAACTATAAAATCACAAGAAGTATTGCAACAAAGTCAGCTTTTGGCCCAAGAATTAGAGCATCAGCAGATCGAGTTAGCACATGTATTTAAATCAATGATTGAAATTGATGAAAATGTTTTGCCCTTTCTTCTAAAAAAGCTTGACGTAAATACATCATTACTTTTTCAAATAGTAGAAAGTGAATTAAAAAGCTTTCCGAAAGTAAGCGGTGGTTCAATGATGTTTGCGCAAAATGCGAATCAAACCTTAAATGACGCTATACTTTTAGCCAAGAAAATGAAAGATGAATATGTATCTATTGAGCATCTTTTTCTGGCTATTTTCAAATCAAAAAGTAAAATCGCTCAAATATTAAAAGATCAAGGGGTAACTGAAAAGAATTTAAAAACAGCAATTAAAGAACTGCGAAAGGGCGGTAAGGTTACCTCGCAAAGTGCAGAAGAGACCTATAATACATTAGACAAATACGCCAGAAATCTTAATAAGTTGGCTGATGAAGGTAAATTAGATCCTGTTATTGGCCGTGATGAAGAAATACGCCGAATTTTACAAATATTATCACGGCGAACCAAGAATAATCCTATGCTCGTAGGCGAACCTGGAACCGGTAAAACAGCCATTGCTGAAGGTTTGGCGCATCGTATTATTCAAGGCGATATTCCTGAAAATTTAAAAGACAAAATCATCTATTCGCTTGACATGGGTGCTCTTATAGCAGGTGCAAAATTTAAGGGCGAATTTGAAGAACGACTAAAAGCGGTTATCAAAGAAGTTACCTCTTCTGATGGCAATATTGTTTTATTCATTGATGAAATTCATACCCTGGTCGGGGCCGGTGGTGGTCAAGGTGCTATGGATGCTGCCAATATATTAAAACCTGCTCTAGCTCGAGGAGAGCTTAGAGCCATTGGTGCCACAACACTTGATGAATATCAAAAATATTTTGAAAAGGATAAGGCTCTAGAAAGAAGATTTCAAAAAGTAGTGGTTGATGAACCCGATACTGAAAGCGCAATTTCAATTCTTAGAGGCATTAAAGAAAAGTATGAAACCCATCACAAAGTTCGTATAAAGGATGAAGCCGTAATTGCTGCGGTAGAACTTTCACAACGGTATATAACCAATCGTTTTTTGCCAGATAAAGCGATTGATCTCATTGATGAATCTGCTGCGAAATTGCGAATGGAAATCAATTCAAAACCTGAAGATCTTGATGTTTTAGACCGAAAAATAATGCAATTTGAGATTGAAATTGAAGCAATTAAAAGAGAAAATGATCCTGCTAAATTAAAATCTTTAAATGCTGACCTGGCAAATTTCAAAGAAGAACGAAATGAATTATTTGCGCAATGGGAAAGTGAGAAAAATATTGTTGAAGCCATTCAAAAAACAAAGCAGGCTATCGAAAATTATAAGTTAGATGCTGAACGTGCTGAACGTAACGGAGATTATGGTAGGGTTGCTGAACTCAGATATGGAAAAATTAAGGAAGCTCACGCTACTTTAGAAACTCTTCAAAAGGACCTACAAACACAACAACATTCATCAAAACTTATAAAAGAAGAAGTTACCAGTGATGATATTGCTGAAGTTGTTGCAAAGTGGACAGGAATACCTGTAACCAAAATGCTTAAAAGTGAGCGAGAAAAATTATTAGAACTTGAACAAATATTACAAAAAAGGGTAATTGGTCAAACCGAAGCTATTGAGGCTGTTTCAGATGCCATCAGAAGAAGCCGAGCGGGCTTACAAGATGTGAATAGACCTATAGGGTCCTTTTTGTTTCTGGGTTCTACAGGAGTTGGAAAAACAGAATTGGCCAAAACCTTGGCAGCCTATCTTTTTGATGATGAAAATGCTTTAACTCGCATTGATATGAGTGAGTATCAAGAAAGTCATGCAGTGAGTCGTTTGGTTGGCGCCCCTCCTGGTTATGTAGGATATGATGAAGGCGGACAACTAACCGAGGCGGTAAGAAGGCGCCCCTACTCTGTTGTCTTGTTAGATGAAATTGAGAAAGCGCATCCTGATGCGTTTAACATTCTTTTGCAGGTGCTAGATGAAGGTCGATTGACTGATAATAAAGGTAGGGTGGCTAATTTCAAGAACACCATCATTATCATGACTAGTAACTTAGGAAGTGATTTAATTCTAGAACAATTTAAAAGTAAAACAAATACTGATGGTGCTACTATAATTGCAAAAAGTGGCGTATTAAATCTATTGAAAAAAGTTATTAGACCTGAATTTTTAAACAGGATAGATGATACTATAATGTTCACACCTTTAGATATGGGTAATATCACAAAAATTGTAAAACTACAACTCAAGCAATTGAAAAAAAGATTGCTTAAACAACACATTACTATTGACGCCACAGATGAAGCAATTAACTACTTGGCAAAGAAAGGTTATGACCCTCAATACGGGGCAAGACCAGTAAAAAGAACTATTCAAAAAGAAGTGCTTAATGCATTATCAAAAGAACTCTTAAGCGGAAAAATAAAAACAGAGAGTATTGTATTAATAGATTCTTTTGACAATCAGCTAGTCTTTAGAAATCAAAATGAACTGAAGGACTAAATCTCTTAATTAAAAAATATAGGTGTCTATTTTGAAAGAGAAATAGGTGCCTATATTTTTTAATTGGTTTATACCATACAGTATATATTCTTTATATCTTCGTAGTAAATTAATTACCTCCAATGACTACAAAAGCTGAACGCACAACCGCATTTATTATCAAAACTGTAGCCCCTATATTCAATAAACATGGGTATGTTGGCACCAGTATGAGTGACCTAACTAATGCTACCGGATTAACAAAAGGTGCGATTTATGGTAATTTTGAAAATAAAGAGTCATTAGCATTATCAGCTTTTCAAAACCATAGTAATCTTTTACTAGATAAAATTGATGAGGTTTTAGGTGTTGAAGAAAAAGCATTAGATAAAATTTTAAGCCTTTTTAAGTTTTATAAAAATTATTCATTATTTACCCATCCTATTGGCGGATGCCCTGTATTAAATATAGGTGTTGATGCGCGCCATAATAATCATCAACTCAGCGCAGCAGTTTCAGAAATCATCAAAACCATTGAAGGAAAAATTGCATTGGTATTTGAAAACGGGGTAAACCAAGAAGAATTTAAATTACCTGTTACGCCACTTCAATTTGCGAAACAACTGTATACCATGATTCAAGGCGCAGTTGCTATGTCAACCATGACTCAAGACCGCAAATATTTATTGAATACCCTTGTTTATCTTGAACATTTAGTGAAAAGCGAATTAAAAAAATAAGTTTTAATTTTTTACTTTCCTCTTACTCTAAATATCCATGTTATGGCGGTATACTTGCCATCAAACTTACTGGCTCTTGCTTGTCTGATTTCTTTGATTGTATTATACCGCTTCAAATAAACATGATTGTAGTTATTACTTTTTCTCACAAAAGAACCTGGGTTAAAGCCTTTCTTTCTTAGGTCATTCATGAAGAGGTTGAAGTACTTTTTAGTACCAAATACATTGGCAATTAAATAATACCCTGGCTCAAGATCACCTTCAGCTTTAACTTCAATATATTTTTCACCAGGTAAAGGAGTTACCTCTTCGTTAGACGCAATAACCTCTTCTGTCTCATTTTGTTGTATGACTTCTTTTTCTTTTTCTAACTGAAGAATAGAATTAGCCGTTTTAGCTTTGGCAGCCTCTACTGCCTTCAATTGATCAACTTGAGCTTGTTCTTCTCGTATTCTTTGTAATTCAGCAGCTTCTTTCATTTTAGCTTGCTGCGCATCAAGTACAGCTTCTTGCTCACTTTGTTGTAATTGCTCTAATTCTCTTTCAACTGCTGCTATTGAATCCTTTTTTCTAGATTTTTCAAGTGCAGCAATTTTTCTTTTTTCTCTTTTGGTTAATTCTTTTTCTGGATCTATTAATTCTGTTTCAATGGCTGTTTCAATGGCATCAACCGTTGGTTCAACCTCTTCTTCTACCCTAGCCTGCTGTTCATTAGTTTCTTTAACCTGTTCTTCAGGTTCAATGATTTTTTCATTTTTGACAAGTTCTTTAGCTTTATCTAATTCTTCTTGAATTTTGACTTCGCGATTGCGCTCATCTTCTGCCAAGCTCTTTTCTAAATCATCAAAATCATTTATTACTTTTCGTCTTCTCTTTTCAGAATTACCCATGAAATAAGAAGCAACAATCTCAAAGGTTAGATCATCTATTTCTTGTTTAGAACCCGATCCAAATTCTACAACACCCCCTACTGACAACCTATTAAACAAGGTGGTTCCTATACCAGCTGAAGCTCCGTAATATGTATTATATCCTGCCTGTAACCAATACTTTTCTTTGCTAAATAGCACATTACCACCTATCTGATTATCAAATCCTGGAATAGTTTTCATATACACCGCTGGTCGCACAAACGCGGTTGAATCAACAGAGCGTACAGGAAAATCATGTGAAGCCATTACAAATAACGTTTTTGCTGAAAAATCAGTTACTACTTCTTTATCGTCTAAATTGTAATCAATTAGATTCTCTGAAGTAACACTCAACGAGAAGTTCTTAATCGCTAGATTCAAACCTGGTGCTGCCTGTACTATTAAGTCAGTACCAAGAAGTGGTAAACCTAATACCTCAAGATCATTGGCCGTTAAATTATTGGCTAATTTTCTATTATATACATAAATATTGGTACCTAGTGAGAGTCTTACTTTAGAATTAAATTTAATCTCATAGGCATAATTCGCGGCACCCCCTGTATTGAAAAAAACACCAGTATTATGTTGAAAAAAGCTTAACCCAAAGGCTGATTTTTCATTTATTGATCTAGTATAATTTGTGAACAATGAGGTTGGATTGGCATCAATATCTTGCCATTGCCATCGCGACCACACTGAAAGTGATTGCGGATTATTGCGGTCTAAAGAAAATACAGGATTTACAATACTTGAATTGTACTGGGTCAAAGTATGTTGTCTAAAATCTGTGGGTAACTCAGGAGCTTGCTGAGCACTGACAACAGAAAAGACTAGAAAAAAAGTAATTAGGGCGATACTTTTGAACATATGCAAAAAAAACAAAAAACAATCAGTTTATCACACTATTTCTAATTAATTTTAGTTAAAATACTTACATAGTTTTTATACAAACCAACAACTAACGTTATGAAGTCGTTCAAAAAAATTTTTTTTCTTGTTCTTGTAGTCAGCTTTTTGGGCTGTAAAGATGATAAATCAGAAGAAAATAAAGAAGCTGTAATAGAAGGTGTTTCAACCTTTTATTTTATTCGTCATGCTGAAAAAGATCGCACCAATCCAGCCAATAATGACCCTGAATTAAGTCAAAAAGGTTTGGGTAGAGCCATGCATTGGAACGAAATTTTAAAAGACGCTCAGATTAATACTATATACAGCACTGATTATCAAAGAACCTCAATGACTGCGGCTCCTACATCAATTGATTTAAATATTGATGTTGAATATTATGACCCAAGAATCATTGATATAAACCAGTTCAAAGTAGATAATTTAAATAGAAACGTACTGGTGGTTGGGCACAGTAATACCACGCCTGACTTTGTCAATAAGATGATTGGCCAAGAAAAGTATGAAAGCATGAGTGATGATGATAACGGCAGCCTTTTTATTGTTCAAATAGTAAATGAGATTGCAACTTCTCAACGCTTACATTTTAGTTGTAATTGCCCTGATTAACACTAATTTTTTCTAATTCTATTTTAGATAATAACTTCAAGCCTTTTTTTAAATAATGGCTATCAGCATTAAAAATAGTAGCATCTGAATCAATAGGTTTGTAGTTTTCATAATCTACAAAGCGTATTCCGTTGACGTAACGTTCATTATACGCCACTCGAAAACGGGTGCCACCGCCATCTGTTAAGAATGTGTATCCTAAAAAATCTGGTTTAAACGTCTTCTTATTTATCCAATATATATAAGTATCTTCAAAATCATCGCCTCCATCTGCTTGACTGAAGGTCACTTTAATTTTATAATAGTTGTTTTGATCAAGCGTTACCTCTCCTATTAATTCTTTTTGAACAGCTGAATCATTTAGTCCGTAAGGTAATTTTGAAAAATAATGTACTGAGTTGACAGAGTTAGCATAAACACCGGCTAAAGAGTCTGTTAAAATCACTAATGAATCATTTACAAAACGTGTAAATATTGTATTCTTTCGAACATCTCTAATTACGCTCGAATCTGTTTTGGTTATGCGGCTTAAAACCTCTTTTTTCTCAATGAAATCTGAGATGTAGGCGCGTTTTCTAAATTCAAAACTTACCTTGTTTGATTCAAATAGTTGCCCCCCACATATGGCGATACTCTTATCAATTATTTCTTGAGCACCGAGTTTTTTAACTTTCTTTTCAGTGCAAGAAGAAAACATCATTACACTTATCAGCAAACACAATCTGATAAAATATCTGGTTTTGTTCATGATGCAAATTTCCATTTTTCAATTCAAATAGTAAAGCAAATCTATGTTTCTTTGTACTTTATTGGTTAATGTAGCTACTTTTGTTTCATGGTTCAAAAGAACATCAATATAAAAAATAAGAAAGCCAAATTCGAGTACGAGCTGCTTGATAAGTATATGGCGGGCATTGTTTTAGGCGGTACTGAAATTAAATCTATTCGATTAGGTAAGGCTTCAATTTCAGAAAGTTTCTGTGAATTTAATGAACAAGGCGAACTTTTCATCATCAACATGAATATTGATTTGTATTCACATGCCTCGCATTATAATCACAAACCTAAGGCCCAACGTAAACTATTATTGAATAAAAAAGAGCTTAAAAAATTACATAAAGAAGTCGCTACCTCAGGCCTTACCATTGTTCCTCTAAATTTATTTTTAAATGAAAGAGGGTTAGCAAAATTGAATATTGCCTTGGCAAAAGGTAAAAAACTCTATGATAAAAGAGAGTCTATTAAAGACCGTGATAACAAGCGTGACCTGGCCAGAATAAAAAAGAATTTTAATAATTAATTCTTATCAGCAAGCAAGGGTACAAACTTAAAAGAACCTAATTCTTTTTTATCAAATTCCTTTTGAGATTTACGCACAATAAGAGTCATGATTTGCTCTTCATGACCAACCGGAATTACTAATCTACCTCCTACTTTAAGTTGTGCTAGAAGCGCACGTGGTATTTCTGGCGCACCAGCGGTAACAATAATACTGTCAAAAGGCGCCTCCTCAGGAATTCCTTTATAGCCATCACCAAAGATTGCTTTTTTAGGTCGGTACCCCATTTTTTTAAAAAAAATACTGGTTTTCTT
Organism: uncultured Flavobacteriaceae bacterium; assembly: GCA_937929935.1. GTDB lineage: Bacteria > Bacteroidota > Bacteroidia > Flavobacteriales > Flavobacteriaceae > Maribacter_C. The sequence continues at coordinate 5,359 of CALFUL010000010.1, read as the reverse complement.
ATATAACTCTAACTGCCTTTCAATGGTATACACCTTAGCATTCAGGTTTAAAAGAACAGCCGTTTGATACCCACTACCCGTGCCTATTTCTAAAACTTTATGATTGGGTTGAATTTCTAAAAGTTCTGTTTGAAACGCTACTGTATAAGGTTGTGAAATAGTTTGATTTGCGCTTATAGGAAAAGCTTTGTCTTGATATGCATGCCCTTCAAAACTACTATCCATAAATAAATGACGCGGAATTGTTTTAATAGCATTCAAAACCTGCTCATTTTCAATGCCTTTGGTTTTAAGTATCTCTGCGAGCTTATTACGCATGCCTACATGCTTGAGCGTGTCTTTCAAAAGTTTTATTTTATCTTCAAATTTAGCGAAGTATATCTTAATCTTAAAGCAGATTCTTTAACCATTTATGTATTTTTGTTAAAAACTTATTCTATGCTCAAAGTTGGTGTTCTGGGAGCCGGACATTTAGGAAAAATTCATCTACGTCTTCTTAATGAATCAGAAAAATATGAATTGATCGGATTTTATGATGCAGACCCCATAAATGCCAAAAATGTGACCCAAGAGTTTGGGTATACGTATTTTGAAAACATGAATACGCTTATTGATGCAGTTGATGTTGTTGTTATTGTTACCCCAACCCTCTCACATTTTGAGTGTGCTAAAAAAGCAATGAATAAGGGGCGTCATGTTTTTATTGAAAAGCCCATTACCAATACCTTAGAAGAAGCTGAAGAACTATTACTTCTTGAAAAAAAGAATAACGTAAAAGGTCAAGTGGGGCATGTTGAACGCTTTAATGCGGCATTTACTGCTGTGAAAGATAACATAGAACAACCTATGTTTATTGAAGCCCACAGGTTGGCAGAATTCAACCCACGTGGTACTGATGTACCCGTTGTTTTAGACTTAATGATTCACGATTTAGATGCCATTTTAAGCGTTGTTAATTCAGAGGTTGAAAAGGTTAATGCGAGCGGCGTATCTGTAATCAGTAGTTCGCCTGATATCGCCAATGCACGAATTGAATTTAAAAACGGATGCGTGGCGAATTTAACGGCAAGTAGGATCTCTTTGAAAAATATGCGTAAATCTCGATTCTTTCAGAAAGACGCTTATATTTCAGTAGATTTTTTAGACAAAAAAGTTGAAGTGGTTAAAATGAAAAATGCTCCTGAAACACCCGGAGATTTTGATATGATTTTGCAGAATGCTGAAGGGGTTAAAAAGCAAATTTATTTTGAAAACCCTGAAATACACCAAAACAATGCTATCAAAGATGAGCTAGAATCCTTTGCTGATGCTATTGTTCATGATAAAACACCAATTGTAAGCCTACACCAAGGCACGCAAGCATTAAAATTAGCCTTGAGAATTATAGCTTGTTTTTAAAAATTAAATCTGATATTATAAAATACAACAAATGGCCATAATTAAACCTTTCAAAGCAATACGCCCAGCGAAAGACAAGGTTGCAAACGTTGTTTCTAAATCATACCAATCCTATTCTAGAAAACAATTGAATGCAGCGCTTGCATTTAATCCGTTTTCATTTCTACACATTCTAAATCCTGGTTTTAAATATTCTAAAACCGTTAAAGGCCATGAGCGTTTTCAATTGGTGCATAGTCGTTATTTAGAATTTTTAGAAGATAATGTTCTTTTAAAGGATGCAAAAAACTCGTTCTACCTCTATCAAGTTATTAGTGACACCTATAATTGCACCGGACTCATTTGCGCCACCAGTGTAGCTGATTACGAAAACAATGTGATTAAAAAGCATGAAAATACAATACAAAAGCGTGAAGCGCTTTTTGCAAACTATCTCAACACGGTTAAGTTTAATGCCGAGCCGGTTTTAATGACCTATGAAGACAGCGCATCAATTACTAAAATCATCAACCATCAAAAACAAAAGGAGCCCGAGTATTTTTTCACAACCCCTGACAAGATTACCCATAAACTATGGGTGGTTTCTGATGTATTAGCCATTGATGCTTTAAGCAATGAATTTAAGAACAAAGAGTGTCTTTACATTGCTGACGGACACCACCGCTCAGCGTCATCAATTCTTTTAGCTAAAAATCAAAAAGAAAAGAACATAGAGCATTCAGGTTTTGAACCCTATAACTATTTCATGAGTTATCTAATACCTGATTCTGAAATTCAAATTTATGAGTTCAACCGAATGTTTAAAGGCCTTAACAACCTTTCAAGAGAAGAATTTTTAATAAAATTAGACTATCATTTCAGAATTGAAAAACGAGGTACAACTTTATACAAACCATCTAAAAAAAATCATTTTAGTATGTATTTAGAAGGAGAATTTTACTCACTCTATCTCAGAAAAAAGGTGTACAAATATTCTGATGCGTTAAGTAAACTCGATACTCAAATACTTTTTAAAACAATTCTAGAACCTATATTAGGAGTCAAAGATTTACGCAATGACAAGCGCTTAGGCTATGGTTTTGGCAAACACAATATTGTGAAAATGAAAGATGAAATTGATAAAGGAAAATATACCGTAGGTTTTGGTATGATACCCGCAACTATTGAAGAGGTAAAAGCCATTGCAGACGCAGACCTTATCATGCCGCCAAAAAGCACTTATATTGAACCAAAGCTACGAAGCGGAATAGCCATTTATGAACTCTGATAATACGTTTAAAATGTCAATTGCTAAAAATTTACTTGCTATAAAAAACCAAATACCTGAAAAGGTTACATTGGTAGCTGTTTCAAAAACAAAACCTATTGAAATTATTCAAGAGGCCTATGATTTTGGACAACGCATTTTTGGAGAAAATAAAATTCAAGAAATGACCCAGAAATGGGAAACCATGCCAAAAGACATTGAGTGGCATATGATAGGTCATGTGCAGCGCAACAAAGTAAAATATATGGCCGAGTTTGTCTCCTTAATTCACGGGGTCGATTCTTTTAAATTATTAAAAGAAATTAATAAGCAAGCGCTAAAACACAATCGCGTAATTGATTGTTTGCTTCAAATTCATATTGCCGAGGAGCAAACTAAATTCGGATTAAATAAAACTGAACTGGATGAAATTATTGACTCTGAAGTATTTACAACCTTAGAAAATATAAAAATTGTTGGGCTCATGGGTATGGCTACCTACACCAACAATGAAGATCAAATACGTAAAGAATTTGGTCAGTTAAAATCAATCTTTGATGCTGTGATAAAGAAAATAAATACGATCAAAATACTGTCAATGGGCATGAGCGGCGATTATCAAATAGCCATTGAAGAAGGTAGTACTATGATACGCATTGGAAGTAGTATCTTTGGAGCAAGAAATTACCAATAAATTCTAAACGGTTTACATAACATCAAAACCCCACATGTACGCAGTTCTCGATATTGAAACCACAGGCGGAAAGTTTAATGAAGAAGGAATCACTGAAATTGCGATTCATAAATTTGATGGTCATCAGGTAGTTGACAAATTCATTTCTTTAGTTAATCCTGAAAAAGATATTCAACCTTTTGTTGTCAAATTAACGGGTATCAATAATAAGATGTTACGTACTGCACCAAAGTTTCATGAAGTTGCAAAACGTATTGTTGAAATTACCAAAGACACCGTTATCATTGCCCACAACGCACAGTTCGACTATCGTATTTTACGCACTGAATTCAGACGATTAGGTTATAACTTTGAACGTAAAACCTTATGCACGGTTGAGTTATCTCAAAAATTATTACCTGATGCTGAATCATATAGTTTAGGCAAATTAGTACGCTCTTTAGGTATAGCCGTTAGTGATCGGCATAGGGCTAATGGTGATGCGTTGGCCACCTTAAAACTCTTCAAGCTTTTACTCAATAAAGATTTAGACAAATCGATTATTAAAACTGTTATGAGAGCCGAAACACTTGGCGAACTTTCTACGAGACAATTAGATATTGTTGATTCGCTTCCGTCTGAAACGGGGGTTTATTACATGCATAATAAAGATGGAGAAATCATCTATATTGGAAAAAGTACTAACATTAAAAAAAGAGTAAATCAGCATTTTACCAAAAGCGGAAAAACCGCTAAAAAACTTCAGAAAGAAACCAAAAAAGTAAGCTTTGAAAAAACAGGTAACGAATTAGTTGCTTTGCTCAAAGAACATGCTGAACTTAAAAGAAATAAACCTAAGTACAACCAAAGGCTTAAGCCTAAACTTTTTAGCCATGGTTTGTATCAAACAGCTAATGAAGATGGGTACTTACAATTATATACTGCTGCCTTAAATTCAAAAGGTAGCACAGGTTTAGTGACCACTTTCACGAGTACAATTGCTGCCAAAAATTTATTATATAAAATAAGTAAAGAATCTGATTTATGCGATAAATTAAACGGCTTATCAGTAGCTAAAACTAATTGTTCTAAGTATGATGAAGGCGGTTGCAAAGGGGCTTGTATTCAACAAGAAACGGCTAGTGATTACAACCAACGTGCCACAAAAGCTTTAAGTTCATATTCACTTGCCTCTAAAAATCGCATTCTTACTGATACGGGGCGTGAAACTGGAGAATATAGTGCCATTCTCATCAAAGACGGACAATTTAAGGGTATGGGATATTATGATTTAAACCATCAAGTAAATAATATTCATATCTTAGAATCGATAATTACACCCGTTAAAAGTGATCCAAACACGAATCATATCATTGAAACGTACTTAAGAAAAAGACGTGTTAAAAAGATAATTGAACTTTAAAAAGTAAATTTTGAAAAGTCATAAACCAAGTAAAGGCTGGAAAAACAAACTTCATGAAATCATTTATGAAGCTGATACGCCCATGGGTAAATGGTTTGATATCATCTTAATTTTACTCATTCTTGCAAGCATAGTACTAATTATGTTAGAGAGTGTTAAAGAAATCGATGATAAATATCATGACATACTTTTAAATCTTGAATGGGGGGTAACCATCTTTTTTACCGTAGAATACATTGCTAGAATTATCTCTATAAAAAAACCTTTTAAATATATTTTCAGCTTTTATGGCATCGTCGATTTTGTCTCTACCATACCATTATACCTATCATACCTCTTTGCAGGGTCTCAGGTACTTTTAGCTGTACGTGTTTTTAGAATGCTACGTATTTTTAGAATTTTAAAACTGGTGAAATTTATTGGCGAGGCATCACAACTCACAAAAGCTTTGAAAGCCAGTAGAGCAAAAATTGCAGTATTTATATATGTAGTACTGATACTTTCTGTAATCATGGGAACGATTATGTATTGGATAGAAAGTGCAGAAGCTGGTTTTACAAGCATACCCCGAAGTATTTATTGGACTATTGTAACCTTAACTACCGTGGGTTATGGCGAT